>NZ_PJBZ01000035.1 GCF_002835995.1 Psychromonas sp. Urea-02u-13 | reverse complement strand
AGCCTTAAAATATTCAATTCTCATTATTCTCAATTACTAGTCAGGCGCTGTCGTTAACATTAATATCTCTGCAACATAAATCGTTTTAAGATTTTTATGAATCTAACCACCTGATGATTTTTTTTTTATATCCAAGTTGGTTTTTTTGTAACTATCTGTTTATTAAGCCTAAGTCATAATTAAAGGAATATTTACTATGCTCAATAATGTTAAAAAGTGTATTACCTCTTCAATTTTAGCGGCAAGTATTGCCACTTTTGCAAGTACAGCATTTGCTGCAGATCTAGAAAAAATACATTTTGTTATTCCTGGTGGCGCAGGTGGAGGTTGGGACGGAACGGCTCGTGGTATAGGCAGTGTATTAATGAAAGAAGACTTAGTTAATCAAGTCTCATATCAAAATCTTTCTGGTGGTGGTGGTGGCAAGGCTATTGCGCATTTAATCGAAACGGCTGATCGTCAACAAGATACCTTAATGGTTAATTCAACCCCGATAGTCATTCGTTCTCTTAGTGGAATTTTTCCGCAATCCTTTCGTGATTTAACCCCTGTTGCTTCTATGATTGCCGATTATGGCGCTATCGTGGTTGCCGCTGATTCTCCGTACAAAGACTGGAAACAAGTGGTTGCCGCTTTTAAAGTCAATCCTAAAAAAGTGAAAATTGCAGGCGGATCTGCACGCGGTAGCATGGACCATTTAGTGGTAGCAGCTGCTTTTAAAGGGGAAGGTTTTGATGCGCGTAAAGTACGTTACATTGCCTATGATGCGGGTGGTAAGGCAATGGCCGCACTACTTTCTGGTGAAACACCGCTTTTATCAACAGGTCTTGGTGAAGTCTTAGAAATGTCTAAAAGTGGACAGGTTCGTATTATTGCTATTACTGCGCCTGAGCGTTTAGCGGCTGCTCCCAATGTACCTACGTTAACAGAAATGGGTAACAATACTGTCTTTGCTAACTGGCGTGGTTTCTTTGCTGCACCCGGTGCAAGTAAAGAGAAAGTGGCTGCCTGGAATAAGGCATTTAAAGCAATGTATAAGACTGATCAATGGGTTACCGTTCGTGACCGTAATGGTTGGATTGATAACTATAAAGCTGATGTAGCGTTCTACAATTTTTTAGAAGATCAAGAGAAGCAAGTGGGCGACCTAATGCGTGAGCTAGGCTTTTTAAAATAATCATTTGACCGTTATCTGACTAATACCGAAGCATGGATATTAGTCAGATAAGCCACTGTAATATTCATTTTTGATAAACCACGTTTAAATAAGAATATATCACAGTGGGCCCCTCTAACTTTAGACTCTCTGGAGTATCTCATGCAGTTAAAATCTGAATCTCTATTATGTCGTGATCGTGTCGGTGGATTAATCTTTTTGATTTTTTGCTTAACTTACGGTTATCAGACGACCTTAATTCCTCTTTTTCCTGGTGATGAATACGAAGCTTTTACTGCTCGTACATTGCCTTGGATGTTAACCAGTGCGGGGATTTTTTTATCTTTATTGTTAATTGCAATGGCACAGCCAGATGAAAAAAGTGGCGCGGTGATTGGCTTTGATTGGCGATTGTTAATTACTTTTGTTGTATTGATGATTGCTTATGGTTTTGGTTTGACATGGCTTGGTTTTGTATTGGCAACCAGCCTGTTTTTATTGGCTGGTTTCTGGGCGTTAGGCGAACGAAGAAAATCTATCTTATTTGGGGCGTCATTCCCATTTGTTACGGCTTTTTGGTTGTTATTAACCAAAGTGCTCGATATTTATCTTGAGCCGGGTTACCTGTTCTTAAGTCTATAGGAAATAATTTATGTTAGATGGAATTTTAATTGGCTTATCAACAGCCGTATTACCCGTCAATTTGATGTGGGTTGTCGTTGGCTGTTTTGTGGGTACCTTTATTGGTATGTTACCTGGCCTTGGACCTATTTCAGCGATTGCTCTAATGATACCGATTACCTATGGCTTAGAGCCATCTTCAGGCATGATTCTAATGGCTGGTGTCTATTATGGCGCGGTATTTGGAGGCTCTACCTCTTCAATATTAATTAATGCGCCTGGTTGTTCTTCCACGGTTGTAACTGCGTTTGATGGTTACCCCATGGCGCAAAAAGGCCAAGCAGGGAAAGCATTAGCACTGGCTGCTTATTCCTCTTTTACCGGTGGCACACTCTCTGCCATTATGTTGTTAATTGCAGCGCCTGCACTCGCCAAGGTATCGTTAAGCTTTCAATCTTCAGATTACTTTGCATTGATGTTAGTGGGTTTATCGGCAGTTGCAGCTTTTGCCGGTAAAGGACAGGTCGTTAAAGCATGGATGATGACAATATTAGGGTTAATGCTAGCAACGGTTGGTATCGATAAAGGTATCGGTGTTGAACGTTTCACTTTTGGTTTAACGGATTTAATGGATGGTTTTAGCTTCTTACTATTGGCTATGGCAACCTTTGCGTTGGGTGAAACATTAATGGGTATTTTGAAACCAGAAAAAGAAACAGATTCTGACATGTCGGTGACTGATCTGGGCAGCATGAAAATTACTAAGGAAGAATTTAAAGAGTTAGCACCGGTATCAATTCGTTCATCTATTTTAGGTTTTTTTGTTGGCGTATTACCCGGTGCAGGTGCAACGATAGCCGCCTTTTTAAGTTATGGCATGGAGCGAAATATTGCCCCTAAAGATAAACGTGCAGAATTTGGTAAAGGTAGTATGCGTGGTGTTGTTGCACCAGAGTCGGCAAATAATGCAGCATCAAGTGGTTCTTTTGTTCCGTTATTAACATTAGGTATTCCTGGATCAGGTACCACTGCGATCATGTTAGGTGCGTTAATCTCCTATGGGGTGCAACCGGGTCCAAGATTATTTGTGGATAACCCTGAAATTTTTTGGTCTGTGATTATCTCAATGTATATTGGTAATATCGTGTTGATGGTGTTGAACTTACCCCTCATTCCTTATATTTCTAAGTTACTTGCGGTGCCACGTACGGTATTACTGCCTATGGTTATCTTCTTTTCAATCACCGGTGTTTATTTAGTTTCATTTAATACGATTGATGTGTTTATTATGATTGCTATCGCGATTGCGGCGATATTCTTAAGGCTCGCTAATTTCCCGTTAGCACCCTTATTATTAGGTTTTATTTTAGGCGGGTTAATGGAAGAAAACTTACGTAGATCGTTGATGATAAGTGACGGTGATTTAAGCTTTTTATGGGAACGTCCGATTACTTTTTCATTCTCAGTGATCGCAGTATTAGTTATTGTTACGCCACTTATATTGACTGTGTTGAACAAGTATCGCAATCGCCCATTGGCTGCACCGGAAAGTAATTAATCCAACGATGTTTTTAGAGCTGTGTTTATATCGCGCTCTTAAAAAATAGCCTTGGGTCAGAAAAATAATATGGTGATCATAAAAAACAGCGCATCAGCGCTGTTTTTTTATGTGCTCAATTAATTGCTCAGCCTATCAAGATTAATACCTATTATGCCTTTGCTTTTATATAGGTTCTTTCAGGTCTGCCTACGGTGCCATAATTCAAATCAGCCTGTAATTCACCGGAAGTGATCAGGTGCTCAAGGTATCTTCTTGCGGTTGTACGACTCGCGCCGATCAGTTCACCCGCTTTATCTGCGGTGAGCTTTGATTGATCAACAAACAGTGACCGTACTTTGTCTAGCGTTACTTTATCAATGCCTTTAGGCAGTCTTGCTCCTGCTGACGTATTATTGCTTGCGTTAAATATCATCGAGTCAACTAGGCTCTGGTCTAAATCATCAATACTGCCTAATTTATTTTTTTGTTTTAGGTATTTATTAAGTGCTTCTTCTAAGCGTGAGAACACAACAGGTTTAAGTAAATAGTCGACAACACCACCACGCATCGCCTGTTGTAATGTCTCCACTTCTCTATCTGCAGTAATTAAAATCACATCGCAAGCCTGCTCTTTTTGCCTCAGATACCTTAATATATCTAACCCATTTCCATCGGGTAAATAGAGATCAAGTAATAATAAATCGGGTGCTAATACATCTAATAATGTCTCCGCTTCATTTTTACTCGCAGCGATACCAATTGCTTCAAAACCATCTATTTTCATTAAATTACGACGATGAATTTCGGCAATGCCTAAGTCATCTTCAATGATTAACACTTTAATAATTTGCTTATTTATCATCTGTTAAACCTTTATTAAATATTTTAGGTAAATAGGCGGTTATTCTGGCCCCTTGATCATCATTACTTTCCATGATCAATTGGCCTTTATATTGATTAATAATTTGATTTACCAAAAATAAACCTACACCACGATTTTTGCCTGTTTTACTTGAAACACCTTTTTTAATCAGTGCTATTTGCTTTAATTTTTCAGGTAAACCACAGCCATTATCGTCCACTTCAATGATAATTTCTGGCCCATAATCGCTGATGCTAATAGACACTTTTTTAGCCTTTTTATTTAATGATTCGACAGAAAAACAAGCATCAAATGCATTGTCGATAAAGTTACCTAAAATAGTGACTAGGTCCTCCGCACGCATATGGTCTGGCAATTTCTGTAAGCGCGAACCCTCATCCATCTCCAATACTAAGCCTAGTTCTCTGGCTCTTTCACTCTTGCCTAATAACACACCCGCAATAATGGGTTCTGCAATCGCTTCACGTAAAAATTGAATAAGATGTTGATAGTGCTCTGTTTCTTGACCAATTAAGCGTAGTACTTCCGCGGTTTTACCCAGTTGAATTAAGCCACTAATGGTATTTAATTTATTTCGATGTTCATGCGTCTGTGATCGTAAAAGATCGGCATATTCTCGAATTTGCGATAGTTGCTTGGTCAGTTCGGTAATTTCATCCCTAAGACGGAAACTAGACACTGCACCCACCACTTCACCCTCTACAATAATTAGTTTTCTATTGGCAATAATGGCCTGGCCATTAAGAATGGTATCAACATCATTTTCTTCAATGTTGGTTAATAAAATATCAGTTAAATCGCTTTCTGGCAGCATGCTTTGTAGGTTTTTATTTAAAACTTTTTCTGTTTTTAGATTTAAAATCTGGCAAGCACTTTGATTAATTGCAGTGATATTACTATTTTTATCAATACTAATAATGCCTTCTTTTATGGTGCTTAACGTTACCTGCAACTCCATATAAAGTCGGCCAAATTCTTCTGGTTCGAAGCCTAAAATGGCATGTTGAAAGCGACGCGCCGTAAAACTAGAAATAACAGCGTTTGCCACCACCACTAAGAGCGCCATGGCAATTAAAAAGAACAAGAAATGGTGCACTTTTTCATCAATGGTGGTGACCAGGTAACCGACAGAGACAACGCCGATAATATTGCCGGAAGCATTATAAATAGGTGTTTTTCCGCGTACGGAGTTACCTAGCGAACCTTTTGCATAGGAGACATAAGAGATGCCTTGAGTTAATGCTCTAATATTGTCCCCCCCCTGCATTTTTTTACCAATACGGTTACTAATTGGATGAGAATAACGAATGCCATTTTTATCACCGACAACAATAAATGCGGCCTTAATGGCACTGCGTAATGCCTCAATTTTATTTTCTATTAATGCCGGTTCTTTGCTTTCTAATGCATTAATAACCATAGGTGTTGCTGCCAACAGTTTAGCGACACCTAAGGCGGTTTCACCACTGTCACGTGCTTCCCAATGTTGCAAATAGGCAAAACCGGCAACAGATAAAATCAATAATTGTATTAACCCAGAAAAAGACATCACCACTAATAAGCGACGTCTGAAACTGAGATTACTCCATTTTAAAAAATGTTTTTTTTCCATTGGTCGCTTATTTCTAATGGTTAATATGGATATTTCAGGTTAGCACTAAAGGCTTGTCATTACGTAGCCCAGGTAGCGATAATGAAGTGAAAAAAAACGAATGGGCTTAAGTCTTTAATATTGAGTCTAGTTAATTGAGAATGCGATTAGCGTTAAGTTTTGCTGTGACGATCAAGTTTACGTTTTACTTATTAGTGGGTGTTTGAGTGCCTGCTTGCGCATTTAGTGCGACATCGTTAACCGGTGTACGTTACTGTGTTAAGCACTTGTTTGAAATATCAATTTAACGATGCCATTTCCCTGCATTTTTTGTAGTAAAGCCCCATAATATGCCCTGAAAGGCTAAATTATAAAACCTCAGCTGATATAGTGGTGATACACATCATTGTTGAATCGGTTATTTGAAAAAGGAAATAAATGCATGAGTAGCAATCAGACTATAAAAAGAAGCCGTAGACTTCGTAAAAAATTATACATTGATGAGTTTTCTGTTTATGGGTTTGAAATCACCATTACTTTTGCTGATTTTGATGAGAACAGTTTCGATGCATTTTTAGATGAGATGGTTGATTTTATCGAGTCGAGAAATTTGGTCGTCGAAGGCGGTGGGGGAGTTGATGAGTTTGAAGCTTTCATTAGTTCAAATGAGCGCTATGGTTCAGCTTCAGAAGATGATCGTAATGTTATCTCCACTTGGTTAGAAAGCAAACCTGTCATTCAAAGTGTCGAAGTCAGTGATTTAGTAGATGCCAACTACGACTTCTAACTATTCTTATCTTCCAAGATAAAAATACTAGGTATCAATAAATGAAAACTCCTCTTCGTAGAGGCAGAAAACCTGGCTAACAATCCTCATTAAACCTGCCCTTGCAGGTTTTTTTATTTAGACCCTCCGATGTTTTCAGTAAGCCTCCAACGTGATTAAAACGCTCACTTACTTTTTATCTTAATGACCCATTTCACGTATCTCCATAGGATAAAATCCTCGGGAATAAGCACTGCTTATTATCTAAATAAGTAATCGTTATTAGATCCGCGTGCTGCGAATATTCATAATACTGTCTAACAAATAGTTCTGCAGGGATTGGCAGGCATCGTTAGATTTTAAATGGAAGTTAGGGTCTTATTATGAATATAGTCAGCATGATGACTGGACGATTTGGCGGGTGTTGATGGTGTTAAAACTGAAACGCACCTGATTGAGCTATCAGCAACCCGCTTTTTTATGACTACTCTGTTAAATTTGGTTTAACGAGTGAATTTGTTCGCAATGGTTTTACCTGGTTGACGGTGGATGATGCTAATAAATATTCGGCTTATTTTGCCACTGCTAAGTACTTTAAACATGCTTATGTGATCGGTAAGTTTGAGTATCATTATGCGCAAGATAAGTCTGATATGGTTGACTTTAACCAAGGGCAAGCCAGTGAATGGGAGCTAACGACGGGAACTATGCGTTCTATTTTTCATCTTTACCCGTATGCAAAAATATCTGCTTTTAGCCCCAATGGTACTTATTATGGTATTAACAATACTGATTATAGTTGGACAGTGGGAGCGCGTATTTCATTTTAGATAAGCTTCTTGAGCCATTTAAGCCTTCTTAATATTGATTAGTTTATTTCAATTGTTTATTTCATTGAGATATTCGATTTGGATCGAATTTTATAGGCATTAACTTGCTAGGATTGTTATTTAAATAATTTAGAGTCGATTATGCCTATTAGCCGAACCAAAACATCATTTTACCGCAGACTTCTTCTCGCTCATTTTATTGATAATGGTATTAATACTGTGCCCAAGATAATGGATGAAATTGATATTCCACGTAGAACGGCTCAAGACTCGATTGCTAGCCTTAAAGATTTAGATATTGTCTGTTCTTTTAAGGGCGCCTTGAAAGATGGGGAATATATTATTGAGTCATGGGGCGGAATATCAAAAGGTTGGGTCGCTGATAATATTGACAGTATGAAAAGTCAGTTAGGTTATTAATTTCACTTTCTTTCTAGCGATAATGCCTCCCTGCGAAAATCATTACTAAGCCTTGTTTTTACAGGGCTTTTTTGTGCCTGTCGCTTTTATCTGAATAGATTTTTTGTCTATTATTTTCCGAGAAAAGCGTTACTTATTTAAGTAACGCGACAGGGTTATTAAATATAAATTGCTTTGCTCGCTTGATCATTTCAATAGTTGTTGTACTATTGAATTATAACTTAAAGAGGTATCTATGGATAATTTAGTAGCAACAGGGATTTTTGAATCTTTATCTTCAGGCGTCCGTCTTGATTGTTGGCGTTTATTGGTGAAAGCAGGTAATCAAGGAAAAGTGGCTGGAGAGTTGGCACAACTGTTAGAGGTGGCACCTAATACGTTATCTTTTCACCTTAAAGCCATGTTACACAGCAATTTAGTATCGGTAACCAAAGAGGGGCGCTATTTACGTTATCGCGCAAATCTCCCGATGATGTTGGACTTAATTAGCTACATGAGTGAGTCCTGTTGCAGTGATGAAAGCGATAACTGTCACGCCAACAACATTAACAATATCTGCCCTGATGCAGATGAACATTAATTTTAGGCTTTAACTTTAGGCATTAATTTTAGGAGTACATATGGGTATTTTCGAGCGTTTTTTAAGTGTGTGGGTTGCGTTAGGCATGACAGCTGGGCTGGTATTAGGATTATTATTTCCTGACCTGTTTACTAGTTTAGCGAATATGCAGTATGCACAAATCAATTTAGTGATTGCGGTTTTAATCTGGTTAATGATTTATCCGATGATGATGCAGGTAGATTTTACTGCGGTAAAAAATGTACATGAGCGACCTAAAGGCCTGATTATTACAGTGGTTGTTAACTGGCTAATCAAACCTTTTACAATGGCTTTATTAGCCATGTTCTTTATGCGTTATCTTTTTGCGCCTTGGGTTTCTCCTGAATTAGGCGAGCAATATATCGCAGGTATGATTTTATTAGGTGTTGCACCTTGTACGGCGATGGTTTTTGTTTGGAGTCAGTTATGTAAAGGCGATGCAAATTATACCCTTGTGCAAGTTTCTATTAATGATTTGATCATGGTGGTTGCTTTTGCACCATTAGCGGCCTTTTTGTTAGGTGTCACCGATGTATTTGTACCCTGGGATACGCTGTTATTATCCGTTGTGTTATTTGTTGTGGTGCCCTTAATTGGTGGTGTCGTTACACGCAAATTTATTAATAATGAAAAAAAATTAGACAGCCTAGGGCAGACGTTAAAACCTTTATCCATTGTCGGTTTAGTGGGTACTGTGGTGCTATTGTTTGGCTTTCAGGCAAAAACGATTATAAGTAATCCTTTGGATATTCTTTTAATTGCAGTGCCGTTATTGATTCAAACGTATCTTATTTTTGCTATTAGTTATTACTGGATGAAAAAGTGGAAACAGCCACATTGTATCGCTGCACCGGGTGCCATGATTGGTGCGTCTAACTTTTTTGAATTGGCAGTCGCTGTGGCGATTAGTTTGTTTGGTATTCATTCTGGTGCTGCATTAGCGACCGTGGTGGGTGTATTGGTTGAAGTGCCTGTGATGTTGAGCTTAGTGGCTTATGCGAACCGTACTAAAGCGCAATTCTCCTAAATAGGCTTGGTTTTTAACGCTACTATTTGTAACGTTACTGGATGGGCAGCGGTTTATATTTTCAAATATAAACCGCTTTTTTATTTTGTTAATAGCATATCTACATGTGGGATATCATCTTCTAAATAATCCTGCGAATGGCGTTTAAAACCAAAACCCTTATAGAAATTGAGCAGATAAACCTGCGCGCCAATTTGAATGTCTTGTTGTGGCCAGTGCTGCTCACACTGCGCGAGTGCGGTGCTTAATAATTGTTTACCTAAGCCGTGTTGTCGCTGTTTTTGCGCGGTGGCAATACGTCCCAGACTGACTTGTGCATAACTAATGCCAGGTGCCAGTAAACGTGCACAGGCAACCAGTTGGTCATCTTGGTAACCTAGTAAGTGGTAAACACCCGCTTGATGATCTTTATCATCTAACTCTGGATACGGGCAGTTTTGCTCAACGACAAAAACATCCACGCGTAATTTTAATAATTGATAAAGCTGCGTTGTAGATAATTCGCTGAATTTAAGACATAACCAGTGCATGAAATAACCTTATTTTTAATCGAGTGTGTACTGTAAAAACAGCAAATAAATTATTGTGTAAATAACTGCGATGTTTTGGCTGCCATAATAAAGTCGTTTTTATGCAGGCCTTCAATATTATGACTCCACCAAATCACGGTTACCTTTCCATACTCGACAATCAATAACGGGTGATGATTAACACTATCTGCTAGCTGAGCAACGGCATTGGTAAAAGCCATGCTGTTTTTATAATTTTTAGTGACAAAACATTGTGTTAATTTATGAATGCCAATTTCCATAATCACCTGCCATCCATTAAGGCCTGGTAATAAAACGGCCATTTCCTCTGCCGTCAGTACGGGTGCATTTTTATCGCATGGCTGGCAATTAAGTTGGGCTAAATTTTGCATTTTTATTTTCCTTAAATTGTTATTCGTTTAATGATTGTGGCTGTAAATGAAAGTAAGCAGGTTTAGTGGTAATGCGTTTATCTTCAACGGCATGTCCGACGGTAAAATGATATAACACCTGCCAATTATCGTTCGTTAAACCAAGCAGTTGGTGCATTTTGTCATCAAAGAAACAACCGATGCCGGTGCCTCTGAGTGAGAACGCTTCCGCTTGTAAATATAATACTTGTCCAATTAACCCTGTTTCCCAAAATAACACCGGGTAATGGCTTGGGGTTTCAGTTAATAGAGGTGAAAATTTTGCCAACATCGCAAGCGAATATGCGCCATCACTGGCGATGTCTTGATCGCAACTAATTGCTTTGGCTTGTGCCTTAAAATCACCTGCTTGTAATAGATACAAAGGTTGATTGTTAATGACCTGTTGCCAGCTAAATTGTGCTGACATTTGTTCTTTTAGATCCGCTAAATGTGAGTCGTTACGGCACCAAAGATATAAACCTGATGCTAATCCATTTACATTATGCACAAAGATAGCCAAATGTACTTTGGGAGAATAAGGCAAGACGTTAAAAGGCACTGCATTAGTCGCTAATGTTTTTTGTAACTGCTGTAAAAACACCGCTAATTCTAGTTGGCTGTTATTGATATCAAAGCTTTGCGCACTGCGTCGTTGGCGAATGAGCTCTTGCGCGCTACTGGTGCAATTAGTGATCTGTTCATCAAGTTGAATAGGCTGTTTTATTTCAGCGCTAGGCAGTGCCAATGGATGTAATGCATCAAATAGATCGTCGATAATTGGCCAGTCAGCATGTGTGCTACTCAGTTGATTAGGCTGGTGTGAATAGTCCAGACTCGTTAACGATTTTAAACTGTGGCTAACGGCTGCTATGTCGCTTTCTTCACAACTTATCCAGCAAACACATTCAGCCCATTCTTTTTCAGCTTGGTGTTCCTGCAATTGTGCAAAACCTAATATTTGTTGTGCTGTTTGCGGATCTAATTCAGTGATTAATTGCATCTTCCAGCCATTAATATTACAGGCTGTATGAAGCGCTGCTAACGCATGGCCGAGATCATGTTGGCAATAACGGTAAGCTCGCTCCCCATATTTCCACGCTTCTCGCCACGGAATACTGGTTAATACAAGAGCAAAACCTTGATGTGCGCTGAGCTGTTGGGCTACATTTTTTGGAATCTCAGCGAGTTTCTCTAGGCTATTAATATACGGATTGTAGTGCATCGAGTTGGCCGTTTGCTGCGCCATTTCAGGTAATAATAAATAACACTCGGTGGGGTGTAAGTTACCACTCGAGGGATTAATACGCAGTGCCCATTCTGACCCCCCATATTGTTTCCACGCCGACAAACCTAAGCTGAGTTGTAACATACTCGCTATGGAAGTCAGAGATATAGGCTGTGTTGGTGTATCAAGTTGTTGAGACAATGCGCAATAGGACGCGGGAATTTCATCGTCTAATAATGGTAAAGGTGTTTTTTCTGCACCTTGATAAAGACGATAAGGTAATGGCTGATTCGCCCAATCCATATAACCTAACGCACGCGCATAGCGAGTTGGCTGATGCTTTGTTTGTTGGTGATAATCTGTAACGGTTACTAGTGGGCTGTGAGTCATTATTTATCTCAAGGTGAGTAAAGTGATGATCACTATAGTGGTCTTTGTTATGAACTTAAAGCGCGTTTGTAAAGTTCATTGCAATAGGTGGGTATATATAAGTGAACGGTGTGGGGTACTTAGACAAAGGGGTAAAGTAAATTATCAATGCATTTATCGATGACAACTTTACCCAGATATTATTTAACTTACTGCGCTTCAAAAGAAATCTGTTTATTAGGGTTTTTCAAACTTATTGCCACCGCATTAAGCTTTTCATTAATAAGTGCAAGTAGTTCGCCTTGTTGTTTCTCAGTATCGGCACTCTGTTTATTGTCAAACATACAGGTAATGACCAGCGAGTCTGGGAAGCTATTGTAATTAACTGTGTGGCTTATCCATTGGTAACCAGCAACTTCCTGCAGAGCAAAATCGCAAACGTCGGTTAATACTTCGCGTAGTTTATTGTCTATTTTCTTATCAGTTTTTCGCATTGGAATTTAGATCTCTAAAGTGTAATTAACAGCCCGATTCTACAAGGGTAAATGTAAATAAACAGCATTATATAAAAGTAAAATTATCATGTTAATGGCATTTTTATTTAGCTTCTTATTAAAAGAGCCTCTTACTGTTTTTACATCGAGGGTCATGAGGTGATTGCCTTGAAAGGTTAAGCGTAACGGGCAACAGATATAATTTACTTGGTAGGGCATTAATTAGAAGTAACTGTGATTCATTCAGATAGAAAAGTATTATTATAGATAATTCACAATCTCAAAGTAAGGATCAACTCAATGCAGCTCGATTTCTCTGATTTTACGGCGACGCAACGCTACCATTTAATGACACAAACAATTATCCCTCGACCTATTGCGTGGGCGTTAACTGACTCAGATAACGGTAGTTATAATTTAGCACCGTTTTCTTACTTTACAGCGGTATCAAGTGAACCTGCACTATTGATGTTATCGGTCGGTAAAAAAGACAATGGAGACGATAAAGATACCTTAACGAATATCATCAATAACAAAAAAATGGTCATTCATATCGCTTCTGTCGAACAGGCTGAGCTAGTGACAAAAACGGCAGCGACATTGGCGCATGGTGAATCAGAGCTTACGGGTAGCGGTTTATCAACGACTCCTTTTGAGCACTTCTCGTTACCACGATTAGCTGAATGTGATATCGCTTTTGGTTGTGAGTTATATGAAATAAAAGAGTTAGGAGATGCTGCGCAAACGTTGATTTTTGTTGAAGTAAAACAGCTTTATATGAACGAAAACATTACGGCTAAAGATGCCAAAGGCCGTCTGAGTATTGATGCGAGTAAAGTGGCGCCATTAGCGCGTTTAGGTGGCGGAGAATATGCCTCAATTAGCGATCCTTTTTCACTGCAAAGACCCAAGTAATAAGTCGTTAATCGCTATGGGGGGTATTGCTAGCTTCCACTAATAATTGCACATGGCAATCGCATTCTCCACAACGCGGTAGGGTATCGTTATATTGCATGATCTCAACATATTCAACGATACCTTCGATGATGGCCGCTTCAATATCATCGATGTACAGATCGTTACAGGTACAAACGAGTGTGGGGTCTTGCTGCTTGCGCTGTTCATCCATAACAATACCCCGATTAATTACATTTAGATTTATCTAATAAGTATGTGTTTTCTTATTGTTAAAGTATATATTTATAGTGTCAGTATAAGATTATAGAGTGTAATAAGAGAGGCCCAAATGAGTAAAAAAATTCAATTAGATATTATTTCAGATGTCGTATGCCCATGGTGTGTTATTGGCTATAAAAACCTTCAGCTCGCGATTGATGAGTTAAACATTGCGCATAAAGTTGACCTTAAATGGCAGCCGTTTGAGCTCAATCCTAGCATGCCAGCGGAAGGGCAGAATTTGCGTGAGCATATTACTGAAAAATATGGATCTACATTAGAAGATAGTATTCAAGCGCGTAACAGTCTTAGCGACCGTGGCCTGCAGGTTGGATTTGTCTTTAATTTTTTTGAAGAGATGAAAATTGTAAATACACGAGACGCCCATATATTACTGGAATATGCTTTTCAGCTTGGAAAACAAACAGCGTTCAAATTACGTTTATTTAGTGCCACTTTTACGGAACAAAAAGATGTTTCTAAGCGTGATACTTTATTACAAGAAGCTTCTAAAGTTGGTTTAGATGTTATTGAAGCGACTGCGCGTTTAGACAGTGAAACTTATCGTAAAGAAGTGGTAGAACAGGAAATGTTTTGGCAAGAATTAGGTGTTTCTGCGGTTCCAACGGTTGTGTTTAATCGCAATAGCGCGATGTCTGGTGCGCAATCTGTTGAAACATACAAACAAGCATTAACTGAATTACTCGCTGAATAATTTTATTCATTTTTAAATATGAGGTAAATATGTCTAACGAAAATAATGAGATACCTGCTGATTTTGTAAATTATAAAACCACGTTTTTGATGGATAAAGAGAACATCCCTAAGTTGTTTTTATTTGAACATAATACCAAAGCGGGGGTTTATGGAAAAATCTGTGTTGCTGTGGGTGAGGTGAAGTTTTTGGGTTTTAAAACACGCCGTGGCGAAATAGAGCAAGAGGTAACTATTAAAGCCGGTGATTTTGCTATTTCACCACCGGAGTATTGGCATAAAGTGGAACTAATGACCGATGATACCGCATTTAACGTAGAATTTTATGCGCAACAAGACTCTGAAATTGTGAAGCAGAATTTATCAGAAAGAAACTAGCAGAGTCCCACTAGTTTCAATTTAATAGAGCTACTTTTTTAGTTGGCCAGTAGCTCTTCTAAGCAATGTTCTTTAATGCCGTAAAACTCTTTAATTGATTTTATTTGCGCAATAATCGCGCTGTTATCGCGTGACTGTTTGCGTTTTTGCGCGAGTATCATTTTGTTTTTACTTGTATGTTCTAATGAAATAAATTCAAATACCTGCGTATCGTAACCATGTGCTTCTAATAATAAAGCACGTAACCCGTCTGTCACCATTTCTGCTTCTTGACCCATATGAATACCATGCTGTAATAGTGGTGCTAACGTTGTTGGGCTCTTCATTTGAGGGCGTATTTGTTTGTGGCAACATGGCGAACACATGATAATTTCTGCGCCAGTACGAATACCCATATGAATCGCATAATCAGTGGCAATATCACAGGCATGTAAAGCGATCATAATGTTGATGCCCTGTGCTTTAAAATGTTGCACATCACCCTGTTCAAATTTAATGCCTTCCAGCGCCAGTTTCTGTGCCGTGCTATTACATAAATCAACAAGATTTTGACGTAGTTCTACGCCTGTTACTTCAGTTTTTACTTGTAGCTTATCGACAAAATAATCATGTACCGCAAAGGTTAAATACGCTTTACCTGAGCCAAAATCAGCAATATGTACTTTGTCATGTTTCGCTAAACCGGTGTTATCAATAGCGCGAGATAATACTTCAATGAAGCGATTAATCTGTTTCCACTTACGCGACATAGCAGGAATGATACTGCCTTTATTGTCGGTGACACCTAACTCTCGTAAATAAGGGCGGTCTTGTTCTACAAAACGATTTTTAGCACGATCATGAGAGGTCGTTTCTGTTGTTTGCAGTGTTTTATTTTTGTTTGGGTATTTCTTCATTAATACCTTCGCTTTTTTACTCACACTTAATTGCGCTTCCCACTGATCTGTTAATAGGTGAGCGTTAAAAAAATGATTGCCGACTTGTGCTTTAAAGAATTCGAGCGATTCGCTGAGTGATAGGTTTTTAGTAATATGATTGGTTTTATATTCATATAAAAAAGAAAGTAATTGCTGGCCTTTTAATAGCAGAGGACGGACAGTAATGCGCTTTAATTCTGTTTCCTCTCCCTTGTATTTTGACAATACCAGTCGCTGCAATTGCTGATCATTAAACGCGCTGTCAAAGGTTTGTAAGAACTGGTCAAATTCGACGTTATCGATGATTGGCATAACTTTCTCTTTTTTATATTTAAAGTGTTTATTGGGTTGGGCATTCTACAGGTTAATGTTTTGCAAATCCTTAATCTTATTTTTCTATAAATGAGTGATAAGTCATTAACTTGCTTAGTCGGTGATCCTGAGGATGAGTCTACTGACTCCCCAGAGAATTTACCCAGTGCATTACTTTCATCAAAAAGTGAAGCGTATTGTTCTAATAATAGGGATGTCGGTCTTGCGGGACAAATTGGTCTACTTTATGTGACACCTGTTGGTCTCAGTATTTCAAGTACGGTTGATACAGAAAAAACAGCAACACTGAGCTTGGGTTATCAGTTTTAACTTAAGCCTCAGCAGATACGTTAAACCTCCCTATACTTAAGGCTTAATAAGGAGGCGTTATGTCAGAAGAGGAGACCTTAGTAAAAGCCAATAAATCTTTCCGTTTTGCGGGACTGATTGTCAGTGCCATCAAAAAAATAAGTCGCTCAGCCGTTTCCGTTGAAGGTCAGGAAAAACTGCGCGCTAATCCCACTCTATTTGTTGTTAACCACTTCACCCGTTTTGAAACCGGGCTTCTCTTGCACATCCTCTATAAACATAATGGCCAAATGGCGCACTCTTTAGCTGACAGTGGCTTATTTAAGGGGAAATTTGGTCAGTATTTGGAGTCTGTCGGAGCCCACCCGCTGAATATGCCGGGACGCGATGAAAAGATGATTTCTGAATTAATGAAAGGCTCACATAATTGGGTGATTTTTCCAGAAGGCTCAATGGTGAAAAGCAAAAAGGTAATGCATGATGGCCAGTTGCAATTACAGCTCGATAATAAGGTTATCGCGCCACACACTGGAGCATCGATATTAGCGTTAAAAGTTTTTTTGATGAAGGAGCAGTATAAACGTGCGATTGCTGATAATAATGAAGAGCTTATTAATTATTATCAAGATACCTATGATTTGCGAGGCCCTGGCGATCTAGCTCCCTTAGACCTTTGCATTGTGCCGGTTAACATTACCTATTATCCGCTTCGACCAGGAAAAAACCTTTTATCAACAGGCGTGCAACTTTGGGTTAAAGACCTGGAACCGCAATTGGAGGAAGAGTTATTAGTCGAGGGTAAAATATTACTACAAGAAAGTGATATTTCTATCTCTTTTGGTCACCCGATTGATGTACGTAGTTTCAGTAAACCTTATCGACGTATTATTGCTTATCTGTTTCCTTTTGTTTCTGCAGCTAGGAAAATGGATTGGATGATGAAGTTAATGCGTCATCGTTTAACGCACAAGTTTATGCATCGTGTTTATTCGCGCCTTTCTATCAATATGGATCATATCGTTGCGACTACTTTGCGTTATGTACCAGCACAGGGAATATCTGAGGAAAATTTTAAGCAGGTTATCTATCTGGCTTGTTTGTTGATTAAGAAACAGAACCATAGACGTGTGCATCGTAGTATTCGTGATGGCATCATTAACCTGGTTGCAAATGGTGATTATGCAGCTTATACCAGCATTATGAATTTAGCTATTGAAGAGCAAGTTGTCACGATAAAAGAGGGCCACTTGCTTGTTGACCATGAACATATCCAAGCACCAAAACCTTTCCATCGAATGCGCATCGATAATACAACCAGTGTATTAGCCAATGAGTTTGAGGTAATGAAGTGGGCGGTTAAAATCATTAAAAAGCTGGCTAAAAAAATGCCTAAGAAGCTTTCGTTACAAGTAGCTGAAGCGGTGATTGAACGTGATACCTCTATTTATGAGCATGAACGCATGCGTTCTTATATAAAAGGAGAGAGTAAAAGTAGAGATGTTGGTAAACCGCAATTCATGCAGGGAGACCTTCAAAAGGCAGGTATTGTCTTGGTACATGGTTTTCTGGCGTCACCGGGTGAGTTATTACAATTAGCAGAACATCTTAATAAACAGGGTTATGGGGTTTATATTGTACGCTTAGCGGGTCATGGCACACATGCTTCTGAGTTAAAAAACGTGAGTTTACAATCTTGGTCGGAATCGGTGCAACGCGGTTACGCGGTACTTTCTCATTATCACCCTGAAGTGATATTAGCGGGATTTTCAGCAGGGGCCTTATTAGCCTTATTACAGGGAAGTACTGGGCTAGAAAAGTTGGCTGGCATTGTCGCGATTAACCCTGCGTTAACATTACAACAAAAAACCTCGAAGTTATCCCCCATGTTAGAAAAATGGAATCGGCTGTTAAAAGGTTTTTCGGTGGAAACGGGTAGTTTGCCTTACGTAGAAAATGACGCGCAGTATCCTGATACTAACTACGATAAAATTTATGTGGCGGGGTTAGCACGTTTACTTGAGTTACAAGAGGCGTGTCGTGAAAAATTAGCACTCGTGAGTGTGCCGTTATTAGTGATTCAGGCGAAAGATGATCCGGTGGTTGAGGCCAACTCCGCAGTCGAGATAATAGAAAAAGTTGGCTCTGAAGATAAATCTATTGAATACTTAGCGTTACAACACCATGTTATTGTAAGAGATGAAGGTAGTGTTGATACTTTTTACTTAATAGACAGATTTTTAGCAAAACTAACGAGAGCCAATAATGATTAAACAGACAAACCTTGAGCAACTACAAAAGAGCCTTAGCGAAAATGAAACCTGTGTTGTGAACCTAACGGCAGATTGGTGCTCTGATTGTACTGATCAGTCTCTTAATTTAGAGACGTTCAGTGAAAAGCTATCTGATAAAAATATTAATGTTTATACATTATCGATGCAAAAAGAGAAAAAAGTCTACCTTTCACCTGAGCACCAAAGCTTCACTGAGTCAGTAGGCGGGCATGGTTTCCCACGCACCGTACTTATTATTAACGGCAAAGTCATTGATGCAGAAAATGTTGAGATAATATCTGCTACACAGCTCGATGAACTTGCTCAGAAGTTTTTACAACAGCTCTAGTTCGCTTGGTATGAGCCAAGCATATACCAATAGTCATAGGGCCATTCGGAAAGTGGCTCTGCCTGTGGTGCTGATGAGAATATGATGGCCATACCAAGTATTAATGATGCCACTACAATTGAGATTAATTGAATTGTGTTTTTCATAGATATTCCCCTTAATAATTAGCTTATATAGTTATATTAGGGGCCGTGCATGACAGTAGTGTGATCGAACTATTGAGTATTTATGACAGGGGAATTGGAATAGTTTTACTGGAATTGAAAACGCACTTGTTTGAAGTTGACTATTTTTCCTTGGGCTGTTTTTACCCCTTCTTTATTAAGTAATTCAATTTTCTTATCAACACCTAATGCGTAGTTACCAATATCACCATTGGCTTTTACAACACGGTGGCAGGGTACAATAATTGGGTTAGGGTTACTTGCCATTGCATTACCCACAGCTTGGTAAGCTTTAGTATCAAGCGCATGGGCAATATCCCCGTAGGTAACAATATTACCTTCGGGGATAAGTTTCAGTAATGCATAACATTGCTGATTAAAGGGACTAACCAATGCTTTTTACTTCCGCAGCAGTCAGGTAACGCCATTCGCCTGGTGCTAAGCTTGCATCTAGTTCGATATCACCAATTTGTTCACGGTGAAGTTCAATCACTAAATTTCCTACCGCCGCAAACATACGTTTAACTTGGTGGTATTTACCTTCGCTGATCGTCAATACAACTTCAGTGTCAGAAATAATTTCTACTTCAGCAGGTAAACAAGGTTGTGGTTCTGCGTTAAGTTGAACCCCTTCTTTTAACTGGGCAATCGCTTCGTCAGTAATGACTGCATCAAGACCTACACGGTAACGTTTTTTACATTTGTTACGTGGGCTAGTTACTTTATGTGACCATTGGCCATCATCGGTAATAAGTGCTAATCCTGTTGTATCTGCATCTAATCGACCAGCAATGAATAGCTGCTCTTTTTTGTCTGCTTCGATAAGGTTAAATAGGCTTGGTAATTGTTCATCTACATTTGAGCAGATAAAGTCCTGAGGTTTGTTGAGCATGATGTAACGTAACCCACGCACAGAAATGATATCACCATCAAAACGGATTTCTTCGCCTTCTGATGTTTTATAAGCACTACTACGCACGATTTTATCGTCGCTTTTAACGCGCCCTTGGCTAATCACTTTTTTAGCTTGGCTACGAGTTAGGGTAGTGGATTCACATATATATTTATCTAGGCGCATTTTACTCTTCTATTTTATAGGGTGCTGTTAATAGCGTGATGTTATTTCGTAATTCGAGTTGAGCTTGTTTTTTACCTGTATATTTGTTGTTTTCACAAATATCTGCCCAGCTTCTATTTTGTAATGTTTTTTGTATTGTAAGTGTTTGCTGTTTTTTATCTAGTAAAGACAGGTCACTATTGATAATAACTGCAATTAAATGAAATTCCACAAAATCGTAAGGTAAATTTCCCTGACAGTAACTCACGAGTAATGGGTGTTGATAACTGCCTTTAGGTAACTCGTTTAACAGTGTGGCAATTAATTGAGAGTCTAACTGCTGCAGTTGACGTGCAATTTGCACCGCTAGCTGTAAATGGAACTGTTGCACCACTGCTTGATGTAATTGTTTGCCTCTTATAGATAAAGGGCGATTAACAATAAACGAGTGTGTACCACTGCTTTTATCTTTACTACTGCCAATACGTAAGGAGGAAAAGTGGTTCATCTGCCAAAACCTTAATAATTCAGCGGTTGCACCAAATGATGCACATAAATGGTCAAATTGTTGTGTTGTTGCCCAATCAGTCATTTTGAGCATAAACAGCTTACCTAATCCTTGTTGCTGTAACGCTGGATGAGTTGCAATTCTTTGTATACGTGCGTATTTGTGTTTTGCTGCATCTTGTTGAGCACAATGAAAGGTGAGCGACTGCGCAACTAAATGCCCTTTAAGGCGACGACTTCCTTGATAGACCTGTTGTGCTAAACCTTCATCAAGATCACCTTCATGGTTAACCAAAGCAACTGCTAATACTTGTTTATTTTGAGTTAACAATAAAATAGAAAGCAGTTTGTCATTGAGTAACTTTTCTAAGTCAGAAGGTTTAGTCTGATAGTGCGCTGTTACTAACAGTGAAAAAATCTCTGTTAATAAACCTGGGTCAGCCAAAAGCTGTGTTGCTGTGACAACGCTAAAGTGTACTTTTTGTGTTTTGTCATAAACAGGAGAGGGTGTTTGGCTTTCCGTTAAACAAAGGTGTTGCAAGGTAAATTGTTCAAGTGGGTCATCTTTTCCCCAACGGATAGGTTGATCAATATGTAATGAACGCATCTGTGGCGCTATCTGTTTGAGGCGCTTTTGAAAGCGTAAAGCGAATCCACGACCGGAACCTTCATAGCCATGTAAGGTTGTAGCAAAGACTAATCGAGAATAATGCTCACTGAGTGCTTCTAATGTTGCCACGGGTATCGCGGCTGCTTCATCAATCATTAACAAATCACAGGCTGGCTTATTTTTTAAAAGCAGGTCTGGAGCAATGAAGCTTATTTTAGTTGAATCACCTGCATGTTTGAAAAGTGTATTAGTCGCATCTTTGCTTGGCGCACATATTAATATTTGTTGGTAGCCTAATTCGATTAACTGTTTGGCCGCAATACCTAACGCTGAAGATTTTCCGCGTCCTCTATTTGCCGTTAATACTAGCGGGCGACGACGATGTCCGGTAACGGTTTTAATAATGGCCTTGATAGCGTTATTTTGTTGTTCAAGATGCAACTGGGGTTGTTGATTGATTGCTTTGTTATTGAGCTCAGGCAGTTTGTCACCCTGCATAATGGTTATGAAAGGAAAGCATTCTAATTGCTTACTTATATAGGTATAAAAATTATCGTTGTTATCAATATCAGTAGGACACAATAAAACTAATGTGCCACCCCCGCGTAATGTGCCTTCACTGGCTGCGAATAAGTTGGCATCAAAGGCATTATGAGCATTAATAACGAGTAAGGAGATCTCTTGCCCTAATATCTGCTTATATAAGTGCGAAGTGATCGTCGCTGGCGCGTCTCCCAACCAAAAGTAGGGTAGGGCGCTAGCACTAATCATTTCCATGCATTGCTCATAGCACCATGCGAGAGGGCCCATTAAGCGTATAAGCTGGCGGTGCGTGTTGTGCTGAGAGTTGTTTTGATTAAGTGACACGATGATCCTATTGGTCTATTTGATGGTGAGAGTTTATCAGAAGATCTTTCTGTTTGCTTTTTAAACAAATACTTCAATAAAAGCTTGTCATGTCACACGAATACTGTATTATGCACCAACTTGCTCAAGTAGCAGGCGGGCAACAGGCCCATAACCTTACTCTAATTTAGAGTTTTGTTATCAAAAAGCTTCCGATTGGGAAGCAATAAGTTTGAATATACACTTGAATTCTATCTAGGATAGTCTGTCAGGTGTTTATTTGTATGTCGTATTTTTAACTATTGGAGTTTTGGTCCATGCAGAACCAAAGAATCCGTATTCGCCTTAAAGCTTTTGATCATAAATTGATCGATCAATCAACGGCGGAAATCGTTGAAACTGCAAAGCGCACAGGTGCTCAGGTACGTGGTCCTATCCCACTACCAACTCGTAAAGAGCGTTTCACAATACTAGTATCACCGCATGTAAATAAAGATGCACGTGATCAGTATGAGATTCGCACTCACAAGCGCTTGATTGATATCGTAGAACCAACTGAAAAGACTGTTGACGCACTAATGAAGCTAGATTTAGCTGCTGGCGTTGATGTTCAAATCAGTCTGGGTTAGAAAGGAGTTATTGCAATGACAATCGGTCTAGTAGGTCGTAAAATTGGTATGACTCGTGTCTTCACTGAAGACGGTGTTTCTATCCCAGTTACAGTTCTTGAATGTACACCAAACCGAGTTACTCAAGTTAAAACACTTGATATTGATGGCTACCAAGCTATTCAAGTAACAGCTGGCGCAAAAAAAGCTAGCCGTGTAACTAAGCCAGAAGCTGGACACTTTGCGAAAGCAGGCGTTGAAGCGGGTCGTGGTCTATGGGAATTTCGTCTCGATGAGAACGAAGGTACTGATATCGTAGTTGGCGCTGAGCTAAGTGTAGAGCTTTTCAATGATATTACGAAAGTAGATGTAACAGGTCAGTCTAAAGGTAAAGGTTTCCAAGGCGGTATTAAGCGTTGGAACTTCTCTATGCAAGACGCAACTCACGGTAACTCACTATCACATCGTTCAAATGGTTCGATTGGTATGTGTCAAACTCCGGGTCGTGTTTTCAAGGGCAAAAAAATGTCTGGCCACATGGGTGATGAGCGTGTAACGACTCAGAATCTTGATGTTGTTCGTATCGACGTTGAACGCAACTTACTGCTCATTAAAGGTGCAGTACCTGGTGCGAAAAACGGCGATGTGTTCATTAAACCTGCTGTTAAAGCATAACCAAGGAATTAGTAATGGAATTGGTATTGAAAGATGCACAAAGTGCACTTGAAGTTTCTGACGCTACCTTTGGACGCGAATTCAACGAGGCCCTAGTACATCAGGTAGTCGTTGCGTATGCAGCTGGTGCTCGTCAAGGAACTCGTGCTCAAAAAAACCGTTCTGATGTAAGCGGTGGCGGTAAAAAGCCATGGCGTCAGAAAGGTACGGGCCGAGCTCGTGCTGGTACAATCCGTAGCCCTATTTGGGTTGGTGGTGGTGTTACTTTTGCTGCGCGTCCTCAGGACCACAGCCACAAAGTAAACAAAAAAATGTACCGTGGCGCAGTGAGAAGCATTCTGTCTGAACTTGTTCGTCAGGATCGTCTAATCGTTGTAGAGAACTTTAGCGTTTCAGCTCCTAAAACTCAGGAATTGAAAGCTAAGTTAAAAGAAATGGAACTGAAAGACGTTCTAATCATTACTGAAGAATTAGATGAGAATCTATTCTTAGCAGCACGTAACTTATACAAAGTAGACGTTCGTGATGTGCAAGGTATTGATCCAGTAAGTCTTATCGCTTTTGATAAAGTAGTGGTAACTGCCGCGGCAGTTAAGAAGATTGAGGAGAGCTTAGCATGATTAGTGAAGCACGCTTATTACAAGTGATCCTAGCACCACATATCTCTGAAAAGGGTACTTTATCTGCTGAAAACCATAACACTATGGTATTCAAAGTTGCTGGTACAGCAACTAAAGCAGAAGTCAAAGCAGCAGTTCAGAAACTATTTGAAGTTGAAGTGACTGGTGTTCGCACATTAAACGTGAAGGGTAAAACCAAGCGTACAGGTCAACGTATTGGTCGCCGTAGCGACTGGAAAAAAGCATACGTTACTCTGGTTGAAGGTGCAGACATCGATTTCGCTGGCGCTGAGTAGAGGAATTAATAATGGCTATTGTAAAATGTAAACCTACCTCGCCAGGTCGTCGCCACGTTGTTAAAGTGGTTAATCACGAACTGCATAAAGGTAAGCCTTACGCTCCACTTTTAGAGGCTAAATCTAAATCTGGTGGTCGTAATAATGGCGGTCGTATTACGGTTCGTCATATCGGTGGTGGTCACAAGCAACACTATCGTTTAGTTGACTTTAAGCGTAATAAAGACGGTATCCCAGCAAAAGTTGAGCGTTTGGAATATGATCCAAACCGTAGTGCAAACATCGCACTAGTACTTTATGCTGATGGTGAACGTCGCTACATACTAGCTCCTAAAGGGCTACATGCTGGTGATATGATCCAATCTGGTGATGATTCGCCTATCAAAGTGGGTAACACTTTGCCAATGCGTAACATTCCAGTAGGTACAACTGTACACGCTGTTGAAATGAAACCTGCTAAAGGTGCACAAATTGCACGTTCAGCTGGTGCATACAGTCAAATCGTAGCTCGTGATGGTGCATATGTAACTCTACGTTTACGTAGTGGTGAAATGCGCAAAATCTCTACTGAGTGTCGTGCAACAATCGGTGAAGTTGGTAATGCAGAACATATGCTACGCCAATTAGGTAAAGCTGGTGCTACGCGTTGGCGTGGTGTTCGTCCTACCGTTCGTGGTGTTGTAATGAACCCAGTTGACCATCCACATGGTGGTGGTGAAGGTAAAACTAGTGGTGGTCGTCACCCTGTTTCTCCTTGGGGTGTCCCAACGAAAGGCTACAAAACTCGTAAGAACAAGAGTACTGATCAGTACATTGTTCGTCGTCGTAATAAGAAATAAGCAGAGGTATCGCCATGCCACGTTCTCTCAAGAAGGGTCCATTCATTGACCTACACTTGCTGAAGAAGGTAGAGAAAGCGATGGAAAGCGGAGAGAAGAAACCAATTAAGACTTGGTCTCGCCGTTCAATGATCATTCCAGATATGATTGGTCTAACCATCGCTGTCCATAACGGGCGTCAACACGTACCAGTATTTGTAACCGACGAAATGGTCGGCCAAAAATTGGGTGAATTTGCACCAACTCGTACTTACCGTGGCCATGTCGCGGATAAGAAAGCGAAGAAATAGGAGTATTTATGGAAGCTTTAGCTAAACATTTATTCGCTCGTTCTTCAGCTCAGAAAGCGCGTTTGGTAGCAGATCAAGTACGTGGTCTTCCAGTTGAAAAAGCACTAGAACTTTTATCATACAGCCCTAAGAAAGCAGCTGTTTTGATTAAAAAAGTTGTAGATTCTGCAATTGCAAACGCTGAGCATAATGAAGGCGCTGACGTTGATGAACTAGTTATCACAAAAATTTGTGTTGACGAAGGTCCAACAATGAAGCGCATCATGCCACGTGCGAAAGGCCGTGCCGATCGTATCATGAAGCGTTCTTGCCATATCACAGTAGTGGTATCAGACAGGGGTTAAACAATGGGACAGAAAGTTCATCCTAACGGTATTCGCCTAGGTATCACTAAAGCATTTAGCTCTACTTGGTATGCAGGCACAAAAGATTTTGCAGATAACTTATTCAGTGATCACGAAATCCGTAAATTTTTAACAGAGAAATTGAAAAACGCTTCTTTGTCTAAAATTACCATTGAACGTCCAGCGAAAAGCGTACGTGTGACTATTCACACAGCTCGTCCTGGTGTTGTAATTGGTAAAAAAGGCGAAGACGTTGAGAAGCTACGCACAGCTATTGCTAAAATGGCAGGTGTTCCAGCTCAAATCAATATCTCAGAAATTCGTAAACCTGAACTTGACGCAAAACTAGTAGCAGATTCTATCTCTTCTCAGTTAGAGCGTCGTGTAATGTTCCGTCGTGCTATGAAGCGTGCGGTACAAAATGCTATGCGTCTTGGCGCTAAAGGCATTAAAGTTCAAGTTAGTGGACGTCTAGGTGGTGCAGAAATCGCACGTGCTGAATGGTATCGTGAAGGTCGTGTACCTCTACATACTCTTCGTGCAGATATCGATTACTCAACATCTGAAGCGTTAACTGTTTACGGTATCATCGGCGTTAAAGTTTGGATCTTTAAAGGTGAAGTTCTAGGTGGTTTACCACTAGCAGTAGAACCTACACCTTCTAAACCAAAACGCAAAGGTCGCAAGTAGGAGTAATATCTAATGATGCAACCAAAACGTATGAAATTCCGCAAAATGTTCAAAGGCCGCAACCGTGGTCTTTCGAAAGGCGCGGAAGTAAGCTTTGGCGAATTTGGACTTAAAGCAGTCGGCCGTGGCCGAATCACTGCTCGCCAAATCGAAGCAGCACGTCGAGCAATGACTCGCCATGTGAAACGTCAAGGTAAAATCTGGATCCGAGTATTTCCTGATAAACCGATTACCGGCAAACCGTTAGAAGTTCGTCAAGGTAAAGGTAAAGGTAATGTTGAGTACTACGTTGCTCAAACTCAGCCAGGTAAAGTTCTTTATGAAATGGAAGGTGTTCCTGAATCTTTAGCTCGTGAAGCTTTTGCTTTAGCAGCGTCTAAACTTCCAATCGCAACAACTTTTGTAACTCGTAAGGTGATGTAATGAAAGCTACCGAACTTAAAGATAAAAGTGTTGAAGAGCTTAATGCTGAACTTTTAAACTTATTACGTGAGCAATTTAACTTACGTATGCAGTTAAACACTGGTCAGTTAGAAAAGCCGCACTCAGTTAAACAAGTGCGTCGTGACATAGCCCGTGTTAAGACAGTACTAAATCAGAAGGCAGGTGCGTAATGAGCGAATCTAATACTCGTACTCTTCAAGGTAAAGTTATCAGTGCAAAGATGGAAAAATCTATCGTTGTAGCTATTGAACGTAAAGTGAAGCATCCGTTATACGGTAAATTCATGAAGCGTACTACTAAGCTACATGCACATGATGAAACAAACCAATGTAACGAAGGCGATGTTGTTTTAATTAGCGAATGTCGTCCTTTATCTAAGAATAAATCTTGGACATTGGCATCAATCGTAACTAAAGCTTAATCTAATTCATTAGATTTTAACGTAGTTACATATCTATAAACGGCACTCATTTACGGGTGCTGTTTTTTTAGACTATCTTTCTCTAAAAGTTGGTGGTATATTACCGCACCCATAAAGATATGGGTAAGCAACTCGAGAGAGTTTAGTTAATTGAAAATAGCGGAGCACTGTAATGATCCAGATGCAAAGTGTGCTTGACGTAGCCGATAATTCCGGCGCTCGACGCGTAATGTGTATTAAGGTCCTTGGTGGCTCGCATCGCCGTTATGCAGCAATCGGTGACATCATCAAAGTTTCTGTAAGAGAAGCTATTCCTCGCGGTAAAGTGAAGAAAGGTGATGTTCATTCAGCTGTGGTTGTGCGTACCAGAAAAGGTGTACGTCGTCCCGATGGTTCTGTAATTCGATTTGATCGCAATGCAGCGGTTATGTTGAATGCAAACAACCAGCCAATCGGTACACGTATCTTTGGCCCTGTAACTCGTGAACTTCGTAATGATAATTTCATGAAGATTGTTTCACTGGCGCCAGAAGTACTGTAAGGAATCGAAATGGCAGCAAAATTAAAGCGTGACGATGAAGTAATTGTTATTACTGGTAAAGATAAAGGTAAAACTGGTAAAATTTCTACAGTTTTAGCGAACGGTAAAATAATTATTGAAGGTGTAAACACTGTTAAGAAACACCAAAAGCCAAACCCGCAAGCGGGCGTAACTGGTGGTATTATTGTACAGGAAGCACCAATCGAAGTATCAAATGTTGCGATCCTTAACTCGGAAACGGGTAAAGCGGATCGTGTTGGATTTAGACTTGAAGACGGCAAAAAAGTACGTTTTTTCAAATCTAATAATGAACTTGTGAAGTAACTGGAGTTTACGATGGCGAAACTGCATAATTTCTATAAAGACAACGTGGTGTCTGATTTGCAAAAGCAATTCGGCTACACGTCTGTTATGCAAGTCCCTCGAATAGAGAAAATCACCCTAAACATGGGTGTTGGTGAAGCACTGGCAGATAAAAAAGTCCTAGAGCACGCAGCGTCAGATATGGCTGCAATCTCAGGTCAAAAGCCAATGATCACTAAAGCACGCCGCTCTGTGGCAGGCTTCAAAATTCGTGAAGGCTACCCTATTGGTTGTAAAGTAACACTACGTGGCGCACGTATGTGGGAATTTTTTGAGCGTTTGGTAACAATCGCTATCCCACGTGTACGTGATTTCCGTGGCCTAAATGCTAAAGCATTTGACGGTCGTGGTAACTACTCTATGGGTGTTCGTGAGCAAATCATTTTCCCTGAAATTGATTACGATAAAGTTGATAAGATTCGTGGATTAGATATCACAATCACAACATCAGCTAAGACTGACGAAGAAGGACGTGCTTTATTGACTGCGTTTAACTTCCCATTCCGTAAGTAAGGTGTAAATAATGGCTAAACAATCAATGAAAGCGCGTGAAGTAAAACGCACGAAGCTTGTTGCAAAGTTCGCTGAAAAACGCGCTGCTTTAAAAGCAACAATCAGTGGTATTGACTCTAGCGATGAAGATCGTTGGAATGCAGTATTACAGCTTCAAACGTTACCTCGTGATTCAAGCTCTGCACGTCAACGTAACCGTTGTCGCGTGACAGGCCGTCCACATGGTTTTCTTCGTAAATTTGGCATGAGCCGTATTAAGGTTCGTGAGCATATGATGCGCGGAGAAATCCCTGGCTTGAAAAAAGCCAGCTGGTAATCAATTAATCACGGAGTAAATAGTTATGAGCATGCAAGATCCTATTTCGGATATGCTTACGCGTATTCGTAACGGTCAAGCAGCAAGCAAAGTATCTGTAAAGATGCCTTCTTCTAAGCAAAAAGTTGCAATCGCAGCTGTGCTTAAAGCAGAAGGTTATGTTTCAGATTTCTCTGTTGCTGGTGACACAAAGCCTGAATTAGAAGTTACTTTAAAGTACTTCGAAGGCAAAAAAGTTATCGATACCATTAAACGAGTTTCTCGTCCTGGCCTACGTATCTACAAAGGTACGTCTGACTTACCAAAAGTTATGGCTGGTTTAGGTATTGCGATTATTTCAACTTCTCAAGGTGTAATGACTGACCGTGCAGCGCGTAAAGCGTCTATCGGTGGTGAAATCATCTGTTACGTATCATAAGGAGTAGTCTATGTCTCGTATAGCTAAGGCACCGATTACTATTCCTGCTGGCGTAGAAGTTAAAGTAAACGGTCAAGAAGTTACTGTTAAAGGTAACAAAGGCGAATTAGTTCGCACTCTTAATGATGCTGTAGTTGTTAGCTTAGAAGAAGGTGTAATTACATTTGCACCTGCTGAAGGCTTTAAAGACGGTTGGGCGCAAGCAGGTACTGCTCGTGCTAACCTTAACAACATGGTTGTAGGTGTAACTGAAGGCTTTAAGAAGACTCTTCTTCTTCAAGGCGTTGGTTACCGTACACAGGTTAAAGGTCAAGATGTAAACCTAACTTTAGGTTTCTCTCATCCTGTTGTTTATTCATTACCTGAAGGTATTTCTGCTACGGCGCCAAGCCAAACAGAAATTATCATCGAAGGTTCTGACAAGCAACAAGTTGGCCAAGTAGCTGCAGAGATTCGTGCATTTCGTCCACCAGAGCCTTATAAAGGCAAGGGTGTTCGTTACGCTGATGAAAACGTGCGTCGTAAAGAAGCGAAGAAAAAGTAAGGTAAGAACATGGATAAGAAATCATCTCGTCTTCGTCGTGCAACTCGCACACGTAAGAAGTTACAAGAGCTTGGTGCTACTCGTCTAGTGATCAACCGTACACCTCGCCATACTTACGCGCAGGTAATTACAGCTGACGCATTAGTCGTAGCAAGTGCTTCTACTCTAGAGAAAGAAGTACGTGCTCAAGTGAGCAACGGTGGCAACAAAGAAGCAGCTCAACTAATTGGAAAATTAGTTGCAGAACGTGCGGTAGAGAAAGGAATTAGTAAAATTTCTTTCGACCGTAGCGGTTTCCAGTACCACGGTCGTGTAGCAGCATTAGCTGAAGCAGCTCGTGAAGCTGGTCTTCAGTTCTAAGGGTAAAGATTATGTCTAAAGTAGAATCTCAAGCCGGTGATCTGAACGAAAAGCTAATCGCAGTGAACCGAGTTTCAAAAGTAGTTAAAGGTGGTCGTATCTTTAGCTTCACAGCACTAACAGTTGTTGGTGATGGTAGTGGCCGTGTTGGTTTTGGTTACGGTAAGGCGCGTGAAGTTCCAGCAGCTATTCAAAAAGCTATGGAAAAAGCACGTCGCAATATCAGCGAAATCCAACTTAAAGGTAACACTCTGCAACATCCGATCAAGGGTCGTCACTCTGGATCTAAGGTGTACATGCAACCAGCATCTGAAGGTACTGGTATCATCGCAGGTGGTGCAATGCGTGCCGTATTAGAAGTTGTTGGCGTACAGAATGTACTTGCTAAAGCTTACGGCTCAACTAACCCAATTAACGTAGTTCGCGCTACGCTTGATGCACTAGAGAACATGAACTCTCCAGAGCAGATTGCAGCTAAGCGTGGCCTAAGTGTTAATGAATTACTGGGATAATTAAGCATGGCTACTAAAACAATTAAAGTAACTCAAACCAAAAGTGCAATTGGCCGTTTACCAAAGCACCGTGCAACGATTACAGGTTTAGGCCTGCGTCGCATCGGTCACACAGTAGAGTTGGAAGATACTCCATGTGTACGTGGTATGGTTAATAAAGTATTTTATATGGTTAAGGTTGAGGGGTAATTATGAAATTAAATACTCTATCTCCAGCAGCAGGCGCTAAGCACGCTGCTAAACGTGTAGGTCGTGGTATCGGCTCTGGAAATGGCAAAACTTGTGGTCGCGGCCATAAAGGTTTGAAATCTCGTTCAGGCGGTAAAGTACGTCCAGGTTTTGAAGGCGGTCAAATGCCTCTAAAACAACGTTTACCAAAATTCGGTTTTACATCTCGTAAGTCTCTTGTTAGCGGTGAAGTTCGTTTGAACGAAATTGCTAAAGTAGATGGCGAAGTTGTAACAATTGAAACGTTGAAGCAGGCAGGTCTACTTGTAAACACTATTAAGTTTGCAAAAGTAGTTCTTTCTGGTGAGATCTCTCGTTCAGTTACAGTTAAGGGTCTTCGTGTAACGAAGGGTGCTCGAGCTGCAATTGAAGCTGCGGGCGGAAAAATCGAGGAATAATAGGCAATGGCTAAGAAACCAGGGTTAGACCCTAAAGCAGTTCAGGGCAGTAATTTAAGCGAACTTAAAACACGACTTCTGTTTGTTTTAGGTGCGATATTAGTGTTCCGTATGGGCTCTTTTGTTCCGATTCCTGGTATTGACGCCGCTGTCCTAGCTGATCTTTTTAACCAGCAGAAGGGTACCATCATAGAAATGTTTAACATGTTCTCTGGTGGTGCGCTTGAACGTGCATCTATATTTGCACTGGGTATTATGCCGTATATTTCGGCCTCTATTATTATCCAGTTGATGACTGTTGTTCACCCACCTTTAGCTGAGCTAAAGAAAGAAGGTGAGTCAGGTCGTCGTAAAATAAATCAATATACACGTTACGGTACTTTGATCTTAGGTACATTCCAAGCAATTGGTATTGCAACCGGTTTGCCAACGATGATGCCAGGTCTGGTTGAAAATCCAGGCATGGCATTTTATATCACGGCAGTTGTGAGCTTAGTTACAGGAACAATGTTCCTTATGTGGCTAGGTGAGCAAATTACTGAACGCGGTATCGGTAATGGTATTTCTATCATTATCTTTGTAGGTATTATTGCTGGATTGCCAAGTGCAATTGGGCAAACAGCTGAGCAAGCACGTCAAGGTGAAATTCATCTTCTAGTGTTATTAGCATTAACTGTTATCGTTTTCGCAACTACTGCTTTTGTAGTATTTGTTGAACGTGGTCAACGACGTATCGTTGTTAACTACGCAAAACGTCAACAGGGCCGTAAGGTTTTTGCTGCGCAAAGTACACATCTTCCATTGAAATTAAATATGGCTGGTGTAATTCCTGCAATTTTTGCCTCAAGTGTTATCTTATTTCCTGGTACAATCGCTGCTTGGTTCGGTCAGACTGAAGGTTTAGGTTGGTTATCTGACGTTTCTTTGGCTCTACAGCCAGGGCAACCGCTACATATGATGTTATATGCAGCTGCTATTATCTTCTTTTGCTTCTTTTATACAGCACTTACGTTTAATCCACGTGAGACTGCTGATAATTTGAAGAAAAGCGGTGCCTTTATTCCAGGTATACGTCCCGGAGAACAAACGTCTCGTTACATTGATAAAGTAATGACTCGCCTAACTTTAGCTGGCGCGTTATATATTACCTTTATCTGTTTGATTCCCGAGTTTATGATGGTTGCAATGAATACGCAGTTCTACTTCGGTGGTACTTCGCTATTAATTATCGTTGTTGTTATCATGGACTTTATGGCACAGGTACAGACTCATTTGATGTCTAATCAATATGACTCTGTCTTGAAAAAAGCTAACTTAAAGGATTACGGCAAATAGCCTAATCTGGAAAAGTTATACTAACTACGGAGTGTTGCAATGAAAGTTCGTGCATCCGTTAAAAAAATCTGTCGTAACTGCAAAGTTATCAAGCGCCACGGTGTGGTGCGTGTTATCTGTGTAGAGCCAAAGCATAAACAACGCCAAGGCTAATCCAGATTTTGGATCTATTGCTTAGGTAGTTTACTGCCTAAGCTATTTTTTGTTTGATAAATCATCATTTGTAGAGTATCCTACCGGGCTTTTCACAAATGAATCGTTAACTTTTAAGGAGTGCATAGTGGCCCGTATCGCTGGCATTAACGTTCCTGATCATAAGCATATCGTGATTGCATTAACTGCAATTTTTGGTATTGGTAAAACTAGCTCACAAAAAATCTGTGCAGCGACTGGTTTTGCTGAATCAACGAAGCTTAAAGATCTGGAAGAATCACAAATCGAAGCTATTCGTACTGAAGTAGCAAATTTCACCGTTGAAGGTGATTTACGTCGTGAAGTATCTATGAACATCAAGCGTCTTATGGACCTTGGCTGTTACCGTGGACTTCGTCATCGTCGCAGCTTGCCTGTACGTGGACAGCGTTCTAAAACGAATGCTCGTACTCGTAAAGGTCCGCGCAAAGCAATCAAGAAATAAGGGTAAGAGATAATGGCTAAGACTCCAACTCGTGCTCGCAAGCGCGTTAAAAAGCAAGTTGCTGATGGTATGGCTCATATCCATGCTTCTTTCAACAACACAATCGTCACTATTACAGACCGTCAAGGTAATGCTCTTTCTTGGGCAACTGCCGGTGGTTCTGGTTTCCGTGGTTCACGTAAATCTACTCCGTTCGCTGCACAGGTTGCTGCTGAACGTGCTGCTGAAGCAGCTAAAGAGTACGGTCTTAAAAACGTAGAAGTTTTTGTAAATGGACCTGGACCTGGTCGTGAATCTTCGATTCGCGCACTAAACGCGGCGGGTTTCCGTGTAACTAATATTACTGACGTTACACCAATCCCACATAATGGTTGTCGTCCACCAAAGAAACGTCGCGTTTAATCGCAACTTTCTAAGGTAATTGGAGAAAGAACAATGGCAAGATATTTAGGTCCTAAGCTTAAGCTTAGCCGTCGTGAAGGCACAGATTTATTCCTTAAATCTGGTGTTCGTGCGATCGAATCTAAGTGTAAGATTGACAATGCACCTGGTGTGCATGGTGCACGTAAACCACGTCTATCTGACTACGGTTTACAACTACGTGAAAAGCAAAAAGTTCGTCGTATGTACGGTGTACTTGAAAAGCAATTCCGTAACTACTACAAAGAAGCAGCTCGTTTACAGGGCAACACTGGCGAAAACTTACTTCAACTTCTTGAAGGCCGTTTAGACAATGTTGTTTACCGTATGGGTTTTGGTGCTACTCGCGCTGAATCACGTCAATTAGTTAGCCACAAAGCGCTAATGGTTAACGGTACAGTTGTAAACATTCCATCTTTCAATGTGAAAGCTGGTGATGTGATCGCTATTCGTGAAAAAGCTAAAAAGCAAGCACGTATCGGCGCTGCACTAGAGATTGCTGGTCAACGTGAAGCCCTAAGCTGGGTTGCTGTTGATACAACGAAGATGGAAGGCGCATTTACTCGTCAACCTGAACGTTCAGATTTATCTGCTGAGATTAACGAACAGTTAATCATCGAACTTTACTCTAAGTAAAGTTAACTGCTAAGAGAGGACACAAATGCAGGGTTCTGTAATTGATTTTCTAAAACCAAGATTAGTTGATATCGAACAAGTCAACGCAACTAGAGCAAAAGTGACTTTAGAGCCACTTGAGCGTGGTTTCGGCCACACTCTAGGTAACGCGCTTCGTCGTATCTTATTATCGTCTATGCCTGGCACAGCGGTAACTGAAGTTGAAATTGATGGTGTACAACATGAGTACAGCACCAAGGAAGGCGTACAAGAAGATATCCTTGAGATTCTTCTTAACCTGAAAGGTCTAGCTGTAAAGCTTGAAGGTAAAAACGAAGTTCTAGTTAGTTTAACTAAATCTGGCGCTGGTCCTGTTACTGCAGGCGACATCATCCATGATGGTGATGTAGAGATAGTCAACCCAGAACATGTGATCTGTCATTTAACGGGCAATGCTGAAATCAGCATGCGTATTAAAATTGAATCAGGTCGCGGTTATGTTCCAGCTTCATCACGTATTCATACTGAAGAAGATGAGCGTCCAATTGGTCGTCTATTAGTAGACGCGACTTTTAGCCCTGTTGAGCGTATTGCTTACAGTGTTGAATCAGCTCGTGTTGAACAGCGTACCGATTTAGACAAGCTTGTTATCGATATGGAAACGGATGGTACACTTGATCCTGAAGAAGCAATTCGTCGCGCAGCTACAATTTTAGCTGAGCAATTAGACGCATTTGTTGATTTACGTGAAGCAAGTACGCCAGTAGTTGAAGATGATAAACCTGAGTTTGATCCTATTCTTTTGCGCCCAGTAGATGATTTAGAATTAACTGTTCGTTCTGCTAACTGTTTGAAAGCAGAAACGATTCACTATATCGGCGATCTGGTACAACGTACCGAAGTTGAGCTTCTAAAAACACCTAATTTAGGTAAGAAGTCATTAACTGAGATCAAAGATGTTCTTGCATCACGTGGACTATCTCTAGGCATGCGTCTAGAAAATTGGCCACCAGCAAGCCTAATCGAAGATTAATAAACCAATCATCGACTAACGAATAATAAGGATTAAGTCATGCGTCATCGTCACAGTGGACGTCAACTTAACCGAAACAGCAGCCATCGTCAGGCTATGTTTCGCAATATGGCAATTTCAATTGTTGAACATGAAGTAATTAAGACTACTTTACCTAAAGCAAAAGAACTTCGTCGTGTAGTTGAACCTTTAATTACACTAGCTAAAACGGATAGCGTTGCTAACCGTCGTTTAGCTTTTGCTAGAACGCGTGATAACGCTGTTGTAGCTAAACTATTTAATGAATTGGGTCCTCGTTACGAGGGTCGCCCTGGTGGTTACACACGCATCATTAAATGTGGTCTCCGTACTGGTGATAAAGCTCCTATGGCTTACATCGAGTTGGTTGACCGTCCAGTAGTAGCTGACGAAGAAGCGTAAGCCTCTTTTAAGGATCGGCTTCAAAGTTACTTGCGTTTTTGTTTTCAAAATAACTCGTCATTTTAGGTTTTTTGAAAACAATTTAGCGCAAGTTATTTTGTAACGATTCCTAAGTTACATTAAAAAAGCCGAACTTTTGTTCGGCTTTTTTGTATCTGGAATTCAGCTGTTAGTCATTAGCTGTCAGCTATCAGTGAGTTCAAAAGAAGATTTTTATAAATACTTATCAGTTGCTAGTCATTAGTAATTAGTGAAACCACTAACCACTAACCACTAATATTATTTTCTAACTACTAATCGTATTGTTTTAACTTTAATTCAACTGTGTGGCTGATAAGCTTTGAGAGCTCTTCAAAACACACTTTACGGACACTATTCTTACGGCAAACTAGCCCGATTGTTCTATTGGGAGTGGGTTGCTTAAATGGGATGTATTTAATACCCGCTTGATTTCTGCTGGTTGGAATCGCTAATTGTGGTAATAGAGTCAAACCATTATCTGCACTGATCATATGACGTAGAGTTTCTAAGCTGGTTGCTTTAAAGCTATTATCTTCAATTGCACCGGCAGCAAAGCAGAAACCCATGGCCTGATCGCGTAAGCAATGACCATCTTCAAGCATTAATAGATGCTCACCTGAAAGCTCCTCTATGCCAACTTCGTTTTTACTTGCCCATTGGTGATTTTCTGATAGTGCTAACTCTAAGGGTTCATTATAGAGGGAGTATTGCTGTAGTGATTCCATGCCAGGTAATACGGCGAGTAGCAAACAATCTAATTCACCTTCTTCAAGCTGTTTGATCAGCACATCTGTTTGATTCTCATGTAAATATAACTCTAAGTCAGGAAAATTCTTCTTCATTGTTGGGATAATTAACGGCAGAAGATAAGGGGCTACCGTTGGAATCAAACCAATATGTAGAGTACCTTGCATCGGTTCATTATGGCTTTTCGCTATTTCTTTGAGTGCTTTTGCTTCCATTAAAATAGTTTTGGCTTTACTGACGATATCTAAGCCTGCCTGTGTAAATATCACTTTACGTGATGAACGCTCCATAAGTTGTACGTTGAGTTCATCTTCAAGTTTTCGGATTTGGCCACTTAATGTTGGCTGACTCACAAAGCACTTTTCTGCTGCTTTACGGAAATGCTTTAATTCTTCAAGCGCAATTAAATACTCTAAATCTCTGAAATTCATATTATATTTCCCATATTCATTACTTTGGCATAGCTCTTGCTTTGTATGGCTTGTAACAACAACTTTTTGGCTAGGAGCTTATTATGATGCAATTAATTCAACGTGTAAAAGATCAGCAAGGCATTACGCTGACAATGGCTTGGATGTGTATCGCCTGCGCGACACTGTTAGTCGCACCTGTTTCGATAGTGCAACTTTCAGGTATAACAGAGTGGTCTCAACTATACACCCCTTATATTTGGATTTTAGCGCTATTAACGGGCTCATTTCTTATCACAAGTGTCGTTAATTGGTTATTTACCTATTTTAAACAAGAATATTGCAATCGTAGAGAGTCTAGCTGTCGTAATATGATGATTCGCCGTTTAGATTTTGAAGAAAAAGCCATCTTGCGTGAATTTATAATCCAGCGAAAAAATGTGCTGGCGCTACCAATGCGTGAGTTAGCAGTGAGCAATTTATTAGAATCAGGTGTTTTAGTCCCTGCTTATGAAACTCAAGAGATAAAAGGCAGCGCGCGTATCATCAAGCTTTCAATTGCTGTTGATGCACGTGAGCAACTAACACATAAAGTATTGGGGTTACCTGTCGGAAAATTGACAGAAGAAGAAGCAAGTCAGCTAAAAGCGGCAAGACCTGATTATGCGCGTAGTAATTACATCCCATTACGCGATTAACTCTGGCCAAATTACCTGCTTAACCTAAGAGGCACTGTGCCTCTTTTCTCTTTTACACGTGATTAATTGAAATACCTTATTCGATCTTAGGGCTTAGCAACTATTACAGCGATAGATTCGTTTAGGGACAGGGCTGGGTATAATAAAGACTGAGCCAATCATTTTTTGTTAAGCCTCTATTAATGTTGATTAAATACAGTCATTTAACCATTACTTAGAAAGTCCCCACTAAACAAGTTAAGCCTTCAACTTCCCCCACCAAGTCTATTTAAATCATCACTTGTTGAGTTTTGCACCTTGAATGATAACGGGTATAATAGTCTTTTTTGAATGTTATATTTGAGAGTTATTATGACCCCTGAACGCTTTGCTCGTATTACCGATATGCTTGATCGTCGCCAACCTGAATTAACTGTCTTTTTAGAGCAAGTACATAAACCACATAATCTAGCCGCTATCGTGCGTACAGCAGATGCAATTGGCGTTAGTGATGTGCATGCTACCTGGGAAGACGAAGAGATGAAGCTTGCAGGTAACAAAAGTGCAACGGGCAGTCAAAACTGGGTTAACATTCATTCTCATGATACGACCTCTGAAGCGATTCAAGCATTACGCGATCAAGGCATGCAAATCATTGCAACTAACCTCTCTGCGACCGCAATCGACTTTCGTGAAGTTGATTACACCAAACCAACCGCTATTATATTAGGCCAAGAGAAAACCGGTATCAGCGATGAAGCACTCGCATTGGCCGATCAAGATGTCATTATCCCAATGGTGGGTATGTGCCAGTCACTCAATGTTTCAGTCGCATCAGCATTGATTCTCTATGAAGCACAGCGTCAACGTGAATTAGCAGGTATGTACGCGGGTAAGTCTCGTTTACCTAAAGAAGAAATAGATCGCATTCTTTTTGAAGGCGGACATCCTATCTTTAAAAGAATATGTAACGAAAAAAATCAGCCCTATCCGAAACTTGATGACCAAGGTCAAATTGACGAACCTGACGAGTGGTGGCAAGCAATGCGTTCGGGTAAAAAATAGGATAATTGATTGAAACTATTTGAATCTCGTTTGCTAGCAGAAGGGGTGCGTGCCATTGAAGGTCACTCACCCACTTTGTCTACTTGTGCGCAAAAAACTAAAGAACAAAGTTTTGAAACCTTACTGTTAGCGCGTGCTCAGGAACAAGATCAGAAACTAGAAATTAGCGTTTTATTTACACACTTCAAAAAAGTCATTTCCAATGTGTATTTATTATTAGCCTTACTGGTGTTTGTTAGCGGTGGTATCGCAGTACGTAACGTATTATTTACTGAACCTTTAATATCGGTTAATTTCTTCTGGGCATTTGCACTGTTTTTCATACCCAATATTCTTATGTTCATCATTTGGTTATTGTTTTTCATAAAACCCCTGCTTCTACAAAATAGTAGCCTAGCACGATTTAGTTTACTGCTTATCAAACAATGTGAAGTCCGTTTCAATAAACACTTACACGCGAAAAAACATTATCACAGCCTATTTCAGTGCTACTTCAATATCCACTTTGCTAAAGACTTAGGTCGCTATCAGCTCTCGAAATTAACTCATCTTCTTTGGCTTAGTTACTTTAGTGGCGCAACCTTAGTGTCGGTTGTTTTATTGGCGACGCATCAAGTAGATTTTATTTGGCAAACAAGTATTTTATCCAGCGATGCCTTTCAGTCCTTAACGCAATTACTTGCCTACCTGCCTCAACAGTTAGGTTTCCCAGTCCCTTCTATCGAGCAAATTGAGCAAAGTTATTTTGCCACGAGTAATTAGCTTGAAGGCGAAAGTATGCGTTTAGCTTGGTCAAGCCTGCTCATTAGTAGCTTACTTCTCTACGGGATATTACCGAGATTATGCTTGTTTTTATTGATGGCTTATCAGTTGAAGGGCAAAAAAATAGCTTTCAAACTGGATTTAAGCGAGAGCTATTATGTGCAACTACGTCAGCTATTAAAACCTAATAAAACGAGCTTAGGTATTACTGACGCTGACGATGAAATATTGCCGATTAATAGTGTGCACAACAGTGTGGATAAACAATCAATTAAGGTTTCTTTAAGCGAAGAAAGTTATCCCGTTGCTATTGAGTTGTCGGCTAAACAACACGGCTTAGCGACTGAACATCTTCATGGGTATAACCCTCAGTTTGTTGAACCGCTCATTAACGCCTGTGATCATCAAACACAACAATCGGTTATCGCGTTGTTAACAAAGTGTGAGCATAAAACGGTTGTTCTTTATGTTGGCGCTAATCGTTTACCGGATCGCGGTTTAAAACGTTTTATTACAACACTAACATCACTAGCCGATAAAGAATTTCAGTTGTATATGATTGTTGAAAATGACCATAGTCGCCAACGTGACAGTGATTGGTATCAGCTAGCGAATACAGTTGGTATTAAGCTCGATAATATCTTACATATCGAAGTTGCAGACGCTGAGCATGAATAAACCTTACCTACTGATTAATGATATTGAAGGCGCTAACCATGAATGATTTATCTGTTGCGGTTGTTGGGCATGCTAATGCCGGAAAAACCTCATTAATGCGCACTTTACTGCGCGATAGTGAATTTGGTGAAGTCGCAGACCAAGCGGGAACGACACGCCATGTTGAAGGTGGCGCATTATTGATTGATGAAAGCAAACGTTTAGCACTCTTTGATACACCTGGGCTTGAAGACTCTATTGCACTGTTATCTATCCTAAGTGATTATTTTCCTGAACAAAATGTTGATGGAATAGAGCGTTTAAACTATTTTTTAGCGCGTCTCAATGATTACCCTGAGTTACAGCAAGAAGCCAAAGTGCTACGTGCATTACTCAATAATGATCTTATTTTTTATGTGATTGATTTACGTGAGCCTGTTTTAGGTAAATATCACGATGAGCTAAAAATTCTTAGTTATGCCACTAAACCCGTTATTCCCGTGCTTAATTTTACGCAGCAGGGCGCTGAAAATATTCAGCTGTGGAAAGATCAATTAGCACGCCTTAATTTTCACGCTTATGTCAGTTTCGATAATGTGCATTTTAAATTTTCCGATGAACTTAAAATCTATCAAAAGATGCAGACCTTGTTGGCAGATAAAGAGGCTTTCTTAGATGAGCTGATTAAGTTACGTGAATTGCAATGGGCTGAAACCTTTAACAGTGCCAAGCAACTTGTTGCAAACTTAATGATTGAAGCGGGTAGTGTGCGTTACCAAACAGATGATAATGAATCTGCTATTGACGCTCAGACAACCTTGCTCCAGCAATCTGTTCGCCAAGCAGAAGCACATTGCGTTAAACAACTTTTACAGCTTTATCAATTTCGTCAGGATGATCTGCAAAATCATGAACTGCCTGTGCAGCAAGGTCAGTGGGCATTAGATCTATTTTCCACTGATAACTTACAAGCGTTTGGTATCAAGCTAGGTGGCCATATTGCCAAAGGCGCGGGTGTTGGTGTTGCTATCGATATCGCTGTTGGCGGTATTACTCTTGGTGCAGCCGCTTTAAGTGGTGGTGTTGTTGGTGCGCTATGGAGTGTGAAGCAACGTTATTACAATGAGATACAAGCAAAAATAAAAGGTAAACGTTACCTTTGTGTAGATGATGCCACTTTGCAGGTTCTATGGCTCAGACAGCTACAATTACTGGGTACACTTCAGCAACGAGGCCATGCAAGTTTCGATAAAATCACATTGCAGAATAGCATTGAAATAAGCGCAGATAACTTACCTAAAAAATGGAACCGTTACCTGCGAAAATGTCGCTCTCATCCACAATGGTCATCGTTAAATAAACAAGCTTATTTGGATGACCGAAGTAAACGAGAAGCGCTTTTAGAGCAACTGATTAGTGAAATTTAGCTGTTTTTTGTAACTACTCAGGCCGTTGCCATTTAAGCCTAGTTCATCGTTGAAAAATGCTCATTTAAACCATTAAACTGCGCTTTTTTGCCTTGAACTATGCATAAATGGCTTATCCCTGAGCATTTACAGTTTATCTTTATAAAAATAACTCAAATTCGAAGGAATGCTGAGTAGTTACTTATCTTCAAGTCTGTTTTTAAAGTAATAAGCTGTAAATAGCAGTGCTATTGTCACCCCAATGACATCCGTTATTGGAAATGCCCACCAAATGCCTTTTACGCCTAACCAAGCTGGTAGACTCAAAATCAACGGTAGTAACAATATATAAGTACGTGCCGCTTCCAATAACATTGCGGGTAACGCTTTACCCATTGCTTGAAAAATCGTACTACACATCATGCCCGCTGCTGTGGTAATAAACCCTAGGAATACGATTGAAGAAATATTACTCGCCGTTTCAATGAGTAGTTTATCTTCAGTAAACAGCTGTAATAACCATTGTGGTTTAAATACCAGTAATAGTGATACACAAGTGGTCCAAATCGTGCCAATCATAATCGCGGTAAAGAAGGATTGCTTAACTCGTTTTAATTGGCCTGCACCAAAGTTGTAGGCTGCTAATGTTTGTAGTGCAATGGTCATACCTAGTAAAGGTAAAAACAATAACATAAAGCTTCGTATTATTAGCCCGTGTGCGCTGAGTAACAGGCTTGCATCAGCGTTGCTGTATTTAGTTACGGAGAAGATAGTCACTGCAATGGTAAATGCGAAACCACTGTGGGAAAGGAAAACAGGAAAACCTAAGCTCACGACCTGTTTATGAATATTAACGTTAAAGCGGAATGCTTTTCGTGTTAGTTGTAAACGATCTTTACCATTCATCTGTAATCGCACCGCTAAGCTAAATGAGCATAACATTGCAAGGACAGTTGCCCACGCCGCGCCTGGTACTCCCCATTCAAATGCAAAGATAAATAGTGCATCAAAAGCGACATTGAGTAGCGAACCTAATAACATCACTTTCATCATATCTTGCGGTTTACCGGCTGCGCGAAAGCTTTCTGTAAGCGTGCCCGAGGCAAAACTAATGGTGGTGATAAGCAGAATAGGCACTAGGTAAGCATCGGCATCATTGAGTAATTCTTGTGGCAGGGCTAATAACTGATAAATTTGAAAGCGTATTAGATACAACAAAACACTAAGGCCAAAACCAATCGCAATAGAGAATAATAAGCTACTGCTGAATATTTGGTTGGCCGTTTGTTTATCTCCACTGCCTAAATGCCGAGAAATAATAGACGCCATGCCACTGCCAAGCATGGCACTGATGCTAATAATTAACATATTAATGGGGAAGACCGCTGATACCGATGCCATGGCATTAATACCGACACCACGGGTAATAAATATCGCATCAACAAAGCTGTATAAGCCATTTATCATTAACGCAATAATAATAGGAAATGCTAACTTTAAGAATTGTCCACCAATCGCATGGGTTAATAGCGGGTGACTGTGGCTTGTTTGACTCGCCACTTCAATCTCATCCGTGTCTAATGTTAACTGTGTATTACTCATCTTATATTCCTTTATTAAATCACAATATTCAGAGCAACAAACCGGGTCAGTTTACTTTAATCAATACTTCCACATGAAAAATGTCGTTATTACAATCAATGTTTATATAGCGCTCAATAACATATTCATAGGTAATATTGAGGTGCGTATTGGCAAAATAATCACTTAATATCCATAGGTAAAGCTGTTGCATTTGTTGCTGCATTTCGCTCTTTTTTCCTGAATATTCAATCGCCAAATAGCGACCTGCTTTCTGTGTTCTTACACAGACATCTGATTGTTTAGCCCATTCAATATCATCAATGACATAAGCGGATTCATAACGGCACATCTGTTCTGGGGTAAGCCACATATTATCAAAACAGAATGCTGCGCTTTTTCCTGCTTCCATTGGGATGTTATGTCGTGCTAACCACTCGCGCATATTTTCCCATGCGCCATTAATCCCCTCTATCGCATATCCTTGAGTGCTAGCGATGGTGCAATAGTGAGTATCAGCAAGCTTAACCACTTCAATACGTATTATTTTCGATTTAACAACGTCACTCTGTTGCTCAGAGAGACTGCCATTATAGGTAGTCGCGGGAGATATCTCTTTTCCATACTTGCTAAAGAGTTTTCCATTCTTGCTGTTTATGCCGGGTGTAGCTTTGCGATGTTGTGAAGGGGTGAAACCAAAATAGGCTTGAAATGCTTTACTAAAATTTGCAGAAGATGAAAATCCACAGTTCTCACTCACCTCGGTAATAGTGGGTTGGTTATATCGGAGTAAACAATGAAAGGCTCTTTCAAGTCGTTTTCTACGAACAAACTGATTAAAGGGTTCGTTAGTAATGCTTTTGAAAATACGATGGAAATGAAATTCTGAAAGATATACCTGTTTTGCAACCTCTGCAATGCTCAAGGGGGCGGTGATATTTTCTAATACGTAATTAATCGCATTATGGACACGTTGTTGGTCCTTAAGTAGCATTTTTTCTCTTCCATGAGTCAAAGTAAAGTGTTCAAAATACTAGCTTGATAGCGTTCGTTATACAACCACATCAAAACATCTCATACCTATTTCGTCATCCTTGTTAGTCTTAATAACCTTGTTAGCTTTAATGTTAAAGCCCTAATTCAGGGGCTTCGATAAAATTGAGAATCACTACAGTGCTAAAAAACGCTTCTTTAAAGCACAAATAGAGAAAAGCTATTCTAGATCAATAGTTGACTGTTTTAGTATGGTATTTTCCTGCCTGAAATTTAGATTTAACAACTTTCTAACCTTGTTGATAGCAAGGTTTTAGTGCAATGAATTAGAGGAAATTATTATGTTTTGTATTCAATGTGAGCAAACTATTCGTACACCTGCGGGTGATGGCTGTTCTTATTCTCAAGGTCTATGTGGTAAAACAGAGGAGGTTTCAGACCTTCAAGATCTGCTTATCTATGCATTACAAGGTACCTCTTTCTATGCTGAAAAAGCGCGAGAATTTGGCATCGTGAATGCTGAAATAGATGCGTTTGTACCTAAAGCCTTTTTTGCCACATTAACAAACGTGAATTTCGAAGCTGACCGCATTGAAGGTTACGCTTATCAAGCACAAGCTTACCGCGAGTTACTTAAAGACAAGTATCAAGCTGCTTGTTTAGTTGCTGGTCAAAAACCTGTTGAAGACAGTAAAGTGACTGCGTTTATTTTAGCGAATAGCCGTGAAGCATTACTCGAACAGGCGATTAACGTTGCTGTTAATCGTGGTAAAGAGTTAGTCAGTGAAGACATTATGGGTCTGCGTTTATTATGTTTGTACGGCTTAAAAGGTGCAGCTGCTTACATGGAACATGCTTATATTCTGGGTCAAAGTAATGAAGAGATTAACGCACAATTCCACCAAATATTTGCATGGTTAGCAACTGACTCAGATGACTTGGGTAAATTGCTTGAAACAAGCATGGCGATAGGACTGATGAATTACAAAGTGATGGAGATGTTAGATCACGGCGAAACGACTAAGTACGGCCATCCAACACCAACAACGGTGAATGTTAAATCAGTAGCAGGCAAAGCAATTTTAGTTTCAGGTCACGACTTGTGTGATTTAGAGATGATTCTAAAACAAACCGAAGGTAAGGGTATTAACGTGTATACCAATGGTGAAATGTTACCTGCTCATGGTTACCCTGAACTAAAAAAATATACGCACTTAGTGGCTAACTACGGTACGGCATGGCAAAACCAGCAGACAGAGTTTTCTGCTTTCCCTGGTCCAATAGTAATGACTTCTAACTGTTTAATTGACCCGAACGTAGGTGATTACGGTGATCGCATGTTTACCCGTAGCATCGTAGGTTGGCCGGGAGTGCAACATATTGAGGGGGATGATTTCAGTGTAGTGATCGAGTCTGCTTTAGCGCAAGACGGTTTCAAATACTCTGAAATCCCACATGAAATCACTGTAGGTTTTGGCCGTAATGCGTTGATGAATGCTGCACCTGCGGTTATTGAGCAAGTGAAAGCGGGCAATATCAAACACTTCTTCTTAGTGGGTGGTTGTGACGGTGATAAAGAGGAACGCAGTTATTACACTGATTTAACTAAAGCGATACCAAAAGACTGTGTGATTTTAACCTTAGCCTGTGGCAAGTTTAAATTTAATAAACTTAACTTTGGTGATATTAACGGTATCCCACGTTTATTAGATGTTGGCCAATGTAATGATTCATATTCAGCGATTCAGTTAGCTTTAGCACTGGCTAAAGAGTTTGATTGTGGCGTCAATGAATTACCGTTGAGCCTAGTACTTAGTTGGTTTGAGCAGAAAGCGATTGTAGTGTTATTAACGTTATTATCTTTAGGCGTTAAAAATATTCGTGTAGGGCCAAGCAAACCTGCTTTCCTAACCGATAACCTTATCAATGTATTACATGAACAGTTTGGTTTAACGCTGATCACTGATGTTGAATCTGACTTACAAGCGATGCTAGCTAAATAAAGCAAGATATAAGCTGATTAATACCTTATTAATCAGCTTTTGAGGAATAAAAATGCAATCACAATTTGAACCACTTATCTGTACAAAACGCATTGATGAAACCGCGGATACAACCACCTTTGAATTTAAAAAACTAGATGATGGGCTGTTTGAGTATAAAGCAGGGCAGTTTCTTACCTTTGAAGTCGATGTTGCAGGAGAGGTGGAATACCGCGCTTATTCTCTTTCTTCAACCCCTTCAAAACCTGAGTCTGTTGCGGTAACCATTAAACGTGTAGCAGGCGGTAAGGTGTCTAATTATCTATTAGATCATCTACAGGCGGGAATCGCTTTACCAGTAATGGCACCTGCTGGTGAGTTTACGATTGAAAATAACCAAGTTACGCCGGATATTTTGTTAATGAGTGCAGGTAGTGGCATTACCCCCTGTATGTCGATGGCACGTTGGTTATTGGATACCGAGCAAAAAGTTAACATTCACTTCATCTATAGCGCACGTAGTGAAACTGATATTATTATGTTCAGTGAGTTAGAGTCGTTAAATCAACAGCATAATAACTTTCAGCTATCGTTTATTTTAGAAGAAACTGATAACTGTGAATTTATTGCAGGGCGATTAGATGTTATCAATTTCACTCAATTAGTCAGTGATGTTGCAGGAAAAACTATTTTTACCTGTGGACCAACGGCTTATATGCAAGTGGTTGAATCATTGGCTGAGTCGCGTGGTTTTGATATGGATCTTTTCCATAAAGAGAGCTTCGTGCCTGAAGTAGTTGAAGAGCCTGAACAGAGTGATAATGGTGTTAAATACCAAGTGGTTGCACCGCAATATGGTAAGAGCTTTACGATAAATGCGGGTAAAACACTGTTGGATGCGTTGGAAGAAGCGGGCGTGCCTATCATTGGTGCTTGTCGTTCTGGTGTATGTGGATCGTGTAAATGCAAAGTAACGGGTAATGTTGAAAGCTCAAGCAGTGCGACATTAAGCGCAGAGCAAATACAACAAGGTTACGTTTTGAGTTGTAGTAGTAAAGTAACTTCAGATGCAGTTGTTGAACTGTAATTAGTTGTTGAGTTGTAATTAGTTAAGCAGAATAAAATAGGGCTAACGATTAGTTTATAGTTAGCCCTTCAATTAATGACTAAAGCAATTACTCAACTAATAAAGCAAACTGTTCAAGCTGTTCATTAACGCTATCTAAGCTTTGTTGCCAAAATTCAGGTTGACGAATATCCATTCCTAAATGTTTTTCAACCAGTTGCTCTGCACTCATTCGGCCAGTGTCGAGCAATAATGCTTTGTAATCTTTATAAAAGCTGGCCCCTTTTTTCTCACGTTGTGCATAAACACCAATACTAAATAGATAACCAAATAAGTAAGGGTAGTTATAAAAGCTGACCGACGAGATACTAAAGTGTAATTTGCTGGCCCAAAACATCTCATTACTCTGTTTTGAACAATCGCCATACCAATCAGTCCAGGTTTTATCCATTAATTCACTTAGCTGTTCAGGTGTAAATTCACCTTCGCTACGTTGCTTATAAAAGGCTTTCTCAAATTCAAAACGCACAGGAATATTAATAATCAGCGCTAATGCAGATTGTGCTTCTTCCCATAACATAAGACGTTTATCGTGATCTGATTTTGCCTTTTCCATTAACGCATCACGCACTACATTTTCAGCAAAAATAGAGGCGGTTTCAGCGAGTGTCATTGGGTAGCTACTTTGTGCAACCGGCAACTCTTTCATTACCCAGTTATGGAAGGCATGACCAAGCTCATGAGCCAGGGTAATCAAATCTGACATACTGCCTCCCCAAGTCATAAAGACTAACGGCGTACGGGTGTCTGCAAATTTGCTACAAAAAGCACCTAAGCGTTTGTTATTTTGTGGCGCTGCATCAATTAGTTTGTTGGCGACCATCATATCCACAAACTCGCCCATCTCTTCGTCGATACCTGCAAATGCATCACGAATTATAATAATGGCTTCATCAAAGCTATATTGGCTGGCAACCTCTCCTTCAACCGCTGGCATCGCGGCGAGTTCATCCCAAGGATCTAGCGTTGGCGTTTTAAACATTTTTGCCATTAATAACCCGGCTTTTTGACCAACATGACGATTGTCATAAGCAACTTGCATCAATGCTTCAAGGGTTTGTTTTTCGATGCGACTATTGTGTAAAGAGGGATCTAAGAAATCTACCTTTTGGGTATGGCTGCGTTTTTCATATTCGCTTAAACGACTACCTGCTAAGGCATTTAAAATAGCGGCGATACTTTGCTGGTGGGTTTTCATCACCGCTTTAATGGCTTTCCAAGCGGGTTCTCTACGTTGTTGGTCTGCGCCATATAAAAGGCTAGCTGCACTGGCAAGGCCGATTGTTTCCTGTGTACCATCTGCTAGGTTTAAAGTGACCTCTAGCGTGCCGGTTAAATTATTATATAAACGCCCCCATGCATTACGTCCATCCACATTCATCGCGCTAAGAAGTTGCTCCTCTTTAACGCTTAAACGTTGTGACTTTAATGATCTTTGTTGCTCAAGCTGGAATTGAAAACTGTGTAATTCGCCGGTTTGTTGATTACCGCTGAGTAGGCTTACAAATTGTGGTGCATCGAGATTAATAATTTTGTCTTGGTAAGGGCTAAAACTCTGCGCCAGTTTAGCGCCTAGTGCATCCATACGTACCGCTAAGTTTTTTGCCTCAGGATCTTGTGCATCCACAGCGCTTCGACAACCTGCATAACTGCTTATTGTTGCAAGCGTCACGCTACTCTTTTGCAATAAACACAAGGCATTTTGTAATGTTTCGATAGCATAACTTTGAGCGCTATTTAAGTCGCTAATCGCTGCTTCAATGGACTCGATATCTTGGTCTATTTTAGGATCGCTTAGATTAAGGTAAGCAATACTGAGATCCCAGCTTGGTGCGCTCATGGTGTGTATCCTTGTAATAAAGTGATAAATAATGAGGGCTTAGCTGATCGTTGCTTCCCCAAATTAAGACTTCCTGCAGTAAAGCACATTATAAATGCAGTGCAAAGTGCTGTAATAAAAGACCGCGTCTCATTTGCGCTGTTGAGCAAAGTATATTTTCGTTTCAACAGCTCTGACTTGATGTTTTTATGCCATAACTTGTGACTGTAGCTTGATGTCTGCGGTGCGGATTCCTGATCCTCGCTTGGAGCGTAATAAAAAATTCAGATGTTAGAAGGGGAATTACCTTCACCGATTAATCCGCCATCAGGCTGTGTATTTAGAACACGTTGCCCCTTAGCGGAGGAAAAGTGTGCGCAGGCTAAACCTAATTTACAAGGAGATACGCAACACGCAGTGGCTTGTTTTAAAGCGTAATATAAATAAGTAGTACTTATCTATCTGCTTAAAGACCCAAATTTTATTGGTGCTCTTTAAGCATTTTTACCTCTTCTGCTCGCGTTTGCGATAATGCCGTTGCAATCAATCCCGTCGGCACGGCGACTATGCCTAATCCCACCATTAATACAAAAAAGGTAAACACTCTTCCGCCTACCGTAACAGGGTACATATCGCCATAACCAACAGTCGTCAGTGTTGTTAAAGCCCACCATAAACTATGGAAAATAGACTGAAATTGTTCAGGTTGTGCAGGATTTTCAAAGTAGTAGATACCAACAGCCGACAAATAGAGCATGATTAATGCAACAAAACCAAACAGTAACATCTCCTCTTTTACCAAGATAAATGCTCGCTTGAAACGTGACAATGCTTTGCTGTATTTAAAGAGTTTAAAGATGCGTAATAAGCGCAGTAAACGAAATGTACGCACAGTACGTAAATCTACGCCTAAAGCCAGGTAAAACGGTAAAACAGCCAGTAAATCGATGAGGCCATAAAAGCTGAAAATATAGGCAAGGCGTTTCTTCGCAACATAAACCCGCAAAAGGTATTCGACGCTAAATATCAACACAATCACTATCTCAGCAAGTCGCAGGTAAGCATGTTCTGAAACCGATAAATTAGGCAGCGTCTCTAATGAAAAAGTGACCAATGAAAGAATAATCAATGCCTGTATAGAAAGCGCAAAGAGTCGGCCCATTTTGGTATTACTGTTATGTACCAGCGCATGCAATTTATGTTTAGAAAGCAATGAATAATCCTTTTCGAGGTGAAGGTTAAGTATACGTAATCTAGTGAATAAATCACATAACCTCATCGTGGCCACTTTCAAATAGTGGGTTGATCTTTTATAGGTCATGAACTATTTCAATTTAATCATACTCAGTTTGTGAACTGTGATTAGATTGGCAGAATATGTCACAAACAATTGCTAATATTTCATTTTATTTATTTGATTCTTCTTTGAGAAGAAAAGGAGATAACTTGTTTTCATTCCTTATGGCCGATTTTAATCTGCTTTATTCCTGTGCGTTATTCTTTGTCATTGGTTTAGCCTTGCTAGAAGGGCTGGGCCTACTGATTGGTTTAAGTCTCGCGAGTGCGCTAGATGATCTATTGTCGATTGATTTGGACGTAGATGCAAATGTAACACTTTCGTCGGGCGGGTTAAGTGCGCTATTAGGTTGGCTTTATGTGTTCCGCTTGCCCTTTTTAGTGTGGTTATTACTATTTTTAACGAGCTTTGGCATTGCTGGTTTATCGGTTAATTACATCGTAGCGCTACCTACTTTATTGAGTTTTCCTATTGCTTTGGTGATCGCCATTTTTAGCTGTCGAATTTTAGGTAAACAAATTGCGACTATCATGCCTAAAAACGAAAGCTCGGCGATTTCATCGAATTCATTCTCTGGAAAAGTAGCCACTATCACGGTAGGGAAGGCACGTAAAGGCAGTGCTGCAGAGGCGGTATTACATGATGAATTTAACCAAAAACATTACCTGTTAGTGGAACCTGAGCAACAAGGGCAAGAATTCGTTCAAGGCACACAAGTTGTGCTGGTAGAAAAAATAAAAAGCAGTTGGTTAGCGATCGAATTTAAAACTTTGTAAGCACTAACTAAATACATTCTTATAAATTACATCACATCAAACTTAATTAAGGAACAACACTCCAATGGATTTTCTTTTTGATCAAAACATGCAGTTCATCTTATTCATGGTCGCAATTGTCTTTATTGCTTTCTTAACCATGGCGATTATCTTTGCCAAACTCTATACCCGTGCAACCAAAGAAATTGCTTTTGTACGAACCGGTATGGGTGGCGAAAAAGTGGTTAAAGATGGCGGTGCCATTGTACTGCCCGTTATTCACGAAACGATTCCCGTCAATATGAATACCTTACGTATCGAAGTTGAGAAGATACAAAAAGATGCGCTCATTACCAAAGATAGAATGCGTGTTGATGTTAAATCAGACTTTTATTTACGTGTCGCGCCACATTCAGAGGGTATATCAATGGCCGCGCAAACCTTGGGAACACGTACGATGCGTGTTGAAGAGCTTAAAGCGTTAATGGAATCTAAGTTTGTAGATGTATTACGTGCTGTTGCCGCCGAAATGACCATGATTGAGATGCATGAGCAGCGTTCTGAATTTGTGCAAAAAGTACAACAAAGTGTGGCTAACGATCTGGAGAAAAATGGTCTGGAATTAGAATCCGTTTCATTAACCGGTTTTGACCAAACAGAGCTTAAATACTTTAACGAAAATAATGCCTTTGATGCCGAGGGTCGTGCACGTTTAACCCAGATCATTGAAAGAAAACGTAAAGAAACCAATGACATTGAGCAAGAGAGTCGTATTTTAATTGAGCAACGAAACTTAGAAGCTGAGAAGTTATCACTCACCATTAAAAAAGAAACGGAAGAAGCTGAGTTAGTGCAAGAACAGGCATTAGAGTTTAAACGTGCAGAGCAGAAAGCCGCTATTGTTAAGCAACGTGAGTTAAGCGAACAAGAGGAGCGCCAAGCTGAAATTTCCAAGCAACGTGCCATTGAAGTATCAGAGATTGAAAAGTCTCGTCATATCGAGTCACAAGAGATTGAAAAAAACAAAACCTTAGAGCAAGCAAAGATTCAACAACAGCGTGATATTGAAGTTTCTGAGCAAGATAAGCGTATTGCAATTGCTGAAAAATCAGAAGAAGAATCAGCAGCCCGTGCCAAAGCTGCTGATGCAGAAAAAGATAAAGTAGAAAAAGAGGAAGCGGTTATTACTGCGCAGGAGGTAGCGCAAGCTAATCGTAGCAAAGAGATTGAAGTGATTGATGCAAGAAAAGAAGCAGAAAGAGAAGCAGTAGGGATCACGGTACAAGCCCAAGCTGATAAACAAGCTGCACAAGATAGAGCCTCTGCAGTATTGATTGAAGCAAAAGCGAGCGCCGATGCTAAAAAACTTCAAGCTGAAGCGGATGCGCAAGTTTATGCAGTAGAAGCGGAAGGTAAGCGTGCTTTGTATGAAGCTGAGAATAGTTTGCGTGATGAGCAAGTTGAATTGCAAAAATCATTAGCGATTTTAAAAGTCTTACCAGAAGTGGTCGCAAACTCTGTGAAACCTTTAGAAAATATCGAAGGCATTAAAATATTACAAGGTTATGGCGCTGGTGGCTCAACAATGGCAACAGGTACTGCCGGTGTATCGGCAAATGGCGGATTAGCAGAGCAAATTACCGGTGCCGCCTTAAGTTATAGAGCACAAGCGCCTATGGTTGATGCGATGATAAGAGAGTTAGGGTTAGTGGATAACAAAGAGGGGACATTGAATGATCTGCTAACAGGTAACCATAGCTTGATAAAAGATGCCTTAGATATTACAGACTCAGCACCGGCAGCTACGACTAATGGTAAAATTAACGGTAATAACGGCAGTGTTAATACACAAGCACTGTAAGTAAGCCCTTCTTTATCAGTGATAATACAAAATAGCCCTGCATGATTAGGTTAACGCCTAATTGTGCGGGGCTATTTCGTTTATTGTATTTTAGTTAATTATATTTTAGTTAATTGTGCTTTAGCTAATTGGCACACCACTGTGGAATTTGAAATCACTATCGGGTGTTGAAATTAGCTCTGCTTCGACTTCACCAAATAGTTTTATACGATCGCTAATATCATGCCCTGCGACTTGTTCCGCTAGCGCTAAATAATCTTGGTAATGACGCGCTTCAGAGCGTAATAAAGAGATATAAAATTTGTTTAATTGTGCATCCAGAAAAGGGGCTATTTTAGCGAAACGTTCACAAGAGCGTGCTTCAATATAAGCGCCACAAATCAGCTTGTCAATTAAGGTATCTGGCTCATGGGTTGTCACGTGAGATAACAGGCCTTTGGCATAACGGCTCGAATCGATAAAACCCAGTTTAATCCCACGTTGCTCGATAATTTCTACCACTTGATAGAAGTGATGCAGTTCTTCTTTAATCAATAACACCATCTTATCAACCAAATCTTGCGCGTAGGGGCTATCTTTTCTTACTTCAATTTTTTTAGACAGGCCACTGATATTAGCCAGCTGTTGTAAATCACCTTGTTGACGAAATACATAATCCTGATAAGGCTGTAGCCACGCTAATAAGGCTTTGCCTGTTTCTTTATCTACCGCGTATCGACGAATTAAAAACATCGCCGTTTGCGCTGCTTTTAATTCACAGATCATATGATCAATAAGCAATCCATTGAGGTTTTCAGGTTGCTTCGCTTTTTCTATCCAAGCATCGGGTGTTGCACAATGTAAAAACTGTTCAATGGGGGCAAGTAGATTTTGCAAATTAGGCTCTTAGTATTGGGGTCTAGAGGATATTATATTGATTAATGAAAGTACCCGCTATGATTAATCTCAAGAGAACTCCCAGATGTGAATTCGAATATAATGACAAAGCCTAGGGTGATATCTAGAGGCAAGTTTATAGTGTCAATAGAGTCACGATTTCCTCATTTAAGCCTCTCTCTCTCTATGACTAAACATAAAACCACTACATGAAACAGATAAACGTATTTATCTAACCTTGGGAAACAGTGTAAAGTAGATATGAAGTGTCGCGATTCAGGTCAGGATAAACAATGAAATTAGAAAAAGTCCCATTAAGTGCATTAAATGGTGTCGGCATTAAAATGTCCGAACGATTAGAGAAGATCGGCTTATTCAGTGTGGCTGATCTCTTGTTTCACCTGCCGTTACACTATCAAGATAGAACCTCTATTTATCCCATCGGTGAATTAAAAGATGGCATGCAAGTGAGCGTGCAAGGGCGCGTCATGAGCTGTAATGTGCAGATGGGTAAGCGCCGTATTCTAAAATGCCAGATAGGTGATGAAACAGGTAGGGTGACACTTAACTTTTTTAATTTTAATGCCTCGCAAAAAAATAGCTTCAAAGAAGGGCAACTGATCAAGTGTTTTGGTGAGTTCAAGCGTGGCTATCAAGGGTTTGAGATAACCCATCCAGATTATGCTTTGATTGAGCAACGCGAAACGGCTCAAGCGGAAGAAAAGCTAACCCCTATTTATCCAACCACCGAAGGGTTGAAACAAAACGGTCTACGTAAACTTGCGATGCAAGCCATAGAGATGTTAAAGCAAAATAGCATCGATGAATTGTTACCCACACAGTTACTGAGTCATCCAATCAGTTTACAAGATGCGCTTTTTTATCTGCATCAACCTCCGCCTGACGCCAACATTGAACAACTTGAGAATAAAACGCATCCAGCACAACAGCGTCTCATTATTGAAGAGTTAATTGCACAGCAGTTAAGTATGCTTTCAATGCGTGCGAGTGCGCAGGCACAACAGTCGGTCACCATTGATGGCGCGCACTTATTGCATGAGAAGTTATTAGCGAACTTAGGGTTTGCACCTACTAATGCACAATCGAGAGTCGCAAAAGAGATTCAAGAAGACTTACAACAAGCACACCCTATGATGCGTCTAGTACAAGGGGATGTAGGTTCAGGTAAAACGCTGGTGGCGGCATTTGCAGCCTTAAGTGCGATTGAAGCAGGTTATCAAGTTGCGCTAATGGCACCTACTGAGTTATTGGCAGAACAGCATTATATTAATTTTCAGAAATGGTTTGGGCCACTGGGTATTCGTGTTGGTATGTTATCGGGCAAGATGAGAGTTAAAGAGAAACGCTCACAAACCGAAGATATACAACTTGGTCTCTCGAAAATGGTGGTAGGTACACACGCGCTATTTTCGGATAACGTTATTTTTAATAAATTAGCGTTAATCATTGTTGATGAGCAACATCGTTTTGGTGTGCATCAACGTTTAGCATTACGTGAAAAAGGCTTATCGACTGGTTTTGCGCCACACCAATTGACTATGACAGCCACTCCAATCCCAAGAACACTTGCAATGACTGCCTACGCAGATTTAAAAGTCTCGGTGATTGATGAGTTACCACCGGGGCGTACACCCGTACAAACCGTCGCATTACCTGATACACGTCGAGACGATATTATTAAACGTGTTTATCAGTCCTGTAAAAATGAAGGCAGGCAGGTTTACTGGGTGTGTACATTAATCGAAGAGTCCGAGGTCTTAGAGTGTCAAGCGGCTGAAGATACGGCTAATAATTTACAGCTTAGTCTGCCTGATTTACGTATTGGCTTAGTACATGGGCGTATGAAGGGTAATGAGAAACAATATGTGATGGATGCCTTTAAAGCCGGGGAGTTAGATTTGCTGGTGGCAACAACGGTGATTGAAGTGGGTGTTGATGTGCCTAATGCTAGTTTAATGATTATTGAGAACCCTGAACGTTTAGGGCTTTCGCAGTTACATCAGCTTCGAGGACGAGTTGGTCGTGGTAGTGTGGCGAGTCATTGTGTACTACTGTATAAAAACCCACTCTCACAAACTGCCAAGAAACGCCTACAAATATTGCGTGAAAGTAATGACGGTTTTTATATCTCTGAGCAAGATTTATTGATTCGCGGGCCGGGTGAACTGTTAGGTACAAAACAAACCGGTGTTGCACAATTTAAAATTGCCGATCTACTGCGTGATCAACATCTTGTGCCGTATTCCTTGCAGTTGGCTCAACAGCTAATGACTGAACAACCTGAGTTAATTCCTGCACTAACCAACCGCTGGTTAGGTGAAAGTGAACAGTATGCGCATGCTTAATATGAAACGCTGTGTGATTATATTATTGGCTTTGTTTAGCCTTATGGGCATCGCCGTAGGTAGTTCGGTCTACTTTTTGAATGTTAACGATTATGCTGGATGGATAAGTCAGCAGATTAAGCGATCTACGGGTTACGATGTTCGCTTTGAAGGTTTTGAAAATAATTGGTTAACGGATAGCAGTATATCGTTATCGGGTTTATCGCTATATCAGCATCAACAGCGCGTCTTATACATAAACAGGCTTGAGCTAAAAGTAGACAAGTTAGACTTGTGGCAACGCCAATTAGAGATAGCCAGTATTAGAATTAATGGCGTGGAGCTTGAAGCGAATACATCTTTGTTACTTGCAAGTAATCATAAAGCTAGCAGCCAAGTTAGCAGTAGTACGAGTACCCAAATAACGGCTTTACAAAGTGTTAGCTGGGAAAGATTACACATAACAAAACTTGAAGTAACAGGGCTTAATGCATCACTACAAAGTGAGATTAACAGTCTGACCTTAAAAGAGACGGATATTAGCGTTAATGATTTACTGTTGATCGACAACAGTCAGTTACAACAAATACCCAAATCTGTTGATTTAGCGACTAAAATTAGTTTTTTAAAGGTTAGTGATAGCAAAAACAATCTTACTTTAAGCAATTTACAATTATCAGTTAATGCTTTCTTATTCGCTCGGCAGGGTAGGTTAAACGTAGAGGTTGATGAGGTGTTAGTTGAGAGTGAGAAGCAACCTATCTTGAAGCTTGAGTCTTTGGCTTTACAGTTAGCGCTACAAAAGAATAAATTATTATTGAAGCCATTTTCTGTTAATGCGTTTTCGGGAAAACTAGCCTTACAAGCAGAAGCCGACTTAGCGATTAACTTTCTTCCTCAGCCTGCAATCAAAGTGAGCAAGGTAACGTTAGTGTCACTACTGGCTGAGAATATGCAATTAACAGTCCCTGAATTTTTACTATCAAACTCAGCATCTCATTCACTTCCAAATTCAGCATCTAATTTACAACCTAATTCATCATCAAATAGCGCTTCATTACCCATTGAAACATTGCTAATAAAAAATGCGCAATTGAAAAATATAAGTGTAAGCAGTGAGGCTGAAAAATTACCGTTAACATTAAAGTCCATGGATGTTCAGGTTCATGATTTATATGTCATTAAGGGTCATCAGTGGCTAGATCCTATTCAATATACGCAGCAAGCAGGTGTTTTTTCGCTGGGGTTTGAATACTTACAGTGGCAAGCGCTACAGGTAGAGAAATTTACCACTGCAGGTAGCCTAAATGAGGGCGATCAATCGGTGCGTTTTTTAAAGCAAATTTTAGTAGATTAATCTCCGTTTTTAATAGATATTGCGAATTGTCTTTTTATGTAAAAGATTGTTTTTTATTTCCAGCTAAGCTGGCATTTTACTAAATTTAAAGGAACCACAACACTCAATGACACTTCTCATTACCTACCTCGTTTTAGCTATTGGTATTTCGTTTGTATGCTCTATTTTAGAAGCGGTATTATTATCAGTAACCCCTACTTATATTGCCCTGATAAAAGATAAAAAACCACGTGAAGCAAAAATGCTAACCAAGATGAAATCGCAACTGGATCAGTCTATTTCAAGTATTTTAATCTTAAACACATTTGCCCATACCATGGGCGCAGCAGGCGTTGGTGGGCAGGCCGTACGTATATACGGAGAGCAATGGGAAACATTAATCGCAGTATTGTTGACCCTCGCTATTCTTTATTTCTCTGAGATTATCCCAAAAACACTGGGTGCCACTTTTTGGAAACAACTGGCGATACCGTCTGCTTATGTGATTGCCGTGTTAATCAAAATTGTATTCCCATTAGTGTGGTTATCAACACGTCTCACAAGGCTCTTTAGTGGTAATAAAAAAGATTCAATTAGCCGTGAAGAGGTGCTTGCCTTTACTGCACTTGGTTATAAAGAGGGCGCGATTGCGACGCAAGAAAACAAGCTGGTTGAAAATATTTTAAAGCTCAGAGACGCCAAAGCCAAAGATATTTTAACACCTCGCACCGTTGTGCATGCTTTGTCTGATGAGTGCACGGTTAAACAAGCTTTAGAGGCTGATCAAACCAAACATTTCACCCGTATTCCGGTATATCAAAACACTATTGATGAGATAACTGGCATGGTGATTAAAGGGCAGTTATTCGAATGGGAGCGACAAGGTAAAGGTGATACGTTATTAAGCGAATTACAAATGCCATTGCATCGGATTTCTGAAAACTATCCGGTGTTAAATCTGTTAGACCTGTTTATTAAGCGTCATGAACAACAGTTTTTAGTGGAAGACCGCTTTGGTCAAACTGCAGGTGTGGTGACACTAGAAGATGCGGTGGAAACATTACTGGGCCGAGAGATTGTTGATGAAAGTGATAACATAGAGGATTTACAAAAATTCGCTAAGCAAAGTTATCGTGAGCGTTTACGTAATAAAAAGTAAATGATATTGGTTATTAATATCATTGGGTGTTATGTTTCATTTTTACATTAAATTGGAATGTCTCACTATGATGGATAAAAGAATAATCAGCTTGTTTGCAGGTACATTGTTCGGCATTGGTGCAATTGCAGTGATGATGGGCATCATTGGAGTGTGCAGTTGGTTTATGATGCACTTACTTATTTTTGAAGTGTAATTTCATAATATTGTGACGAGGTTAAAAAACACACTAACATTTTTTGTTACACTGCACTCCTTTTTTAACATCCAAGGAATTTTATGATTGAAAATAACTTTGCAATAACGGCTACTTTCATCGCTTATTTGGGGCTGATGCTATATATCGGTTATTACGCTTATCAGCGTACCGCTAATTCATCTGACTATTTTCTAGGTGGTCGTAATCTAGGTCCTTGGCCTGCGGCACTTTCTGCCGGCGCCTCTGATATGAGTGGTTGGTTATTACTAGGTTTGCCGGGTTACGCATATGCAGCTGGTATGGAGTCATTATGGCTTGCTGGTGGTCTGTTAATCGGAACATGGGCAAACTGGTTAGTTTCTGCAAAACGTTTACGTACTTACAGTATCACGACAGATAATGCGCTAACACTTCCAGCGTACATTTCTCGTCGCTTCAATGATAAAACTAAATTAGTACAATCTATTGCGGCCTTCTTCATTCTGATGTTTTTCCTTTTTTACACTAGTGCTGGCCTTGTTGCAGGCGGTAAATTATTTGAAACTGTATTTGGTCTAAATTACACCTATGCGGTTATTATCGGCGCGGTTTGTGTGGTTTCTTATACCTTATTTGGTGGTTTCTTAGCGGTATCATGGACCGATTTAGTGCAAGGTCTGTTAATGTCTGCTGCTTTATTAATTGTTCCAATTGCAGCTATGCAAGGTGGTTTTGAGCAATTAACTGCTGATTTAACAGCGATTAATCCTGAGTTATTGACGATGTGGAATGGCATGGATGGACAACCTCTGTCTTGGATTGCCATTGTTTCACTTGTTGCATGGGGCTTAGGTTACTTTGGACAGCCACATATTTTGGCGCGTTTTAAAGCGACTCGTAGTAACAAAGACCTAACTAAGGCACGCCGTATTGCGGTTGTCTGGACTGCGTTATCAATGTTTGGTGCGGTATTAGTTGGTTTGGTTGGCCTGATTTATGTTCAAGGTAACGTAGCTGAAGGGCTTGCTGATGGTGAAAAAATATTCATGTTATTAGTGAATGCTATTTTCCACCCTGTGATTGCAGGTATTTTATTAGCTGCTATTTTAGCCGCGATTATGAGTACTGCTGATTCTCAGTTATTAGTTTCCTCTTCTGCTTTGGCTGAAGATTTCTATAAACAGTTTATTAAACCAGATGCGACACCTGAGCAAGTTATGCTAGTTGGGCGTATCGGTGTGATTGCACTTTCGTTGCTGGCATTATTTTTAGCGATGAGCCCTGATAGTTCTGTATTAGGACTGGTTTCTTATGCTTGGGCTGGTTTTGGCGCTGCATTTGGTCCGGTTATCATACTGAGCTTATATTGGAAACGAATGAACCGAAATGGTGCATTGGCAGGTATTTTAGTGGGTGGTATTACCATTGTTGTTTGGAAGCAGTTAAGCGGTGGGCTTTTCGATTTATACGAAATCGTACCGGGTATACTCTTCGCAACCATTGCGATTGTAGTCGCAAGTTTAGCCTCTAAAGAACCAGAGCAAGTGATTGTTGATCAATATGCACAGTTCGAAAAGAACCTTGTTGAATTTGATTAATATTATCTCGCTTTAATGGTGCAAATGGCTTGCGAGTCATTTGCACTTTTTCCAAACTTTTTCATTTTTATTTATTACTGTCCCATATCTTCTTTGCCATAACATTCCTTTCGCTATTTTCAATCTTTACATTTCAAATACTAAGTAAACGCTTCAGTGATCAATATCCTGTTATTATCAATGTTTATACTTGGCTATCATTCCATCACTATTTATTCCGATGGTATAACTCGATATTTTCAATTAAAGGAAACCAAAGTGTGTTCACAACCAGTACAACTTAGCTTTTTATTGATTGTCATCTTAGGTGCTATTTCCGCATTAACACCTATTGCGATTGATATGTACTTACCTGCGATGCCATCCATTGCACGAGAATTTACAGTGACTGCCGGTGATATTCAAATCACATTAACCGCGTATACCGCAGGTTTTGCGCTAGGGCAGTTACTACATGGGCCACTGGCAGATAGTTATGGGCGTAAACCGGTTCTGTTGATGGGAACTTTATTATTTGCCTTAGCCTCAGTTTTCAGTGCGCTTTCCTCAAGTATTGAAATGCTAACTTGGATGCGTATTGCACAAGGATTTTCAGGCGCAGCTGCTGCTGTGGTGATTCAAGCCATTGTCCGTGATATGTTTGAAAAAGAAGAGTTTGCACGCACTATGTCATTTATTGTATTAGTCATGACACTCGCTCCTTTGGTGGCTCCCCTTGTGGGCGGTTATATCGCTTCTTGGTTTGGTTGGCGGTCAATATTCTGGTTAATTACCTTAATCGCGTTACTGGTGATTGTTGCGATCAGCTTAAAAATTCCCGAAACACTGGCCATTGAAAAGCGCCAACCGTTCAGGCTACGCTCGATACTGCGTAATTACCGATCTTTGCTTGTTAGTACTGATGCTATGTTATTAATTTTAATCGGCGCATTCTCATTCTCAGGCATGTTTGCATTCTTAACGGCGGGTTCGTTTATCTACATTGAATTATACGGCTTTGATATCGAACATGTTGGTTACCTGTTTGCTTTAAATGTTGTGTCGATGATGATAATGACAACAGTTAATGGGCGTTTAGTCAGGGAAAAGGGTTCTCAATGGATGGTGAAACTAGGTTTAACGATGCAACTGATTGCTGCTGCGTTATTGCTATTTGGGCAAATATTTCACTTAGGGCTTTGGGGCGTTGTTATCCCTGTGATGTTATATGTCAGTACGATTTCAACGGTTGGTAGTAATACCATGGCCATTCTATTGAGTGATTACCCTAATATTGCAGGTACTGCCTCATCGCTTGCTGGTACATTACGGTTTGGTTTAGGCGCATTAGCGGCTGCTATCATTTCATTTTTGCCCGCTACATCAAGTTGGCCTATGGTCATTGTTATGTGTTCTTGCGCGAGTTTATCCATGTTGTTTTTTTTACTACGAACAAAATGAATACCTTTACTGATTTTATTGATGTGACTAAAGACTTAACCGCACAAGGCTATGGCAATAAAGATGAAGTGTTTGCTGCTGGTGGCAGTGCCGGTGGTTTATTAATGGGGGCGGTTATTAATATGACGCCTGAGCTTTATAAAGGTATCGCCACCGCGGTTCCGTTTGTGGTAACGACTATGCTTGACGAAAGTATTCCACTCACGACTAATGAGTTTAAAGAATGGGGTAACCCTAAAGATAAAACCTATTACGACTACATGTTGTCATACTCACCTTATGATCAAGTAAAAGCACAAGGTTATCCCAATATCCTCGTCACAACCGGATTACATGACTCACAAGTTCAGTATTTTGAACCGATGAAGTGGGTTGCTAAGTTACGTGATTACAAAACCGATGATAACCTATTATTGTTTAAAACAGACATGGAGGCGGGTCACGGCGGTGCTTCTGGACGCTTCAAGCGCATCCATGATACCGCCTTGGAATATAGCTTCTTTCTGATTTACTGAAGAAAGATTAATTAGTAGCTAAAACACTCTAATGGTGCGTATGACTTCGTGGTTATGGGCACCTTTTTAATGAATCTGCCAGATTAGCCCCTCTGTTATTTACTCTTTTTAAGTGCTTTGCGATAGTACAACGACCATTTTAAACTAAAATTTTGGATAATATAGCCCATTATTTACATGTTATATGCATGAAAATTAAAGTACCGAGAGAGAAATAACGGTGGGGATATGGCTAGTTAGCTCTGGCATAATCAATACAAAAGCGGTTAGCTTATTAAGTTAGCTAACCGCTTTTAATATTACTTTAGGTTATTTATAAACCTAATGCTTGCAAGGTAAATTCTGGTGGATTATCAAATAAGACTGCTTCACGACTTGGGAATTCCCCTTTAATTAACCAGCTTGGAATATAAGGCGAGTCAAAATCAGGGCTTTCGCCTGTTCGCTGAAAATGCAATGCCAGTAAGGCGATGATATCTCGCATCACCATTGCTTTGTTATCATACAGCTCAATTGAATCTGTCCCTTTAGGCTCGCCCGGCTCTGGGGCAAAGTCTGCAAAATAATCATAATGCGCTTCTACCGCTTTCGCCGCTACATGAGAGACTGTGTCTGACTGACGTCCCCAGCAACTGGCAATTAAACTGACTCTGGGCAGGTGCATAAATTGAATGGCGTACTCCGCTTCAATAAAATGCATTGCTGCGACTTTTCCGCGCTCTGAAAAAGCTAAGGCCGTTTGTAATGCATGTAATTGTTGTGCGGGTGTAAGGTCATCCATCATGTAACTTCGGTAGACATTATACATCGCATCATAAGCATCTATTTGCTCAGAGGCTTGTGGTTCCGCTATCACACTCTGGTGAATACACAGCTCATTTAGTGCATCCTGCTGGCCGCCTAAAATAATATTCATGTTGCAAACATCAAGCCACAGGCCGGGACTATCATAGCCACTTGTTTCATAGGGTGTGATGGCTAAATCACGCCCAGCCAGTGTAATTGGAACGAGCTCATCTGCATTTGCTGACAGTCGGAAATGCATCTGACCGATTTCAGCTGCATGTGCTAAGAACCAAATGCAATGGGCTTTGGGCCAATCTAACATCACCGCCTCTGTAAAATAATTTAGATAACGACTAAATACTGTGGGCGCAGCATGTTGTATCTTTTCTTTACACCACCAGTTGGGTAAGCCCGACGAAAAATGTTCGTTAATATCGTTTAATAAGAACTCACTCCTTTGTTGTTTTTCCGCTAAATAGCGTGCTTTGTTATGGTGCTGGTGAATATTCATAACTTTCCTATGGTAATAGTTTTTGATCGTAATCTTTAATGGTAACAGGTCCTAGGTCGCCGGTTTTTTTATCAATGTTCTGAATCACCATTTTATATTCTAAGGTATTATTGTCTAAATGGTTTCGTAGTTTAGCAACTGTGCCTTGTAGTTGCAGTTGTTTATCTCCAGTCAACGTTTTCGAATGTTTTTCCATTTTATCGATAACAAGTTCTGTGTATCTACGTGAACCTTGCATATGCCTAATTTTGTTATTATCAGGATCAATTTGTCCAGATAGTTTGGGTGTAGCTGCTGACGTTCCCTTTGCCTCAAAAATAATCAGTTTTCCATCTTGCTCATAAATGTCGTCAAACTGATTATTTTTACCCTTGTAGTTAGGTAAAGTGGCATCAATTCTGTTACTTGGGAGCAACTTGCTGTGTTTTGCATAGGCATCTGTGGCAGCGTTTCCTAATTGCTCAGATGCTAACCCCATTTTGTGGCGGTAAAAACTAGCTTTTTCCGTATCTAGCTCTTTATCTGCTAAGTTTTTATAATATGCTCGCGCAATTTCCAACTGTTTGGGAGTATTTCGTTTTCCATCTAGTATATAGTCGTTTCCTTCTAATTTTAACGTCTCTGGTGTTGTAGTTATTTTATTCTTATCCGCTTTGAGCTCTGTTCGTTTGATACCTGGAGGTAAACCCCAAGATTGAGTTGATGGGTTATATACTTTACCCGAAGCCAACATCGACCCAACTTCTTCAGGGTTTAGGGATGTCGAAGGAGCGACTTTTAAGTGTGCTGCGTGCGCTTCAAGATCTGCTTTCTTATAAACAACTTTAATTGGGGCGCCGTCGATATCTCTTTTAGGAGAGGAGGGAACATGCCCATTTGGATTACCATCGAGGTCAAAGCCTTTTCCTACCCCCGCCATATCATAGGACAACCCTGACATACCCAGATCATCAAGGCGGTCAGTGACCACTGTAAATAATTCATCAATTTTTAGCGTTTTTAATTTTTTAACAGATAAATCTACAGCTAATGTAACGGCAAGATCAATTAATGCGTCTTCTACATTAATGTTGGCGTCCTTTCCATTTAAAATATCAATGATTTTATCTATGGTTGCGTAAACTGTATAAGCAGTAGATGCCCAGCTTGCCAAAGCGAACGCTTTGATAATTAATGGGATGAGAAACAGGGCATTATTTTCAGCCGCATTACCGCCTGCCTTTATCGCGCTGTCAACATCTCCACCCGCTATAAATACAATAAGCCCTGCACCTAAACGTGCAATATCAATACCTTGGTCGTTTAGTTTAATCAGTTCTCCTTTTACTCTTTCTGTATATTCAGCCTGTTGCTTCTTTGACCAATTTGCATAAGGCCCATTTTTTAAAGCCGCTGCGGTGGCTAATTCGCCTTCAACGAACAATTTAGCCTGTGCCGCTTTTGCTTCAATTTCTGCTCTGTACTGTTCGGCAATGTATTCACCTAAGACTCCTCCTCCAGCACCACTTAAGCAGGCTTTGCTATTCTCAGATGAATTGCTTCCCGTTGCTACAGAGGTTAGCCCTGCAAGACCACAGCCTAATGCTGCGTGAGCAATGTATTTACTAGCAGTATCTAAGGAAGGAATTGGATTTGCATCGGTGTCTATATTTGCCTCATGAATTTTATTGGCAAGCTCTTTCCCAAGCATATTGATTGCCGACATTGCAAAGGCGTTTAATACCACTTTATCAAAGTCATCAATACTGGTGAAGCCTTCGCCATTCATGAGACTCGCGATATTAACTTCGACTACCGTGTGGTATATCGAATTCACCGCTTGTGTGGTTAGGTTATTGATAACACCCTCTGGAATAGTCGCATTAATCCCTTTTTCTACTGCCCCAAAAAAGCTGACATCTAATTCTGCTAATACCCCAGCAGTCACCATGCTTGTCGCTAAGCTGATAAAGGTTTCTTTGCTTGCTAAATCACTGAACGTTTCTTTAATATCAAAGCCATTCGCTAATAACGAAGAGGCCGCTTGCGTGGTTAATGCATTAATACCCGCACTTACTGCCGCACTTATAACAACATTACTAATGTTGACACCTATTGCCGCTGCAAGGCCTCCCGGACCGGTTGCCAATGTCATGATAACCGCCATCAAAGCTTGCGCCGCTGGGGTTAATCCTGCGTTATCGTAGCTCCATTCTTCGACTTGTAGTTTTATCTCTTCAAAGTTTGCATCAGGGTGGTTTCGTACTTCAGCAAGCCATGCAAGTTCGGGAGACGTCGATAATTCATTAATGACTTCATCAATGCTTTTACCGGCACCCGTGTATTCAACACGTACACCGTTATGCGCTTCAAGAATTAATCCACCTTCAGCGATGAATTCACTGTAATAGGCAACTTCACGGTAGTGGCCGTGACCCTGATAACGGAATGATAATGACCCTTCATAAGATTCCTCATAGCTATATTGGTCAAGCATTTTCGCTAATTGAATATCAATACTGCCATTTTCAGCAACAATTTTAGCAATGCCTTTTGAATCAACGGCCACTGCTTGTAACGTAATATCACCCATCTTAGTGGTTATATTTAAGCTGTTGCCTGCTTTTAATAAAGAGCGCACAATTTCAGATTTTTGGAACTCTTCTGACATTGATTCATCGCTACCAAAAACACCACTGGTAGAACTTTCGTAACTTTTACTGCCGGTACGAATATCTTCAGCTGGAATAATCGTTATGCCCATGCCTGCCAGCATTTCTATCATGCCTTGGCTTTCAATAATGGCACCTTGTGCAACAATCTCGTTCGCGGCAACAATAGAAACGATGTCTATTGCACTTAGTTTAGTGGGTAAGTTGATTAGCGATGAGCTTGACTCGCTCCAGTTTTTTCCTGATTGAGCATGTTCTTCATGTTCTTCACGTACTTCAGTGGGTAATAAATAAACGCTATTTCCTGCATTGAGTGACAAAGTACCTTGTGAGTTAAGCTCACCACCTGCAATTAAAATATCCCCCGCGCTGTTTAGGTTAAGTGTATCGATAGCATTGATAGTAGCAATTTTTCCTGCCTGCTCGGAGAATCCATGTTCGTAATCTAGGCGAGTAACTAGCGTTTTATTGGTGATACTTGACGCGATTAAATTGACATTGTGACCTGAGATGGTACCCGATAGGTTACTGATATCGCGACCCATAATTGTTAAGTCACCTAAAGCCTTTACATAACCATTAGTGTTAGAAAAGCTTTCTTCTACTTTAATCAAACCATCACGTGCGAAGATGACGTTGGTACCATCCATGATGAAATTATTCGAAGTAATACTACCGTCAATGACACTGAGTGTTGTTCTCGTCACGCGATTGAAGTGAATGTCTTTTTGCGATAAATACACGTAAGGTATAACCACTGCTTTACCGGTGCTTAAATGGACTTTTTCAGGCCAAATAATAGATTTTGATAAGCCTTTTATTTGAGCTTCAGTTAACGCTTGGCCAAACTTTATGTTCTTCTGTCCCATAAATTCAAGCGCATTATTATATAAACCTTTAACCATTGTATTGTAAGTTAACCCTTTACCATTAATTAACATGCTGCGGTTAATAATTTGGTTGAGTTGTAAGCGTATAACTTCTCGTTCGATGTAAGGCGTGCCGATAAACAAGGGTTTAGCGGGTGCAACAGGGATAAAAATAGTGATGTCACCGGCAATAGGGACTAATTTATAACCCTCGAATTGCTTAACATAACGTGCCGTCGCTTGCTGGTAGAAATAATCAAACCCATCAAATATGGTGTTAATTTCTGGCGCTAATAAACCATCATATAAAGTGGCTGTGTTGGCAGTACTTCTATATTTAACAGAGCGTGTTAATGTCTCTTCTAGCGTGGCAATATCACTGCGTAGTTTTAGGGCAGCAAAAACAGGTGAGCTCGTTTGAGCCAATAATACAAAAACGAGTAAACTTGAGGTTATCTTTCTCCATACCTCAAATTTTTGGATGCAGTTTTCATACACTTTGTTTAATCGATTATTCTTTTTCATTATTAATGCTTCCGTGCTTAAAATGTATGATCAATAAGTTCAAACTTACCACCGTTTACGCCTGACTCTATTCGATTGGCATGGTATAACGAGGGGAATTCTTTATGTGCTCCATTTCGGACTAGCTTTTCAGAGCTGGTCGTCCATCGGTCTGTTTTCCGTTTTACGCACATACTCAACACTCGCTTTGAACAGTAATGTCGTACATGTTTGGTGGTCGCTTTAACCATTAGGGTGTGGTTTAGTTTTAAGCCTTTATTATAAGCATCGGTTACGCTACCTTGCATATTACCCCAAACTTCAATATTGCTTGCTTCATTCATGACTTCTTTTGCCGTCATACGTAAGTTACCACCAACCAGAATTCGACTTACTGGTGACAGCGCTGCAATATATTGTGTGTGATTTGTATCCACTGCATCATGCAGGTATGGCTTTGTGTGATAGCAGTATCTTTTTTCATCGCGTACTAGCTGACTGTAAAGGCTAGGGTCTTCGTCATCGTACGAGTCAAGTTCAGCATTGGCATCTATACATTTTTCTTTATTATATGTAGAAGGCCCATAAACAGGATAAGGTGCTGATTTTGATGTATGAGTTTTGGCATGCATATGATAACGGCCATTAAAAATCACTCCGTTTTTGCTCACATCGAGTGTTAAATCCCCATTCAAAACTTCTAATACGCCCGATTGATTATTAATGCGCGTTGCGCTAATTTGCATTGAGCTTTCAGCGGAAACCGTTGCATGGTCAGAATGATAAATAAGCATATCTACGGTAGGTGCTTTATAATTAGGGCGATATTTTATGTAGGGATTACTGTTCACAAATTGCGCTTTGGTATCGATAAGCAGATTAGTTGCAACAATGGTGGCTGCCAGTGGGTTATGTGTTTTGCTAATGTGCCATTTTGATCGGGCAGAGTGATAACCATATTTTTTACAAGTGCCTTTTAGCTGTGTTTCAATACCGATAATAGTTGACCCTACAGAATAAGTTCGGTTACCGCCATGACGAGGCTGATTTCGATAACATGAGTATGCTGTTCGCTGACCATTTTCAATTGAGCCTTTAGCGACTAAGGAAATGTTATGACTGACCATTAAGCCTTCATCGATATTTCGAATGCCAAAATGGTTGTTAATCTCGGATCTTTCTGCTGCGATAAAAAGCTCATCCGTTGCCCAAAACTCACCTCCTTGATTGGAAACACCTTGCGCAGAAACATGAATGTTGTTTGCCTTGATCGCACCTTCGTTGAGAAAGTAGCCTGTTGTTGCAAGCTCAATGTCATGACTTTCTATACTGAATTTTTTAAAATTATATGTGGGTCTAATGGACAACACTTGTGAGTCTAATTTAACTTTTGCGCGTGAGTTAATACTTGCATTTTGAAGGTAAATTCCATCACGGCTTTTTATTTTTATGTTTTCATTTGGTATGAGTGACTTGCCCTTGTAGTTGCTAGTAAAGGTATAATCGCCTCGAGTAGACAGGTTACTATTAAGAAAAATGGATTTATAATTCGTCATTGTCTCAATAGATATGCTACCTGCTTGAATAGGGGAATTTACTTTAATGCTAGCTGCGTTGGCGTTTAACTGATTGACCTTCGCTTGAGAGGTCGCCAAGTCATAACTTGTTTTACCAATGATAACTTGTAGGTCCCCTTGCGCCATGGTTAAGTTACCGAGTTCGTCTATTACTAGGTTACCCTGTTTTTTACTGGCTTTTGCAAATGTGCTGATGGGCCCGGAAAATACAACGTGCTCTGCTAGGATATCAATAAGGCCCGCATCCCAAGTTTTTAACCCTAACCCTGTCAACGTAAATGTACCTCTATTGATATTTATTTTGCTCAAATCTCCCGTTTTATTAAGAATTTTGGTGCCTGTGGCTAATACAACTCGTTCAGCATTCTTTATTTCACAGCCATTACAATTAATACCAGAAGGGCTCAAAATAACAACAGTCGCTTTTTTTCCCATTACTTCGAGGGTTGAAAAAGACATCGGCGTGCTAGAAGTGTTTTGTAAAATAATGGTATTAACAGCTTGCGTGGAAGTGGATAATTTTTTATTTAAGCGGTTATCATTATTTAAGAAAATGTGTGTGTATTTACTGGCAGACGTCGTAAATTTATTAAATGTGTTTGTGGAATGACCTTGTGTTGAAGGCGGAGCAATATTGATAATAATGCCATTATTACCTTCAGAATTTGGCTGTTTTGTATTAACAATCGTCAAACCTTTTTGATCTGTAGAAATTGTGTGGGCGTGTATCCCATTAATTTGCACGGCTAACACTATAATGGCGAGTTTTAAATTATTAAACAGAGTCAATTTGTATCCCTACTTTTAGTTGAGTTTTTAGAAAGTGCTAGTTTGATTAATATCAAAAAGGCTAAATTTAGCGTAATACATTGAAAAATATAATTAATTTTCAAGGATAGTAAGCTGGGGATAAATGATTAGCAAGCTGTAAAGTGGGCATTTATATTTTTGTTGTGACTTACGTCTTTTTTTTATAATTAAATGTGCATTTATGAGCTGTTGCCTATTAAGTTCGGCAGTCAATGCTTGGCAAGTTTCTGACAATGCAACGGTTTCCTGCATAATACAATGGGAAAACGAAGGGCCTATTTATTTTAAACTATCTAGTGGCACAACATGTTTTTTACCAGCTAAAGACAAGAATATGTATAGTTTGATCTTGAGTCTTTATGCGACTAAAAATACAGCATGTTTTCATTGTCATGATGTAAGTGAACCCAACGCTGGAATAACTGGGTATAAACTCCATCGGGTGACCGCTCAATAAGCGGGTGCGGTATATGTTTTACTGATAACTAACCGCTAATCATTAATGGTGGTTTTACCCCATGCCAAATTCTTTGAGCTTACGGGTTAGTGTATTTCTTCCCCAGCCGAGTAGTTTTGCGGCTTCCTGTTTTTTACCTTCGGTAAATTGCAGGGCAGTTTTGAGCATGATCTTTTCAAATTCAGGTAATGCTTCACTGAGGATATTTTCTTCACCTTGTTTTAATGAGGTTAATGTCCACTGTTGTAAGTTCTTTTGCCATAGTGGTGTTTCACTATCATCGCTGTGTGTTTCTTGGGCACTAAGCTCTGGCGGTAAATCATTAATGTGCACCTCTTGGCCACTGGCCATCACGGTTAACCAACGACAAATATTTTCTAGCTGGCGTACATTGCCAGGCCACGGAAGCTGATTAAGGTATTCTTTTGTTTCGTCTGTGAGCTGTTTGGTATCCACCTTTAGCTCGCTGGCAATGTTGTGCAAGAAGTGCTGAGCAAGTAGGCTGATATCTTCTCGGCGCTCTTTCAGTGCCGGTAGCTGTAAACGAATTACATTTAAACGATGGAACAAATCCTCACGGAAGTCACCCGCTTGTACTTTCTTTTCAAGATCTTGATGAGTGGCTGCAATAATACGCACATCCACTTTAATGCCTTGATGACCACCCACACGGTAAAATTGTCCATCGGCTAACACACGTAATAAACGTGTTTGTACATCCAATGGCATATCGCCAATTTCATCTAAAAATAGCGTACCGCCATCGGCTTGTTCAAAGCGACCTTGGCGATTAGCCGCTGCCCCTGTAAACGCGCCTTTTTCATGGCCAAAAAGTTCTGCTTCAATGAGTTCGCGTGGGATTGCTGCCATATTCAGTGCGATAAAAGTATTGGCTTTACGCGGACTATGTTTGTGCAAGGCATGGGCAACGAGCTCTTTACCGGTACCCGATTGGCCATTAATTAATACACTCATGCTAGAACGCGATAAACGTCCGATAACACGGAATACTTCCTGCATCGCCGGTGCTTCACCAATTATTTCAGGCGTGTCGATAGGCTGTTGTATCGGTTTTTTATCTTGTTTTAACTCTAAACTATGGTTAATCGCACGTTGAATAAGTGCGGTTGCTTCGTGAATATCAAAGGGTTTAGGTAAATATTCGAATGCACCACTTTGGTACGCATTAACCGCGCTGTCTAAATCACTGTGTGCAGTCATGATGATAATAGGCAGGGTGGGGAATTTCTGATGGATTTTTTCCATCAGTGCTAAACCATCCATGCCGGGCATACGAACATCAGAAATAATAACTTCGGGTTGCTCAATTTGCAGTTGTTCCCATAGGCACTCGGCGTCAGGGAAGCTAGCATGGTTGATGTTGTGGCTTTTTAAGGTGCGTTCTAATACCCAGCGAATGGCATGATCGTCATCAACGATCCAAGCAGTAGCGTTCATTTTATGCGGTATCCTTTATAAAATCATAGGTAAGTAGATAGAAAATTCTGTATGTCCTGCGATGCTGTGGCATTCAATGCGTCCATGATGTTGTTTTATCAGTTCCTGTGCAATTGATAGGCCAAGTCCGGTTCCATCACTTTTTCCTGTCACCATTGGGTAAAAAAGAGTGTCTTTAAGGTGATTAGGAATACCTGATCCATTATCTATAATTTTTATTTCAACGGCTAAACGCTGTGGTAGACCATTAATTGTGACTTGATGTGCGGTACGTGTGCGCAGTGTTATTTCTGCATTTTGTTTTAAATCTGGAATAAGTGCCTGAACGGCATTCTGTAAAACATTTAAAAATGCTTGTTGTAGCTGGTCTGATTGCATCTCAAAATCAGGAATACTAGGGTCATAATCAAGCTTGATGTTAATAAAATCAGGCAGGTCTAAGCATACCAGCTTACGTACTTTTTCTATCACAGAGTGGATGTTATCGGTTTTCCATTGGCCAATTTTTTGTGGCCCTAACAGACGATTAACTAATGCGCTGAGTCTATCTGCTTGTTCAATAATTATCTGTGTGAATTCTTTTAATTCAGGCGAGGGTAGTTCACCTTCTAATAACTGGGCCGCACCACGTAAACCGCCTAATGGGTTCTTTATTTCATGGGCTAAACCACGCACTAAATCCTGCGCTGCTTTTTGTTGGTGCTCTTGGTAATGCACTTGGCTTATTTTTCGTTGTTGCTCAATGCCACGCATCTCAATAATCACATAAGCATTTTCCTGATATAACAAGTGACTCGCGCTAAGGCTAATTAAAACAGGCTGGGTTTCAACTAAGAGTGTTATTTCACTCTCGCTGAATGCACCTTTATTCTTGAATACTTGCTCAATAGCAATAGGATTAAAATGATAATAATTAGCGAGTTGTTGCAGGCTTTGTTGATGCAGGCGTTGGCTACTTTGAGAAAGTAATAGTTCACTGGCTGGGTTTGCATAGGTAAGGTTCAGTGATTCATCGATAATAACAAAAGCGGTGTGCGCTTCTTCAATAATAGCCAGCGGAAAGTCAGTGGGTAAGTGCTCTAGCATTATTTTTTATTTTTTTCCTGTACGTTGTAAATGCACGGTGACGACTTGTGTTTTTGCTAATACTTTACCGTCTTCATCTAACAGCTCAACTTGTACCTGATGTGTTCCACGGTCGATATTTAATGCGCGCATCGTAGGAGAAATTTGTGGTGAACCGAGTTTTTTACCATCTAAATAGAGTTGTAATCTGTGTGTATTTTCTTTTTCAGGTTCTGTTTTAACATGAATATCAATCGTGCCATCGTTGCTGCGTAGCGGTTTGTCATCTTCTGGGGCAGTGATGGTGGCTTGGTAAGTAATAACCGGGCTATCTTCATCATCAATATTTAGCTCACTGGCGATAGCATCTGTCTGGTCACTGTCTTTTTTCCCTGTTGATAACAGGTTATTGTTTTTTACGTCTATTTCTTCAGTGCCGGGTACGGCGGTATCTGAAAAGTGGCTTTTTCCATTTTCATCGACCCAGTGATAAATTTTCATATCGGCTGCATGGACTAACGGAGAGAAGGAATAAACAAGCGCAGTAAAAAATAATAGAGATAATTTCATAGTGTCAGACCTTAAGCGGAAGAGCTTTAATTGTGAGTCATGAAGTTACTTTAGGCAATAAAAAACCCGCACTGATGCGGGTTTTTTCACTCAAACCGATGAATTAATTCATCTTAATAAAGTTTTCAAATTATAGGCTTTATATACATCGAACTTTTTTGCGTGAATGCTGTGCTTGAGAATATTCTCAAGCAAGCGTTACGCTTTAAAAAGTTAGATTATACGCTGTAGTATAATTCGAATTCTTTAGGATGCGTTGCACGAGAAACGGCTTCACATTCAGCTGTTTTAAGTGTGATGTATGCATCGATAGACTCATTTGAGAATACGCCACCGGCTGTTAAGAAGTCACGATCAGCGTCAAGTGAAGCAAGTGCTTCTTCAAAAGAGATTGCAACTTGTGGAATCGCATCAGCTTCTTCTTTAGGTAGGTCGTATAGATCTTTATCTAAAGATTCGCCTGGGTCAATTTTGTTTTTGATACCGTCAAGACCAGCCATAAGCATTGCTGCAAAGCCTAAGTATGGGTTCATTGTTGGATCTGGGAAACGTACTTCGATACGTGCAGCGCGAGCTGTTGGTACGATTGGAATACGAATTGATGCAGAACGGTTACCCGCAGAGTATGCAAGCATAACTGGCGCTTCAAAATGCGGTACTAAACGTTTGTACGAGTTAGTTGAAGCATTAGTGAATGCGTTAAGTGCTTTAGCATGCTTGATGATACCGCCGATGTAGTAAAGTGCCATTTGAGACATGCCACCGTACAGATCACCAGAGAACAAGTTAACGCCGTCTTTACCTAGAGATTGGTGAACGTGGTTACCAGAACCGTTATCGCCAACAAGAGGTTTAGGCATAAATGTTGCTGTTTGGCCGTATGCGTGCGCTACGTTATGTACAACATATTTGTAAATTTGAAGTTCATCTGCTTTTTCAACCATAGTGTTGAAACGACAAGCGATTTCGTTTTGGCCAGCTGTTGCTACTTCATGGTGATGCGCTTCTACTACTAAGCCCATTTCTTCCATGATTAAACACATTGCTGAACGGATGTTTTGCGCTGAATCAACAGGTGCAACTGGGAAATAACCGCCTTTAATACCAGGACGGTGACCCGTGTTGCCTTCTTCATAAGAAGTACCTGAGTTCCATGCTGCTTCTTTAGCATCGATAGAGAAGAAAGCGCCTTGCATTTCGTTACCGTATTTAACGTCGTCAAATAGGAAGAATTCTGGTTCAGGACCAAATAAAGCATAATCAGCAACACCCGTTGAACGCATGTATGCTTCAGCACGTTTAGCAACAGAACGTGGATCACGATCGTAACCTAACATTGTTTTAGGTTCTAATACGTCACAACGCAAGTTAAGAGTCGCATCATCTGTGAACGGGTCAAGTACAGCTGTTGAAGGAACTGGCATTAATACCATGTCTGAATCTTGGATACCCTTCCAACCAGCAATTGAAGAACCATCGAACATTTTGCCTTCTTCGAAAAAGTCTTCATTTAGTTGGTGGTGTGGTACAGAAACGTGTTGCTCTTTACCGTGTGTATCAGTGAAACGTAAATCAACGAATTTAACATCCTGTTCTTTGATCAGATCAAGAACGTCTTGTGCAGTTTGTACAGACATGTTTGAAACCTCTATTAACCAATTATGAATTTATTTCCATTCAAGTAAGCGAGAACTATGCCAACTTGATCATGCCCCATTATATCGTGCTTTGTTTGAAAAACGACTTAAATCTTTCTAAATCACCGCACCATCTTGGTGCGTTAATGGATCTTTATGGTGCTTAGTGCTGAGTTGTTCACCAATATTGCTATGTTTTCCTATTAATAGGGCAGATAAGCGAATTGTGACGTAGTTAAAACTTTCTATTTTTGAAATTATGGTTACAATGTGCGCACTTTGGATAACTGGCACAAAAATCAGTCCAGATAACCTATATATACCAATTAGATTAACCGTACAGAACCTTGTTAAGTTTATCTAATTGGTATTTTTTTCAATTGTTACTTTTGAGGCACATCATGTCGTTAGATAAATTAAGAAATATAGCTATCATTGCTCACGTTGACCACGGTAAAACTACCCTTGTTGATAAACTTTTAGAGCAGTCAGGCACATTAGAATCACGCGGCGGTAACGAAGAGCGTGTAATGGACTCTAACGATTTAGAGAAAGAGCGCGGTATTACTATTCTTGCAAAGAATACTGCAATCCAATGGAATGATTACCATATCAATATCGTTGATACTCCTGGACATGCTGACTTCGGTGGTGAAGTTGAACGTATCATGTCTATGGTAGATAGTGTTTGTTTGATCGTTGACGCAGTAGATGGCCCTATGCCACAAACTCGTTTCGTAACTCAAAAAGCATTTGCTCACGGTCTTAAGCCAATTGTTGTTATCAACAAAGTAGACAAGCCTGGTTCACGTCCTGAATGGGTTATGGATCAAGTATTTGATCTTTTTGATAACTTAGGCGCAACTGACGAACAGTTAGACTTTAAAGTTGTTTACGCTTCTGCACTAAATGGTTGGGCTAACGCTGAATCAGAAGAGCCGACTGAAAACATGGAATCTTTATTCCAAGCTATTGTTGATGGTGTTGCTCCACCTGAAGGCGATCGTGACGGTGATTTCCAAATGCAAATCTCGCAACTTGATCACAACTCATACGTAGGTGTTATCGGTGTTGGTCGTGTTACACGTGGTAGCGTTAAAATTAACCAAGCAGTAACTGTTGTTGGTTCTGACGGTAAAGAACGTAAAGGTAAAGTTGGCCAAGTATTAGGTTACTTAGGTCTTGAGCGTTACGATCTTGAACTTGCGCAAGCAGGCGACATCATTGCAGTTAGTGGTTTAGGCGAACTTAAAATCTCTGACACTATCTGTGCACAAAACAACGTTGAAGCATTACCACCGTTATCAGTTGATGAACCAACGGTTACAATGACGTTCCAAGTAAACAACTCTCCATTCTGTGGTAAAGAAGGTAAATTTGTTACTTCACGTAACATTCTTGACCGTCTAAACAAAGAGCTTGTTCATAACGTTGCACTTAAAGTAGAAGAAACTGCCGATCCAGATAAATTTAAAGTATCAGGTCGTGGTGAACTACATTTAGGCATCCTAATTGAAAACATGCGTCGTGAAGGTTTCGAGCTAGCTGTATCTCGTCCTGAAGTTATCGAACGTATTATCGACGGTAAGCTTCATGAGCCGATGGAAACGCTAACGATTGATGTTGAAGAACAAAATCAAGGTTCTGTAATGGAACAACTTGGTATTCGTAAAGCTGAACTAACTAACATGACTCCAGATGGCAAAGGTCGTGTACGTTTAGACTTCGTTATTCCAAGCCGTGGTTTAATTGGTTTCCAAACTGAATTCATGACAATGACTTCTGGTTCTGGTCTTCTTTACCATAGCTTCGATCATTACGGTCTTCATAAAGGCGGTACAATTGGTCAGCGTCAAAACGGCGTATTAGTTTGTAACCAAACTGGTAAAGCGGTTACTTACTCTTTATTCTTCTTACAAGATCGTGGTCGCCTATTCTTAGGTCACGCTACAGAAGTATACGAAGGTCAAATCATCGGTATTCATAACCGTGCTAACGATTTAACAGTTAACTGTATTCGTGGTAAACAGCTTACTAACGTACGTTCTTCTGGTACTGATGAAGCACAAACACTTTCACCTGAAATCATTCTTACTCTTGAGCAAGCGCTTGAGTTTATCGATGTTGATGAATTAGTTGAAGTAACACCACTAAGCATTCGTATCCGTAAGAAACTACTTACAGAAAACGAACGTAAACGTGCTGCACGCCCAACTAAAGCTTAATATTTTTAAGTTTCAGATGAATAATAAGGTCTTACTTCGGTAAGGCCTTTTTTTTATCTATAATTTAGCGTTATAGTAATACACCCTTAAGCTGTCCACCTATCAAGGATGATTATTTTGCAATTCGATAAAACGCTTTTAATTGATAAAGCTAAATTAAGTTATGGTTATTTATTATTTGTTTGGCGACGTTGCCAGGAAGATAATATTAAAGTGCCAGCAGGGCATTTAGCCTATGTGACCTTGTTATCAATCGTCCCTTTTCTTGCTGTCATTTTTTATATGCTATCTGCTTTCCCGATGTTTTCAGAGCTTAATAAAGTGATGGAAGACCTTATCTATAATAACTTCGTGCCTACGTCAGGTGATGCGATTAAAGATCATGTTGGCGGGTTTATTGAAAATACCAAGAAGATGAGCATGATGGGTATTGCTTCTCTGGTTGTGATTGCCTTGTTACTTATCTCAACCATTGACCAAACCATTAACCGTATTTGGCGCTGTACCAGCAAACGTTCTATTGTGCAGGCCTTTACCATTTATTGGACTATTTTAAGTCTTGGTCCGATTATCTTGGGCAGTAGTATTGCGCTTAGCTCTTACCTTTTTTCAACGGTGCAAAACCAAGGTTTCCTTTCTATCGGTCAGCAGTTATTAAGTTTTATGCCTTTTATTATTGCATGGCTCGCCTTTGCTGGTGTTTATACGCTAGTGCCACATCAACGTGTTAGTTTTCGCTATTCCATTGTCGGTGGCTTAGTCGCTTCTGTATTACTGACCTTTGGTACGGATCTATTTAGTTTATACATTACTAATTTCCCCTCTCAACAAGTGATTTACGGCGCATTAGCGGTGATTCCAATCTTGTTTGTATGGATCTATTTTAACTGGTTGATTGTTCTTTTTGGTGCAGAAGTAACGGCCACATTAGAAGAATATTTAACGGCGCATAAAGCGAAAAAGGACAACCTATGATTGCACTTATTCAGCGTGTGACACATGCAAATGTGCAAGTAGAAGAGAAAGTTGTTGGGCAAATAAAAAGCGGTTTATTAGTCTTGTTAGCGGTTGAAAAAGGCGATGATGATAAAACCTGCAAACGCTTAGCAGAAAAGGTGTTGGCGTATCGCGTTTTTGCCGATGAAAACGATAAGATGAATCTAAACGTGCAACAAGCAGCAGGGGACTTATTAGTTATCTCACAATTCACCTTAGCGGCAGAAACAAAAAAAGGTAACCGACCTGGTTTCTCTAATAGCGCCGAACCTGTTGAAGCAGAACGCTTATATCAACGTTTTAGTCAACAATGTCGCGACCAAGACATGCTTGTTGAAAACGGTATTTTTGGTGCCGACATGCAAGTGAGCTCAACCAACGATGGACCAACCACTTTTTGGTTACAGGTGTAAACTTTTCCACCGGTAGGCTGTCTATACCTACCTAGTGCATACTTCTATTTATCGAATGAGAGCCTTTTCCATGTTACGAATTATTTTAGCCACTTTATCTGTAGGAATACTTATGACCCCTTTTGCAAGTGCAGCTGAACTTCCTGCTTTTAAAGTCAGTGAAACGATTGTTAAACAAAGCCCCAATGATAAGCGCGCGTATCAGCTCATTACCTTAAGTAACGACTTAGAGGTTTTATTAGTATCGGATCCAGATTTAGAAAATAGCGCCGTATCATTAGCCGTACCGGTGGGGAGTATGCATAACCCCGATAGCCAATTAGGGTTGGCTCACTATTTAGAGCATATGCTGTTTTTAGGCTCTGAGCGTTACCCAACGATTAATGAATACAGTAAATTCATGAGCCAAAATGGCGGTTATACCAATGCGTATACTTCTCAAGAGAGCACTGTTTACGGCTTTGAAGTCAATGATAAAGCCTTCGATGAAGCATTAGACCGTTTAGGTGATGTGATGCGTGCGCCGTTGCTTGATGAAAAGTATGCAGAAAAAGAACGCCATACGGTTAACGCTGAACATAAAACGTATTACGATAATGACATGCGTAAATTGTATGCCTTACAACGTTATACGCTTAATCCTGCCTACCCAATGGCGCGCTTTAGTACTGGCGATTTAAGCACGCTTGTTGATAAAGATAACAGCAAGTTACAGGATGAATTAATCAGTTTCTTTAATGAAAATTATTCTGCCAATACGATGAAAGTGGCGTTAACCAGCCCACGTTCAATTGAAGCATTAGGCAAAGTTGCGAGCACTTATTTAACACAAATCCCGAATAAGAAAGTGAAGAAAGCGATTATTCTTGAGCCAATGTTAACTGAAAATGAGTTAGCGATTAAAGTTGAAATGAAACCCACGGCAGACATTAAGTTATTACAAGTTAACTTTTTAGTGCCGAGTGTTAAAGACGAATATATGTATCAACCGGGTGCTTATATTAGTCGTTTATTAGGCTCAGACCACCAAGGTGGTTTATCAGACACATTGATCAAAGCTGGGTTAGTAGACTCGGTCATGGCGGGGTTTTACGCGCCACACAGTGATCTTTACTCGCGTTTTACCTTACAGTTTAAACTCACCAATAAAGGCCTTGATGCACAAAAGCAAATAATGAGCACGTTATTTGCTTTTGTTGAATTGATCAAAGAAAAAGGCATTAACGAAACACAATTTAACGAGCAGAAAAAAAGCTTAGAAACACGTTTCAAATTCTTAACTAAAAGCTCTGGTTTTAATTATGTGATGGGCTTGTCCGCTAATATGCAACTCTATCCAGTCAAAGATATCCTTTATTTTCCATATCGCTTAGATGCCTTTAACGCCAAGTTTATTGAGCAACTATTAACCTACTTAACACCTGCTAATAGTCGCCAATTTTTGCTGGCACCAGAGGCAAAAGATGGCACTGATATTCCTTATTACCAAGGTGAATATGCACGTGAAAAAGTAAAAGAGATAGAGCAGGTAAAATGGCTAGAAAATGCCAAGTCCATTGAATTAGTGTTACCAAGTAATAATATTTGGTTACCTGAAAATCTATCATTGGTAAAAAAAGAGCATGTTGGTGAAGCGACGCAACTTATCAAAGAAGCGGGTCATTCTGTTTGGTTTGCACAAAGTGCTGAACTTGCAGAGCCTAAAGCGAGTTTAAAATTACAATTAAATAGCGATATTGCCGATCAAAGTGCTAAAAATAGAGTCACAATGAATCTATTTTTAGCGATGCTTCAAAAGCAGTTTTCAGAGCTTAATTTTGTCACACAAGAAGCTGGCCTGAGTTTTTCTCTGAGTAATGCGAACGGCTTGCTAGTGAGCACATCAGGTTATAGTGATAAGCAGGATAAGTTGTTATTGACGGTTGTGGATCATATCAAACAAGCACAATTTAGTGAGCAGTCACTTTCGCTAGCAAAACAAGAGTTACAACGTCGCTTGAATAACAAAGGTAAAGTTAAAGCAATGGATCTCGCCTTTGGTGGTTTTAGACAATTGGTTCGTCAACCTGCCTGGGAAGATAAAACACTATTGAGTGAAATTGAACAATTAACACTAAAAGATATTCAACAGTTTAAAGAGAAACTCTTCAGTGAATCAACATTACGTTTACTGGCATTAGGTAATCTTAGCGAGCAACAAGTATTAACACTTGATAAACAGTTAACTCAAAAAGTTGCAGTGCAAGTGAATGACTTTTATAGCATTAAACGTTTGCAGGCAGACCTTGAGCAGGGCGCATTAAACTATGCTCTCACATCAGAGATGCAGGATGATGCGTTAGTTATGGTGCACCTGACTAACTTAGAAGGAGATAAAGCATCGGCAACGTCTGAGTTATTAAACAAGTTAGTACAACCTGCTTTTTACGACCAAATTCGTACTCAGGAGCAACTCTCTTATTCTCCTTTTACGGCTTCGTTTAGTGTTAACGAACAAGTGGCTTTTGGACTGTTTACACAAAGCCCGTCTGCGAGTAACACTGAGCTTTATGCGCGTTTTAATCACTTCTTAGCTGACTTTCAAACTAAACTAGGCGCAACAACAGACGTTGATTTTGAAAAGATAAAAGCGGCACATGTTGCGAATTATACGGCTAAACCAACATCGCTTACGGGTGAATTTAGTTATTTAACTAATGACTGGTTAACACTGAGAGAAGATATAAATCATAAAGCTAATTACATCAAAGCATTAAAATCAGTGTCTTTAAAAGAGGTACTGGCGTTTTATAATGATGTGTTAGCTTCTGATAAAAGTAGACAGCTTATTCTGGTACAAGTGCAAGGTCAGAAATTTATTAAGTCACCTGTGTTAACCCTAAAAAAGCAGTTAGTGATTGATAATATCGATAAACTCGAGAAGTAAAAGTAAGTAACTAAGGTGTTTCTCGCTAGAAAAGCATCTTAGTTAATATTTACCTCCTTTTGTTCACAAAAAATACTGCTTAATACTCTTTATCGTCATTTTTTTGATAAAATATTTATCATATTACTAAATTCTGACGAGAAAGGGTTAACCCCTCATGACTCCCCCAAATTTTTCAATTTTATGTAAACTCTGGCTTTTATTTCTGTGCTCACTGTTGAGTTTAAATGTACAAGCTGCTGGGACTAATCTCACCGATGCTGAAGTCAGCTATATAAAAACCAATCCGATTATTAAAGTGCATGCTGAGAAAGCATGGCGTCCTTTTAATTTTATTGAAAATAATGAGATAAAAGGTTATTCCAATGATTTAGTGCGATTAGCAGCAAAAAATGTCGGTTTAGAAATAGAGTTTGTTGTTGGTTATCACTGGAATGATTATCTTAACATTTTGAAAAATGGTGAGATTGATGTGATCACCAATATGAAAAGAACAGCAGAACGAGAGAAATATGCCATTTTCACTCAATATAACCCGCTTAAAGCCATTGATGGTTTATTAACGTTAGATGAAACCGCACACTATTTAGATTTTAACTATTTAAAGCATAAAAATGTCGCCGTAGTACGTGGTTTCTTTTATGAGGAGTTAATGCGCACTTACTTTCCTGATATAAATTTATTATTAACTAACAGTACTGAAGAGTCTGTTGAGCAGTTGGTACTGGGCAACGTCGATGCCGTTTTAGATTCCTATGCCGTGATTAATTTTTACGTGCAACGCTACTTTATTACTGGTGTAACCAATGCGCCTCTATTTGAAAACACCGTTTTTAATCACCTGCCACAATATATGGGCCTCAATAAAAGTAACCCAGTATTACGCGATATTTTAAACAAAGGTTTACAAAAAATAAGTAATGATGAGCTCTCTCGGTTACAACAACAGTGGTCTTTGATAGAGCAGAAAAAAAACAAATTTGTAGATAATAGTTTTCAGCAAACGATGCCTGTATTCACAGAAAGCGAGCGCATCTATTTAAAGTCGAAGCAAAAACTCAATATGTGTGTTGACCCTGATTGGCTGCCCATTGAGGGTATTGTTAATGGCGTTTATTCGGGCATGGGTTCGGATTTTTTACGTTTATTTAAGCAGCGTTTATCAACACCCATTAAGCTGGTCAGCACTGAAAGTTGGTCACAAACATTACGTTACATGAAGCAAGGTTTGTGTGATTTTATTCCTATTGCGAGTCGTACCGATGAGCGTGAGAAATTTTTAGCGTTTACTTATCCCTACTTACGTTTTCCATTAGTATTAGTGACTAAAAAAGAGCGTTTGATTCATAAATTGGAACAAGTGTTACATAGACCGATCGGTATTGTTAAAGAGTATTCCTATAAATACGAGTTTGATAGAAATTATCCACAGGGGGATTTAAGAGAGTATACCTCTGCTGAAGCGGGATTGATGGCGGTAAAAAGTGGCGAGATATATGCCTTTATTGATTCACTGCCAGTGATGGCGAAACATATTCAAAATACGCATCCTGAATTAAAAATTGTCGAAAAAATTGATTATCAACATACCTTATCTTTGGCTACCTCGTTAACTGACCCTGCCTTGGTGGGTATTTTTAACAAAGTAATCGCCACTATCTCTGTGCAACAACATGAAGAAATTGTTAATCGTTGGTTACCTTTAGTGTATGAAACACAACCGGACACAGATTGGATTTGGATAATGCTTATTGCCATTTTGGTCTTGTTTCTATTACTTATTTTCCGTAATCAAGTGCTCAAGAAAAGCAATATTAAACTGCAAGATATGCAAAATAAACTCGAAGAATTAGCAATGCGTGATTTCTTAACTGGATTACCAAATCGTCATTATTTTTTAGAACAGTTAGATAAAGAATGGGCAAGAGCCAATCGTTCAAAGTTACCACTTTCGGTGGTGATGTTTGATATTGACCACTTTAAAAGTTTTAATGAGCAGTATGGGCGGTTAGCGGGTGATAGTTGCTTGATTGAGTTTTCTCGACGCTTACAAGTCACCATTAAAAGACCTGCTGATTTACTGGCTCGTTATGATGGTGAAGAATTTGTCTTAATCTTACCTGAGACTGATGAAGAGGGCGTTGAAACCATCGTTGCCGAGCTTTTCTATCTGTTAAAACAGTGGGCCTTGCAACATACGGATTCTTTCTGTGCCAATGTATTAACCGTTAGTGTGGGTAGTGCAACGCTTAAATATAATAATAAATATACCGCGGAAGAGTTGGTGCGCCGCGCCGATAATGCGCTCTATAAAGCACAGCAAAATGGCCATAATCAACTGGTGCAATACCAGAAAAAAAGTGCTGATTAGTAGTGTTATACCAATCGCATTTAATAAGTGCTCAGCCTTGCTGATTTAAATGAACTATCTCTGCGTTGTAAATATTATCAAGGGAATAACCATTCATTGCAATTCACGCCTTGATCTAATTCATTTACCCTGCGCAATGCAAGATCACAAATTTAATGGGTTTGGTATTACAAATGACTCTGTGCAATAGGAAAATACCTACACGAATACTTTAATGAACCCTACTTCCCTTTCATGCGTGCATTTTCATAGAAATAAATACCCAATTAGACTCTTAAATTCAGCTATTTTCTCATGATCTAATCATAACAATCGAAGCTAAATGTGCGACTTTGGTAAAGTGTTTTGTAAAAAACGAATTAAAAGTGATTTTTTGTACGTAACTATGATTAACAATCACAGATATAAGCTTAAAGCTTAATTAAGTCGTATAAAAAGGAATCTAATATGTCGTTATCAATTCAAACTAACAGCGCTAATCTTGTCGGTCAAAACACCATTAACAAGACCCAAGGCGCGCTTATGCAGTCAATGGAGCGTTTATCTACCGGTTTTCGTATCAACTCCGCATCAGATGATGCTGCAGGACTGCAAATTTCTAACCGTTTAGAAGCGCAAACGCGTGGTATGAACGTAGCAATGCGCAATGCGGGTGATGCTTCATCACAAATGCAAACGGCAGAAGGCGCGATGGATGAGATGACTAACATCGCTTATCGCATGAACGATCTAGCAACACAAGCAAACAACGGCACAGCATCAGCAGAAGATCGCACCGCGATGCAAGCTGAATTTACCTCATTGAACGAGGAGCTTGTTAGTATTAGTGAGAACACTAGTTTCGGTGGTCAAAAATTACTGGGTGCAACGGGCGCATTTGGCGCAGCTGCGGTTACTTACCAAGTAGGCGCATCATCTGCGGAACTATTAACTGTTAAAGTAGACGCGGAAGTTAAAGCGATTGCTACTGCGATAGGTGCTGCAGGCGCTAAGGGGTTAGGTGATATTTCTACAGCCGGTGGTGCAAAGACAGCAATGGATTTGTTAAGTGCGGGTGGTGGTGGTTCATTTATTGATCAAATTGGTGCTGCACGATCGGCTTTAGGTGCGAACATCAATCGTCTAGACCATACTGTTGCTAACTTAGGTAACATGATTGAAAACTCTTCAGCGGCTAAATCACGCATCATGGATACTGACATGGCTGCAGAATCTTCATCAATGTCAAAAAATCAGATGCTAATGCAATCGGGTGCTCAGATTTTACAACAAACTAAAATGGTACCGCAATTAGCGATGTCTTTATTATAAAGATTGGTATTAACGTTAGCGTCATTGACAGTGATATTTGACTGTCAATAACGCTTCAATAGCATGTACTAAAACAGATTTTCAATACGTTAGCGTTTTCAGAAATGTACAAAGATGTATATACCCATGATACTTCAAGATGCAAAGTCAGCAAGGCAAATTGTGCTGAGCTACTAGGCATAAAATTGAATTATAGTTGTTCTACATAGAAATTTTATAACGACGTAGATTGGTGTAAGTTGCCTTGCCCTACGGGGCTCCAGCTCGAAAACCAGCCCTACGTTGTAACAATCGAAAAGGGAATAACCATTACCTCATGTTTCGCCTTGCTCTGGGTTCCGAGCTAGCGCCTGACAAAGCATCTTGAGGTAACATGGGTATAGCAGTAGCCCTGCGACTCTGCTCGCTGTTTTCCCCTGAGTTTTACGCATAGATAACACGGCCTAAATAAAAGTGGCGGTGGATTGCGTTTTGTAAAAAGTATTAACGTTCTTATAACAGGTTGAAACCTGAGCGGTCATGACCGCGCATTATCAATCCTATTAAATAGATTTTCTGCTAGTTTGTAAGTTCAAAAGCAGTTAATACCATTAATCCGCTTAAATATGTGATCTCTTTTAGGAAGTGAAGATTTATCTTCGCCTTGGTATTCTCCGCAGTTAAAGGCTAGTTAAAGATCCCCCCTCTTTTTTGCTAGCGCTGTCTTGGTGAACCTGATTTTGAATTTCTGGCTCGTCTTTCAGCGTTGCGGTTAAGTCAATTAATTGAAGATAACAGAACTTGCTAGGTTATTAAATTTAGCCATTTTTCATGCGCCTATTACACGCTCAATATCATGCCTCCATGACAACAAACTAAGTTAAGTAGATCGTACATTCACTTATTTTGTAAATAAACGAATTAAAAGTGATTTTTTGTACGTAACTATGATTAACAATCACAGCTATAAGCTTAATTAAATAATATAAAAAGGAATCTAATATGTCGTTATCAATTCAAACCAACAGCGCTAACCTTGTCGGTCAAAATACGATTAACAAAACCCAAGGCGCGCTTATGCAGTCAATGGAGCGTTTATCTACCGGTTTTCGTATCAACTCAGCATCAGATGATGCTGCTGGACTGCAAATTTCTAATCGTTTAGAAGCACAAACACGTGGTATGAACGTAGCAATGCGAAATGCGGGTGATGCTTCATCACAAATGCAAACGGCAGAAGGCGCGATGGATGAGATGACGAACATCGCTTACCGCATGAACGATCTAGCAACACAAGCAAACAACGGCACAGCATCAACGGAAGATAAGGCTGCAATGCAAGCTGAATTTACCTCATTGAACGAGGAGCTTACGAGTATCGCTGCTAATACAAGTTTTGGTGGTCAAAAACTACTTGGTGCTGCGGGTGCTTTTGGTGCCGGTGCAGTGATTTACCAAGTAGGAGCATCATCTGCGGAAACATTGACTGTTGATGTAACGGCGGAAGTTGGCGCGCTTGATACAGGGATAACTGCCTTGGGAGCGTTTGATTTAGAGACCGATGCTGCTGCTGCAATGGATGCTTTAGGTAAAGGTGGTGGTGCTTCATTTATTGATCAAATTGGTGCTGCACGATCGGCTTTAGGTGCGAATATCAATCGTTTAGATCATACTGTTGCTAACTTAGGTAACATGATTGAAAATTCTTCAGCGGCTAAGTCACGCATCATGGATACTGACATGGCTGCAGAATCTTCGTCAATGTCAAAAAATCAGATGCTAATGCAATCGGGTGCTCAGATTTTACAACAAACTAAAATGGTACCGCAATTAGCGATGTCTTTATTATAAAGATTAGCGCATAAAATACAGCGTTATTGGCAGAGAAGTTGACTGTTAATAACGCTTCAATAGGATCGGCTAATAACGACCGTTTTAGTAAATAAGAAAGCGTAAATAAATGTACGCTTTCTTATTTACTAAAAAGATTTGTAATAGGTTAACGTTTTTATGAAGGCATAAAAATGTGTATCGCAGTTACCCTCCGAATATCCTCTGTTTTTCCCAATATTTTACGTATAGATAACACTATCTTGGAAAATACGGCTAAATAAAAGGGGCGGTTGATTGCGTTTTGTTAAGAGTGTTAACGTTTTTTATAACAGCTGAAAATCGATAGCTATCTTAGCTCATTAAACTAAGGGCTATAAAATAGCTTAAGGATGATAAAATATGATTGATCCAATTAAGATGGCTACGCAGTTAGCTACTTGGGAAGTTAGGCCCTTTGAATTTCGAGCCAATGCACAGTTACAAGAATTAACGGCAAAACGTAGCGCTGTTAGCGCTATTAATAGTGAGCTAAGTAGCCTAAAAAGTTTTGTTGGCAGTCTTAATAGCTATAGCAGTAGTGTTATAAAGAATTCAGCCACTTCATCAGATGAAGAAACATTAACGGCATCCGCTAAAGCAGATGCTCAATCAGGAAGCTATCAAATCTTTGTTGAGCAGTTAGCGCAAAGTCATCAATTAGCGACACAACTGCCTGCGGGTAAAACCCAAGATAGTTTAGTGCCCAATAGTGGTGAAATGACATTTAATATGAATGGGGAAAGCTTTGTTGTTGATTTAGCCAGCTCGCTTAATGCTGATGGCGAGCTAGATTACATGGAATTAATGAAGGCCATTAATACAGATCCAGAAAATATAGGTATCAGTGCCTCCTTGGTGAGATCAAATGATAGCATACAGCTACTATTTACCACTGAGGAATCAGGTCAAGCGAATCAAATTAACGTATCTAGCAATACTGGCGACGCTGTTTTTGATGCCTCGATGGATAGCACTAAGATGACCGAGTTGGTAAAGAACCAGGACGCTATCGCGTGGCTTGGGAGTCAGGGTACAGGGATAAAATTGCAAAGTGACTCTAACACTCTCTCTGACGCCATTGATGGTGTAGACATCACGCTTGAAAAAACACATGCAGCGGGTGATGTGCCACTGACATTGGTGGTGGGCTCGGACAGCGATGCAACGAATGAATCCATGACCGAGTTTGTTGATAAATATAATGCGGTACTTGCAGAGATTAACAAACACAGTAAGTCGGGGGGGGAATCGGAAAAACGTGGTATTTTAGCGTCTGATCCTATTTCGAGAGGCATCGCCTCTAGCCTGCGTAGTGTCATGCAGCAATCCTTTGGCGGCACGACGTTATCTCAACTGGGATTGGAATTCGATCGTACTGGTAAGTTGACCTTTGATGGTGATAAATTAGAAGAGTTCCAATCAACCTCGACCGTAAATATAGATGATGTTTTCCGCGGTGAGGGCATGTTGTTAGACCAAATGGAAAAGAAGCTGAATATTTATAGCAATTCAACAACAGGTTCATTAAAAAACCAGTTAGACTCTATTGACTCTCAAAAAGATCGCGCCAATGACAAGCTTGAGTCACTGGACCGAAAATATGGTATTTACTATAGCCGTTATTTGAAGCAATTTTCTGCCTTAAATAGCTTACAAACGAAAATGCAAAATACCGTGAATATGTTTTAGAAATAGCCCGTAGATGGTTAATAAGGACTTTAAATGTTAATGAGTAAAAGACCCAATAATGCATATAAAAAGACGCAAGTAGAAGCACAAGCTGCTGCGTCTACTTCAATAGAGTTAATACGCATGCTTCATGTTAAGTTGTCGGAGGAGATAGATAAAATTTCTTTTCATATAGAACGCAAAAATATAGAGCTTAAAGCGACGGCCGCACAAAAATCGATGGATATACTAATAGCATTAGATAGTTCGTTAGATTTAAGCTCTGGTAATGAACTCATTAATAATCTTCACCGAATTTATGAATATTCAATTCGTCAGATATATGAAGCAAGCAAAAATAATGATGTCGCTGAAATAAATAAATTAAAACCTATCCTGCAAGATATAAAAGAGGGGTGGGAGGGGTTAAGTGCATAACAACAGCAGACAAGATAACTACATAAAACAAGTGAAGGTGCTTACTGCTGAGTTAAATCAAGCAGGAAGAGATAAAAACATAGAGTTATTAGTTAAATATGAAAATATAATTGAAGAGCTTCTTATTCGCTTGCAAGGTAAACCCATACCGGTTGCATTGCGTGTTGAACTTAATAAGTTAAAAATCCAACATGCTAAGACACAAGAAGATGTTGCTGCGATGATTGAGTCTGTTAAGAAAAATTTAGAAAAATTTAAAAAAAAGAAAGAAAGAATGTCGGCTTATGCTGAACCCTCAACAACACACATTAATATTAAGGCATAGTACTAAATGGACGCAACGCTACGAATAACACCACACAAGCAAGATGTAAGCTCGGTTAATAAAGAGGGTGTTATAGAGCAACAAGATGATAGCGTGGTGGCGGGTTTTGAAATGCCGAGTACCTTGCCTGTTACTGATAATGAAATGTTAACTCAGGGAGAATTAACTGAAAGTATCCAGCCTCAAACAATAACATCTGAAAATACCCAGTGGTTAGCAGGCATCGAAATATCGACGGATAAAACCCCTAAGTCCACGCAACAGACGGTTGAAGAATTAAATGCTGCCAGCACAAGAAAATTAAGCGCATCATTTATTATGGCGCCGAGTCAGCAGGTAGCTACGTCCGATGATGTAAGGTCAATGGTTGATGGTGTTGTCATTAAAAGTGAAATTCCCCTCACCAACACCGTGTTAACAGAAAATAAGGCAAAACACAGTAGTGCACCTGTAGCTACGTCCGATGCTGTAAGGTCAATGGTTGATGGCGTTGTCATTAAAAGTGAAATTCCCCTCACCAACACCGCGTTAACAGTAAATAAGGTAAAACACAGTAGTGCACCTGTAGCTTCGCTTCAGCAAGCAGAATCAATCAGTATATCTTTAAGTGAATTAGCAAATAGACAACCTGTGCCCCGAAAAAGCAACACCACTTTGGGGGCATTTAATAGGGCTGAAACAATCACCACGACATTCAGTGATTTACAGGTCGCCAAAAGCGGGGCGATAGGTGTAAATGTCATTGCGCCAGTCGCCTCAGTAAAGGCATTAGAGTGGGCAAAAGTAGACCTTACGCCAACAATCAATAACTTGCACGATAAGTCGTTAGTGTCGAGCCAAATTGGTGAAAAGCTGAATGCAATATTACAAGATAAAATCAACATACAAGCCGCCAATGGCATAAAAGTTGCGCAAATAAGGCTCGACCCGCCAGATATGGGGCATATAAAGCTTATTGTTTCTATTGAAGGCGATAAAGTAAGTGTCAATATGAGTGCGCAAAATGCAACCGTAAGAGAGGGGTTAATTCAGACATCTGAACGGCTCCGCAATGACTTAGTCAATGAAAACTTTGTTAATGTCGCTATTAATATTGATGCGGGAAGTGGCAGTGGAAAAGAGGCCAATAAAGAGCAGAGCTCAGAAACGATAGCGAATAATTTCTTTGCCGAGAAAGAGGTTCAACAAGAATCTCAAGATGAATTCATTGTTAAAATATAAAGGCCATTAAGTATGTTTAAAACTATAGCGATATCATTATTAGTAGGGCTTCTAGGGGGCGCCGCAGGTGGATACCTTATCGCTGCTAATATGCCCTTGATTTCTGATTCAGAACCTTCTGTAGTGACAGAAATAGCCGACATAATAAAACCTGAACCTATCTTTGTTGATATTAAAAACATCTATTATTCCAACCATAATGGTAAGCGTACTAAGTTAATTATTCTGGATATCGCTGTTGAAGTGAAAACGGTTGATGCTGAAGCCAAAGTAAAAAACAATGCACCCATTGTCAAAAGCCAGCTACTTAATATTTTAGCAAGTGAAAAATATAAAAATGTTGAAGACCAGCATTTACTCGCTTTCATGAATGATAATCTTAACCAAGATATTGCTTCATTATTTGAAGGGATTACCGCAAAGAACGCATCACCGGTTGCGCACATTACACGTTTAATTATTCAATAAGAGAGTGGGTATGTTGCATTCGGCAAAACAAAGAAAATATACTCAAACAGCAACCTTAAGCGTGACACGTAGTAAAAAAGAAGAAGCCTTGTTGATTGATAAATACTTGCACTTAGTGTATGGCGCAATCAAAAAAATGGGATATATAAATTCGATCTCGGACAGAGATGATATGCAACAAGTTGGGTTAATTACCTTGTTAAATATGATCAGAAGATTCCCTGTCATTGAAGATGAAAAAGAATTTTCTCGCCTTACCTACATCCGTATTAGAGGTTCGATATTGGACGAAATAAGAAGTAGGGATTGGCGACCTGCAGAGAAAAGGAAAAATGCCAATGCGTTTCATAAATATGAGCAACAATTAACCCAGAAAATAGGGCGCACACCAACTAAAGCTGAAATGCTTCGTTACACGGAAATAAGTAGTGACGAATATGAAGATGGGCGATGCGCAATCAACGCACATAATTTTGTAGAGTTAAGTGATGAGTTGCTAAAGGGCTATGAAAATGACAATGAATGTGACACTAGCCAGCAACACGAAAATAAACAGTTACTCGAAAAAGCACTTGAAAAGTTAACACAAGAAGAGGTGTTGGTATTGCACTTGATGTACGAAAAAGATATGTCATTTAAAGAGATTGGTTTAGCAACCAATAACAATTTCTCTCGCATCAATAAAATACAAAGAGATGCGCATGCAAAGATGGCAAGAATATTAAAAAATAAGGAGAATACAAGTGCATAGATTAGTTGGGGTAGCTACAATTTTATTTTGTATATTTGGTGGTTTTATGATTATCGGCGGTAATATAAAACTACTCTGGAAACCAATGGAGATGGTTATCATCTTTGGCTCTGGTATTGGCGGGTTATTGCTTGGTTGTAATATTAGCCATCTAAAAGCATTAGGCTCTCAGCTAAAAGGGGTATTTAAACGCAGTCGACATACAAAAGCGTTTTATCAAGAATTGATCCTTCTAAATTTTGAACTTATTAGATTACGCTCCGCACCATCAGGTAGTAAGCAAGTTGAGAAGCATATAGAAAACCCTGCAACAAGCGATATATTTAAAAAATACCCCTTAATACTAGCGGAAAGTATATTGATGGTTTTTATTGTGGATAATTATCGAGTCACCACGTTAGGGCAGGTTAGCGCTCATGAGCTCGATGATTCTATGGATGCTGAAATTGAGGCGATTACAGAGGAATTAAACCATCCTAATGCGATGCTCAATAAGTTAGGTGATGCCTTTCCTGGATTTGGAGTGTTAGGCGCGGTAATGGGGATTATTCTAACCATGCAATCTATTGATTCAGATATATCTATGATTGGTATGAATATAGCGACCGCTTTAGTGGGAACATTTCTAGGTATATTTGGTTGTTATTGTGTTTGTTTTCCACTTAGCACCGCTTTAAAAGGCGATGTTGAACGCTCTATTTTACCGCTTTATATGGTCAAACAAATGCTGGTGACTGCGATTGCTGGAAAGCCTCCTCTACTTTGTATAGATGCAGGCAGGAGAATGATAGAAATGGAAGAGAAACCTACATTCAGTCTGATTGAGTCGTGGACACTTAAAATTGATGATCGCCGTAAAAATGATAAGGACGCGAGAGCATGAGTAGTGCTTCTATCATCATATCTAAGAAGAAACGCCTAGGGAAGCACGATAGCCACTCATCGGCATGGAAGCTCGCATTTGCAGATTTGATGGTTTGTTTGATGTGTGTATTCTTAGTGCTGTGGGCTCTTGAAGTCGCCAATAAAGAGGAGAAAGAGAAGATAATAGAGTATTTTCAAACCGGTGATGACGCTTTTTTAACACCTAACTCATTAAGCCCAGTAGAGCTATTGTCTTATAATAAAGATCACAATACGGATACTAGGGCTACGAAGAATACATCCTTAATTCAAGGTGAATATAATACCCAAGAGGAACTTCAGCTTTTAATGCGTAAGATGACTGAATATGTAAAAGAGATTGGTGCAGAACAGCATATTTTTGTACAAGTTATTCCAGATGGACTGCGTATTGTTTTAGCGGATAGTACCAAACATAAAATGTTTAAGCTTGGCGAGAGTGATTTAACGCCATTCTATAAAAAAATGTTGCTGAAATTCTCGCTTATCTTTAATAATATTGAAAATGGGATAGCGATTAGTGGGCATACCGATGCCTTACAGTTTAAAGGGTTCTCGAAGAGTAACTGGGAACTTTCAACTCAGCGTGCAAACGAAGCAAGAGCAACGATGGAGTCGGGAGGTTTACAGTCTGAAAATATTGTACAAGTGTTGGGGCTAGCAAATACAAAGCCACTAGATGCTATCGACCTAACAAGTAGTGTTAATAGGAGAGTAGAGGTTATTTTACTCGCGCGAACGGCCAAAGATAAGCTCAATGCGATGCATTCAATGAATAATGCCAAATTGAAGTTGGATATTAATTCAAGCAATAGTGCAGTTTCTGATGTTGTTATTAAATAAGGTATTGCCTCTGATTGCTTGGATTTTTAGCGAGGTTAAGCGATGAGACTTGTTGTCATTGAGAGGGCTTAAGTGAATTTACTGGTGTACGTTTTTAAAAATAACTGTTTGCATTGCTCTGTAAGCGCGCAGGTAGATGGCTTAATAAACTATCATTTTTAAGCCATCATAACAGGTGTTATAACTGCATTACCCCCCAACGGCACAGGGTAAGATTACGTATGCTTAATAAATAAGCTGTAAAGCTTTATCTGCATAATCAGTATCGAGTGCGGCTTTGAAACGCTTAGCTTTCAGACCTTTTTTACAGCTTTTTTCAAGTTTCAATAAATTCAGAACAAGGTGTCTAATTACTGACATGTTTTCAGCCGCGTTTGAACGCCTAATACGACTCAAGTCTTTATTGAAACTGACATCAAGTACCCAGTGTAGCTTATTCTCAATGCTCCAATGCTTTCTAACTGCGTTGCCGAATGTTTTTGCGTCAGCTTCTATAGAACAGATAAAATAACGAATTTCTTTACTTGTTTCCCATCTACATGCCGTTCTGATTCAGCCATCCCTATACTTATTAATCCATCCTATTACGAGGCTAAATCATTAATGCTTGTAAGAGCATCTGTTATCCAATACCTACGAATTTCAATTCTTCCGTGCCCACTATCAACTTCTTCGTGATACGAATTTTCTACATTTTAAAATTTATTGTTTTGACAAATTTCAAAAAATCCTTAATCGACTGGTGTAAATGTTCTTGGTTACCTTTAACTGCAATAACATAATCGGCTTCTTTGTGACGTATTTTTTTAGTAATTGCTTTTTGACACCCCATCGCATCGATCGTGATGATACTGCCTTTAATATCTAGCAAATCAAGCAATGCAGGAATTGCGGTTATCTCATTTTATTTTTCTGCGGTTTTAACTTGCCCTAATACAACACCATTGTTAGCAGCAAATGCGCTAACCATGTGGATGGCACTTTTCTTTAATTTTTTATCATAAGAGCCACGCACTGTCTTTCCGTCGATAGTAATAACTTCGCCATGTGTTTCTATCTGTGCTGATTTCATCCAGTTAATGAAGCAACTTTGTATCGTTTGGGGTTCTAAAGAAGAGACTACTCGTGCAATGCTGTCGTGAACAGGAATGCCATTTTCAAAAGAGCCATATTTTTTTAACAGCTCAATCTTGTTATGCGCCACTTCTTCAATTGACTCCCAGCCATCAGCACCACAGATAACGCCAACAACGAGTGTTATACCTGACGCACTTCAACTTGCAGGTTAAAACCTCTGAAAATTATCATTAATTCTCATATTTAAATCGGCACT
>NZ_PJBZ01000152.1 GCF_002835995.1 Psychromonas sp. Urea-02u-13 | reverse complement strand
AGTTTCAGAATATTTATTCGATCCTCGGAGTTATATGATTCAATTTAGACATAGTATTTTACCTTTATTTGCGGTTAACATGAAAAATGGTATTCCAAAGAAGGCACAAGATAACACTAGATATTTAGGTGTCGCATTCCACTTCAATGATATCGGGAACATAGCTACGTGTGCACATGTTGTAAATGCACTACAAGAAGGCGAAACCCTCATGGCGGTTGAAATGCATGGTGAATGTTTAGCCTTTGAAGTGAAAGATGTTAAATGTCATCCAAAATATGATTTTGCAGTAGCTTGGGTTGGAAGAGAAAATTACGAAGCAATAGCTCTACATGGAAAGAAAGATTTATTTATTGGGACAGATGTAATGGCTTATGGTTTTACAAACGGTGGACTGGTTGATGGAAGGTTAGAAACTGTTCCTCGTTTGTTTAAAGGTCATATAGTTAGGACCTACCCTGAATCAATTTTACCCGATGCTAGATCCACTTGCGAGTTGTCATTTCCTGCTTTAAAAGGGTTTAGTGGTACACCTCTTTTATTTTCAGGTCCCGATGTTGCAGTTGCTGGTATGGTTTTTAGCAACTTCGAATCGACTATTGAGCTTTTTCGCTTTACTGAAATCGACGATGCCAATGAAAAGTTCTCTGAGCAAGTTCATAAGGTACTAGAGTTAGGTGTTGCGCATAGTGCATATGATATGAGAGTTTTTCTTAATGATTTAGGCGTAACTAGGATTGCCGTCTCTGATGAATTTCCTGCTCCGCTTGAAACTTAACAAGGCGCTTAAACGGAACTAAAACAGTTGGTTAGGTTCCGCTTCGCTACACATTATAACCAACAATTTTAGTCCGCTTAGCGCGGCGTTAGGCCTCCCTCATGTCGCCATTGATGTCGTAGATTCATTAGTCGTTGATTCGTTTTGTTTTTTCTGGAATTTGAGTAAAGTAATCTTTAGAAACGCCGATTCCATCGCTACCCAAAATGAATTGAAAATTTTCAAAAGATAATGGACCAAATTGTTCGGTGTCATAAACTAGGCCAATTGCATTAATTGCATTGGTTGTTAATAATTCAGCTTGCTCTTGTATTTCAGAGTCATCTTCTTTATTTTTTGCCCAGCGTTTAATCCACATATAAAGTGAACTGGTATCATTCATTGGAATAAAAAGGCGATCGCATTTCTTTAAGTCTATTTCTAATCCTTTATTCTCAAGTTCATAGTGAAATATTGAAAGACACCTATTAAATTCAGTTTCATCTAAATTAGCAAATAAGCCCGGCTCTTTACAATCTGAGAATATCTTACTTTCTGGCTCTTTTATCATTAATGTTAAGCGGCCACTCGGGTGCTTATTAACTTTTAACTCTACTCTGGAAGGTAATCCATGTATCGCATCCATATATCTCTTTTCCTTTGTTTCTGTTAGTCTGCTCATTTGTCTTTCGCTAAGGCTCCAGCGAATTCCTAATGATTTAAGTGTCCATCCTTTTTCTTGAATCTGTGGTAAAAAATTCAAATGGTTTTGGTTCATAACTTGGCCTCATATAATATACACTAGACACATTTGACATGTATTCGTTGTCTTTGTCAAGTGCCCATGTCAATTGTGTCAGGTTAAAGTTGAATCTAAGGCCTAACAAGAACTTTAAACGGAACATTAACAGTTGGCTATGTTTCGCTTCGCTACACTATTTTAGCCAACTATTTCTGTCCGCTTAAGTGGGCGTTAGCTATATGAGGCATAGATTCGATGACAATTTCTAATGATGTTGTAGTTATTTTAAATGGGACGTCAAGCTCGGGAAAATCGAGTATTGCAAAGAAAATTCAAGAACAATTAGATCTGCCTATTATGCATGCTAAAGTTGATCATTTTCTTGAACTATTCAACTTTGAGAGTTTTAAAACAGGAGTTGAAAGCTTAGAAGCAGTTAAAACTGGTTTTAGTTTATTCGAAAATTCTATTGAAAATATGTGTAAAACTAAATACCCCATTTTAATAGATACTGTATTTGAAAGAACCGAATATTTCCAAGGTACAATCAATGCTATTCATAATAGAGTTATATATTTAATTGGAATTCATTGTCCTGTCATCGAGTTAAACATAAGAGAAAAAAATAGAGGAGATCGCCGAATCGGGTTAGCGGGTGAACAATTTAGTTTGGTCCATGAAAATATGAGTTATGACTTTGAAGTAGACTCTTCAATTCATTCACCCGACGAGTGTGCTTCTAAAATAATAGAATTCATTAATACTAAAACTGGCGCAAGTTCACATAGCTAACAAGGCACTTAAACGGAACTAAAACAGTGGGTTATGTTTCGCTTCGCTACACATTTTAACCCACTATTTTAGTCCGCTTAGTGCGGCGTTATGTGAATGTCGTACTTGAATTTTTAAAGTGGTATCTCAAATGTATAGCAAAGCATTAAAATCAAATAACTAAGGTGTAAACATGACTGTAATGGTAAAAATTGGCGATAACATTAAGTATGTTTCTAAGCAAAAAGTGCAAGATACAATAAATAGCTTGCAAAAATCTGGTGGTATTAATCGCGATCAGTTTGAAAATTTGCACGATAAAATGATTGCTAATACGCAATTAGGTGAGAACCATTATATTGCCGCCGCCGCTGTATATGCTGTTGTATTTAGTGTAGATGTAATGGATGTTGAAGTTAAGTGGATTATTATTACTACTTGTCAAACTGGACGGGTTGCTATCCATGGCGGTCAGCAGGCTGATATTGATTTTATGCGTTCTGAGTTAGATGCACTTGAATCCGAATTAAATAAAAAGTAATTCACATAACAAGCAGCTGCACTGGACGCTTTGGTCTTGTCACTATTTTTGAAAAAGACGCTCAAAAACAGTGCCAATCCCAAGCGCAAGTGAGCTGGGCGTTAGGCTAACTATTGATAGCCGTCAGTTAATAATAAGAGTTGAAGTATGAAGTTTCCGACAGAATTAAGTGGTCGTGTTTGGCACACTACTAACCTTGAGCGTTATGCAATGATAGTTGCCGATGGGGTAATTAATGCTAATCCAGATATCCCAGACAATGAGCGATGGGGAACGGGTTTAGGTGAGGAGCACTTTCCGTTTGTTCGTTCACTAGGTGGTGTTAGTGTTTTCGACTTCCGAAACTTCGATGTTGATGTGACAGACTGGGGGGCATTTGTTCCGTGTAGAACAGACTGGCAGAGTGCTGTTTGGATTGAAATTGATATTTCAGTGCTCGGTAATAGCTTTATATCAGGTCAATCTATTCGCGAGCTTTGGCACAAAATGGATTCCACGAGGAAGTTTATGACCCAAATTGAGGGGGCGGTTATAGGTTCAATACCAACATCAGCATTCAAAAAAATATTACACTATGAACAACAAAGCTCATCCTTTAATACGTTAGCCTAACAAGGCGCTTAAACGGAAATAAAACAGTGGGTTACGTTTCGCTTCGCTACACATTTTAACCCACAATTTTAGTCCGCTTAGCGCGGCGTTATATTTATCTAGGATAGAGTCATGAAAATCAAGTTGTATATATGTTCATTATTTTTTTGTTCACATCAAGTGCTATCACTTGAGGTGCCTGTTTCAGAAATCACGTATATGGCCCCTTGGAGTACTCACGTAGACGTTAGAATGGATGCTGGAGTAGTTGATGCTGGTTGCGGATTAACTGATTTGTATCGTATTGATTTAAAAAATGATCCTGGAGCAAAAGAAAAGTATTCTATTCTGCTTGCTGCTTTTATGGCCGGTAAAAAAGTAGGTTTAAGTGTAAGTCAATGTGTCGGTGATAGAGGTAAAATTCAGGGTGTTCGACTAAGTAAACAATAAATATAACAAGGGTTTTCAAGTCGGACAAATTACAGTTGGCTTTTTGTTCGTGCCTCACTTATTTTAGCCAACTGCAATTTGCCGCTTAAAAC
>NZ_PJBZ01000151.1 GCF_002835995.1 Psychromonas sp. Urea-02u-13 | reverse complement strand
ACCATGGAATATTAAGCGTCGCTAGGTGCCATTGCCCAGACGCTTACGGTGATCCTGTAAATAATTAAGATCCTAGTGGCCACTCATCAATTAATTATAACTATCCCCGTATTCCTTGATATGCTCAAATCTTTTTCAAACGTTTAAAACATTGCGATCTTTAAGAGTACACTGTATTCTGCGTTGATTATTGAAACTAAAGGAGATAACATGTCTAAAATGAGTAATTGGCTTTTATTAGGGGCGGGGCTTGTATCTACGCCCTTAATATCGGCTGAAAATGTTCAACCTCTACCATCTATCAGGGTTGATAGTACACAAGGTATAAATGGTCCGGGTACATATGTGAGAGCAGTAAAGCCAATCACAGTAGAGCAAAGTGACTCATATATTACTGACCTAAATGAGTTGGGGTTTCTACTTGATAGTGTTGATGCAAGGCCTAAAGTTTTGGGCGATGGTGGCGATACGTTTGATGAAAATTACAATCCAGGGAAGGATGTAGTCGAAATAGGTGTCATCCATGAACTCGGATATGATGCAAGCTTTGAGAATAGTAATTATAGGTACCACCATATACTGGACGACGCCCATCAATTCGGAGATTACGGATCCAAGCAATATAGTTTCGATATTACATCAATGGATTACCTTGAACATCAACCGCCTCTCTCCGCCTGGGAGCCTCTAGGTCCGACTAGTATTAAGATGCGTTCTAATAGGGCTGTAACTGATGCAGTGGTTAAGATGAATAATGAAGCGATACCTTCTGCTAGTGGTTTAATAACAATTGATCATAGCTCTTCTCTTAAGATGGAAATGCATTACTCTGAGGGATTGCCTTTGACAGTAACCTTAAACGATGTGGCTGGAAAATTAATACCGTTTTTGTTTGAGAATGATCATCGCATTAAGTATGAGGAATTAACTGGGCTGCTTGATGTAGTGTATTTAGATACTGATCAAGATGGAAACGATGACAGGCTGGTTGTTCTTGTGAATGGTAAGATATATGTTTACAAGTTTTATAATGATGTAGTAACAGACACTATCCTTAGCGCAGCCTATGAAATTTCCCATAAATATCAAGGGGAAACCGATGGCCGCATATCATTATCATCATTAGTGGATAAGAATCTCAACACCGAACATTTGGTGGTAGTAGGGACGAAAAATGGTAATTCAAGGAACTATGAACTATCAACCACTAACGTGATTCGTCTTGGTTCAACGGGCTATTTGACAGTTGCGAGCATCTCACATTCTGGCTTTTATACTCCAGACTCCAAGTCTAAATTATCTAACCTAAATATGTTTGATGCAACTCAAGTTCAGTTACCAATAGATGATAATGGAAAGAACTCCCCACGGTTAGCTATAGGAGGGTTTGTTCCAACGGAACAGCAACTGGGAGTTAGACTGATTAGATTGGATTATAATCCTGGCACTCGTCATTATGATATAATACATGAAGGTTATTCAAATTGGACTAATCCATCATGGCATGATTCATCTTTTTACAATAATAGGTCAATAGCAGCCGCAGATATTCATGGGGTTGGAGTCGATTATATTGCATTCGGGAACATGATATTAGAATACGGTAACCATCATCATTCACGCTTGGGTGGAATTGAAAGTTTTAGTTTAGGAGACTCTACTAACTATCTGTTTTGGGTTAGTGGTAATTTTGTCGATGATAATAATGAGTGGCTTGCACAAAACTTTGATCCCATTCAATTGATGGACGCAGATAAATTTGTACGCAGTGAAGGAGAGGAGCTGGCACTGTTTACGGTAGAGACTAATGGAGACCACGGGTATCGCGTTAAGAAAGTGCGGATTGTCGATGTTGATAACAGGTATTATGAGGATTTAGTCGATGAATCTACAGTACTAATGAAATATGGGGTGGCAGATGTGACTCTGCTAATAAACTCTATTCTAACCTCTCCCCTCTCCAGTTACGAGGTTAATTTGAAGAATGACTGTGATCTTCTCGATGGCAAACAACCATGTCAATGGTTGATATCTATGCCTCCTGTTTATAGTCATAACTTAGAAGGAACAGATTCAGGTTTAGGTAAAGCTAGACCTGACCTTCATAAAATCACATTATCTACAATGCAACTGTTAGGTATATCAGATGTTGTCCCTTATTATGCCGAGGCATCTGATAGGCAGAGCGGTTCTTATAGTGAAATTGGATTTGGATCTGCTCATGGTTCTGAATACGAATATTCAAACTCCATCACTGCAGGTGTGTCGTCAAAAATCAAGGTGATGGGTTTTTCCGTAGCTGTGGCGGCTAATTATGCAAGAACGTGGGGAAATTCAATATCGAATGACAGTTCAACCACTGTCGGTTATCTAGTTACTCCAGAAACAGGACCGATACTGCAGATGATTATCGTACCTTATGATAATCATCATTATCAAATAATCAACTCTCCTGCAGCTTTAAATATTCCCAGAGGAGAGATCATAGCTGTTGCAGCACCAAGGCCTGCTGTGAATACATTAATAAGGAAAAGTGATTACGATGCAAAAAATGCGAGCCTAGGTAATCTATTTCCTTCTTATGACGAATACTTTACTTATGAGCAAGGTAACCCTGCCTCATATCCAACTCGACTTGAAGTACAAGAATCTGCCTCTGAGTCTGGTCATATGTTATTTGAATCAGCAGTGCCGCTAATAATAAGAGACGATATTATTACTCAGACAAACTCACTTTGGGTTGGCAGGGAAAATGGTTCCCAAACGGGTCACGAAGCAGGAGTCGAGCTTAGTCTTGGAGTGGACAAGGGGATATCCGAGGTTGTGGGCTATGAAGCAGAAGTATCATTTGGGTATGTACACAATAGTACGAGAGCAACAACAATAGGTAAAAACTTTGTTAACTATGTTCTAATGAGAGGATTTGGCTGCAAGGAGCCTGAGCCTGAGCCTGGGGAAGAGCCTATTTCTTGTAGTCTAGGGCTAGAACCGTATTATGTGTACCCTTACGCATTAATTTCTAGAGGGTATTTCGATAATAGCGAAGACCGACCAGATTTTTACCGTTTTGGCACGCATAAAGGCTAGGCAGTGCCCATCAATTAAATTTTTCTATGCTTAACTTCAGGTTTGCATAAGAAATTGCTTTCAAGCCGAGTATTGTTGGTACTCGGCTTCTTTTCTTAAAAAGTGTAGGCAATTATTCCAGCTAAAAGATTTACCATGAAACTAATACAGCTTCGGTTCCTAGTATGCTCTATCTGAGAGATATTTTTCAGTTGGTCATTAATCGTTTCGATAATGAACCTTTTTGACAACATTGATCTATCCCAAGCAGCTAGTACCTTCAGTTTCATATTTTTACGATGGGTTGTGATAAGGGTAACCCCATCTTCTTTTAGGTCTTCAGTAATTAAACAATTAAAAGCCAATTAAAAAATTAAAAAAAATTAAAAGCGGACATCCCAAAGTTTCAAACAATCTTAAAAATCAAAGTAAGCGTATAGCGAACAGCACCTACCCCCCTTATCTCAGATACCTTATATCTTCATTTTATTTGGAGGTAATCATGAGAATTTCGCGAAGCCAAACACAATGGCAAACTATCATTAAAGACCATCAATCCAGTGGTTTAACCGTTATTGAATATTGCCAACAACTACAATTATCCACGTCGAACTTTTATGCCATTAAAAAGAAACTTGGCCTATCATCGAGTAATTTTGTTCGCGCTAAAATACCCCCACAGGTTGAGTTTGTTGAAGATAAAACCTTAATAACGGTAACCATGGGCAAGGTAAATGTCAGCTTGCCAAACACCACTTCCGCCAACTATTTAAGTCAATTGTTACGGGAGCTGGCGTTATGAAAATGTTTGTTGAGCCAACGAGGATTTTTCTACATCGAGACTTTATTGATTTTCGCAAAGCTATCAATGGGCTAACAGCACTGGTGGAAGATGAGCTAAATCGCGATGCCTATACCGGTGATTTATTCGTTTTTTGCAATAAATCAAAAGACAAACTGAAAATATTGTACTGGGATAAAACAGGCTTTGCGCTATGGCAAAAACG
>NZ_PJBZ01000150.1 GCF_002835995.1 Psychromonas sp. Urea-02u-13 | reverse complement strand
TAGCGTTCTATGGTAAGCAGAAGTTCTAAAAGTTTCTTCTTCTCCATTCTCTTCCTTTTTTAGAGCATCTTGAACCCTATTTACGTAAGTTTGTTCGACTCTTATTTTTACACTTAATATACTCGAAACATCTTCACTACCATTTTGAGACTGTTCAATATAACCTTTACTGGTTAAAAAGCCTCGCACACGTCCTTCTAAGGTAATCGTGGCTATAAAAATCAACAATTTAGACCAAGATTTATCATAATAGCAGCATCCTAAGTTAAGCCCTCTGTTGGCTTGCCTTTCCTGTGCTAAGTAATCAGAGAAGTGTTTAGAATACTTTTCATTTTGACCTGACGAAAAACATACAACTTTTTTAGAATGAAAATCACCTGTATCTAGACGCTTTTTAAATATCGATTGTAATATTGAAGACTTTCCAGCCCCATTTTCGCCGATTAGAGCGGTAACCTTTTCGAATGAAAGGGTTTGTTCATTCTCGTATAAGTTATTTTCTGGTAATGTTATTTGCATGTATACCCAATATTTTTAGTTTTAATTATTTAAGCCTGAATCCATTTACTAAGAAAATGACAGTGATTTTGGCCACAACACGAGACTTAAAAAGCAATAAATCCTATCACGCCTAATGGCCCGTTGCGACTTTCAATGGTTATAAATTATGCGGGGCCATTACACTTTTCTTAGCAACTAATAAATCAAATGTGAATTGCTAAGAAACTAAATGTATAAAATTCAAGCTAGTCCTCAATACAGCGACCTTCAACAATCTCGTTTCTATTTTTTTGAATACTTGCAATCTTTTTAAACCTTGTGTGTTCCCATTCAGTTACGTGATATGTTTTGTCCCAAGCGTTCATGAACTGCTTATGAGATTTGCTTTCTTATCATCAATTTTATTGGGCAACTGCCAAAATCACTTTGAACGTGTGGAAGCATCTGAAAGTTGTAATTGCTTCTCATAGTATTTACTACCCCAATAGCAGGGAATAAGTTATCCATATCAGCTTACATATGCCTATATTCAGTATTTACTTTATTAGCACACTATCGACTTCCTCAGCTACTAGTTAGTACAGTTGAAGCAAACTTATTGCAATCCATTTCGAGAATAAAATGAATAGGTGGCGGTATTCTATAATGCCTGCAAGCAAGTAATATAATAGGTTCAACACCAGAACTTATTGCACTTAAACCTTCAAAGTATTCTGTTGCCTTGCATTCGTCTTCTAATGCTTTTAAATAGTCTTCCTTTTCACTAAGTATTTCAGAATTAACAGATAAGACCCCACCATGGTTTTCACTATTTGTATAAAGATGAGCTTCCGAGTCTGCAAGAGGATACCAAACCTGAAAGTTACAATGTGTTAAGTGAGTTTGTTTCATCTCTTGGATTTTTTTATAGACATCATCAAACTTATTTTTTGCGGAATAAGCTGCAATAAATGGATAAAGAATGCTTCCTTGTGTTACTTCTTCAGTATACGCATCAGTACTATTCTTTGGGTGCTGAATTAGTTCGTAGTACTCATTGAGATTACATGGATACATGCCTTTAGATTTGAATTGATAGTCTATTGAGTGACTCATATTTAATAACCAAGGGTATACTGAGTCCTTTGTATTCTGCCCAATCCCCAAAAACAAAATTGCGAGATAAATATCTATGGCCTGTTCATCTTTGTAAGGGGTCATCAATATAGGATTATTATTGATGAGTTGGATTATTATTTCTTGTTGTCTTTTTATTGGCTCTTTTATAGTTGGATTGTTTTGAAATGTTTCTTTAGAGATATATGAGTATGACCAAAGCCCATACATCGCAAGACGGCCTAAAATATCAAATAGCTTTATATTGATATCGATCGGATTGTGGCTATTAATAGAGCTAGATAAAGCATATAAACGACCAACGTGTGGGGTGATGACCTTAAGTATGTAATCATCACTGATTTGATGATATAAACTAATGATTGTGTTTAATGTGTCTACAATTTCCTTTGATACTTTTTTTCTATCAGAAAAAAAAGGAACCGCTATTTTCCAAGCGCGTAATACTGAAAACTCACTCGCCAGATAAACACTTTCTAAATTACTCTCATCACGAGACCAAGCGTACAAAATCCATAACGAGATTGAGAGTTGCCTTAATGAGGTTAAAACCCTCTTCGGCTCTTCACATTCAAGATCCGATAACAATATTGCAAGTTGTTTAAAGTAACTAACAGATGTTTCAGGCGTAAGCGTATAGCGAACAGCACCTACTCCTAACACTCTATCTCAGATACCTTATATCTTCATTTTATTTGGAGATAATCATGAGAATTTCGCGAAGCCAAACACAATGGCAAACTATCATTAAAGACCACCAATCCAGTGGCCTAACCGTTATCGAGTATTGCCAGAAACAGCAATTATCAACGTCGAGCTTTTATGCCGTTAAAAAGAAGCTTGGCCTATCATCAAGTAACTTTGTTCGCGCTAAAATAACCCAACAGGTTGAGTTTGTTGAAGATAAAAGCTTAATAACGGTAACCATGGGCAAGGTAAATATCAGCTTGCCAAGCACCACTTCCGCCACCTACTTAAGTCAATTATTACGAGAGCTGGCTTTATGAAAATGTTTGTTGAGCCCACGAGTATTTTTCTACATCGAGACTTTATTGATTTTCGCAAGGCCATCAATGGACTAACAGCACTGGTGGAAGATGAGCTAAATCGCGATGCCTATACCGGTGATTTATTCGTTTTTTGCAATAAATCAAAAGACAAACTGAAAATATTGTACTGGGATAAAACAGGCTTTGCGCTATGGCAAAAACGTTTAGAAAAGCAAAAATTCAAATGGCCGAGCAAGATCAATGAAGCTGAATTTGTATTAACTTCTGAGCAACTAGAATGGCTACTATCTGGGTATGATGTTTTGGGTCATCAAACGTTACATTATCAGTCGATGCTCTAACCTTTGTTCACTATCAAGTGCCATGACACAAGTCATGAACTAAATGGTATTAGAAGCTGCATTTCATTGAATGTTTTGTTAAAATTGTTCAATGAAATTTACTGCTAAATCCTTACCAAACGATCCCGAACAACTTAAGCAAATGCGGCTTGAGTTGCAACAACGGATGGATGACGAATTAACTCAAAAAGAGACTGAATTAAGAGAAAAAGATGTTGCCTATCAAGTCTTACTTGAGCAATACAATCTCAAACTTGCCAATGAGTACGGTAAAAAATCAGAAAAAATGCCAGGTGCTGATGAAGTCTTCAATGAAGCTGAAATGACGCTTGATGAACAAGACGAGCAGCTATTAGCAAGCGTAACGACTGAAGATAAAACAGAGCCAAAAGTAAAACCAAAGCGCAAACCACTACCGCCTGAACTACCTCGAAAAGAAGTTATCGTTGATATTGATGACACGGATAAAATATGTAATTGTTGCAGAAATCCGTTACATAAAATGGGAGAAAGTAGCAGCGAAAGCCTTCAGTTTGTACCCGCTCATATTAAAGTCATCAAAACTATTCGCCCGAAGTATACCTGCCGACATTGTGAAAACAATGGGATTGAAAGTGCTGTACAAACGGCCTCGATGCCAGCGACACCAATCCCTAAAAGTATTGCTACCGCGAGCTTGCTAAGCCAAATCATCACCTGTAAATATCAATTTGGTTTACCGCTTTATCGACAAGAAACAATGTTCAGTGACATCGGCATCGCGTTGAGTCGGCAAACAATGTCGAGCTGGATATTACGTTGCGCAACATTACTTGAACCTTTATACATGCGCTTGAAAACAACATTGCTCGCTGAACCCGCTATACATGCAGACGAGACGCCACTAAAAGTAATCAAAGCAGAAAAAACGACAAGCTATATGTGGGTATATTGCTGTGGAACTGATGCATTAGGCAGTAACACCAATATAGTGTTATTCGATTATCATAATAGTCGTAGAGCCCAATGTGCAATTGATTTTCTTGATGGTTACCAAGGTTACATGCACGTTGATGGGTATAAAGCTTATGAATCAACGCAAGCAACATTGGTTGCATGTCTTGCGCATATTCGCCGTAAATTCATCGATGTGAAAAAGGTGCAAGGTAAAAAGAAAACAGGAAAAGTGGATGTCGCATTAAATTTAATTGGTAAGTTATACGGAATAGAAAAAAGAATT
>NZ_PJBZ01000149.1 GCF_002835995.1 Psychromonas sp. Urea-02u-13 | reverse complement strand
ATAAAGCAGCGTTATCACACTCAAACAACCATTCACTTAGTACTTGATGGGGCAGGATATCATCTTTCTCATCTAGTTATTCAAAAGGCAAAAGATCTTGGTATAACACTTCACTATCTCCCTCCTTACAGCCCAAACCTCAATCCTATTGAACGGCTGTGGAAGGTAATGAATGAACATGCGAGAAATAATCGTTATTTCGCTACCGCCAAGGCTTTTCGAGAAAGCATAAATTCATTTATTGCCAATTTTTACTTTTAATCTAAAAAAGCAGTAAATTAAAAGATAACCAACTGATAATTAGAATGAAAATAAAAACCAAAAAAACAAACACATTGTAACTTACATTTTCAATGTATAAAAATGATGATATTTTTGAGAAAAATGCGAGGAGAATAGGTTAAAGAATATGGTAAATTTTAAATATAATATAAGGGTGGAAGTCGAGTTCACTTATTTTTTTGACATTTTAGCCGCGCGTAATTTACGCATTTCTTTAGGGTCTGCGGTTAAGGGGCGATAAATTTCAATACGATCACCCGCTTTAATAATTGTTTCTAATTTTTCTGGACGACTAAATATTCCCACCTTCGCTTGATGAGGCACGATTTCAGGAAAATGCGTAATAATACCAGACAATTTAATGCATTCTTCAATGCAACTGCCGGCTGGCACTGGCAGTGATAATAGTACTTGCTTGTGCGGTAAACCATATACAACTTCAATCTCAATCATGTCACTCATATTTTTTACCTTATTCCATACACTATTTTAGCACGTTCAGAAAACGACTTAACCATTGAACCGACTAACTCATTAAATATTCGCCCAAAAGCAACTTCTACCAATTTACTACTAAATTCGAACTTCAAATCTAAACTTACTTTACATGCTTGCTCATCGAGTGGCATAAAGTGCCAACCACCACTTAAATGTTTAAAAGGGCCATCGATTAAATTCATGTTAATTTCGCGACCATCTGACAAGCTATTTTCCGTCGTAAAAACCTGTTTTATTCCCGCTTTTGAAACCGTCACCGACGCACTCATTACATCATCAACATGCGTTAAAACTTTAGCATCTACACAACCAGGTAAAAACTCAGGATAAGCATGTACATCATTGACTAATTTGTACATCTCATCAGCGCTATACATTAACAGTGCACTTCGCGAAACTTCTGCCATTGAATCTACTCTTAGAAAAAACCGCAAGTTTACACTAAACAGTAAATAAATCCCAAATTGAAATCGTATTTTAAATTTCATAATACGCATACCCTTTAGCAAGCATTAAGCTCAGTAAGCATTAATGAGGCAACTGAAAATCAACGAGTTAAATCAGCGTTAATAGAGGCACTATCCTGTTATGGGGTGAATATAAAACGAAACCACCTCCTCGTGACAGTCTTCTGGGCAGTTCAACCCTATTTTATAAAAAGCACGGTGATTCAACACAGTAGCATTCGCTAATAGCGCTCCCTTGAAAAACGAGTACTGATAATTACTCAAAAATACACCATGATTAACCTTACCTTAACATCCTAGTTAACGACTGAATAAAGCTCTTTGATTGATGACGGGTACAGGTTACAATCGAGACTATGGCTAAAAAAAATTCAAAAACTAAAAACAATGATAATACGATTGCACGTAATAAACGTGCAAGTCACGAGTACCACCTAGAAGAACGCTTTGAAGCGGGTCTTGAACTTCAAGGTTGGGAAGTGAAATCGTTACGCGCGGGTAAAGCAAATATAGCGGATAGCTACATTTTCCTGAAAAATGGAGAAGCGTGGCTATTAAACGCAACTTTCCCTCCCTTAATCGCAGCGTCATCACATGTAGTTTGTGATCCGCTCCGCTACCGTAAATTACTACTTAAACGTCGTGAACTCGATAATCTCGTTGGTAAAGTAGAACGACAAGGTTACTCGATTATTCCAATCTCTTTATATTGGAAAACAGCATGGGTTAAAATATCATTTGCACTCGCGAAAGGTAAACAAGAGCATGATAAGCGTGCCGATGTAAAAGATCGTGAATGGAAAGTACAAAAAGAACGCATGATGAAGCATGACACCCGTAAATAACACGTAACAAGTTAATAAATAGCAAAAAAAGGTAATGTCTGATAGATAATACTATCTTCATCATCTTTGTTTTGCTATTGTTGAAACGTAAGCAAGTGAATGTGCTTACCACTGTGGGGATGATATTGGACTCGACGAGATTCTTGAAACCCAAGGTGCATGCCGAGGTGGCGGTTGGCCTCGTAAAAAGCCGCCAACGTTATAGTTGCAAACGACTCTAACTACTCTCTAGCAGCTTAGGCTAGCTAGCCTTCCACCCACGTTTCTCCTATGGGCAGGGATTCGGAAGGTCATTCACATTTGGATAGCGAGGGAACCTTGTTCGAGGGTGAACCGCGAAATAGTATCGAACTCGCTTTTTGGTATCCTGTCTATTGGAGATCAACGAGTTAACCAAAAAATAGACTAAGCATGTAGTACCGACGATGTAGGTTTTTCGGACGGGGGTTCGAATCCCCCCATCTCCACCACCTATGAGGTTCTAAAATATTAAGAACCGACTAAAGCCTGTAATATCAACTACCATTGATATTGCGGGCTTTTTTTATGCTTATTAAACGAGTGTTTTTAATATAAATGGCTGATCTGTTACACAAAATGCTACACGTTTTGCTACACAGAGAGGCATAAATGACAATCTCCACCACCCTATCCAAACGCAATGGTTATTACTATTTCCGTAAGCGCGTCCCCGCTGATCTTCAATGTTACTTCAATAAAAAAGAAATAATAAAGTCACTTAAAACAAATCAGTTATCTACAGCCCTACTCTTATGCTCTAAAATGTTATCTTCACATAATAATCATATGCAAAGATTGAGAGAATCAAAATCAATGAGTAATGAAAACCCATATTGGATAGTTGAATCTGCTGAAGAAGATGAGGATGATCTGGATCTGGATCTGGAAAATGATACAAATGGATTGCGCTCAGACCTGCAGATAATTGTAACAACTACCGCGCAAGATGGCACAAAGACTGAAATGACGATTGATCATGCAGGTGATATCGAAGCAGAGCGCGAAACTGCACAGCAATTACTACAAGTGCACAAATTCAATCAAGCATTAGTGCAACAGCCGATTATTGCCACTGCTACAAAGTACACTCTCAAGCATGTAGTAGATAAGTATCTTGAATCTAAAAAGCAAAGTGGGGCTATAAATGCTAAATCACTTGAAACATACAGTAATAGTTTAGAGTTGTTAGTTGAGTTTTTTGGTACTGACACTGATGTTAAATCAATAAAATTAGAGAAAGCAGAAACATTTAGAAATATCTTGATGAAATTACCTGCTAACCGCAAGAAGACTAAAGCGTTAAAAGGTTTGTCATTGCAAGATACTGTAAAGAAAGAACTAACGCCACAATCAGCAACAACTGTTAAAGGTTGCGTAGAGCGTTGTAGTACTTTCTTTGATTGGGCTGTAAAAGCAGATTACGCAGATAAAAACTATTTCCATAAAATGACAGTACCTACTAAACGTAAAAAGAATCAGAGAACAGAGAGCGATGGGCTACTACTGATTTACATAAGTTATTCGCTCATAAAATCTATACTGCACATGATTTTGATAAAGTATTTCAGTACTGGCTTCCATTACTTGGCTTGTACACTGGTGGCAGATTAAACGAAATTGCACAGGCAAGCGTTAAAGATATTAAGCAAATTGATGGTATTTGGTGTATTTCAATCACTGATGAAGCAGAACATCAAAAGTTGAAGAATGCTAACTCAGCCAGAATCATCCCTATCCACCAGCATTTAATAGATCTTGGATTTATTGAATACGTGCAAAGCAGAGCAAGTAAAACACTCCTATTTGATGACTTATTGAATAGCAAAGCAGAAGTACCCCGAGATGGCTTAGGATCGAATGTAGGCAAATGGTTTAACCGATTTATTAAACGACTAGAAATACACAATGCGGTATTTCATAGTTTTCGACACACTGTTGCTGATGAGTTTAAGCAGAATGAGGTGCCAGAAACGCAAGCAATGGATATACTCGGTCATAAAAATCAATCAATTACATATGCTCGATACGCTAAAGATTTAAATGTTGCTACTCAGCAAAAAACCATTCAAACATTAGACTTTTCAAATGTGATTCAAAACATTA
>NZ_PJBZ01000148.1 GCF_002835995.1 Psychromonas sp. Urea-02u-13 | reverse complement strand
AAAGACTTTGAATTATTCTCTAAGGTAATAGATTTTGTGATTCTTTATGTTTTAGAGAGTTTAGAGGTAAAAGGAAAAAAACTATATGAAACAGAGATTGTAAACAACAGTTGGCTATGATGATTCTAAGTAAGGCTGAAATAGCCAGAATACAGATAGAGAAAGCGGTTTATCTCTATGCAATAGAAAATAATTATGTTTGTGCAATAACTCTTGCTGGTGCCGCTGAAGAATTACTTGGCAATATTATCAAAGAATCAGGAGGTAAGTCAGTCATCGGTGAAGTGTATGAAGACTTTCTTTGCGAATATAATAAATTTTCAAATTTTTCAGATGATCTTAATACCATACGCAATGAGCTTAAGCACAGCCATAAAAATCCAAACCTAGATCATGAAATTAACATAGGCGAAGATGATTGTGTAATTATGTTATATAGGGCTTTAGCTAGTTACGCTAAGGCTGTTGGTACTCCAACTATAAAGATGGTCGCATGTTGGGAACTTCTTAAGAGAAAGCATGAAAAAATATTTCCAAATAGTAAATACCCTACCCAAGCTTGCTAGGTATTGTTTCTGTATTTACCATAACACCCGTTATATGCATTATTTGAGGCTATCCATTGGTGGCCTTTTTTGTGTCCTGTGGTAAATTTCCTAAGGCGCTTTGTGCCCCAAAGCGCCCTAGCAAGCTAACTCGCTACCGCCCCCATTACGACTTAGCCCCCCTAAATTTTTGTGGCCAATTGTACTTAGCCACGACACTTTAATACGCATTCATTTCCCTCAATAGTGACCTTTTTCTAAACTGCTTTGTTAGTTTATGAAAGAAGTAGCTTCCAATAGTTGTTATCCTTACAAAGCTTGCAATACAGAAACAGTTTAATTTAATGTTATTGCTATTAATTAAGGATAATAAGATGCGAATTAAGGAAGCCTCCAAGGCAACAGGATTAACTAACCATACGCTTAGATATTATGAAAAAAGTGGCCTAATCGCACCAGTTCCACGCGATGAATCAGGTCATCGTTTTTACCGAAAACATGATATTAGCTGGTTACATTTTGTGAAATGTTTAAAAAGTACGGGTATGCCACTAAAAGATATTCAAGAGTATGCGGCGAAAGTTGGAGATGCAAATAATCAAGGAGAGTTTTTACTGCAAATCATGCAGCAACATAAAATCCGCTTAGAAAGTCAGTTAACTGAAACGAAAGAGTTTTTAACGCATATTGATTGGAAAATTAATCACTATCAAGAGCTTCTTGCAGAGCACCAATAAGCAGACTAAAAGTCTATTTATTGCAAATCCGGTCAATTTTCGGGTTGAAAAAATGCATGACGACAAGGTATTGATTGTTGTAACTAGTTACAACAATTGTAAAATCAATAAAATTTCATGCAATCATTTCAACCAGCTTAATTGACGGGATAATTGTCGGAATTGATATTATTACAGATATCGACCAAGTGAACAGGCAAACCGACTCCACTTACTTTAATACCCGTATTGCCTATCTTCCTATTGTTCAGCATTTTATCCTTAAGCTTTTTAAATTAAATCACTTATAGCTGATTTGAATACTCATTAATTAACCGTAACTCAGTTTCAGTTAATAAAACCTCTGTGGCACCTAATAAACCAGCAAGTTGATCTGTATTTCTTGCTCCAACAATTGAAGCTGTAGTGGCTGGATGCGCTAGTGTCCAAGCAATGCTTAATTGTGCCAGAGTGCATTTTTTATCATGTGCTATTTTATTAAGAAACTCGACAAATGCTAAATTTTGAGTAAATAGAGGCTCTTGATAAAGGTCACTTTTATGCCGCCAATCACGTTTATCTAATTGTTCAAATCGTGAGCGACTCATGCGACCACTTAACAAGCCATTCGACATAGTAGAATGGTGAATGGTGCCTACATTATTTGCTAAGCACCACGGTAGAATTTCTTCTTCTATTTCTCTATTTAACAGTGAGTATGAAGGTTGAATTGAAGTAATAGGCGCAATTTCATTTATTAATTGCAACTGATTAGCAGAGAAATTAGATACACCAATATGACGCACCTTACCTTGCTGTTTTAAGTCAGCTAAAGTAGACCAAGCCTCCTCAAGTTGATGTTCTGGACTAGGTTTATGGATCTGATAAAGGTCAATTACTTCCACGCCTAAACGACTCAGACTATCATCAACCTCTTTTTTAATTTGTAAATCGCTCAAGCCATTACGTAGCTCTGTTTCCCCTTCGTTCCAATAAATACCACATTTACTAAAGATAAATGGCTCATAACTTGTCTGCTTTAAGGCTTTACAGATCACCTTTTCCGCATTACCTAAACCATAAGCTGGAGCCGTATCAATCCAGTTAATACCCGCTTCTAATGCAGCATGAATAGTATTAATCGAGTCTTGTTGTGATTGTTTCCCCCAGCCCCAGTCTCCAATGTCACCGCCAATTGCCCAGCTACCTAACCCTAAGCGTGAGATTTCCATATCCGAATTACCAAGTATTTTTTTATCCATGATTGAGCCTCTGCTATTAATAGAAATTTTCATTAAATTGATTAATACAGAAGCACTCTAAAGGTTAGAGTTAACTCTAAGTCAAGAGACATTATTAAAAAAGTAAAAACTCTAAGTCGATGTGTGCCCCATAGCGAGGTAGAAAGCTAAGTCGCAATCGCCCCCATTGCGACTTAGAAACCTATAAACCAGTGGCCAATTTAACTTAACCACTTCACTTTAATTTATGACTTCGTATTCCAGTTCGAAAAAATTCTTTTCTGATAACTTAGCTCTTCTTAATTCAATCTTCGATAAATTATTATCAAGACTCTCATTAAGGCCACTGATAATGCCTTGTATCAACTTTATTGTGCTTTTAGGGAACTTATAGCCTACTGTGATGCTTTTTATGTAAGCGTTAGCTTTATCGTCTTTTTTGCATGGATAGTTGGCTTTTTCGTAATAAATTTTATCCATCTTATATGCAAATAGCCGAACCTCTTTCTCATATGACCAATCTTTGTTTTTAGTAAGCATATATTGGTTGAAAAAGTAGTGTTCTTTTTCTTTGTATCTTTTGGTGGTGTGAGAGTAGCTTACTTTATCAATACCGACACCATCGGGTAGTTCGCCCTCAAAGCAGTATTCTACCATAAGTCCCGTATGATTCTCAGCATAGTGCGACCACATTAGCATTGAGTTCTCATTATTTGAAAAAGAAGCCAATCGGAAGTTGGGACGCAAAAATAAATTATCTTTATCTGCACTCAAGCTATCGTATGGTAGTTCAATTGGATCATTGAGCTGTTCAGAAGATGCTAGATAACAATACCCATTAACTATAGCGTCAAGAGTGAACTGATTGAAAGGATAGTACTTAAACAGCGAATTCCCGTTTTGAGATGTAGTTAAGGTATACCTAAAGTAACCTGCAATACTCTCATTAAAGTTATCTATATACTCATTATACAAAGAATCAGAAATAGAGTGTTCCGAGCGATTTAGACAAGATAAATAATTTGAGATAATTACATTATTCAACTCACCGCTAAATTTCATTGAATCAATAGCCGATTTATAATTCGTTAATGCAGTGTCAAATTCCCCCTGATTTTCATAGTTTACCGCGAGCATATTAGTAACTGACATCGAAGGTTCCAACTCTCTTAATAGCGAAGTCGCTTCATCGTATCTACTAGCATTAATAAGGTAAGATGCCAACATAGTTTTTTCAGATTCGCTTAGTGGATCTTCAATACTCTTCAACTTTTCTATTTCAATATTAATGACATGCAAATCCCATTTATCCTTCAGTGATTTAAGTGTTCCTACTAATGGGTCGTGCATATAATGGTTTAACAGATCATCATGGCTAAGATATTCCTCAGCTTCTTGATATAATCCCCAATCCCCAATCGAGTGAAGGTCTTCTTTTTCAAGAAGATGAGTTTTCAATGCCTTGATATTTCTTAATATCAAGTAGGCTAGATATAATGGGTTGCAACTAGATTTTCTAAAGAAATTCTGCTTATTGATGGCTATTTCATATTCTGCATTTACATCAATGCCTAAATATAGTGATGACAGTATGTGATATAACATTTGTTGATTGTCAATTTTTCTTGGTACTTCAATTCCTTCCTCTACTAATGATATGACATCAGTGTACTCCTCTGCCTCGAATGCGTATTTTATTATTACCTCTTTTGTTGGATTCGCATTTCCTTTTTCTGCTTCTTTCTTCGCTTCTTCATATATACGATTAAAG
>NZ_PJBZ01000147.1 GCF_002835995.1 Psychromonas sp. Urea-02u-13 | reverse complement strand
AAGAATAGTATTTAGGCGTTGGAAAACTAATACACCATATGATGAATCAAAATACTTAGAAGCCCTAAAGCGTAAAGGTTCGCCACTGTTAAAATTTGCAATTAATAGCTAAATTTTACTGGCGGTCCACCTCAGGGCGTGTTGTTAGGGTTATTGTAAACGTGGCTCGACTGTAATGACTAAACGCCTACCTGAGCTAATCGGGTCATGGATAAATGATTTAACTTCTTTTGCTATACCATCTAAACCAGGGTAAATATAAGATGTAGAAACTCCCATAGTTCTAAGACGCTTTCGAAGCTCTGGTTTCCAATGCCCTTTCAATTCCATAAATTGAAGATTATCTAACTCTAAGGGCTTAAATGGATTTTTAGGACAAGAAAATACAGAGCGTTGATTAACATACCTATTGTCAGAATACTTCGGCCTGACAAATATTACATTACTTTGGTTCGGTTGAATTGCAATAACACTTGCAGACTTCAACTTATGTTTATCTGTATAATCTGCAGTTTTATAATCAAATAACTCGTATTGATCTGTGACCCTATGGTTAATTGCATAAACACCAGCATCAATATCGTCATTACTTTCTACTGCAAAATACAGAGCAACTAAAGGGTTGGTTGACCAATCGAGCAAACGAGTTGGTAATCCATAATGTTGAGCCAAAAACAACCAGTCAAATTCTGTGTTCGGTGTATCGTTTGAGTTCAAGATAGGGTTAGAAAGTCTCTTAAACTCAGTGAGTAAATCACGCTCAACAGTAGATATATTTCCACGGGTATTCTCTTCTGTATTTCGCCCTATAGAAGGGATAAGTTCATGGGTTTTATTACTAACACCTCTATATATGTATTCAGGGCCACCTGAATTATTATTTTGCGCAAAAGAAATATACTTTTGCCAGAACTCTTCTAATGAACTATCCATTTATTCGAAATTTCCTTAATAACCCTAACGCCGCATTAAGCGGCAAAAAATTGTTGGTTAAAATGTTGAACGGAGTGAAAACAACCAACTGTTTTTTGTCCGTTTGAATGCCTTGTATGGATAATAACCCCATAAAATAGTTACCTTTTAAACCAGTTTAGGTAAAGTGAGGCCCAAGCTTTGGCTGCAACCAAAGCCTTCTTATACAACAGTTCGATGAATGCCAGGCTCCTCATTTGAGAGACCGTTAACAAGAATGAACGTTGTACAAGACTCCAAGCATTAAACTCGGATAGTCAACTGGGCCTAGAGCCCGAATAGCAAGGCGGAGTCAGCTTATTATGAATTGCACAAACAATCAAAAAGAAATCACCATCGGTGTCGATACAGGCAAGTTTCAACTCGACATTTACATCAGACCGCTCGATATTTACTTTACGGTCACTAATGATGAAAAAGGCATTAAAGAAGCCATCAAAAAAATTAAACCTCACAAGCCAACACGTGTTGTCATTGAAGCAACCGGTCGACTTGAACATGCATTTATCATGGCCTGCTCACAGGCTGATATACCCTTCACGGTCGCGAATCCAGCACATGTGAAAAAGTTTGCAGGGGCGATTGGACGTAAAGCTAAAACCGACAAACTCGATGCACAATTAATAGCGCACTTTGGTGAGGCAGTTAAACCGACTTTATCGACATTAAAGCCCGAAAACATGCAGTTGATGAGTGATTTATTATCTCGAAGAAGGCAACTAATGACCATGCAAACCATGGAGAAAAATCGACTTCAGATTATGCCAAAAGAAATAACGGGTATTATCAAACCGATCTTAACCGCCATTAAAAACCAGATAGAAAAAGTCGATGATAAACTCAGCAAACTCATTGAGAAATGCAGTGAATACAAAGCTAAAAACACCATTATTCAAAGCATGCCTGGCATCGGTCCTGTGGTTGCGTTTAACCTACTGAGCGACATGCCAGAACTTGGATATTTAACGAATAAAGAAGCGTCTTCATTGATCGGAGTAGCCCCCTTCAATAAAGAAAGTGGGAGCTACGAAGGTCAAATAAACATACGTGGCGGTCGCCACAAAATACGTACTGTAATGTATATGGCAATGATGTCAGCAATGCAATGTAATCCCGTTTTTAAAGCGACATATCAACGATTAGTCGCAGCAGGAAAACCAAAGAAAACAGCGATAATCGCCTGCGTTCGCAAGATGATAATTATACTAAATTCAATGGTAAGAGATGGTGTCATGTGGGATCCTGAAATGAATCAGAATTAAGAATTGACACCATAGTCACTTGTTATGCGTATAATTACTCGTCTCTTAGATTAATCATTTGAGAACTAATGACAAATTAAAGCACATTAAAGCACATTAAAGCACATTAAAACGTTAGCTAGCAGGGTAATGTAACTTAATAAAACTAAGAACATCATGCCAACTTTTATTGTAAATATTATGCCCCAAGGGATATGCTATATGCTTGAATGGATATGCGTACTTTCTCGATTCAAGCCTCGAAATAATTTGATCTGACATTTTAGTTGCTGGCCAAACGGCATCATTAATGCCGGAAGTAAGCAAAATTGCAGCGCTGCTCTGTTCAACAGGGATTAAGTAATCTTTTACCAACTCTTGATTATCAATGACACTGTACCAAGGAGTATAATTTTCCAAATCCTTATTACAAATACTAGGAATATCTTTACCTTTCCAAGTCCATGCGGACCGACACGGATCAGTATTGTTCATCCCAACCCCCTCTGCTTCAGTCTTATTTTCTTCATAAGCCCCCCAAACATATGAGCTTGGGACTCCCGCAACAACGAGATCAATAAAGTTAAATTTACTTGCTAAAAGAAGTGCTAATTCCCCCCCTCTACTTGTGCCATAAACGGCAAGCGTACCTTTCTTCAAGTCTGGCTGATTTTGAACCCAATTAAATGCTCTTTCAAAATATTCAAGTGGCACACGTTTAAGTGTATTAGGGATAATTTTTGAACTGCTTTTAGGATCAAAATAAGCAAGTGTGAGTACGGCGTAGCCATTTTCTACTAGCTCTTCTAAACTTAAATAGATACCATCAAAGATACCACCTCCAGATCCCCCCCAAATAGCAACAACAGGCTGTTCTAGTTTTCCTTCTGTGTAGTATAACAAGCCTACAATTCCGGGTTCATCAACTGTTCTATGCGAGATTGCAAAAGAATTAAAAACAGATAAAGATAAAATTAAAAATATCACAATTTTTACATATGTCACTACATACTCCTGATTACTAATCGAACAACGCACTTACGCATAACGCCGCGTTAAGCGGACAAAAATTGTGGGTTATAATGTGTAGCGAAGCGAAACGTAACCCACTGTTTTTGTTCCGTTTAAACGCCTTGTTGAACGAAGCCGCTATGCGGCAGAAAAAACAAAGACCCATACTCTCTAGTACCCCTCATTCAGAGGCGATTACTGGAGAATTATTATGGATAAATACCAACAACAGCATTTCGACTTCCTTTATCATCAACATCTTACCAACTTAACCTTACAAGGGAAGCGACCTTCCACTATTGATGCCTATTCCCGTGCTGTGCGTCGCATTACCGTCTACTTTGGCCGGTGTCCAGACACATTAACGACGCAAGATTTAAAACAGTATTTCCATGCGCTAATACAAACACACTCATGGAGTACCGTTAAACTCGACCGTAATGGCTTGCAGTTCTTCTATCGTTATACGCTGGATAAAAAATGGCAATGGCTCGACATTGTCAAACCGCCACAAGTGACACATTTACCGGATATTCTTACGCCAGCACAAGTCGCGAACCTCATCCAACACACTCAACAAACACGTTATCGTGTCTTCTTCTTAACCTTGTATTCGATGGGCCTACGTTTGAGTGAAGCACTACATCTCGGTATTGCAGATATTGATAGCCAGTCCATGCAGGTGCATATTCGCGAAGGCAAAGGCGGTAAAGACCGATTGTTACCGTTACCCAACCACACTCTTTTTGCGCTACGCAACTATTGGGTAACGCATCGCCATCCGCAGTTGCTCTTTCCAGGTAACGGAAAAACAGCCAATACCCCTATGGATAAAGGCAGTGTTCAAAAAGCGATGAAACAGGTACTTATCACTTGCCGTATCAATAAGCACATTAGTCCGCATTCACTCAGACATTGCTTTGCAACACACTTACTTGAACAAGGATTAGATTTACGCTCATTACAGCAGTTACTCGGTCACAGTAGCTTAAACACCACAGCGCGATATACCCAACTCACCACAGTGAAACAGCAAGATGCCGTACGCTTAATCAATCAGCTAACTGACAACCTATTTCATAATGGGAGTCTAGGATGAGTCAATTTATTGAATTACTGCGTCAACATAAGCAGTCACTGATAATGCGCTATGAGCGCCAACTAGACCAAGATAAGCACCAAGCGATAAATGCGATGCTAAGT
>NZ_PJBZ01000146.1 GCF_002835995.1 Psychromonas sp. Urea-02u-13 | reverse complement strand
ACATATTTTGGCGTTAAGGTGCCAACTTCCTATTTTGGGTTCTTTAACTTACCAAACTGCAGGATATTCAACAACCCCTTCAATATCAAAACCATAATTGAGCAAGGCTTGCCTTGCAATTAATGGTAGTGCTGTGGTTTCAGTTTTGAGTTCATCCTTTAACCGCTTTGCGTATTTATCAATCGCAATAATTAGTTCTGGTAATTTATAGCGCTCTGTAATTTTCGAATCCCAGATTATATCTTCGGTCATTAGCTCGGCATATGTATTTACTGATGTGTGCCGACTTTGATATACAAGCCTAAATTCATCACCCCCTTGATAATGGATGACAAGCTTATACATTGGGAATTTTTTTATTCGCCTATCCACAAGTTTTCTCTGGTAAAGCTCTTGGTTTAAAATAATGTTACCTTCAACTTTATGATAGGTTTTCTCTTGGGAACCACTATCGATGCTCCAATAAACACCAAATGAATTGCGTCTTAATTTATGACCAAAAATATCTAAAAGAGGTTTGAGTTGTTGCTCAGTACCTTGCTTTTTTCCATTCGCCCATGCGCTAACAACAGATTGTTGAGTTCTACAAGCTTCAGCTATCTCTGGCTGAGTCCATCCATTGTTTAATGCCAGTTTAACTAATTGTTTAGTTTGCTTAAATTTCCGTTTACTTTTTTTAGGATTTTTAGATTCCATTTCTTCCCTTAAATAAAGCAGGTAAATATTTACCTGCTTGTCATTATTATTTTATTTCTTCTGGTTTGGGTTCATTTGCTTACCTTTATTACCTTGAACTTTAGCGTTAGCAGGATTGCTTCCTGAAGTTCCTTTATTGGTGTTATTTTGGTTCGCTTTATGGTTGTTATTTTGATTCGACATTTATTTTCTCCTAGTTGATTGATTGTCCAAATAAATAGTAAGAGAAAGGGTGAATAATAAAATAGATATTCGAATGATAAAAAGAGATATTTTATGATATTTCTTATTTGGGTAATGAGATCACTAATTCAGATACAGTTTTTCCATATCAAACGGCCATAGGCTTGAAACCCCTGAAAGTAACTCAATGGCTTGCAATAAAGCTGATTATTGATGTTAATTGAATTCAATAGCCCTATTTAATGCCTTACTCTCAAACTCTGGCCACTTCTTACCGTATTCCAATAACTTCTCTGAGCAAGAGACAACGGTTAAGCAACTGCCTTCCTCGTGTCTTTTTAAGCGAGTTAGCCCAGTGTAAATCAGTGCTAGTGTTTTAAAGTCTGTTTTATTGCTGACGTAAATAACTAAAGCTCTAGATTCCCAACCTTTGAAGCTATGAAGGGTGGTTGCTTTGATTCGTGCATCACCCATGTAAAAACCTACTTTTTGGCGGCGAGACTCTTTATCATCGTGGGCAAATGTATGAACTGTTTTTACACCTTTACTACCAAGCTTTTTAATTACTTCAAATCCTAATTTTTTACTGTCACATAAAAAAGTGCTGTCAGTAATAGATAAACCATCATTAAAGTTGTTCTCTATCGCAAGCCTCATCAACTCATCACAACACACATCAATTGCATTGCTTTCATTAACTTGTACCCAGCGTAAATTACATGGTTCGATGGCAAGGCCTAACTGTGCGGATTTAGGTAGGTTAACTAGCTCTGGTGGCATAAATTGAGTCGCGAACTCACAAACTTTATCCATAGCTAATTGAGGTAGGCGATAACTTGTTTCTAACTCTGCCCATGCACCGCTAAATCCAGCGCCTTTCATCGCTTCGTCAGTCCATGACTTCGCAGTGTCATATATATCTTGAGTTGCATCAGCTACCAGTAGCATTTCACCTTTGTCTAAACAGACCCTTCTTAGTAAAGCCCACCAGTGGGGCATGAAGTCCTGCCCTTCATCAACTAAAACGGCATCGTAATGTGTCACTTCATCTGGAACAGTATCAATAATTCGGTTTACTAAGGCGGGTAGAGCAATGTTTAATACATCTTCTTCATCAGAGTTTTCCCAGAGGGCTTTGTAATCATCTTCATGGCCACTTTCCATGCAAACTCGCTTGCACCAGTAATGAAAGTTAAGCCATGTAATATCCTTTCTCGTTTTGCCATCTCCGCTAGGCCAACGAACCGCTACGTCCATTAAGTAATGAAGTAAAGTAATATTGTAGGTAACAACTAAGACGGTTTTACCTTCAGCTAATAGCTCAGCTGCTCTCGCTGCCAAAACAAGTGATTTACCAGACCCTGCAGCACCTCTAATACGGCGGTAACCATTTTTTGTTCTGCTATTCACAAAGCTTTTTTGGGCTTTATCTAGCATTAAAGGCTTTCGTTGTTCAGCTGCAAAATCAGGCTCAATCAACCAGTTCTTAAAGTCTAAGTAGAGATCTTGGTTCATATACTTTGAGTAATAGCGCTTTCCTTCAGGAAATACACGCAGTAAATCACCACTCTGTAATGAGTCAGCACCAACAACAGGATAAAAATGCGAATACTTAATCATATCTCTGTACTGCATGCTTTTGTTAAATAAAGTGCGTACTTGCTGTTCACTCGCAAACGGGAAGATGACGCCTGCTGTTATAGCTGCGAAACCAGAGCCTTGTTCAAGTCGGGGGCAGTATAAATTAAATATTTCTTGCTTATATTGTTGAACTTTTTCAATAGGGTTTTGGCTTTGCAGTGAAAATGATTTTCCGTCTTTAGTACCAATGAGTTTTGGTGGATGATTTCTCTGCTCTTCTATGCGATAGTCCATCGCATTTAAATTCCAGTCTTTAACTTCAAAAACACCAATGCCCACTTTTGGATTCAATATAACAAAATCAGGGCGCAAACCATTTAAATGAGGCTGTATATAGATTTCCCAACCTTCAGGTAAGTGAGTATCAAAAAATTCGAAAACTAACTTTTCACCTGGCGTTAAAGGTTGGCGAAGTTTATTAAATTGAGATTCTGGGGGAGAAACAAAACGACTCGTGGGCATAGTTTTTATAACTCCTAGTTGGTCAGCAGATGAAGCCTATTGGTTAATAGGCTTCTAGTTTGAGCTAAAAAGCATTTATAGTATTTATAGTATTTAATCTAAATCTATTTTAAATGAGATGTTTGGATAAATAGCTATAATATTTTTAAATGCTTAATATAATTGCTTCAACCCAATCTTTATTTCTAAAGCCTCTTACATAGCACTCTGCTGCCTTGCTATATTCAGAATCCTTGTTCATCAATTTTCTCAAATCCCTCTCAACCATTCTCATAACAGCTGCATTACCTTGATTATCGTCGCCATCTTGAACTAACTCTTTTACTCTGTTGTAAAGCTCTTCACGATCTTCATTAAAAGTTGGGAAATCCAAATTTAGTAATAATTTACTTTGCTCTACTCGATTTTTAGCGTCTGGGTCGTGATTAAACTTAGGGGACAATACTGGTCTACCGTCTGGTAAGAACTCTAACAACTCGGTGTCAGACTTAACGCACGGGTCTAATAAAATAGGTTCTTCTTGAGCTAAACCAGTTAGGTCAGTTGAATGTGTTGTACCATTCAACAATGGAAAGTGATTACCTTTGCCTCCTGACTTTCCATATAGTTCATTATGATTTAGTCGATTAGCAAACTGGCAGCTCAACCGGTAGTTCATTGGATTAAAAGCTAAGAACCAATACCAATGTATTAAAGGTTCTTTTTTAGGCTTATGAATTTTTCCTTTAGGTCGAAAATGTTCAACATCATTAAGACAACCAGCATTTTTAGACTCTGTATACCAACATTTTCTTTTCGAAGCTTGTTCTAAATACGCCTTAATTGGTCTCCAGATAGCATTTCCGGTGCTGGCTCTTGCTATTTTGTCATCATCAGATAAAGCTATCATGGAGTAGTTAACAAGTTTTAATTCATATAAAACTTCATCTGGAGATGAATCTAAAACAGAATCTAAATCTATGTATCTCACAAGTTATCGTCCTTAGAGTACTTTTGCTCTTCAAACTCGGCAAAGTCTCTATTCCTGAAGGATATTGTCAACCCTAACTTATCTAATGAATCATTGATTTCTGTTAACTCTGTTCTTTCGTTATCAGTTAGCTTTGTAGGCTTATAAGACAATTCAATTCGTCTATCCATAAGCCCTTGTGTATGTTGATCTAAACTAGACGGTAGCGCGAAAAATTCACTTGTTAATAGATTAGCCACTCCTTGCCCACGTGGATTGCGGTGGGGGTGGTCATAGCTTAATGCCCCATTTTCATTTTTTGCTATTAATACTTGTTCTCGTGTTAAGCCTGAAATGAGCACAGGGTCATGTGTAGCAATGAATACTGTTGAGTCTTGTTGCTGTTCACTATGTAATGAGTCTTTCAGTAATTTATTATACTCCCATGACCAAGCAGGGTTTAAGTGTGTATCTGGTTCATCTAACAAAACCAAACATTCTTGATGATGCGTCATTGTTAAGCCACCAATAACACATAAAATCTGTTTTTCACCTTCACTCAATG
>NZ_PJBZ01000145.1 GCF_002835995.1 Psychromonas sp. Urea-02u-13 | reverse complement strand
GCCGGGATCTCAGTGCTAGAATCGCTAGTTCATCTGTGCAGAACCCCGTCATCCCGGTAGTCTTTTAAGCCGGGATCTCAGTGTGGGAGTGACTAGTTCGTCTGCGCTCATCCAGTCATTGATTTAGCTTATATTGTGTTGTTTTCGCCTTTTGAGCGAGTTACTTTCCTTTGAACTGCCAAAGGAAAGTAACCAAAGGAAAAGCAGCCCGTGGCGTTTTCTAATATTGTCCAATTAAGCACTTCTGATCGCACCAGCTCAAACAGTTCGTCCCTGCACTGTCTTGAGCCTACCTAGGCATCCATGCCTACGGTTGCTGAAGTGCTTAACCGTACAAGGAAAACTTAAACGGGGATCTGTGCAGCCACGTAGTATGGTATCAAAGCTTAATTACTTTTACTGTTACTATCTTTAGCGTCACTACTAGCTGGCTGATGATTCGTAGTAGGCGTAATGCTTTTCGCTAAACTTATAGCTTCATTCATATTTTTAATAAAATCAGGAACATTACTCGTATCTGCTTTACCATCATGAAAACTAAAGAAGTTCTTAGCTAATTGCTTCTTAACTTCAGCTTTAGGCTCATCTTTTAGGTCAGATAGATAACCACTAATCGTAACCAATTGGGTTCCTCGCTGGCGATATAAATTTTCTTTTCCTCTATGTGCCGCGGATTCTTTTAGCATATAGATTGCAGGAGAGCTTACTAGCAACACTGTCATAAAACGAAAAACAAAGTCGATCAGATTTGGAGAGTTCCCAGTCTTTTCGATATCGGATAAAAACTTAATACCTACAAACTCAGAGAATAAATAAGTAAACATAATGATAGATAAAAACATAATAACATAAGGAACTAACTCGTTTTTCTTATCTGTGTCCTTCGATACCTTTCGATTGGTTATTAGCATTATCCAAGAAATAATGAATAAAACTGCAGGTATTAATGATCGACTAATACCAAATTCCCATGTTAAGTCATTAAATGTTTTTGACGATTCAGAAACAAGATCAACACCGATAAATTCAGCAAACATAGCCACAAGTAATCCGATTGAAATATAGAGTAAAAGTAAGCCACTCTTTCGTAAATCATTCGCTGTTTTTTCTTCTTTATTTGCTTGGGTGATTGTCACATCAGCATCTGTAGCGAGGCCAACTTTCTCTAGCAGTGCATCCATTTGCTTACGTTTTGATTCAAATTTATCAACTTCAGTTTTAATTCGATTTTTAATATCAGCAATATCTTCATTGGCCTTCTCATCAATTAAAGATAGAGCCTTCGATTGAGATTTCTGAATATCATTAACACCCACTGAAGATGAACTATTAATCGAATTAACCAAATCATCACGTGTTTCCTTAATAAATTGACTAAAAGCCAATTTTTGGCTTGAAGTAATCTCGTCAATTTCTTCAAGTATATCTTGAACTCTTTTTGTCAAATCTGTAGCAATAGCTTCAGCTTTCTGAATTCGAACTTGAATACGATTAGCTGACTCATCTTCTAATTTAATAAACGTATCAGCTAATTCTGTAGAGTGTTCTTTATATATAGATTGAGCATTCGTTGTTAATTGCTCAATTTTCCTTTCTCCTCTTTTTGTATAAACGTCAAATTCGTTTTGCGCAGAGTTTAAGGAGGAGTTGATATACTCTTTAGCACTCTCAATATTCAAAGCTATAGATTCTTTAGTCTCCTTAAGTAAACTTTCTGAATTGCCTTTTATTTTTTCTTCAATGTGCTTAGGCAAAATTGATAGGTTGTCTAAGTCATTTTTGACGATATTAAGTTGATTTAATGAATCTAAAAGTGATAATTCTGCTTGTTGTAGTTTTTGGGTTTTACTATCAAATGCATTATTATTCTTTAACTCTTCTTTATTCTTTAGAAGACTAAAATCATTTAGCTCCTTGTTTATTAGATCTTGTAACTTTAAGCTAGAATTGATTATGCTCAAAGATATACGTTGTTCATGTTCTAATATCCTAGAGCAAGCTTCTCGCGCATCATGAAACTTTATAAACAAATCATCTAAGCCATTATTAGTATGAAGCTGCTGTAAAGCGATATTTATGATTTGATATTGATTAAACAGAAAGCTATTTAGAATATTTTCTTGTTTAACAGACTGATTCAGGTCTAGTTGCTTTATAGCATTACTTAGTTCTTCGCCTGCCTTCAATAAGCTATCGATACGCGTGACACTAACCATGTATTACTCCTTTGGAGGCACTTAATCTGTAGTTCAAAGTTATTTATAATTATTTGAAAAATAACGACTAGATACTCGTCTCTTATTTTACCGTTAATTTTCTGTTATTTTTTGGGACTTACAATCCACCCATACTTGCTGTTGGTTTGCTGAATGATTTGCTAAAACCTTTGGCTGAGAATGTGAATTTATCACCGCCTTGTATCATGGTGACTGTATTTTTGCTTCTGAACTCGTTAACCATGTAATTTTTGCCTGCTTGAGATACTGCAAACATTAATGCTTTTTGATAACCGATACATTGGCGTCTAAAACGTACTTCATTACCATTAACTATCACACTAGGCACGCGTAAGTATTCGTTTGAGAAGTCACGACATACGTCATCAGGATAAGTTACCCCAACACTTTTAGTATTTGCACCGGTTGTAAAAACAATGGCTTCAATTTGATAAAACTCTGAAGATGCCTGCTTCCAAGCTATATCAGTGGCATTCGCAGAAAATGAGGTAAACATCAGTGCTGTGATGCAGATTAATTTTAATAGTTTCATTAATATTTCTTTTCGCTATGAATAATAAAGTACAGTGTATCATTTGGTTGTTTTTACGCAATTAAAATGAGATGTAAAAGTGGGGCACCCAAGTTTTTTAATTGCTTTTAAACGGAAATATAGGGATGTTGTAGTTTTTAGTTTATAGGTCGCTGGCGCTCATTGAGGCTGGGTTTAATCTTAATTATCAGTGGTTTCGCCTGTAGGCGAGTAGCGAATGAACAACCGAAACGAAGTTTCGCAGTGTGAGGTAGCATGCTCTCTAAACCAGTAGAGAAAAGTAACCAAAAGAGAGCTGGCCCGTAGCGTTTTCTAATCTTGTTCAATTAAGCACTTCTGATCGCACCAGCTCAAACAGTGCATCCCTGCACTGTCTTGAGCTTACACCTGACAAAGCGTACGCAGAGCTTAACGCGCTCATTACACTATGCTGTCGCATAATTCGCCTTTTTTTTTGAAAGACCAACTTACCCATCTACTGGACTGACAATTCCACGTTCATGTAGACCCACAACGTGTAAGTAGATTTGTGTTGTACTGATATCGCTATGCCCTAGTAATTCCTGAATGTTTCTTAAATCGGTACCCGCTTCTAATAGTCGTGTTGCAAAACTATGACGAAAGGTATGGCAACTGGCTTTTTTCATAATGTTTAATTTTGTAATCGCTTGTTTAACCTTTCGCTGCACACTCTGCTCAGATATATGGTGCCTTCTACTAATGTTAGTGCGTGGATCAACGGAAAGGGCTATTGCTGGAAACAAGTATTGCCATGCAGGTTCAAATGCCGCATTTGAGTATTTTCGTGCTAACGCACCCGGTAAATAGACGGAGCCAAAACCCCTCGCTAAATCGACTTTGTGTCCAAGCAGGCTTGTTTCAAGTTGTAGCTTTAACGGTTGCAATAAAGCGTTAGGCAATAATGTTCTACGCGATTTGTCACCTTTGGTTTCGTGAACGACAATGCAGTTCATTCCGAAGTCGATATCTTTTAGTCGTAAGCGCGTTGTTTCAGAAATTCGTAAACCACATCCGTACATCAACTGCGCGCATAATTTATAGTTGCCGGATAAGTTATTGATGACGGATTGTGCTTCCAAGTGGGTAAAAACAGTGGGCAACTGTCTTGGCTTAGTCGCATATTTAAACTTTAATCCTTGAATATCAACTTTCAGGAATTCGCGATACATAAATATAATGGCATTAAGCGCCGTTTTTTGTGTATTACCTGCTACTTGCATTGTGACTGAAAGGTGTTGAAGAAAAGCTTCTATTTCAGCATTGCCCATTTTCTCAGGGTGCTTGTAATGATGAAAGCGTATAAATGAACAGACCCAATAACAATAAGTTTTCTCTGTTTTATAGGCATAATGGCGACTACGAATAAGTATCCGAAATTGATCCATAAAACGACTTGAGTCAGTTGAAATTGATTTTTGTACATCGTACATAGCCCCTCCTGTTATATAAATGTAACTGGATTTATATACAGTTATTGTAGCGCTTTATGTTAATAAATCGAGTTCTGCGTCACCGTGTTGCTTTTGTCGGAACTGTAAAAAGCGTCACAGTGAAGGTTATTAATGGCACTCATTTGTTTTTCTATAAAAACAGAGTGTTGGGGGGATTTCGAAAATGAGTATAGGCAACAGGGTGACGTGTTTCTCTATTCACTATTTTAGAAATTAAATTTATAATTTATTGATTTTGTTTGTTTTGTTGATTATTCTGTTTTTTTTAAATAATTAATATATACAACATGGCTATTGTGGCGCTAGAAAGAGCTTTTTACGTCACTGTGTTGTATATAAAGCT
>NZ_PJBZ01000144.1 GCF_002835995.1 Psychromonas sp. Urea-02u-13 | reverse complement strand
TACCAAGCGGATCAGTGATACGACTGACTAGACCTAGCTCGTTATACTGGTAATGATGACTTTCACCGAGTGGATTGCTTTGCTGGCTCAGTTGTCCAAGCTCATTATAACTGCGTTGCCAACGATTACCGAGTGGGTCGATACTTGCCGTAATGTTTCCTAGGCTATCGCGCTCAAGTTGATGTTGTGCACCGCTACTGTCAATAAACGTGCGTAACTGATCATTTGAATAGTCATAGACATAACGCAGTGTAGCTTGCATTGGATTAGTTTCACTGACCAAGTTTCCACGGTCATCATAACTATAACGGGTAATACCTCCCTCTTGGTCTTGATGGTAAACCGGTAAACCGCGATCATTAAACTGATAAGTTTCAGTACCACCACGGGTATCGGTGATAGCAACACGATTGTTCGCCTTATCCCAATTAAAGTGATATTCATAGGTCGGTTGACCATTAATATGATCGCCCCAGTTACTGAAGATAAAGATAGGACGATCAAATATTAAAAATCATAACCAACTTATATAATGACGCTCATCAAAAAGCCCCAAGCAATAAATATTACTTGGGGCTTCAATGGAAACTACTGAAAGTGAGTCAAAGAGGTTGGGATGTCCCCTCATATTTTTTTCATATTTTTTTACAACCCTAAACGGTAATTTGCATTGATGATTTAAAACGGTTTGTCTTACTTGGCACTTCATCGGGACTTCTGCCATCAAGGCATAGTAGGTGCAAAGGCTTGTAAGACTTCTTCTGGAATTCAGGAGGGCGCGACTCCCCCTAAAGAGTCATTAAGACGCCGGATATATGTCAAGAAACCGTTATCTCAACAGTGAAAAAAGCAGTTCAGGAAAGGTGATCTATCGAATAAAACGATAAAGAGCAAAAACAGGTTTAACCAGAAAATCTAGCCCTTACTGTTTAAGTGGCGACGATTATTTTGCACGATATCGATTATTAAAAAGCAAAAAAAACAGTGTAACCTTGATTCATAAGGAGTGACCATATATGTCCCCGATTAGTTTCCCTTTAATCTTTTACCGATTTATCTCGGCGCACGGGATGCCCCCCTTAATGCAGTGCCATTCAGACCTGACCCGATTTGTGACCCATTTAATGCATTAATTATTTTTTACCTATACTCAAACCTAGCGCCACTTAGTTAAAGGCTCACCAACGGCTTGGTTTTCTAAATCTATAGTATGTTGCCAAAATCTTTCACCGTTAAGTTCAGGATCATGAGCCATAATAATATTAACACCGAGATCATTATATTTGGTATTAGCTAAGCAATAAAATTTATAGTTTTCATTTTCTGCATTAGAAAATTCATACTTTATTTCTCCGTCTATACCTATGATATAAATCAAACCAATATTACTCGAAGCAACTATTATATTTCTCTCATTAGAATATTTAGCATCTGCGAATCCCGGTAGTCGAACTGAAATTTTATTTTCTAAAAAAATCCAGCTTAACGTTGTCATTTTTTTCCCTACGTATATTTTAATTTTCATATCATTCTTATTTTTGTGATAACTTAGTATTTTTCAATACTTTCAAATATGGATCAGCTATTTTTCCATTCTCAGGAGTTGGAACTGCATTTTGAAAATCTTTATAACCCATTTTTATTTGTGTTCCCCCACCAGGAAGGTACTTAAACGAGCCATCTGGCAATTCATCTATTTGAGGGCCAACAGGACCATACTCAACTTCATATGGTTTCAATACCTCATATTGTACTTTTCTATCTAAAGTACCTTTCCACTCTTCTTTAATAGCAAGTTGGTTACGACCATAAATAGCATTTTCAATGTTGTCCATAGTTCCAAAAGACCCAGGGTAATTTCCTCTTCCTGTATCCGTAATCATATTAAACTTTTCTCCCGGTTGGATAACTCGTGTTTTAGGAGTATAACCAACAGGCCAAGGAGATTCTTTATCCCTAACACCTTCATATGCTTTAACTAGCGCCTCATCAGAAGTAAACTGACCTTGATGGTCTAATTCAAATTCGTTAAAAACTCCTTGCTGGTTTTCTGGAATCCTACCTCTTGATGAGATGTTTTTTTCCTTACAACTCAACCCAAACGGATCCACCCACCCCACCGGATTCGGCACATACTGATAGTTATTACTACCGCCCAACAACCCAATCGGATCTTGGTTTACAAAGCGCCCACAGCAGGGATCGTAATAGCGGAAGCGATTATAATGCATGCCCGTTTCGCTATCATGATATTGCCCCTGAAAACGGATATTATTTTCAACATCATTGACCAGCGCAACGGCTAAATTACCATAGGCTTTAAAACTGGCAGCCCAGACAACCTCACCATTGGCGTTGGTGATTTCTTGTGGCGTACCCAGATGGTCTAAATGGTAATGATATAAAACCTCATCTTGCACAAATGCTAAGGGTTTGAAGGTATTAGGCTCGAACAAATAGACTTTAGTTTGTAATGAGGTTTGCGCGACGCTATTTCTAGTCTGCGTCGTTTCACTGAGCAGGACATCCTCAAACCATAAAAAGTCGGTACGCTCGTGTTGACTTTGTTTGCTGATACGACGCCCTAGTGCATCGTATTGATAAACCGTGTTTGCGCCGTTGTTATTCACAGCCACTAGCTGATTAAGGCTGTTATAACGATAGGCGGTTTTTAGTTTTTGCCCTTTGCCACGCACTTGTGCAATACGGTTACCTTTAGCATCGTATTGATAGTGCGTATCGCCTTGAAACTTAAGACGATTACCCTGTACTTGGTTAGCGTGTTTAGGTGTACTTGCGGTAGATGTTGGTGCTTTTTTACTGCTATCCATGGCTAAAATATTACCCGCCGGATCGTGCACAAAGCTTTCAGGGTTAGGCCCTTCAACTTGCGTTAAGCGATTAACCGCATCGTAATGATATTGCGTGGTACCATAAAGATCGGGGACACCCGTAAACCAAAATAACTTAACGTATTGATTTTATTTGATTCAAGTTATGGGTGTCCACGATTGGCTTCCCGGTTAGCTTTTTTTTATATCTTTCCTTTAAATCAAAAGGGTAACTCACCTTTTCTAACCTTACCCATTAAAGTACGCAACACTCTATCTATGATTTTATTCTTTTCAGCTTGAACTGGTGATTTAGGGTAAACCATGCTCTTCATATAGCGATTAAACTCATCATAAGCCCCTTCCCAAAGCTCACTTACCAAAGCCCAACCATAAATTGATTTTGCTATATACTCCTTATTAGTTTCGCAGTCACTTTTGGCAATTGATATAAATTGCCCCATGCCTTTTTGAAACTGAAATGCAATCTGAAAATCGCTCCCTTTGAATACCTCTACCCACGAGTCATTGCCAACATAATCAAGTACAGACTCTAATTTACTTTTTGAAAAAAATAATGGGTATTTTTTTTCTAACATATAATCTCCTAGCGATTATCCCTTATGTACCCATTCATTCCCCTGCTTCACATAGCCAAGTTCTTTAAAATGGTCACAAAAAAGGTAGGACACACGCAGATTAACAAACATAAACAACTGATTTTATAACACTCATTAAAAAAGCCCCAAGCAAAATTATTACTTGAGGCTTCAATGAAAACGGTCAAAAGTTGATGGGTGTCCCCGATCGTTTCTCCGATCGTTTCTAAAGTGAGTCAAAAAGATTAGGATGTCCCCGGTTGACTACTAGCCAAAAAGGTTGGGATGTCCCCTCTTATTTTCTTATTACGCTCATCAAAAAGCCCCAAGCAATAAAAAATCACTTGGGGCTTAGCGTAGACACTGGAAAGTTTATTGGTATCACCTATTAAATACTTAGAGAGCCAAACTAATAAATTAATTAAAGCTGCATATCAAGCTTAAAAGCGATATTTTGACATTTTTTCAAGATACTAGAAAATTCAGGGTCACTCTCTTCAAATTCTCGAACAGCAAAATGACCAACATTTATTTTATCAAGCATACTGCTGTCTGCTTCCGAACCATCAACCACTGATAATAAGTAATTCAGTTGCTTCAAAATACTTTGATAAATATCATAATCAGGAATATCACTTAATCTTTTCGTTGTTAAAGAAATTCCGTGTTGAACAGTTTCAATTGAAGTCATAGTTGTTAATCACCTTTAATGAAGTTTGATTTTTCAGCGGTAAAATACTGTGTTCCACCACCTTCAGTTGGGTATGATTCCCCTTTTACTGACCAGAAATCATCGACCGATTTTGCTTTACTCCTAAGAGCGGGAGTATTTCCTTGAGCGGTGTACAAACCTTTTGTTTTAGGCTCTACCTTATTCAAGGCTCTATTTGTACCTAACGGACTAATTCCAAGTTCAGTCGGTTTTATCGCAGCATTATCTGCGTAATAATTTCCTTGAGGAGCACCAGGAGATTGGAATTGATAAAAATGTTGGCCTTTTTCAATAGTCACAACCTCTACCGGTTTATCAAAATCAATACCCGTTAAATGAGAGGGTATATCATCCTCAGGGAAGCCCTGTGACTTATAAAAGTCAAAAGCTACAGCTTTCCTTTGCTTAACCGGATCTGCAATTGCCTTTCTCTGCCTAGCAGGATCTTCCTTAGCAGCAGTCAACCCCATAGGATCCACCCACCCCACCGGATTCGGCACATACTGATAATTATTACTGCCGCCCAACAACCCAATCGGATCTTGGTTTACAAATCGCCCACAACTCGGGTCGTAATAACGGAAACGATTATAATGCAATTCTGTTTCGCTATCATAATATTGTCCCTGAAAACGCAGGTTATTTTCAACATCATTTTTTATCGCCAGC
>NZ_PJBZ01000143.1 GCF_002835995.1 Psychromonas sp. Urea-02u-13 | reverse complement strand
TGCATTACGTGTTAATAACGATGTAATGGCACCTACTGTGATCGGTATTTTAGCTATTATCATTAATGTTATTTTCAATTTCATACTGATTTTTGGTGCGGGTCCAATCGAAGCGATGGGTGTCGCAGGAGCGGCGTGGGCGACTGTCATTGGACGCATGAGCCAGCTTATTATTATGATGTTATATATCCATTATAAACGCCCTACTTTAATCCCGACGCTTGCAGAATTTAAAGAAGCCGTTGAAAAGAGCGAAATGTTTAAGTTTATGAAATTTGTATTTCCTATTCTTATACAGCACGCGGGTTGGGCATTAGGCATTTTAGTGTACAGCTTGATTATTGCAGCCATGGGCACGGAAGCGTTAGCGATTCATTCCTTAATTGCACCTTTTGAAGGCATGTTTCTCTCGGCATTTTTTGGCCTGAGCAGTGCGTGTGGCATTATGATAGGTCATGAATTAGGCGCGAATAAATTTGAACGCGCTTGGTATCAATCCTGGACAGCGGTTTATACCGGCGTATTTTTAGCCCTTGCGACAGCGGGATTGTTAGCCTTAAATCAGCATTATTTATTAGATTTTTTACAGCAACGTGAGTTTGAGAATAGCCAAATGATCGTTAACGTATCATTGGTATTAGCGCTAGGCCTCGCCCTAAAAGTACATAATATGATGGCCATTAATGGCGTATTAAAAAGCGGTGGCGACATTAAATACAGCGCGTTTATCGATCTCTTTGGTCTGTGGGTTGTGGGTATTCCTACGGTACTGTTAGCTGCATTAGTCTGGCAGTGGCCATTGCATTGGGTATTATTAATGATGCTGTCAGAAGAAATAGTCAAAGCACTGTTAACCATTCAGCGCATGTTTAAAAAACGCTGGTTAGCTAATTTAGTGTCTAACTAACCTCAAAGAACGGTTAAATATACAAAGTATTCAGCCGTTCTTTTCTTGCTTTTCTTACGTCTTCCTCATGCTTTTCCTCTGCTTCAGCCATGCATTTCTTATGCATTTACATGCCCAACTTTTGTTTAATCTTCACTGCGTTACCTAACTCACATTATTAGTTCAATTCTGTTGTTTTTCTGTTAAAATCGCGCCTCAAATCAGTAGGAGAATTTTTTATGAAAGACAATAGCCAAACTAAAGTGATCGTCGGTATATCCGGTGGTGTTGATTCATCTGTTTCTGCGTATTTATTACAACAGCAGGGATATCAGGTTGAAGGGCTATTCATGAAGAATTGGGAAGAGGATGATACCGATGAGTATTGTGCTGCAGCCCAAGACCTTATTGATGCTAAATCAGTCTGTGATAAATTAGGCATCAAGCTACACACAATCAACTTCTCAGCGGAATATTGGGACAATGTATTTGAGCATTTTCTTGCGGAATACAAAGCAGGCCGTACGCCAAATCCTGATATCATGTGTAATAAAGAGATTAAATTCAAAGCATTCTTAGAGTTTGCAGCTGAAGATTTAGGCGCAGATTTTATCGCGACAGGCCATTATTGCCGCCGTCGTGACGTTGATGGCCAAGCACAACTACTACGTGGTGTTGATGGCAATAAAGATCAAAGTTACTTCTTATACGCTGTCGGTGGCAAACAGATAGCACAAACATTATTCCCTGTTGGTGAGCTGGAAAAACCAGAAGTACGTCGTATCGCTGAAGAACAAGATTTAATTACAGCAAATAAAAAAGACAGCACGGGTATCTGTTTTATTGGTGAGCGTAAATTCACTGATTTCCTACAGGAATACCTGCCTGCACAGCCGGGTGATATTGTGACACCTACCGGTGACGTTATCGGTCAACATCAAGGTTTGATGTACCATACGTTAGGTCAACGTAAAGGCTTAGGCATTGGTGGCATGCAGAACTCTAATGAAAACCCATGGTATGTAGTGGGTAAAGACATGGATAATAATCGTCTGCTTGTTGCACAGGGTGCAAACCACCCTGCTCTATTCTCTTATGGTTTAATCGCAAAACAGTGTGATTGGGTTGATAGAACACCAAAAACAGAAAGTTTTAGATGTACGGTAAAAACACGTTACCGCCAAACAGATATCCCATGTACCGTTAATCCGATTGATGATGACACACTAGAAGTTATCTTTGATGAACCGCAGTCTGCGGTAACACCGGGTCAATCAGCGGTATTTTATATCGATGAAGTGTGCCTCGGTGGCGCGATTATCGAACAGCATTTACAAGAGAACAAATAATTATGTCTTATCATGATCTTCCTTCTCGTGTTATTGCCTTTGCTGCAATCACACAAGCCGCTTACCTTGTTGATAAAATAGCAACAACAGGTCTATGCCCTAATATCGATGCCTTTGAAGCGTCATTAAAATCAATTATGGCCGTCGACAGTGACAGCCCGATTGATACTTTTGGTGGTTATGCATCATTAGAGCAAGGCTTTAAAAGCATGGTTGATCAACTTGATAACCCTAATAACCAGCGTAATTTGCAAGTCACTAAATACGCGGTGGGTATGATTGCATTAGAGAAAAAGCTGACTCAAAATGGCTCGGCAATGAACCTATTAGGTGAACGCATCAATCAAGTCACACGTCAGCTTAATCATTTTGATATTGCTGATGAAAGTGTATTAGCCAATTTAGATAGCATTTATAAAGATATTATCAGTAACTTAGGCCCAAAAATTCAGGTCAATGGCAAACCATCTTGCTTGCAACAAGTGGTCACACAGCATAAAATCCGCGCATTATTATTAGCGGGTGTTCGTGCTGCGGTTTTATGGCGACAAATTGGCGGCAAACGTCGTCAATTATTGTTCTCACGCAAAGCGATGATTCACCAAGCAAAACAAAATTTAAAGCGCATATAACAAGAAAAGCTATCAGTTATTAGCGGTCAGCTTTCAGTAAAGTCAAAAGCAGTAGCAAACAACTTAATGCCAACAGGTGTTATGGTTTGAGGTTTATAAAGCTGATAGCTGATAGCGAGAACAAAATTTACAAAGAGTATAAAACTAACAGCTGAAAGCTAACAGCTGACAGCTTTAAGAAACACAACTATTTAAACAACCTACATACTTTAGGAGCAACAAATGGAACTTTCAGGACTAACAGCTGTATCACCAGTTGACGGCCGTTACGGTAGCAAAACTGCAATTTTACGCGACATTTTCAGTGAATTTGGTTTAATCAAATTCCGCGTACAAGTTGAAGTGCGTTGGTTACAAAAACTAGCACAAACAGATGGTATCGCAGAAGTTCCTGCTTTCTCTGACGCAGCAAATGCACACCTTGATGCAATCGTTGCTAACTTCAGTGAAGCTGACGCTCAACGTGTAAAAGACATTGAAGCAACAACAAACCACGATGTTAAAGCGGTTGAATATTTCCTTAAAGAAAAAGTAGTTGATAACACGGAATTAAACGCGGTTTCTGAGTTCATCCACTTTGCATGTACGTCTGAAGATATTAACAATCTATCTCACGCACTAATGTTAGGTACGGCTAAAACAGACGTTATCTTGCCTTACTGTAATCGTCTTGTTGATGCGATTAAAGCAAAAGCAATCGAATACAAAGCAATGCCTATGATGTCTCGTACACATGGTCAGCCAGCTTCACCGACTACATTAGGTAAAGAGCTAGCAAACGTTGTTGCACGTCTACAACGTCAAGTTAAACAAATCGAAGCAACTGAAGTTTTAGGTAAAACTAATGGCGCAGTCGGTAACTACAATGCTCACCTTAGTGCTTACCCAGAAGTTAACTGGCAGAATTTTGCTGAAGAATTCGTCACTAGCCTAGGCGTTACATTTAACCAGTTCACAACACAAATTGAACCGCATGATTACATCGCAGAGCTATTTGATGCGATTGCACGTTTCAACACGATCCTTTTAGACTTTGACCGTGACATGTGGGGTTACATTTGCCTGGGTCACTTCAAGCAAAAAACGATTGCCGGTGAAATTGGCTCTTCAACAATGCCACACAAAGTTAACCCAATCGACTTTGAAAACTCCGAAGGTAACTTAGGTCTTGCTAACGCAATCTTTGATCACCTTGCAGCGAAACTACCTGTTTCTCGCTGGCAGCGTGATTTAACTGATTCAACTGTATTACGTAACTTAGGTGTTGCTATCGGTTACTCAGTGATTGCATACGAATCAAGCCTTAAAGGTATTAGCAAGTTAGAAGCTAATGAAGCAAACATGCATAAAGACTTAGACTCAAACTGGGAAGTATTGGCTGAGCCAATCCAAACAGTAATGCGTCGTTACGCTATCGAAAAGCCATACGAAAAACTAAAAGAGCTAACACGTGGTAAACGCGTAGATGGCCCTGGTATGTCTGAATTCATCGATACACTTGAGCTTCCTGAGCACGTTAAAAACGAGCTTAAAGCGATGACACCAGCTTCTTACATTGGTCAAGCAATCGAGTTAGTAGACAAAATGGTTTAAGCATTTAAACTGCTAAGCGATAAAAAAAAGGCAACCTTCGGGTTGTCTTTTTTGTTTCTGCATCGTGTATCTCTCACGCTGAACTCGATTTTTCGACAAGACTTAAGCGTTAGCCATTGCCATTAAACGCGGTACAGGGCGATCATTAATCGGTAGATGAAGTAGTGCGGCACAAAGCGCCATGGCAACCGTTGCCCACCAAATCGGTTCGTAAGATCCGTAATAGTCGTAAATAAGCCCTCCAACCCAAGCCCCTAAAAAGCTGCCAAGTTGATGAGTAAAAAAGACTAAACCATATAACGTGGACATATATCGCGCCCCAAACATTTGGCGTACTAACCCCGATGTTAAAGGCACTGTGCCTAACCAACAAAAACCAATAGCAGCACCAAAAATAGTCGCGGTGTCCACTGTGACCGGTAATAGCACAAAAGCAGCAATCACCACAGAGCGAATAAGATATAAAGACGTCATGACATAGCGCTTATTAAACTTGTCCCCCATCACTCCCCAGAAATATGAACCAAAGATATTAAACACCCCCACATAGGC
>NZ_PJBZ01000034.1 GCF_002835995.1 Psychromonas sp. Urea-02u-13 | reverse complement strand
GTTAGATGCTCGCGATCAGTTTGAAACCTCTGATAATACAAGTACATAACGAAATGGAATACTAAAGCAAACCACCACGATTTAAAGCCACTTAATTATTAACTTTGAACTCCGTAGAAAACACGTTACGAGATTCAGACAAAACTAATAATCAAACAGTTTACGAACTTTTAAAACCACCCTTTTAGATTTCAAATACTCAAACCAAAAAATAGTTGATGAATTGAAAGTTAAGCTAATTCAGAAACAAAAACACTGCGATTTTTAGATTGACGAATTAGAAATTTCACCAATCAAAGTAACGGCACAATCAACGCTACTTTTAAGCTTTTCTATTTTAGGTAATCTCTACAAACAGCATGATAATACCTTAGCCAAAACGTATACGAAAAACTAAAACATACCCTAAAAGGTAGCGACATCTAACGCCCACTTAAGCGGACAAAAAATGTTGGCTATAATTTTGTGAGGAACGAACAATAGCCAACTGTTTTTGTTCCGTTTAAAGTGCTTGTTAGATGCTCGCGATCAGTTTGAAACCTCTGATAATACAAGTACATAACGACATGGAATGATAAAGCAAACCACCACGATTTAAAGCCACTTAATTATTAACTTTGAACTCCGTAGAAAACACTTTACGAAGATGACACAAAACTAATATTTAAACAGTTTATGAACGGTTAAAACTACCCTTTGGGATTTTAAATACTCAATTAAAAAACTAGTTAACGAATTGAAAAAAAAGCTAATTGAGACAACCAAAACACCACGATTAGCAGATTGACGAAATACAAGTTAACCAATCAAATCTACGGCGCAATCGACGCTACTTTTAAGCTTTTCTATTTGAGAAAATCTTCGCAAACAACATGGTAAAACAGTAAACAAAGCGTATATGAGAAACTAAAACACAACCTTAAAAGTAGCGACATATAACGCCGCAATAAGCGGAAAATTATAGTTGGCTATAATGTTTGAGGCACGAAAAACAGCCAACTGTAATTTTCCGTTTAATTGCCTTGTTATATTTCATTTAAGCTACACGCTTTGTCAGGTAACATTCTAAATGCATAATCGATGTGAGGATATTCAATTTTGTAGCAAATATAGTTGGTAAATAGCTGATGAAGCCCTAGTTTTTCAATGCCTTCGACAATAGTTTTCTCACTCACATTTTCACCAAACGAATTAAAGCTGAACCCCCACTCGTTAGTAATAAAGCCACTTTTCCCAATTAATGCTGTTTTTGTCACGCCATCAATTACATAAACCAATATAAAAGCCATATATTTAGTAATTACAATATCGTCAAATTTTGTTTTACTCACAGATATTTTTTGAAAAGGTAGCTCTCGCTTCGTTTTTGAAGACGTTTTGCATTTTTTAAACTTTTTACCATTGTCTAAAAATATATCAACTTTACCAAAAACAAAATTTGGTTCAAAGCTGTCCCTACCTACAATTAAGTCTGAATATTTTTCAAATTCTAACTTCATTGTTTCATAGGGCTTTAATAATTTGGGTTCGCTATATTCGGATAAAGATATTTTATGACTATTTTCTAAAACAGCTTGAATACCCCATATAGGGACAACCTTGTCTTTATGATTGGTTAGTACAATACTCCGGATTCTCTCAGGATAAAATGTGTCGATTATAGTTGAGTATTGTACTTCAACAGACGTACCTATCTTTTTAAATGAAAAATATAGACCTAATAAAGCGGCAAAAGTAAGAATAATAGGTCTAAATCCAACTTCTAAAAAAGTTAAAATACTTGGTAGTACATCAGACATTGAAACTCCGAACAGATCTCATGAAATATAACAGCGTATTAGATAGAAAAATTCTATATTTTGACAAGAGAATTAAACTATCTAATATGTAAATTTATAGAATACCACAATACAATATATTTATTTAATATCAATCTATTGGCGCTTTTTACTTGATCTAAAATTGCACAAAATACAGAAACTTTCCTATTTAGCTGAAGATAATGTGTGGAAATACAGAAAAACAAAGGACTGTATATAAACATAGTTATTTTATTTCGTTTTTTAAAAAATTTATAACGATTACCGACAAAGAAGACAAGCTACAATGCAGTCAGCTCAATAGTAGTCTGCGCTATTGCAAATAGAATTTAAATAAGTAAAGCGTACCTATTACTTAGCCGACAACAACCCCTTAAAATACCGAGCGGCTTGTTGCGGGTCATCTGCATGACAAATTGCAGAAACTAGCGCAACACCATCTACCCCTGTTGCGATAATATCGCCAAGATTCGTGGCATTAATACCGCCTATTGCGACCGTAGGAAACGAGCTTTTTTTAACGGCCATCGCTAGCCCCTCAATGCCCCACTCTTTTTTAATATTGGTTTTTGTTGACGTGGCAAAAATAGCGCTTAGGCCGATATAGTCGATAGGTAACGATTCTGCGTCTTGCAACTGTTGTTCTGTCTCAATCGATAAACCCAATAATTTATCAGGGCCAATTAAGTGGCGCGCCATTGCAGCCGGCATATCCGATTGCCCAAGATGCACACCTTCTGCATCAACGGCCAAAGCAACATCGACTCTATCGTTAATGATTAACGCGACACCAGTGTCTTTTAACACCTTTTTTACAGCCAAGGCGGTGTCGATAAAAGCGCGAATGTCGCCCTGCTTTTCTCGTACTTGCACCATAGTCACGCCACCCGCAACGGCCTCTTTAACGACGTGCGTGAGGGTTGCTAAGTCTTGTTGATCATCGGTGACTAAATATAAACGGTATGGATTCACAGAGAGACTCACTTTTTAAATGATTAAGGGTTTATTTAGAATAACAGGGATTGTTTAAAAATAGGGATTACTTAGAAAATAGAGAGCTTTTAGAAAACAGGGATTGTAACCAACAAAGCTTGCTAGAAAACAGAGTCCGTAAAAAACGATGCACTTTTAAATCGATTAAAAGTGCATCGCTGGTTTTTCTGAGAACCTGTTTACGGCTTTCGGTTTACAGCTTTCGATTTACAATAATCAGTTTACGACAATTTTAAACGTGCACTCAATGTGGCTTCATCTAGCTGATACAAAGCATCCAATAAGTTCAGTTGCAAACTGCCCGGCCCTTTTGATTGCTCAGCAGCGATTTCACCTGCCACACCAAAAACAGCAGCAGCTGCTAATCCCGTTTCTTCACCAACGGCTGCAAATGCGCCCGTCAGCGCACTTAATGAACATCCCATGCCTGTAACATGAGGCATCATTGCGTGGCCATTATTGAGCTTAACTTGATTATCCGCAGTGATGATGAAGTCTGTTGCACCAGAAACCACCACATTACAGTGGTAGGTTTCTACTAAATAACGTGCAGCCCCTACAGCGGCTTCACTACTATCTAGTGAATCAACGCCTTTGCTCTGTGCTTTTTCCCCCACTAAGGCGATAATTTCAGAGGCATTACCACGTATGATTAACTTATTGGCGTTTTTTGCTATTTGGCGTGAAAACTCAGTGCGTAACAGACTCGCACCACAGCCCACCGGATCAAGTACCACCAGCTTATTATTCGTATTGGCTTGTTCAACGGCAAACAGCATACGTGCTGTCCATTGACTGTCTAAGGTGCCAATATTAATCACTAGTGCGCCCGCAAAAGACATCATTTCAGCCATTTCTTGACGAGAATGCGCCATGATAGGTGAAGCGCCAATCGCCAATAACGCATTCGCGCTATTATTCATCACCACATAGTTGGTGATATTAACCACCAGCGGTTTTTGCTCACGTAATGCTGTCAACGCGGCGGAAATAGTGTTAACTAATAAACCTACATTTTGATTCATAATAGCGTTCCTAATGAGTAAATAATAAATAGCAGTTAATCAATAACATGCATAAATAAAAATCGCATTTAGCGTTTGTCTAAACCTTGCTGCCAAAAAGCCACTTCCATGCGTGTTGCTGTTTTGAATACTTTAATTAAGTCTTGTCCACGTTGACTGTTTACATCAATCTCGGCTAATAACGTATCGATATGTTGTGTACCTTGTTTAACGCCCTCTTGAAATTCATCACAGCCATAAAGCGCAATCCAACTTTCAAAAGGGTTATTCTCTCGCTTAGTATTTTTATCATCTCTTAAGTTACGCCCAATTTCTGCATAACCAATAGAGCACGGTGCGAGTGCTGCATATAAATCAACAATATCGCCTTGCATGCCCGAATCCAGTACATAACGTGTATAAGCAACCGTGCCAAAATCTTCGTCTTCAGCTTCCAAGTCTGACTCAGTCAGCCCCCAGTTTGCGCAATAGCTTACATGGTGGCCAATTTCAGAATCTAATAATGCATGCACACTCGGTAAGGCGTTACGCATATCCGCTAACGTACGTGCCTTGTAAATGACTAAGGCATGAGCACGTGCATATTGCTTAAGAAACAAAAAGTCTTGTTTCAGGTAATGTAAGAAACATGGCTGTGCTAACGTGCCTTGTGCTAATTGCTCTACAAAGGCATGTTTTGTGTATGCATCCCAATCTTGGCGACATGCATTAATGAGATCTTGATGATTCATAGTTCGACTCTATTTAGTGTGAGATTGGTTTTACTGAAAATTAGGAATGTAATCTTGTGCTTTTGGTAACGTTTTAATGATTTTTGCTGAATACATAAACTGTGCATAATCATCGTAACGTTTAAGGTCAATCGCTGATGGACGTAATGCAAAACGCGTTAACGTATCGCGCCATGCACGTTTGTTTAACTCGTTGTTAAGTGTATCGGGTGCATAGGCAACAAACTCTTTCCAAGCCGCGTCAGGGTGATTAACGATATAAATCGCAGCTTGTTCGATGGCTTTATTAAAAGCGATGATAGTGGCTTTATCGTAGGTATTGGCATTAGCAACAATGACTAATTCGTCATACACCGGCACACCGTGCTCTTCTGGGAAAAAGGCTTTTGATTTAAAGCCTTCAAGCGCAAGTTGGTTGGTTTCAAAGTTACGTAATCCGCCCCAAATTGCATCCACTTTGCCCGATGCCACTGAAGAAGAAAGTGCCCAACCAACATTAATGATTTGAACTTCATCGTATTTAACACCCGCAGTGGCGAGCATAGTGCCGATTGATGCTTCTTCGTTACCTGCCATCGCAATACCAATTTTTTTACCTTTTAGGTCCGCTAAGGTTTTTACCTTGTTCTTTTCACTGTCTATTATCATCAAGGCATTTAACGGCGTCGCAATCAAGGTCGCTGAGCGAATTAATGGTAAACCAGCTGCCACATCAATGGTTAAGTTTGGCTGATAAGTGATCGCTAAATCCACTTTGTTAGCAGCCACAAGTTTAGGTGGCATGCTTGGGTCTGCCGGCTCTTGAATGATGACATCTATGCCTTGCGCTTTAAAGTAACCGCGCTCTTTCGCAATAACAATGGGGCCATGATTCGGGTTAACAAACCAATCTAGCATTAATGTAAGTTGCTTGGTTTCTGCTTGAGCCGTTGCTGATAGCATGCTTGTTGCTAGTGCAATCGCACTCAAAATAGTAGTTTTTTTCATTTAACGTCCTTAGTCTTTCTATTGTTAGTGTTTTGGGTGTTAGGTGTTATTAATATAGTTATCGTTATTGTAAATTATGTTGATTTTCTAATTACACTTCCCAGTTAATCAGTTTTTTTAATAACTTATCGGCAACAAAATACAGCGTTACCGATAAGGCAGATAGGATAAATAAAGCAGCAAACATTTCATCGATCATCATACGGGCATTGGCATGTAACATCAGATAGCCCAACCCTTCACTTGAGCCAACCCACTCACCCGCAACGGCGCCAATAGGTGCAATCACCACGGCAACACGAATACCAGACGCTAAGGTCGGTAACGCGGCAGGGAATTGAATGTGACGTAACATTTGCCATTTACTGGCGCCCATTGTTTTCGCGAGATCAAGGTAACCCACAGGGGTATTACGTAATCCGTCGTAACAACAAGTGGTAATAGGGAAAAAGATGATTAACGCGGCCATGACGATTTTTGATGCTATGCCGTAACCAAGCCAGAGCATTAATATTGGCGCGAGAGCAAACACCGGAATCGCCTGACTGGCAATTAAAATCGGTAATAACCAGCGTTTTACGGGTTTAAAGAGCAACATTTGTAATGCAAATAACAGTCCCATGCTCACACCCAGCAGTAAGCCTAATACGATTTCTTGCGTGGTCACCCAACTGTGTTTAAGCAATACCTGATATCTTTCGAAGAGTTTAACAAACACATCAAAGGGGCTCGGTAAAATGAATGAAGGCATTTCAAAGTAGATAACAATCGCCTGCCATAACGCAATGATCACACCGGCGCTAATCAATAAGCGAATCAATCGATGCGTGACACTCTCTTTGCTTTTAAGCTGTATGGCTATTTTATTCATCGGCGTTGAATCACGCATAATCTTGCTCCAAACGATCCATTATTTGTTGCTGCAATAACGCACATTCGGCATCAAAATCACGCGGTGTTTCTGAGCTTGGCATCGGTAACGCGGTAGCAATCGCAGGTTTGCCTTGCATGATATAAAGCTGTTTCGCTAAACGCAGCGCTTCTTGTGGATCGTGGGTGATCAAAACAACGGTTTTGTTTTCAAGTAATTGGTGCGCCAAGTTTTGCAAACGATAACGGGTAACGGCATCTAACGCTGAAAATGGCTCATCCATCAATACGATAGGTTTGTCTTGCATCAGCGTTCTAGCTAGCGCAACACGTTGGCGCATACCGCCTGATAATTGTTGCGGTAAATAAGCGCCTTTATCGGCTAATCCAACTTGCTGCAATAATGAATGCGCTTTATCTAATTGCGTTTTTTTGTCGTGCTTTGAAAGCTTGCCTGCAAACTTCGTGCTTATCATGACGTTATCTAATACCGATAACCACGGCATTAATAAATCTTGTTGCGCCATATAGGCGATTTCGTGTTGATAATCACACGGCGGTTGTGTCGTTATATCACCCGACCACTGCACTTTATTGGTTAATAAATTCGCCAGGTAGCGTAATAAAGAGCTTTTTCCACAGCCACTTTGTCCTAAAATACAGGTCCACTTTCCCGCCGGAATATGCACATTGAGGTTTTCGATAACCGCTTGTTCGCTATCGTGATAACGCAGATAACCACCCGCAATATCAATGCTAATGCCCGTGTTTATAGCATCAGACATATTAGGTGTAGAGTTAGGTGCAGAATTAGGTAAATAATCAGGGGAATTAACAGACATTTGTATGACCTGCGTAGAAATGATTCACGGGGCCGTGCCCGTTGCCTATGTGTAACTCATCTGCATGGCTAATGGCGCCAGAAATATACTGTTTCGCTAATTGCACCGCCGATAACAACTCATGCCCCTGCGCTAAGTAGGATGCAATCGCAGAAGAGAGCGTACACCCCGTGCCATGTGTATTATCAGTCTTGATACGTTTGGCGTTTAAATGATGCACTTGCTCAGGCAATATCAGAAAATCGTTACTATTTTCTTGCTGCGATAAATAACCGCCTTTGAGTAATACCGCATTGCAGCCAAGCTGACGTAACGCGTTTATCATGTCACTCATCTGTGCTTCGTTATTAGGCACTTCGCAACCGGTTAAAGCGGCGCCTTCTAATAAATTAGGGGTAATAATATCAGCAAGGGAAAGTAGTTCTGATTTAAGGGTATTAATCGCATCCGCTTGTAATAACAGATCGCCATTACGTGTCACCATCACAGGATCAACGATTAAAAATGGCGGTTTATATTGTTTTAGTTTGCCAACGACCACATTGATAATGTCAGAATCGGCCAACATACCCACTTTCACAGCCACGACATTAAGATCGCTAAAGACCGCATCGAGTTGTTTTTCAACATGCTCAAGGGGAATAGGGAAAATAGCAGACACACCTTGGGTGTTTTGCGCCGTGATGGCAGTGATCACAGAACAGGCGTAACTGCCCGTCGCAGAAATGGCTTTAATATCCGCTTGAATACCTGCGCCCCCCCCACTATCAGAACCGGCAATGGTTAAGACAATCGGTGTTGATGACGTTGGTTTGTTCGCTGTTGAATTTGTCGGTATTGATGTTGATGTCGTTTTTAACATAAAAGCTCCTAACGCTGGCGCATTGGAACTGTATCAAGCAGAAGATTTTAAACACAAGGCTGGGTCAAATCGTAACAAACAAGACAGATAGTTCCCTACGCCAGTGTTAACTGAATCAGGTTCAACGGGTCTTTAAAAAATGCAATCTCAGCCTACTAGGCTCCCCGACTATTTTGCGATATTAACAAGTCTGATTGAAAGCGCAATATAACAAGGCTAATTATCACTTTTTGTTGATTTTAAAGGTCATTTTTTACTGCAGTGATACACCGCTAAAGTGCCTAAAAACAGATTTAACATAACCAAACCTTTATTGATGTTTTATTGCGATTGGGACAGAAAAGTTCACTTCTTGTTGATTTATAACAGTTATCTATTGAATTATAGGTGCAGTGTCTTTCATTTTTGTGCAGTGCGTTGTATTGATAACCTGCCTAGATGATTAACCTCAACTATAATGGGATAAATATTGCAATGACATTGATCAACATATGCGCATTAAACAAACAATCTAGTAATGAATATTATTAACGACCGAATAACAAAAACGTACTGCCAAGCGAGCAGCTGTTAATTATTTATATTTATTACTGTCACTTACACTAAGATAACACCGAGGATTTATGCCATTTAAACGCCCTTTATATATCCCATTTGCGGGTCCCGCATTATTAGAATCACCTTTATTGAATAAAGGCAGTGCTTTTTCACAAGATGAACGAGACAGTTTTAATTTAACCGGTTTATTGCCGCATAATATTGAGTCGATTGAAGAGCAATCTGTACGTGCTTATCAACAGCTTTCCTCTTTTAGTTCTGACTTAGATAAACATATCTACCTAAGAAATATTCAAGATACTAACGAAACGTTATTCCATCATCTTATCGACCATCATTTAGAAGAAGTCATGCCGCTGATTTACACCCCAACGGTTGGGGCTGCCTGTGAGCAATTTTCTAAAATTTATCGCCGTAAAAGGGGGTTGTTTATTTCATACCCTGAACGCCATAAAATTGATGACATGTTACAAAATGCCACAAAACAAAACGTAAAAGTGATTGTAGTCACCGATGGTGAACGTATTTTAGGACTCGGCGATCAAGGTATTGGTGGCATGGGTATTCCAATTGGTAAATTGGCTTTGTATACCGCCTGTGGGGGTATTAGTCCTGCTTATTGTTTACCGATATTATTGGATGTAGGCACGAACAATAGTCATTTATTAGCAGATCCTATGTATATGGGTTGTCGTCATCCACGTATTACCGGTGAAGAATATGATGAGTTTTTAGACTTGTTTATTCAAGCTGTGCGCCGTCGTTGGCCAGAAGTGTTATTACAGTTTGAAGATTTTGCACAAACTAATGCCACACCGCTACTAACACGATACCGTGATGAGTTATGTTGTTTTAACGATGATATACAAGGCACAGCAGCAGTCTCAGTGGGTACGCTGATTGCAGCTTGTCAGGACAAAAATGAAAAACTCAGCGATCAACGTGTTGCGTTTTTAGGCGCAGGCTCTGCGGGTTGTGGTATTGCACAACATATCGTCAGACAGATGCAGCGTGAAGGGTTAACCGAGCAACAAGCGCGTTCACAAGTCTTTATGGTCGACCGCTATGGTTTGTTAACTGACGACATGCCAAATTTACAATCCTTTCAACAGCCATTAATGCAGAAGTCTGCAGACTTAGCGGATTGGGATAAAAGCCAAGCATTAGGGTTAGAGCAAGTGATTAAGCAAGGTAAAATCACTGTGTTGTTTGGTGTGAGTGGTCAGCCAGACTTATTTACCCAGCAAGTCGTTGAAGACTTATGTAAAAATTCAGAACATCCGATTGTATTACCCCTGTCAAATCCAACATCACGTGTTGAAGCAACACCACAGGATATTATCAATTGGAGTCATGGTAAGGCGATTGTCGCAACAGGCAGTCCCTTTGCACCTGTTTTATATAACGATCAATACTTTGAAATTTCGCAGTGTAACAACAGTTATATTTTCCCGGGTATTGGTTTAGGTGTGCTGGTGGCACGCGCAACGTCAATTACCGATAATATGTTAATGGCGGCCAGTCAGGCACTGGCAGATGCTTCAATGAACTACAAAAAAGCGAAAGGTGCGTTATTACCAGGGTTAAATGAAATTCAAGATATCAGCAAATCCATTGCCTACGCTGTGGCACAACAAGCGATTGATGATGGTGTTGCCCCCGCTATTTCTGAACATACCATGCAAAGACGTTTAACCGAGAACTTCTGGACACCTAAGTACCGCGATTACCGACGTACTTCTTTCTAGATTTATCAGCATAACTCATCGATTAAAAGAGAAAGGCACTCGCCTTTCTCTTTTTTTATGCTTATTTTTTACCTAAACCCCAATTAAACGCTTCAATCTATTAAGCGTAAATCTTGCCTTTTAGCTCTAGCTGCGTCAGATATAAACGCATCTCAAATTCTAACTGATGGTAATTAGGCAACATATGTTCGCATAATTGATAAAAGGCTTTGTCGTGTGCTTTGACACGTACATGCGCTAATTCATGCACCACGATCATCTCTAAAAATGGCTCTGGCGCGGTTTTAAAAATGTCACTAATGCGGATTTCATTTTTACTTTTCAGCTTACTGCCCTGCACTCTGGAAATAAACGTATGCAAACCCAGCGCGTTATTGATCACATGAATTTTTTTATCGTAAACGATTTTGCTTAGCGGAGACGATTTGCGTAGATGTCTATTTTTCAAATCCATCACATAATCTCGAAGCATTTTATCGTTATTGATTTGATGCACTTGTGGGTATTTTTTAAGTAAAAATTTTCCCAAGGTATCTTGTTCAACCATCGAACGAATCTGGGATTGTACTTGTTGTGAGTAGGCAGATAAATACCTAAGTGTCACGGGTTGAGGTGTAGATGATGGCATGAATTAAGACTATTTAAGTTGAAAATTAAGTGAGTCAAATTGTACCTGAGTTACTATAAATCCGATAGTCACAGACTTTCTCTTTACTGGTTAGCTGATTTAACTCATTCCCGCGCTCTGCGTGGTAATACATAACCAAAGTAGTGCTAGAAATCAACATACTGCTCACGATAGTGAATAACAGCGCAATTTAGAAGCGGTTGGCGGAGTGCTTAACTCGTTCCCACGCTCTGCGTGGTAATGCATAACCAAAGTAGTGCTAGAAATCAACATAGTCAGTCTGAATCCCCACGCGGAGCATGAGGACTAGCCGTGATTACCCTGGGGTTAGCTGATTTAACTCGTTCCCGCGCTCTGCGTGGTAATGCATAACCAAAGTAGTGCTACAAATCGACACAGTCAGTCTGAATCCCCACGCGGAGCATGGGGGCTAGCCGGGATAACTCGTTCCCACGCTCTGCGTGGTAATGCATAGCCAAAGTAATACTAGCAATCAACATAGTCAATCTGAATCCCCACGCGGAGCATGGGGACTAGCCGCGATTACCCTTGGGTTAGCTGATTTAGCGAGGCACTTGCTTGCTAGCCCTGTTTTCATTAATATCCATTTTATTAATACTCGGTTAACTTAAACTGTCTATGACTCACTATTTTATTTAGGAATCAACATGATCGAACGTTTACAAACAAAACCACGCATGAGCCGTATCGTTAAACACAATGGCACTATCTACCTTTGTGGCCAAGTCTGCGCTGATGCGACCAAAGAGATTGGCGAGCAAACACAAACCATGCTTGATAAAGTCGATGAGTTATTAATTGAAGCGGGTAGCTCACGTGAAGCGATTCTTTCTGCAACTATTTATGTAAAAAGCATGAGTGAACACTTTGCGGGTATGAACGCAGTCTGGGATGCTTGGATTCCTGAAGGTTACGCACCTGCACGCGCTTGTGTAGAAGCAAGCATGGCACGTGACGCTTTGTTAGTTGAAATATCAGTGGTTGCTGCAGAGCTTTAATCATTGCAAATATAACAACAAGCATTAGCGAATCTTTCGCAATGCTTGATCAATACCCGAGTAAAATAGTAAACTATTGTTATTTGCTCAGGTATTCTCATGTCATTACAAAACCTTGAATTTAGCCACCGTCTTATTGATCAACTTCCTGCCGATCCGATCTCAGAAAACAGTTGCCGTAGTGTTGAAAACGCAGCTTACTCATGGGTAACGCCAACCGCGACTTCAAACCCAAGCCTAGTTAATTTAAACGAAACATTTGCCTCTGAATTAGGTCTGTCGGCAGAAGACTGCGCATCACAATTGTTCGTTAATGTGATGACAGGTAATGAAGTGCTTGAACAAACGAGTCCCTATGCGCTTTGTTATGGCGGTCATCAATTTGGTCAATGGGCCGGACAACTTGGTGATGGTCGTGCTATTAACCTAGTTGAAATAAACACCGAAAAACTGGGCTACCAAACCTTACAACTGAAAGGCGCGGGTAAAACGCCCTATTCTCGTCGCGGTGATGGTCTTGCTGTTTTACGCTCTTCTATTCGTGAATACCTGTGCTCTGAAGCGATGTTTAATCTGGGTATTTCCACGACACGTGTGCTTAGTTTGTGCTTAACCGGTGACCAAGTGATTCGCGATAAAATGTACGATGGTAATGCGTCACTTGAGCCCTGTGCTGTTGTATGTCGCGTATCCTCTTCTTTCTTACGTTTTGGCTCTATTCAATTACCCGCATCACGTGGTGATGAAGCGTTAATGACACAGCTAGTGCAATACAGCATTAACAATGACTACCCTGAGCTTAAGCCTGAGAATGGCAATTTTGATATCGAAACCTATTTAAATTGGTTTAAAGCGGTTTGTGATAAGACCTCTACGATGATTGTACAGTGGATGCGAGTGGGTTTTGTTCATGGTGTAATGAATACCGATAACATGTCCCTTATTGGCGAAACGATTGATTATGGCCCTTACGGTTGGATTGATGACTTTGACTTAGGCTGGACACCGAACACCACCGATGAAGGCCAAAAACGTTACCGTTTTGGTGGGCAATTTCAAGTTAGCCAATGGAATTTGTTCCAACTCGCGAATGCTATTTTTCCATTGATTGGTGAAGCTGAGCCACTGCAAAGCATTATGAGTGATTACGCGATTCACTATGAGAATAAATGGCAAACCATGATGTCTGAAAAACTGGGTTTTAAAGACTACCAAGGCAGCAGCGATCAGGATCTCTTCAAAGCATTAGAGCAATTACTCGAAACCGTTGAAACCGATATGACCTTGTTCTATCGCTTGCTAGCGACTTATCAGCCTAACAGCGATGCGTTAGCCCATTTTACTGACTGTTATTACCTTGCCGGACAACTAACAGCCAAATATGAACAACAACTCGACACTTGGTTACAACGCTATCAAGCGCGTCTTAGTTTTGATGGTCTAGCAGCATCAATACGCCAAACTAATATGAATAAAGTGAACCCTAAATATGTCTTAAGAAACTATCTTGCACAGCAAGCCATTGACCTGGCAGAAGACGGTGACTTTAGCGAGATAGAAACACTTAAAGTCTTATTAGAAAATCCTTATGATGAACAACCTGAGTACGAAAATTACGCACAACAACGTCCCGATTGGGCGCGAAATAAAGTAGGCTGTTCAATGCTTTCGTGCAGTTCATAGCAAAAACGAAACAAACAGGTCAATAAATAACTTATTGACCTGCAATTTATTGTTTCTCTGGGTACTATCTAAAGATATTGTTTATTTTAGGTAGGTTAATATGGAAAACAAACAACCACTCACGAGCAACTTATTACGTCTTTCTGCTGATAAAAAACAGTTATTGCTGTTAATCACACCAGTGCAAGATGAAGTGAGTGTTCCAAGTTTAACCCGCCTTTTTCAAAGTTCAGATCACGCTAACTTGAAGTTAAGCCTTAAAGGCCTCAACGAAGCCGTACAAAGCTTTACCCGTTTAGAAACTCAAAAAGAACGTAGTGCCGAGCTTGAGTCTGTTGCCATTGCTGATCGTTTGCATGCGCAATTAAACATCAGCTTTGATCCACTAAAAATGGTTGCCAAAGCCGTTGTCACTAGTGCCTATGGTGGCCTCCCCCTTACCATGGAGCAGCTTAAAGGTGAGATGGATGAACTCGAGATAACCGAGGGAATTATTGTAAAAACACTGACCTTACTCGTTGAAAAATCTAAACAAGCCAAAGCCGGCAGTAGCTTCCAAGCCAGTATTGCCAAAGGCACACAACCTGTGCAAGGTACCGATGCGACCTTCAAACGACTCGTTGAAACCCCTAAAGAACGCTTGCTAAAACCGAAGAAGAATGAAGATGGTACGGTAGATATGCGCAACCTTGGGCAATTAATTACGGTTAAACCCGAAACACAATTGATGCGTAAAATTCCTTGTATTGAAGGGACAGATGGCATCACAGTCACGGGTGAAATCATCCCCCATGAGTCAGGAAAAGACTTTTCCCTAGAGCTCGGTGAAAATACGCATCTCTGTGAGACAGATGAAAACTTACTGCTTGCGAGCTTATCAGGCATTCCTAAAGTGCTTAATAACGGCATGAAAGTCGACGATGTGCTCATTATTAGTAACGTGGATGTCGGTTATGGCAACGTGGAATATGAAGGCAGTGTCATTATTGAAGGCGATATTTGCGATGGTATGGCGGTCAAAGCAACGGGTGATATTACGGTTTCAGGTTTTGTTGAATCGGCTCATTTAGAATGCGGTGGCGATTTAACCGTGGGTAAAGGCATTATCGGTCACCAAGTTGAAGAAGGCAGTCATCATTACTCCTGTGAAATAAAAAGTGAAGGCAGTGTGACGGCGAGTTTTAGTCAATATACAAAAATTGAAGCCGGTCTTGAAGTGAACATTAAACAACAGTTATTACATTGCAATGTAGCCTGCAAAGGCGATATCAATGTCATAGATGAAGCGGGTATGAAAGGCACTATTTTAGGCGGCTTTTTGTGTACTAATGGCGGCGTGAACACTGTGTCAATGGGCGCAAGTGCAGGGTCAAAAACACACATTGATTTAATCGGTAATTATCCGATATTAATGGAAAACAAAAAACAAATAAATCATATCATTCAAGCAGAGAGCGATAAATTACAAAGCTTGATTGATGCGCAACGCAAAATAGATATATTACCTAATTCAGAAAAGAAGCAGACTTTAGACGCACGTTTAATGCTGACTAAAGAAGAAGTTAAAAAACATTTAAGTGAATTAAATACAAACCTTAATGATAATAAAAGTGACTTACAAAGTTACTTTGAAAATGCAAAAGTAGTGACACAAAAAGAGATGTTTAATGACGTTAGCATCAGTATTGGACGCGATAAATTCCGCTCTATTCGCAAGTATGGCCCTACCAAAGTATGTATCAAAGACTTTAAAATGTTAGCCGAACCTTTCAAAAAATAACCACTAACAATAAACAGTCGCGCGTTATCCCTTCATCGTGACTGTTTATCTTTTCGTTAACTGCTTACTAATAAATATTAACTGCTTAATCTGTTTTTTCCGCTGCCCTTTTGTTTGTCTCGTCTGATATTTAATCGCATTATATTTAAGCGCAAAGCTTTGACATAACGAGTCAGAGAGCAAAAACGTTTTACTTAATAACAGACAATATTCACTTACGGATTGCCCCGCTTCACGCTTCATACCTTGCTTATTGAAATGCCCCTGCAGTTGCAGATAAATTTTATCCTCAATGGTTATCTTGTTAACTTGCCAAGGTTTAAAAATGATCAGCAACAAGGCCGCAAAAATAATCGCCATCACTAACATCACAGCATAGGCGAGTTTTAACCACGGAATTTTAGAGAGCCAGCGTTGCATTAACTTTACTTGGCTTTGATTATCAAAGTTAACCACATAACGTGCCCATAGATAATCCATCTGCGCTAATCGCCCGCGCAACAGATTAATCAGCTCAACGGATTGCCATTTTTGTAATGAAAAATACTCATCGGCCAAAAATTCATTGCCATCTGTTAGTGCGGCTTGTAAACCTGATTCAACACGTTCAGGCGCAACATACGCGGTTGGGTCGACACGTTGCCAGCGGTTTTCTCGCCAAATTTCCACCCATGCATGGGCATCATACTGGCGAATAGTAAAAAATCCTTCCGAGGCTTGCCATTCACCGCCTAAATACCCCGTCACCATACGTGCAGGGAAACCTAATCGACGGGCAACATAAAGATAACTACTGGCAAAATGCACACAGAAACCCGCTTGCGAATTAAACAAAAAGTCATCAATCTGTTTTTCACCTAAACGAGGCGGTTCAAGGGTATAACGAAAACTTTCGGAAAAACCATTTAACAGCTGCGCTAATATGCTTTCTTTGCTTAACCCATTACTTAGATTTTCAGCTATCCATGCATCGGTTCGGTCATTGCCAAGCGCACTTTTACGCTCAGGTAATTGCGTGAATTGTCTTATTTGATTCGCCGTTAAAGGCTGTGTTTTAACCGCGCTGGTTTGCGCAACTGTGATCGCTTGTCGAGCAATAACCGGTTTATCACTGCGCAGCGAATAATCGCTCAAACTGACCAAGCCGGTTGGGGTTAACGCGTAATCTAAAACGGGTAGCCAATAATTATAATGTGGTTCAATGATCAACTCATATTCACTTTTCGGTTGTTCAGCGTTTTTAGTTTGATAAAACTGTCGCCCGCCCCCCCGTTTTGCCATGGACTCTTCTTGTTTCAACGACGTACTCTGCGACCAGGTTCTGCCATCAAAATTATCCAGTGTCATTGCGCGCCAGTAACGCTCGCTTTCTGGTGCAATAACATCGCTAAATGTAGCGCGAAATGCTAAGGCACTTGAGCGACTTAACTTAGCAATTTCACCAGGGCTAACCGTATCACTGAGCCCTGTTGTTGCTTGCTTTTGAATGGGCATTTTCCATAAAGAGGGTAAACGTGGCATCACCACAAACAGCACTATTGCCAGTGGCAAACTTAATAAACAGCTTTTAAATAGCAGTGTCAGGTAGGCATTTTTAACCAAGCGTTGTGCATGCAAGCTTAATAAAATAGCGAATAACAGCAGTAATAAAAAACTCGCCACCAAGGTGGCAACAATAGAGGTATTAAAAATAAAGAACAGCGCGATTAATATAAACCCGGTATTAACAAAAAAGTACACATCACGGGTGGATCTCAATTCCAAAAATTTCAAACTAAAACCCAGAAAAATAAGGTGCAACATAATGTTAAACACCCCTTGCTGATACAACAGCCCCACTGTCAGTGCACTGGTCGCAATCGCGACTGCGCTGAGTAGGAAACGTGGCATTAAGGCTATCCAGCCAAAGAAATGTGCGCCTCGCCAACAAGCGCAGAGCACACCAAATAACACAACATAAATGTGTAACTGTTCATATAAGGCTAAGACAATCGCGCTGTAACAAACAATAATGAGGGTCAGATTAAAACGGTTTAAGAACTCTTTCATTGCGCTTTCCCCGTATCTTGATTTTCATACTTTTGGGTTTTAGGCTCTTGAACTTTAGAGATGGGCAAAGCAAACAAGGCTAATGCGCTTAAACATTGTTGGTTATGGGTAATGCCACTGCCGACTTTTGTTGGCTCGCTATTAAGCTTTAAGGCATAACGCTGGTGGGTCTTTTGTAATTCAATAATTTGGTAACATAAAAAACTCAAACGAGTTTCCAATGGGAGATGTGTCAGGCTATTAATGTCGAGTAACACATCGCCCCCTGCCGATTGTTCAAACTGTTTACTGTACCAACCACGGCCTTGCGCTAATTGCTTCCATGCCACCGATTTTAAAGACTCACCGGGCTGATAGGTTTTAAGTGTTGAAAACTGATCCACACCCACAATGGATTGATAATGACTGTTCTCCTGTGCATTATTTGATGCACTCTCCACTTGAAATTTATTCTCAAATGGATGCGGGTATAAAAGTGCATTAAAACCAAAGTCCAAATGTGTCCAGACATTAAACAAACCAAAGGGGAATGTGGATCGTACTGTGACTCGACCGGGATTGTAATAACCACGCTGTTTTGAAAAACCATAAAGCGCAACACTGTCTTTTTCAATCACCGTTTGCAAAGCAGAGCTCGGATGCTGAAAACTGAAACTGACATCCTGTGCACATACCTTTCCTTCCGTCAGCCTTAATTTAAACAAACTGTCTCTAGCAGCAAACTGCGCGTCAGGTGTCACGGCATTTAATGTTAATCCAGCAAGGTTTTGATAGCTGAGTAATAAACAGGTGATCATAAAACTGCACAGGAAAAACACTAAAAACAGAATTAAGTTATTTTGATAATTTGTGCCTAATAAAAACAACAGCGCACAACTAATAAGAAAATGCAGACCAGATTTCGAAGGGAATATAAACGTATTACCACTGTTTAAGGTGATCACCTTAGTGGCAGGCATGCGCCGTTTTAGCCATTGGTTAAAACGGTTTTTAATGAACTTTCTTAACATGAGTGGCGTGCCATCAATTTAATGGGTCGATACGTTTAAGCAGTGTTTCACTTAATACACCATTGCTGCTTTTATCTTGGTGACTGCCCATTAAGCGATGTTCTGTCACCGCAACAAAAACCGCTTGTACATCTTCAGGAATGACATAACTGCGTTGATTAATGAATGCCATCGCTTTTGCTGCTTGCAATAAAACTTTACTACAACGGGGTGACAGTGGATTAACCGCTAAACCACCATAACGACTCTCAGCGATTAACCTTAATAGGTAATCTAATAACGCATCATTAGCTTCTACTTTTTGCACCGCAACTTGCATGGCTTGTAACTCGCTGACATCAACAATGGCCTGCACTTTTTGCTCTTTATGATCGTTCTTAAGCATTTGCATTTCAGCTTGTTGGCTTGGGAAACCCAACTCTATACGCATCATAAAACGGTCTAGCTGTGATTCAGGCAAAGGAAACGTGCCAGCTTGGTCGAGGGGGTTTTGTGTCGCGATAACAAAAAAAGGTTTAGCTAGCGGGTAGGTTGTTCCATCCACTGAGACTTGTTTTTCTTCCATCGCTTCTAATAAGGCACTTTGTGTTTTAGGGCTAGCGCGATTAATTTCGTCGGCTAATAAAACTTGGTTAAAAATGGGCCCTTGATGAAAACTAAACAACTGCTTTTGGGTATCAAAAATAGACACGCCAATAATGTCGGCGGGTAACATATCACTGGTAAATTGTACACGTTGGTAATCAAGCCCTAGGGTTTTTGCTAACGTGGCAGCTAAGGTGGTTTTGCCCATACCGGGTAAATCTTCGATTAAAAGATGCCCATCAGCGAGTAAACAGACCAAGGCTAATTTCGTTTGTTGTGTTTTACCTAGCAACACGGAATTTAGCTGCGCTAACACTTTTTCAATTTTATTGTGCATTTTTTGTCCTTTTAAACAATCCGTTGTCTTAAAATTGCTCAATATTTTTATCTAGCTCAAGATTTATGGCTCCTACACTAGCGCACAAGTGCCCTAACAGGTAGAATTTGAGCCTAAAATTTTAACTAACTTACAAAAAGAGTCGATCCGATGGGAAGAGCATATCAAAACCGTAAAGAGTCAATGGCTAAAACTGCGGGCGCAAAAACAAAAGTTTATTCTAAATACTCAAAAGAGATCTACGTATCGGCTAAAACCGGCGGCTTTGATCCAGATGGCAACCTTTCACTTCGACGCTTAATCGATGGTGCAAAAAAAGACCAAGTACCAAGTCATGTAATTAAAAATGCAATAGACAAAGCAAAAAGTGGTGCTGGCGAAGATTACGAACGTGCAACCTACGAAGGTTTTGCACCGGGTGGCTGTAGCGTTATTGTTGATTGTTTAACCGACAATAACAAACGTACTTGGACTGACGTACGTAACTGTTTCATGAAAACAGATTCTAAAATTGGTTCTCCAGGCAGTGCTGCACACATGTTTGAACACCAATCGGTATTTGTATTCAACGGTGAAGATGATGAAGCCGTTTTAGAAGATCTGATGATGGCAGATGTTGATGTGACTGACGTTGTTGCTGAAGACGGTAAAATTAGTGTTTTTTGCCCACATACAGAATTCTTTAAAGCAAAAACAGCGATTCATGAGTGTTACCCAACACTTGAGCTTGATGTTGAAGAAGTGACGTTTGTACCACAAGTTGATGCAGATATTGCTGCTGAACATGTAGAGCGCTTTGAAAAATTCATGGCAATGCTTGATGACTGTGATGACGTACAAAACGTTTACCACAACGGCGTATTACCTGAATAAACGCGGTTAGCGCACAAAACAGTTAATCCCCCCTGAAACCACGTTTTTTAACGTGGTTTTTTTATACCTATTTTGATCTACATCAGCAGCGTGTTTTCATTGTGTCGATATTGTCAGTTATCAACAATATTTTATATAAATACTATTTTGTATAAACAATGAAAAGGAGTTTACGATGGATTTTTTCGATATGTTACTCAATGACCCTGTGGTTTATTATTCAATTATTGGTCTTGGTATTACCGCAGGTATTTTTGCCTTTTTAATGTTTTTCTTTATCAAGAACATTATGAATGATAAAAAACCAGAAACTAACGAACCAAGCACCGAATAAAGAGTAAAGAAGACATTTTAATAGTTAGCAAATTTCTAACACGAATCGATCAATGTATTGAAAGGATCTCTTAACTCATTGTAGGTAACCTGAATTCAGTAAAAGCGCTCATTTATCAGAACTCAGGTTAAGTATTAATATCCGTTTACCGAGTTAAGTTAATGACCCATACAAATAAAGCACCGCGTTTAGCCAGTATCGAATTAATGAGAATTATTGCCATGTTGGCGGTGATCGTTATTCACGCGGGCCTTTTCATGCATAACCCGTTATTTAATGACCAGCCTATTGTGGGTTACTTAGCGAATCAATTAAGTCGTTTTGCGGTGCCCTTTTTCTTTATTGTCACTGGGTTTCTGATACAACCGAAACTGCATCAGCATCCCCTGGCAACCTTAATAAACTATGTGCGCCCCTTATTAACAATCTGGTTAGTCTGGTCTGTGATTACATTATTAATACCAAGCAACTTTAGATTACTGGCCAGTGTTGGTTATATCGCCGAGCGTACTGAATATTGGCAGTTCCTGTGGCAAACACCGCTTAATTCATTTTTAGAGGGAGGATTAGTACACCTTTGGTTTTTACCGGCGCTGATCATTGCGGTCACACTGATCGCCTGTTTAGAAAAACTTAATGCGCTAAAAGCATTATTACCCCTCGCGCTTATTTTATATCTTTATGGCGTACTCGCAGGCTGTTACGCAATACTCACTGAATTACCGAGCCCATTTCTCACCCGTAATGGGCCTTTTCTCAGCCTATTAATGGTCACAATCGGTTATTTTATTCGCCAATATCAGTACAACCTGAAATTGTCGTTAATCCTAGTGTTATTTAGCATTGGATTATTGGGCCATCTTTCTGAAGATTATTGGTTATCCCTGCATGATGTGACCTTTAATACCCATGATTTTTTATTTTTTACCCCCCTTTGGGCGACTGCCATTTTTTTCTTATGTCTACGTTTTCCAACCGTGGGTGATACCCCCTTAGTGCATGCCTTGAGTAAACATATTCTCGGTGTTTATGTCGCTCACCTGTCTATTATGATTGTATTTTATAATCTGGTTGGCCTGTACCAAATTAGCGGCTATACAAAAGATGTCATCATCTTTTTTGGCACACTAATAAGTACACTTTTGTTTGTTAAGATCATTGAAAAAACACCGTTTAATAAGTTACTAATGCGTTAATAAAGTAGCTGAAATAAATGTAATAAAGTGTAAATAGGTAAAATAAAACTGACGATACGCTCCATCTGTATAAATAAATGGAGCCTTGATTTATACTTGATTTTATCGCTTATTATTAAGGTTTACCGTGAATACTTTTAAAAAACTATTTAGTCGCCAGTTCTATCGTAGTGTGCCTTTTTGGCTGCTATTTCTTCTCGCGCTTTATAGTCTGATCGGGTTTGTCGCTTTACCTAAAATCATTCATAATACGATTAGTGAACAAGTTGATGCTCAGCTAGGTTGGCAAACAAGTATCAAGAAAATTGAGGTTAATCCTTTTCTTTTTACCTTAACTATTAGCGAATTAGCCATCACTGAAGAGCAAGCGGAAACCATCGCCTTCAGCCGTTTTCACGCAGATTTTGAATTACGCTCACTGTTTGAAGGTGCCTTTACCTTTAAAAATGTCGAACTTATTGATCCGAGCTTCCATTTAGCAATTGCAGCAGACGGCACAACCAACATTCAACAGGCATTAGCCCAGCATCAAATTGCCGAGGTTGAAATTGAACCCACAGCCGCCACGCCTTTTGTTATGCCTAAACTGTTGTTCGATAATATCAGTGTTAAAAATGGTTCATTGAAAGCGACTGATCACAGTCAAAAAACACTGATCAAACATCAATTAAACCCAATTAGTTTTAACCTCAAGGATTTTTCGACCTACGTTGAAAAAGGCGGGGATTATGAATTACATATTTCCCTAGGTAATGAGCAATCAATCGACTGGTCGGGTAATCTCTCCGTTGCGCCAATTTCATCTCAAGGTTCATTCTCTATCAAAGGTATTAAAGCGCATCGCTTATGGCCTTATATCGCCCCTTTTTCTCCTTACACATTGCTCCATAGTGATGTCGATTTACAATCAAACTATGCACTCAGTTATATCGACAGTCATTTCCAAGTTACCTTAGATAATGCCTTTGTGACCCTGCATGATATTAACGTCGCTTTACAAGCTGCATCACCTGAATTTGTCTCGATTAAACAGATAAAAGTGGGCCCAACGCAGTTCAATCTTAATCAACAAAATGTTGCGATTGAAAAAATCGTCATTGATAGCATTGATCTGGACTTATTAAGAGATAAAAGCGGAGAGCTGGCGCTACTTGCTCCCTTAGATAAATTCCTTGCTAAAAACAATCACAAAGAGCAAACCATTACTGAAACAACACCAGCAGTAAATCCTTCAAAGCCTTTCCAGTGGTCTATTAAGGATATTGTTGTTGAGAATAGCCAAATTAACTTTGTTGACCAATCGGTTAAAAGTGAAGCAAAAATTAAGATTCATGAGATTAACGCGTCACTGTCTGAATTGAATCAAAGCCTGGCTAACAAACAAGCCTTCTCATTGTCATATCAAGTTGAAAGCTCTAAGAAAAATAGCATTTCAGGGGATCTTACCGCACAACCTTTTAAGCTTAACAGCCATCTCGTGCTAGCAGATATTGCCCTTAACTTAGTACAACCTTATGTTAGCGAATTCGCGAATGTCAGCATCGAAAAAGGCGCATTATCTGTTACGGGTGATGTGAAATTGGCGCGGCACAAGCAACAAGGATTACAAGATGAGTTTAAAGGAAACTTTAAAGGTAATATTGCGATCACTGATTTTGATAGCCGAGACACCATTATAAAACGTCGTTTATTAGGCTGGAAAAAACTACAGGTAACACCGTTCAAGGTAAACCTCTCTCCATTAGCCATTGATATCAACAAAATAATACTCGATAAACCTTACTCTCGTTTGGTCATCACTGCAGATAGAAGCATTAACTTTTCACAATTAATGATTGCCCAAAAAGAAACTAAAAGTAAAAAAACCAAAGCCAAGAGCAAACAATCGCCCGCACCACAAATAAACATTAATGAAATTTTAATTAATGGGGGCAGCACTTATTTTGCCGACCTCTCATTGCGCCCTCAATTTGGTACCAGCATCCAAAATATGCACGGTGTGATTAAAGGCCTCTCTTCAAACAACCTTGAGTCTGCTGATGTAAAAATCAAAGGGACGGTTGAGGAATACGGAAAAGTATTAGTCGAGGGTAAAATAAACCCATTAAGTGGCGATTTATACACCGACATTAATATCAACTTTGATAAAATCGAATTAACGACACTGACGCCGTATGCCGGTCGTTATGCGGGTTATGTTATTGATAAAGGGAAACTAAGCCTGGCGTTAAACTATAAAATAGTGAAAGGTTACTTAGATGGTCACAACCGTTTAATTTTAGATCAGTTTGAATTGGGTGATGCCGTAGACAGTGAAGAGTCGCTTGACCTGCCGCTTAAACTTGCACTGGCCTTATTTAAAGATAGCGATGGCATTATCGATATTAGCTTGCCTACTACAGGTGACATGAACTCCCCTGATTTTGAAATCGGTGGTTTAATCATGAAAGCACTGCTAAATGTATTAACCAAAGCGGTTACTTCGCCTTTCTCATTACTGGCCAATTTAGCCGGTGGTGATGAGCAAACGCTTAACGCTGTGGAGTTTGAGTTAGCAAGCGCGACATTAAGTGAGCAACAAACAGCGAACTTAAAAACATTAGCTGAGCTACTCAACAAACGCCCACAGCTTATCTTAGAGATACGCGTTAACGTGGACAGTGAGCAAGAAAGTCATGTTTTAAAAATACAGGCGCTGAACACACGACTTGCACTGGCAGACAAAGCCGTCAGCGAACAAATAAACATAATGGAACAAGCGATTACTGAAACAGAGGGTGAAAAAACGCTTGAGGCGTTGAAGAAACCATTAGTTGAGGCGCAGGATCCTGAAAAAGAGGTTGAACAAGCTCTCTTTGATGAGCAATATCAGCAACTGTTATTTGATCACCTTGTGAGCGTACAGCCCTTAGCAAGCCTGCAATTAACCGAGCTAGCACAGCAACGTATTAGTGTGATTAAAAATGAATTAATTAAAATAAACACAGTGAATAATAGCCAGGTTTTTGCACTTAATCCTTCTCTTGAAGGTAGCGCTGAAAACAACATTATCACCACTACGTTTAATTTAACCAGTAAATAAAATATAAGCAGGGCTAGCAATAGCCCTGCTCAACCCCCTTCAAGCCTTCATCTGCTTTCCCGCCTTCAAGCTTTCTGCATTCAAGTCTTTGCACTTTCACGCTTTAATGTATTTTAAATATGGATATTCCCCACAAAAACATGACACAAAGTAAATATTTAACTATTTTTCGTGTTAATAAATAGTTACAATTTTCATTACTAATACCTCAACTTGGAAGACTTATGAGAACAATATCAGCAGTATTATTAACCTTAGCGATGATACCTTCAAGCTACGCACTCGAACTAGAAGGCGTTAATGGCGTAGAGATATTAGCGATCAATGGTAAAGAGGTAAAAAATAGTTTTTTCTCTCAAAAAAGTAATAAGCTAAAAGCCGGTGAACATCAGATAGTGGTGCGTTACTCAACACAATTTAACAACGATGACATCATTGAGAGTCGCCCTGCTATTTTCAGCATCGATCTACAGCAAGATACAAAAATATCTGTTCAACAAATGAATACACAACGTCAAGCAGAGAAACAGATTAAGGCCGGTTTAACGTGGCAGATCAGTAGTGAAGATAATCAATACAAAATTGATGATAGCACCACGTTAGAAGGGAAAGGTTTTATGCCTTACAGCGATATTGAAGCATTGATTGTGGCTTACAATCAAGAGAACAATATTGCCTTAGCAACATCAGGCACCGTAGCCGTAGCCGTAGCAGCAGCGACTGCAACAACCGTTGCGAGTACGCAAAAAGGCACTTTACAGTCACTTTACCAGCAGGCATCAAAGGAAGAGAAAAAAGCATTCCGTCTGTGGTTAGTAGAACAAGATATGAAATAAGCGCCTTCTTTTAGAAAAACACAGAAGACGTATTTAATGGCATAAGCATAACAAAATGTGCTTATGCCATTTTTAATAAGCTATTATTTATGACCCCTAACAAAATCTAGTCAAATCTAGCCATCAGTATTCAGGTGGATTAATTTTTCCTTAGAAAGCGTTAATGTATCAAGCGTTTCCAGTTTATTAAAACGAATCATTTGACGTAAACCCTCAGTATACGCCTCACCTCTTTCAGAATATTTATCCAATGTACCCGCCAGTTCAGTACCTGTCACCGGTGTATTATTAGCACGTAACTCAGCACGCAATACACGTAATTTCAGGTAAGCAGCATTGCTATTAATGTTAAAAATATAAGCTTCAACGGAAGCCAGCGGACTATCGAAACGTGCTACGCCGTAGTTGCCTAATTCTTTACGTTGTTGCTTTGGTTTCATGCCATTGCCACTAAAATCCCACTGGCCAAACAGCGCATTACCTTTACTCGCAAAACGTGACGTGCCCCAACCGCTCTCTTCTGCGGCTTGTGCCACCGCTAATGAAGGCGGCAAAATATCCACACGCGCTAACAAACTGACACGTTGCGCTTCAGTTAATAATTTATTTTTGTTCTTCACATCTAAAATGCGATATTTAAGCGCAATCTCAAGTAATTTTTCCGAGCTTAATGGTGCCGTTTTAACGATATGACGCTCTGCGATAACCTGCTCATTCGCGATCAGCACTAAGGGCGTGATGAGACGAAAGAAAATAGATTTTTTGGTATTCACGGGTAATTGATTAGACTTAGTTGACCAATTATCTCCGATGCCTTTAAAGGAAATACGAGGTACAACTTTACTCTCCTGCTTCCAGGTTGTTTCATGGTAATCGAGTTTATCGAATAAGGTATTTAAGGCGGCTAACGAGTTAATTGTCACCACAGAAGCGGTTTCTTCAATATGCGTTTGTGGTGGCTTTGAAACCGTTGCATCAGCGGCTTGCATATTATAATAAAGTGTTAAACCGGCGATAATAATAAGTACAGGGAAATAGATTTTGTTGTTCATGGCAGTCTCTAATAGGGAGGTGAATTAGGAATTAGAAAAGAAATGAGTAAATGAGTAAATAATAGGAGGTTATAAATATAAAAAACAGCCCTTCAAGTATATTTAAAGGACTGCTTTAAGCTAGGCAATGCAGCTAAACCATTAACGGTTAACCTTGATAAAGCTTATTGAACTTTACAATCGAAAAACCATTCAAATAATCTTCGCCGACCTTAACAATAGGCACCGCGCGAAAACCTGTTTTAGCAAACTCTTTTTGCCCTACTGGGCTTTTAATGTTTACCAAACGGAACTTGATGTTTTTAGATTCAAAATACTGTTTTGCACTATCACAATGTGGGCATTGATTGGTTGAATACAGTGTTACCCGTTTCATTGCGACTCCTAGTGTCCACAACCGCCTTCAGCGTGAATATGGCCGTGGCTTACTTCTTCTTCTGTTGCAGCACGTACTGACATAATTTCGATAGCAAACGTCAGTGATTTCCCTGCAAACGGGTGGTTAAGATCACAATCAGCGTTGAATTTACCGACTTTAACCACGGTTACTTGTTGGCGACCTTCATTAGACTCAACTAAAACAACTGAACCTACTTTCAATTTTTTTTCATTTGATTGTAAGTGCTTAATCGGGATACGTTGAATATGACCTTCTTCGCGGCGCTCACCGTAGCTTTCTTCTGGTGTTAAAGTGACTTCAATTGTATCACCAATTGTTTTGCCTTCTAGCGCAGTTTCTAACGCAGGAAATACACCACCGTGGCCGTGTAAGTAACCCATTGCTTTCTCGTTTAAACTACTTTCGAGTTGAGTACCTTCATTACTTAATGTGTAATGGAATTCAACGGCAGTGCTTTTGCTAATTAACATAATATTCTCTTTTGTCTTTCAAATTTAAGGCTGTACTGTAGCATAATTGACATGATATTTATCATGTAATAAAGCCATCGATTCAAAAACCTCTTTGCTATCGGTATAACCCATACCATGGGCTGGCAGGTAATCTTGCTGATCGACGGGGTCTTGCCCATAAGACCAAAAACTTGCGCCATCATTCGCCTCGCCATACAGACAAATGTAACTATAAATAGTGGTTAATCTGGATAAGGTATGTGAGTAACGTGGAAATGCTTCTTGGCCAATATGCGAACCATGAATAATGGAAAATCCGCCCTGATCCGTGTTTTTTTGTAAAAATTCAGAAATAGCACGATGACTTTCATAACAAAGTAAACGCCCTAATAAATTCACACTGCCCATGTTATAAGCCTGATAAATCACAATATCGACCATGTTACCGACATAAGGGTAATTTTCATATGCACTTTTTTGCAGGAATACATCGCGCATTTTACCCGATGCTTTAAAATTAAAGGCACTTAACGCACTGCTTTTACTGCCTTCAGGGTCGTCCATTAATTGACCAACGTGTAAAGCATCGGTATGCTCACTGGCAACAACTAAAGGGGCTAAACGCTGTGCAACCTGTTCAATAAATTCAATTTTTTGTTCATTTTCAGACAATAAACCAACAGCCGTTGGCGCGCAGCTTAATAAGTATTTTTTACCTGTTCTCTGCGTTTGTTGATCTAGTGCGAGGCGTGCCTCTATAATTATTTTTTGGTAAATCGCTATCTGCGCGGGGGTTTGGGTCATCACTTGATCGGGTTCATAGTCTAAATCTAAACCATCGAGATCTAATTCCGCCACCAATAATGCTAAAGAGCTAAAGTCTGCATTGATAAATTCACCACCAATTTCACCACCAGCCGAAACTAACACTTTACGCCCGGGATGATGAATTTTGCACAGGTGAATCGCTTCTTTAAGATGTTTTAATGAAGCAACATCTCCCAGTGCTTTTCCTTCACCTTCAAAAAAATAATCACTTATCGCCGCATCTAAGGATCCCGAATAGGGTTTACTTGGGTCAATAAAGGCCAGAATAACCACATTAACCGCACGATTAATTTTGGATAATGCACAGTTGTTTGGGGTTAACCAGTTTTGTTTTTCGATCCACATCGGGTAATAAGCCACGATGGGACGATCTTTGAATATAGCGGGCATTATTATTCCTTAATAAACTTAAGCTATTCATTTAATGCACCAATTGTAAATTATAAATAAAGTAAATGGTGGATATATATCAAAGATATGAACAACGCTTAAGATGTTAAAGGCAATACGCTGAGTGGCAGGCCATGTTGTAATATGTGTTCTTGTTTCAGTGTTACATGCTTGTCTTTCATCAAGTTGAACAGAGACGCATAATAGCGTGGTAATGCGCGGTATTGGTTTAAATAGGTGATGGCATTTTTTTGCTTGAACCATTCATTTTCATTACCCTGCAGTTCAATAGTAAGGTCGCTTATCTCGCTCAATGTTAATCCGTGGGTTGCACCGGATGTTAAACTGATTTGTAAACCACTTGGGTCGATATCACTAAAGCAGATTAGCCGATGGCTATCCTGAAAACGTCTAAAAAACGTATAAGCCGTACCGGTTTGGTTGAAGGCTTGGACATCACCACGGTATAACCACAGCGCCTCTTTTAATTCATCAGGAATATTTAAACGGCTTAGATTCGCCATCACAATTAAATTTTCAACAAATACTATCTGCGTATGCTCAATGGTTTCAATTTCAGAGGCGCAAATAAAATGGCCTAATGTGCTCAAGGGTGCATTTTGAATGATTTGGTTGTTTAAACGTAACGAATGTAAGCTATTTAACAGTACAAAATCTTCACTGACATTCAGTGCACTGACTTTTTCATTACGATGTTTTTGCGCAATCTCAGTGCGTGAGGTTTTCTCAGGATAAGCATCACTCAAGCGCAGGCCATTGTGCTCTTGCGCAACAAGCTCTATCAGGCGTTGTTTGTCTTTTGCTGTAAAGTAAAAAAAACCGTTTTCAATGTAACCAATATTATACTCGCTCAGTTTTTTAAGCGACGCATTCACTTTTAATTTCCCCTGGTCGATGAGGCGTAAATGTTTTTGGCAATATTGAAAAAGGCGTTTGTTCATCGTAATAAAATTTTCACATCACTGTAAGAATAGTTATCCGTTGTCCCTGACACTAAGGTACCTTGGGGTTTAATATCTAAGGCATCCTGCTGGTCATTGGTTAATTTACAATAACTACTAAACACCAATTCAACCCATTCTTTAGGTTCAATCAGTTGTGCTTCGTTTATCCAACTTTTTAATGCCATTTTCCAATATTGAACCGCAGAAATAGCTTCACCGTGTTTGATAACCTGCTCAAACAAACGCTCAGTTTGTTCCTCGAAAAAGTCGTGGTCGATAACAAACTCTTGCACAGCTTCTAGTTCTAAATCACTTTCTTCACGTTCAATTACGCTGTCTGTTGTGGTTGGTTTACGCATTGCTTGGACCAGCGCAATGAGCGGCGCCTCCAATTCACTATTACGCGTATCAACATAACTTTTGAGTTGCATCGCTGGGGCAAACTTCAGTGTTTCTGGCAATTGCTCATCTTCAAACAATGAGTCACTGATTTCAAACTCAGGATGTTGATGAAGGTAACGCGCCATATTACGTAATAAACTGGCTTGTTTTTCATCGCGTCGTAAGCGAAATAAACTTAAACGCATATTGTCGATGATAAAACGCAATCGTGGCAAGGTTTGGTTAAACCAATAGACAAAACCACTGACTTTACGTGCAAAGTCACTCGGACAAGCCCAATCAGCCCATTCGTAACAGCTTTCTGGGTCTATCTGTTGTAACTCAGTTAATAATTTTTGTGCATATTGTAAAGCACGTTCATTTTCGCGCACTTTCGCGCTTAAAGTACTTACAAAACCAAACTGACTTGAAATAGCATGGTGCATATTTTCAAGACTAACATTGAGGTTATCTTTTGCTTCATAGAGCAAATCATCAAGCTGATCCAGATAATATTCGGCATCATCATGCTGATTGCTTTGTACCGATAAACGGTAATCTTTAACCATATCATCAAGCGTATCGATGACTTTACCCATATCACTGAGCTGGCGATAACTACTTTGTTTGCGCATCAAACGATTAAGCATACGTTTGAGTTCAGCGGTGACGCGGTAATCACCGAGTTCATCATCTGGGCGTAACAAACCCGATTTATGCAAACTGGCAATTTTACGTGATTCACTTTGTAGTTCACTGACCGTGCCATACACATAAGCATCTGCAAGCAGTTGATCATGCGCGCCAATTTGACGTAATAAATCCGCTACATCTGAGGCGTTATAAGCAGCCATTAAAAGAGCAACTCTTCTTGGGTTTGCTCAATAGCATCCGGTAATTCAACTCGTTCAGAATCATTTAAAAATTCGATTAACAGATAAATAAGATCAAAACGCGCGCTGGCGTAATAACGACTACTGCCACTGTTTTTACGTACTAAATAGCCCATCTCTTCTAATTTCTGAAAGATAAATACCAATTGCTCACGAGACTCTAGCTTATTAGTTTTAAAGGGCTTTATAGATGTTAAACGGCGTAGTTGTTCACGCAGTGTTTGGTCATGTTCAAAGGGGTCAAAAAGGCCGTTAATATTAACCATTGATTTGGCACGTAACGGTAAATCCGTTTGTGTCGCGGTTAATAAAAGCTCTAAGAACTCTACAAGCGGGCGAAATGATGAACGCACCTCTAAAAACAGCTGGGTTAACTCACTGCTGTTTTCTTGTTCCACTTGCTGAAAGGTCGCATAATACGCATCCGCACTGTCTAAATAGGTTAAGTTTCTGTCTAGGTTAGACAGGAAATCTTCAACACGCTCACGGTTCTCAGTCACACTCAAATACTCAAACTGATCAGCAAAGGCCGTTTCACAAATAATCTCACCGGTTAATAACTTTTGTACCGTTTGCTTAAACATTTGTAGCCTCCGCTTCATGTGTTTGTTGTTGCTGTGCACGTAATGCTAACAATTCATCAATGCGAGACAGAGGAATCTTGGCGTGGAAAATTTTATTATCTTTAATTTTATAATGACGGTTGTACAACGAAAGAATATGTCGGTCCGTTGAAGGTGAAGCCGATAACATACAGATATTATTATCCGAGAACATTTTAAGTAATAAATCGACATTCTCTGCTGCTAATTCACCCAATTCATCAACCGGTAGAATGATGTTTGAAGGGGTTTCAGTTTGCCCACGTAACATGCCTAAAATACCCGCATAAAGCGATAACATCGCTAAGTATGAAAGCCCCGTTGAGCTGATTTTTTTAAGCTGACGCGCATTACGTGCGTATTTTAATTGCCCTTTCTCGCTGATTGAAAATTCAATATCAAAGAGATTGTGGTGCGCTAATACAAAGCCGTCACTCGGTAAGTAACTGGATAATTTCTGCATCGCAAACACCAAATCATCGGGAATGTCACCCATGCCTTCACGTAACTCATCACGATGTTGCTCAAAGAGTTTAGCGAACTGTTGCAGCGGCCCCCAATATTCAAGCTCTTCCTGTTTCATCACCGTATAAACGTTAATGTCAGCAAGAGCTTCAAAGTGCGCTAATGCGGTGACACTTTTAGAAAGTTGTTTACCAATGCTTTTAATACGACGACCAAAGTTTTCAATATGTTGATAGAACTCATTGATCATATTGGCGTTGACTGTCACTAGCTGATAGGTGTTTTTCTGTTTCTGCTCGGCGCTGCTGAGCAGGTCCATAATTGGATCACGATACTTAAACAGGTTACGAGCGCCTTGGAAGTTATCGTTATCGGCGACTAATTTCTGCCAATTTTCAAACAGCTCACTGCTTGCATGATTCTTCTTAAAAGTTTCATTAAAGCGCTGCAATTGCCCGCTTAAACGTTTCTCAACGACTTCAAACTGTTTTAACCAATCGAAACAGAAACTGACGGTTAAGTCCGCTTCATTGTTAGGCTCATTGTCACTTTCAAGCGCGCTGATGCCACTCTTTTCACATAAACGCTGACTGTCGCTAAGCTGCGTTAATAACTCTGTGCTGTTGCGTAATTGCACATTCAGTTTTTTAAGGGATTTTTGGTTTTCATTGATCGCATTGCCTTTTTCGCTTTGTAGATCTTCAAGGCTATTTTCAAAACCACGTTTTTCAATTTCACGGTTCTGATTGACCTCAACTAATTTATCACGGTGCACATAACGCTCATTCATAAACTGTGCATATTCACGGGCTTTACGTGACCACACCGCACACTCATCAAGTGCTTTTTCTAGTTCGATACGATCTTGTGTGCGTTTATCAACTTCACCATCGGGATCAAGGTCGCTCAGTGCGCTACTGTGTTGTTTTTTATAATCACGTAAACGCTCAGATGCACTCAGCTCAATCGCTTGTAACTGATTACTTAACTCATCTAGTTGGCTGTCTCTGTCGGACTCAACCACCATGCGCTGTTCTAACATGGCATTATGCAAGGCTAAACGTTCGTCTTGTTGCTGCTCTTGAAAGGTTTCTATTTTTAGACGATTGTCTTTTTGCTGTGTAAACAGTGCTTTTAACTGTTCGTCACGCGCACTTTGGGCAGCTTTAATCGCACGGGATTTTTTATCATTAAGATGTGTTTTTTGGGTTTTTAATTGCTCAAGTTTCAGCTCATTTTGCTTACAGCTTTGTTTGCTTTCAGCAATCATTAATAACAAGGCTTGGATCTGTTTACGGCACTCATTTAACTGATTTTCTAAGCCCGTAATATTGTCTGTTAACTGCCCTGCTTTAACATCTAAAACCTGTGCTTTTTCACGCAGTTCGTTCTCACTGAGTTGCAGGTCATTTTCCTGCAATTGCATCAAGTCTAACTGCAAGCCATAAAAACTGTCACTCGGGCCTGCCCATTTTGGTGAAAGATCCGTGCGGTTTAATTGTTCTGTTGATAATAAACGACCAATGTTGTCTTTCCATGAAAGTGCGTCAGCTTGATGCGTTAAGAAGTGCTGTAGCGAACCTTCCTTAGGCAATAATTGACACTCAATTTCATGGCGTTGGTTATTGATTTTCTCTAGATAACGCCCTTCTTGCTTGTGTTTATCAAGCAATAACGTGCGTTGTGTTTCAAGCACATTTAATTGCCCATTCTGCTCATTTTGTTTCGCGAGAATTAATGTCTGCGTTTCGTGGCATAACCCTAGATTTTGTTGATTTTCTTCAATCGCTGCGATTAATTCAGGCTCTAATACAGGATTATTCTGTTGCAGTTGCACTTGTTTAACATCGTTTTCAAGCGCTTGTTTTTGCATGTTCAGTTTTAAGTTAGTGGCGTTCAACTGCTCGTTCAAAATAGCCAGTTGTGCTTGCTGTGTTTCAGAAATCACTGAAAGTTGCACCGATGCCGCTTCTTTAACCGTAAAGTGTTGCTCTTTATTCGCCGTAACATCAACCATTTTTTGTTGCTTAACTTGGCCGATCAGTTTTTCAAATTTGCTCTGAATTTTACTGATATTACCTTCAAAAGCGGCAATAACATCATTCACTTCATTAAGCTGTTGCTGAAAACGAGGTGCTTGGTCTGCTTGCAATTGGAAGCTGGCCGCATCGTTATCTTCGTAATTAAGTTTGTCTTCATCAAGCAAGTTTATACGGCTTTGGTCTGCTTCGATTTTTGCACTTAATGTACTGATATCTTGTCTAAAGGTTGTCGAAGACAATTTTAATTCTGTTTCTAAGACATCGAGATCTGCAATCGTGGTCTTTTTGGTTTGTTGGTAGTGTTGCTGTTTTTCTTGCAAGCTTTTTTGGTGGTTGATCATCTCAAAATGCAGATGTTGCAACTTGTTAAGCAGGCTATCTAAATTGGTAAAATCAGTTTGCCACAGTGCAATTTTGTCAGACACTTTCTGAATCGCACGACTGGCCTGAATATCGGCAAGCCAATGGCTGATATCTTCTTTGTTTAAACTTATTTTCTCTTTTTCATCGATATTGTTACGCGCTAAATGATCACTCGCAATTTCCACCAACATACGTTTAACAGCATCAAAATCGAGGTTTTTTTCGATGGTGCCATTCACCACTTTATCAATATGTGGCGCCGCATTATCAGAAAATGCAAAACGACTTTGTAACTCACGGACATCTTTTATTTTTCGTCCGCTACGTAAGTTTTGAATCACTTGGCGGTATTTATCAACGCCTAAAAAACTAGAGCAAACAGTGCCGGCATTACGGTAATTTCGTTCAATTTCACTGATCGTCAAACGTTTATTTTCGTGAATAAATAACGTGCTGTCGTAGGCTGCATCAATCAATTTGTAATGTACTGCACGGCCATCGCTACTCGCAAGCACCATACAAGTTTGTCCGTAGGGACGCACGTATTCATAAACCAGTAAACTGGTATCACGTGGCAGATAATAATCGGCAAAGTTTTTGGCTTGATCCACTTTACTGACGATATCACTTGGGCGCATACCGTAAAATAATGGCAATAAACGCATCAATGACGTTTTTCCTGCGCCATTGGTTCCTTCAAGTTGAGTATGACCGGTGAGATCAAGTTCATTGACCTGTTTTTTCCAAAAGCTATCGATAATGATAATACGGAGAAGTTGATAGGCTTGCAGGGCCATAAAAGTTCCTTAATGAACGGTTTTTATACAAAATTGATGAAAAAGTATTAGCGGGTTAATTTATAAGGATTGCACTGCTTTGTCGATCTTTTTAAGCCTAGATTGCGTGCTAATAAGCGAGATTTTGATGGGATCAAAAAAGCCGATGAAATTTTACACTTCATCGGCTTTAAAATAGCGTTTTTGCAGCTCAAATAACAAGCGGTTAGAAAACAAAAAATAAAATAAAAATTATCTTTTGTGATTCAGTAATGCAGCCCCACGAACGCCACCTTCGCCACCAAATTTGGCTTTAACAATCACAGGTAATTGTACATCGTTTAATAGATGAGCAGGAAGGCGTTTAGTAAACTCTTCCACTAGCAGTTCAAACTTAGATAAACCACCACCAAATACAATAGCATCAGCGTCTAAGACCATCATTGCGGTGCCCACTCCGGCAGCAAGAATATCAAAGTAGATATCGATGACTTTCTTCGCGGTTTTATCACCAGCGCGGAATTTTTCAAGAATCGCAGGCCCTTTAAGTGGCTCTTTTGCATAGTGTTTATACAAGTTACCCAAACCCGTGCCTGAAACATAAAGCTCTAGACACATTTGACGCCCACAGCCACAGGTTAAATCAGGTAATTCTGGGTATTTTTTTAATAATGTAGCAGGTAATGGATAATGACCAATTTCACCGGCAAAAGAGTTTTTACCCGTAAGAATTTCTCCATTAACAAAAAGCGCACCACCGACACCGGTGCCTAATGTAACACCTAATACCGTCGCACAACCGTCCGCACTACCGCCAAAACATTCAGACAGTAAGAAACAGTTTGCGTCATTTTCAAGTTTGATATCACGCTCTAATGAAACGGATAAATCATGAATAAGGGGACGACCTTTAATCGCAGGTACATTGGCACAATTTAGAGTCATATCTTCTGGGTTAATGGCACCAGGAAAACCTAAACCGACTTGGCCTTTAACAGAAAACTTAGTGTCCGCTTGGCGAACCATGTCACTGATCGTGGTAATAAACGAAGCATAATCATGCGGTGTTGGTGTTTGATCTTCAAACAGACAATTTAGGTCTTGGTCATACACAGCAAACGCAATCTTAGTGCCGCCAACATCAAATCCATACAACATAATTATTCCCTCTTATTACAGTGACTTATTCAAATTTTCGCAATATTACACTGACTAATGCCATCCTAGTAGGATCTAAATCAAATGCGCGATAAATAAATGACAGATATCCGTCCATCATTTTTTTGTTAACCTACAAATTTGAGCAGGAATATATCACAAACTTTTCATTACTGGGTTTTATCAGGCTATTTTTTTGCTTATTTGTTTACAAAAACAACAAAAGTGTAATAAAGCGACGATATAACAACACAAGCTAGCCCTCTTAGGCTACATTTCCTGTGTTGTTATATACCCGTTACCACGCTTTTAAGACAGGCTTTTAGCTTGCTTTTCAAGCGATGCTTGTTGCAGTTCTAAATCCAACATCGCTTCAACATGACCGGGTGAATGTGTCGCACCAGAAATCAAACGATACATCGCAGGAATAACCAATAACGTCACTAAGGTGGCGAATGCCATACCAAAGAAGATAACTGTGCCCACCGCAATACGACTTTCAGCGCCTGCTCCGGTTGATAATAACAACGGAATTGCGCCCGCCAGTGTGGTAAAGGCAGTCATTAAAATAGGACGTAAACGGCGCGCTGAAGCATCAATAATGGCTTGCTCTAACTCAACCCCTTGGTCGCGTAATTGGTTGGCAAACTCAACAATTAAAATACCGTTTTTGGTCACCATACCGATCAGCATGATCATACCAATTTGGCTATAAATATTGAGCCCCTGTGACATGAAATACAAACCGATGAAACCACCAAACACACCCATCGGTACGGTAAAAATCACCACCAAAGGATTAATAAAACTTTCAAATTGTGCAGCTAAGACTAAATAAGCGACCAATAACGCTAAACCAAATACAATCAATACACTGCTACTATTTTCTTTGTAATCTTTTGATTCACCAGAATAAGAGATAGCGATATCTTCAGGTAATTCAGCAATCGCCAGTTGGTCTAAATAATCTAAGACTTCGCCTAACGTATAACCTTCACCGACACTGCCCGACAGCGTGATCGATTTCTGTTTATTATAATGAGAAAGTTTATTCGCCGAGGCAATCTCTTCAATTTCGGTAATGGTATCCAGAGTAATCAGATCACCCTTAGCGCTGCGCATATATATCTGGCTTAAATCGCTGACATTGTTAAAGCTATTTTCGTCACCACGCAGGTAAACATCATATTCTTCACCACGCTCGATATAACTGGTTTCAGTACGCCCGCCTAACATTATCTCTAAGGTACTTGAGATATCATTAACGCTAATGCCTAATTCCGCAGCACGTTGCTGGTTCATGTTGACCACTAGCTCTGGCGTTTTTTCTGAATAATCAATGTCTCCTGCCATCAGTACACCGGCGTCTTCCGCTTTGAGTCTTAATAATTCAGCCCATTTTTGTAGTTCAGGGTAATCAGAACCCCCCAAAACAAACTGCACAGGGTCGCTAGATCCGCCTCGAAAGCCCGGCATCATTGCCCACACGCGTACATCGGGAATATCTTTTAAGGCATTGTTGACCATCGCTAAGGCCTCTGTGACATTGGCACTTCTGTCTTGCCAGTCTTCTAACACCATGATAACAAAACCGGTTTGGTCTCCGGCATTACCACCAAAAGCGGGGGCTTGAGTGCTAAAGGATTTAATAACCCCTTGGCCTATTAAGGGCATAATTCGTTCTTCAACGATATCCATATTGGCAGTCATACGGTTGTAACTGGTGCCTTCAGCCCCTTTTACGAAAGCAAATAATACCCCTCTGTCTTCCTTTGGTGCTAATTGTGATGGCACTTGCTGCATCAGCACAAAACTACCGGCAATACAGGCGATAATAATCACTGGCGCGATATAACGAAATTGCACCGCCTTAATCACAAGTCGACGATAACTCGCTTCTAAAGATTGAAAGAATGATTCTACTTTTTGATTAAAACGGCTCGGTTTAGTCTTTGTTTTAAGTATTTTACTGGCCAGTACGGGTGTCAGTGTTAACGCAATCAATGAAGAGAAAATCACCGACATTGCCAGCAATACCGAAAACTCGGTGAACAATAATCCCACCATGCCATCCATAAACGAAATAGGCAGAAACACCATCACTAATACCAATGTCGTTGCCACAACCGCAAAACCTACTTCACGTGTGCCTTTGTAGGCCGCTAATAAAGGGGGTTCACCACGTTCCATATGATGGAATATATTTTCAACCACCACGATGGCGTCATCCACCACCAGCCCAATAGATAAAATAAGTGCCATCAAGGTGATCAGGTTAATTGAAAAACCAAAATAATAGGCAGCGATAAATGAAGATATTAAAGACACGGGCACAGTAATCGCAGGGATAATCGTCGCACGTGCTTGGCCAATAAAGATGTACAGCACTAAGACTACTAATCCACCGGTGATAAACAGGCTGTTATACACTTCAGAAATTGATTTTTCGATGAACACAGTCGAGTCATAATCCACGTACAGAGTGGTGCCTTCGGGTAAAAAGGCTTGAATTTTTTCGACTTCTTGACGCACTTCAATCGCCACATCAAGTGGGTTTGCATCGGATTGTGGCACGATACCTAAACTTAAATTAACTTCACCATTACTTTTAAAAGAGGAGTTTTCATTTTCCGCGCCAATGGTCACTTTTGCTACATCTTTGAGATAGATAGGTGTGCCATCTTTTGCTTTACGCACCACTAAATAATCAAAATCACTCGGTTGTGCATATAAACGTGCGGTACGTACTGACATTACGGTTGTATCGTTACGTACTTCGCCGCCTGGGTTCTCAACGTTTTCCTCTTTTAATACATCAATAATATCGTTACTGGTAACACCCCTGCCCGCCATCAAATCAGGAAACAATTTAATGTACATAACCTTGTATAAACCGCCACTAAGATCAACAGAACTAACACCCGTGATTAAGCTAAATCTATCTTCTAAGACACGTTGCGCATAATCGGTTAATTGCACACGATCCATTTTATTGGAGTTTAAGTTGATGTAAATCGACGGCTCGCCACTGCCGTTGTTTTTAGACACAATGGGATCGTCAATTTGATCAGGTAAGTTACGTTTGGCTTTTTCGACCGCATCACGTATATCACTGACCCCTTCGGTTAAATCCCAGCTTAAATCGAAAGTCACGGTAATACGCGACATACCATTACGCGTCACGGACTGAATTTCATCAATACCACTGATACCAGTGATTTGATCTTCAATGATCGAGGTTACCTGACTTTCCATGATGGAAGCTGCAGCCCCATCATAACGAGTCATCACAGTAACAACTGGGCTTTCTATATCGGGCATCTCACGTACGGCGAGTTTTTCAAAGGAAACAAACCCAAAGACACATAATAAAAGACTTAATACAATTGCAACAACCGGACGCTTAACGGCGGTATCGGAGATCCACATTATTTAGTCTCCTGGGTTTTAGTGATTAGATTTTCGCTAAGGGCTTTATCTTGGCTAAGAGCTTCATCTTCACTAAGAACTTTATTATCATTAAGATCTTTATCTTGGCTAAGAGCTTCACTTTCACTCAGGTCTTTAATTAATAAACCGTCAGACATATTCACTAAACCTTGTACCACGATACGCGCGCCAACCTCGATACCCGATTCAATCAACACACTGTCTTTAATACGTCCGCCTAACATCACTTCTGTGCGGCGTACTTTATTGGTTGCATCAATCAGATAAACAAAACGTTTAGTGCCGGAATATTCTAATGCTTGCACCGGGATAATGGGTTCATTAATGGCAGGGAATACCACTTCGGCAGACATCATCATGCCCGGTTTTAATTTGTTATTTTGGTTATCAAACTGCACACGAATACGCAAATTTAGTGTGTCAGGGTTAATACGAGAATCGATAGCAACCACTTTACCCGAAAATGATTCGCCGGCCCAAGCACGGCTCTTCGCTTGTACTTTCATGCCTTTTGAGATTAACGACAGGTAACGTTCTGGGATTTGTAAGTCCAATTGCATTACCGATAAGTCATCTAAGGTTAATAATTCACTGCCTACCGAGACCATTTGACCACGACTGAAATCCAATAAACCAATGGTGCCAGAGAAAGGTGCTAATAGATGATGATAACTCACCCCAGTTTGTGCCGCCGTTAAACGGGCCTGCGCAATATCCACCAGCGCACTTTGCGCATCTAACGTTGATTGTGTCACCGCATTGCTTTTTACGAGACGTTTGTATTCACTCAATTTACGTTTTTCATCGGCTAAATAGGCCTGCGCTTCAAGTAAAGCCGCTTGTGCTTTTCTATCATCTAATGTGAATAGCAGTTGCCCTTCTTGTACTTTTTGGTTGGCTTTTACTGAAATGGAGCTGACTTTTCCGGCCACTTCTGTGGCGATACTGACAAAATTATCCGACTGTAATTTTCCAATCAATGACAAGCTTTGTGATACTTGATGGTAATTAACCACCTCACTATAAACAGGTACAGCAGAACGAGCTTTGCCACGCGCATTAGGCTTTGCACTTACGACTGAGCTTGTTAATACAGAAAACAGGATAAGTATCGAGGTTAATAAAGCAGGTTTATTCATTATTGGATTCTTCTGGTTTTGACGGGTTATTAATGCGAATAGCAAAAAAAATAGGGGCAATCCATTGCGCCGTGAAATTAACATACTTAAAGTAGGTTTAATAGTGATTACAAATGGTTATCAATTAATTTATATATATACAGTGGATTTAACTAATGCGCTTATTAAAGCAAAAAGAGTTGTCTGAAGTTTGCCAAAAATAAGCGCAGTTGTGAACGTTTGTGACAATCTGTTCATCTGACATAGTTTGACACATGAATGTTTAAAAAACAGACAGTTTATTTATTGTCATTGATATTAAATGCTCTGTTTTTAATAGATATAAAAAAACCAGCTAAGCGCTGGTTTTTTAATTCACATATCTTTACAGATAGTTATTTTGTTAGTGAGAACGTATCTTGTGCAATCACTAATTCTTCGTTTGTTGAAATGACCATCGCAACTGTGCTGTCAGCTTCAGTAATAATACCTTCTTTACCAAAACGGAACGCTGTGTTTGCTTCATCATTTACTTTAAAACCAAGAAGGCTTAAACGGTTCAACGTTAGTTCACGAATTGGCGCAGAGTTTTCGCCGATGCCACCTGTAAATACAACAGCGTCTAAACGGCCGTCTAATGCAGCAGTGTAACCTGCGATGTATTTAGCTAAACGGTAGCAATAAAGGTCCATTGCACGTTTTGCAACAAGTTCAGTATCGTAGTTATCTTCAACGAAACGACAGTCACTTGTGATTTCAGTTAAACCTAATAAACCAGATTCTTTTGTTAGCATAGTGTTGATTTCTGCAACGCTGTAACCTAACTCATCGTGTAAATGGAAGATGATTGCAGGGTCGATATCACCACAACGTGTTCCCATTACTAAACCTTCAAGTGGTGTCATACCCATTGAAGTATCTACAGATTTACCGTTTTTAATTGCACAAACACTACCGCCATTGCCTAAATGACAATTGATAATGTTTAGCTCTTCAACTGGCTTGTTAAGTACTTTAGCGGCTTCTAGGCTGATAAAGTAATGGCTTGTTCCGTGCATACCGTAACGACGAATACCGTGTTGTGAGTATAACTTGTACGGCAGTGCGTAAAGGTAAGCTTGCTCAGGCATAGTCTGGTGGTAAGCAGTATCAAACACAGCTACATTTTGTAATGCAGGGAATGCTTGTTGTGCAGCTTCAATACCCACGATGTGTGCAGGATTATGTAGAGGCGCTAATGCGATACATTCTTTAATACCCTTCATCACGTCATCAGTGATAACAGCAGAAGCAGTAAACTTCTCGCCGCCGTGTACTACACGATGGCCGATAGCGTGTAAGCTTGCTTTTAGCTCAGCTTTATCGCCTAAGATTTCATCTACGATGTAAGATAATGCTTCTTTATGTGCAGCGCCATTACCTAGCTCAGCTTTCCCTTTTACACCCTCTAACTTCCATTTCATTGAAGCATTTTCTAAATGTAAACATTCAGCAAGGCCAGATAATTTTTCATCTCCATTTTCGCTATCAATGATTGCGAACTTTAATGAAGAACTACCGCAGTTAAGTACTAGGATCAGCTTATTGCTCATCAGATATCCTTTATATATAAAATTAATTTAGAAAATAGACTCTGGTTGTGAAAACCAAGACCTGAAAGTCGCAACAGATTACACAGGTAGGACATTGATCACAACAACTGAATTAAAACATTACATTACTTATTTGTTTTAGATGCAGATCACGTTAATACGCGCTTTTATTAATCAATTATTAATGTGTTGTCAGTATGCTTATTAATCAAAGCTCAAACTCTCGCCAACAGGTAAACCGGCGTTATTGCAGATAACAGTAGAGTATTAGTACGCCCACAATAAAAACGTGAATTTATTGTCAAATTGGTTATTCGCAATAAACTGTGGCTTATCATTGACCTGACTTGTAAGTTTTGTAAATTATTGACTTTTTATAAGCATTAATTTTGATGTGTGCTTAACTCATATTCTAGCCATGCTAATAATAGCGTGCCTGATAAAATATCAAACTCATTCAACTCTGGTGATGTAATGGACAATAAATCTACGTTTTCGTTTAAATGGTATGACGGTCTACAGTTTAAGATGGCAGTTATCTTCGTGGTACTTTTTTTCTTTATCGCCCTGTCGGTCTTTATGATACTAAAAACCTTCGGTGATCAAATTATTGAAGAAGAAGCCTATTTACGCTTAAACGAAGCCAATAACCAAGTCATTTCAGAGTTAGAAAGACACACGGTACTCAGTGCAACCCTAGTGGATGCGATGGCTAACTTAGCGGAAGCCCTGCCTAATACAAACGAATCATACCACTCACTGGTACCACAATTACTCAATTACAAAGGCACAGAAGCCTTTATTGCAGGGGGTGGAATTTGGCCTGCGCCTTATCAATTTGATGAAAAAAAAGAGCGCAATAGTTTCTTCTGGGCACGTAATCAATTTGGCCAACTGACTTTTTACGATGATTATAATCAACCACAAGGCAATGGTTACCATCAGGAAGAATGGTATGTACCCGCTACCCACCTATTAGAAGGTGAGACGTACTGGTCAAAATCATATACCGACCCTTACTCGCTACAACCTATGGTTACCGTCAGTGCACCACTGATAAAAGATAAAAAAAATATCGGCGTAGCCACCATCGATTTAAAACTACTGGGTCTGCAACATCTATTAAAAGAAGCAACCCGCTCCTTTAGTGGTTATGCTTTTGCGATTGATCGTAATGGCACCTTTCTTTCCTATCCAAAAATACAACAAGTGATTACAACGGTTAAAAACAGAGATGGCAGTGAATTACAATCTTTTATAAATTATAAAGATCTGGCCAAAAAACACCCGCAATTTGAAAGCTTTTCCAATATTTTAGATTCACAACGTAATGATTTACTTGAAAACCTATTACACAACAGCCAATTTGGTAAAAAACTCACCGATACAATGGCACTAGCGAGTTATCAAATAAACAAGCAAGAGGCTAATCTCGTTGTCGCCTCACTGCTTAATAATCGTAATGACAGCAATAATGCGTTACCCAAACGCAGCAACCTGTTTTTAGATAACGACCCGATACTCAACGAACCCGTTTTTGTTTCTATTTCCATGATGCCCGAGACCTATTGGAAAATTATTACCGTGATGCCCTACAGCATCGGCATAGAAAAAATCACCGCGACCTATCAACGCCTCATGCTTTCTACACTGGTTGCATTAATTATTACCATCTTCATTATTTGGTTATTCATCCGCTACGTGGTCACTTCACCTATTAGTCATTTAGCGAAACAAGTTCAAGCACAAGTCGATAACAATAACAGCAGTGAAGACATGGCACTGTTTAATACTTCTGGTAGAGGAGAGCTCAATTCACTGGTTGAAATTTTTAATCAGCGTACCGGGCAATTATTATCCAGCAAAAAAGAGATCGAGAAATTAGCACATTTTGACATTCTCACCGGTTTACCTAATCGTCGTCTTCTGATTAACCGCTTAAACGAAAAACTGGCAATGTGTGATAGACAACAGTCTTACGGCGCCTTGTTATTCATTGATTTAGACAACTTTAAATGGATAAATGATTCTTTGGGTCATGCGATGGGTGACGAGTTATTGTTACGTGTTTCTGAGCGTTTTTCTGATTGTATTCGTGCTGAAGATACCGTGGCACGCTTAGGCGGCGATGAGTTCGTGGTATTGATCATTAAAAATCAAGCTTACTCGCGAAAACTTAACCATGAATCCACACTGGTTGCACAAAAGCTGGTCAACGCCATGAAAGCGCCGATCATACTCAAAGGTAGCCCACATCACATGACCATTAGTGTAGGCATCACGGTATTTGCCAGCCATAAGAGTAACTCCGATGAATTGCTCCGCCAAGCAGACACGGCAATGTATCGCGCTAAAGAAAAAGGCAAAAATTGTTTTTGTTTCTTCAATACTGAAATGCAAGAACAAGCACACAAACGTGTTGATATTGAAGAAGCATTACGTGTCGCATTAATCAGTAAAGAGCTGTTTTTGGTCTATCAGCCACAGGTTGATAATAAAGGACACTGCTTTGGTGTTGAAGCACTTATCCGCTGGAAGCATCCCATCAAAGGTCTGTTATCCCCTCTTGAGTTTATTAGTATTGCCGAAGAATCAGGCCTCATTATAGAAATAGGGACTTGGGTATTAGAGGAAAGTTGTGCTCAATTTAAACGCTGGTCAGAAGAAAATATTTATTTAGATAAGATTTCAGTCAATGTGAGCCCTAAACAATTCAGGCATCTCAACTTTGTGAATACCATACGTGAAGCGCTTGAAAAACATCATTTATCGGCAAATCAACTCACCCTTGAAATAACAGAAGGTATTGTGATTGATGATATCAAAGATACCATTAACAAAATGACCATCTTAAAATCACTCGGTGTTAGCATCTCTATTGACGATTTTGGTACCGGTTACTCTTCACTAAAATACCTTAAAGAGCTGCCATTAAGTCAGTTGAAAATAGATCAAAGCTTTGTATGCGATATTGTTCATGATCCTAAAAATGCCATGATTGTTAAAACCATTATTGCCATGGCTAAACACTTAGACCTGAACGTGATCGCCGAAGGGGTTGAAAACAGAGAGCAAATGGAATTATTAACTGAAAAAGGCTGTGAACAGTTCCAAGGGTATTATTTTGCACAGCCAAAAACAGTGGAAGCGTTTAAAGAATATATGCGCTTACAAACAGTCAAAAATGTTCGCCAGATTAATCATCTGGGAGCCTCATAAAAACGACCACGAAGCCACTTCGTTACACAGAGAACCTTCTTTTTCTTCGTGCCTTCGTGGTTAATTTCTTTTGAATTTATTTAAATTGTTTAATAGCATTTATAATGCATTTGCCCTGTAAACGCCGCTTTAAAACGCTATTTATTGAGTAAGCAACTCGCCAGTAAGGTCGCAAAAAAGTTATTACCTTTTTTATTGGCAAACTCAACATTTCGTTCAGGAATGGCATCAACATCGGGATGGTTATTAATCGCCATCTCCATGCTTTTCTCGCGAATAATATGCAAGGTAGGGTAAGGCGAGCGATTAGTATAATTTGAAGGTTCGCTTTGAGGTTCATCAGCAAAGCAATAATCAGGATGGAAATTAGCCAGTTGATAAACGCCCTCGTACCCTTCTAAATCAAGCAAGTCATTAGCCATATCCACTAAGTCTAAAAAAGCATAAAAACCTTCAAAACCTCTGGGCATAATAAACAATGTTGTTTCTGTTTCACTGTGTTCGTCTAAATAACGGCATTCATCTAATAACGATTGCAGCACTTTCTTTTTTTTCGATTCTTCAATTAAGGCATAACGAATTGAACCACGCTCAACTTCTCTGCGTGCAAAGGGACAAATGTTATATTTAACAATCACATCACTCACCCAGTTTTCAGTGTGTTTAATCATATCTTGTGTTGTAGTCATACATTTGTCCTGTGTCGGTTAGAAAAAGTGAGAGAGTAACTTAACTGTTTATTTTCGGCCACTGAATTTTTGAATGATCGATACCATTTTTACAACTTTGTGGCTCATTTCCTTTGTAGTTTCTGCATCCCCAAAAACTGCCTTTTGCGCTTTTCCTTAAGGCCATCTCCGCACCACACAATTTGCAAATAGGCAGTAATTCATTGCAACTCTCATTTAAACAGACTTTAAAACCAGGGTATTTGTTCTTGCTCATGACACTTTCACATTTTACACAGGCGCGCTCTTTATGATCGCAACGTGGAAAATGAGAACAGCCGTAAAAAGGTCCGTAATGACCAACACGGGGTTTTAATGAACCCGTTTCACAGACTAAACAGTTAATTTGATCCACAAACGCTTGATTGACTGTAATGCCAAATTCATTAAGTTCAACATCATGCTCATCGATTAATTCCTTAACAAAGACACTGGCTTGGCCCATATCAGCAATAATATAGACGCGGTGTTTAGCACGGGTTAACGCAACATAAAACAATCGCCTCTCTTCTGCGTGTTCAAAGGGTTCTTGTTTTGCTAATAATGCCTCTAAGATAGCAGGCGTTGCTTTAACAGAAGGGAAACCATGTTTACCTGACGTCAGTCCAAGCATAACCACATAATCGGCTTCTTTACCTTTTGATGCATGGAATGATTGCGTTTGAATATTAAGTGTTGGGTAGTGATTTTTTAAGGTTTGTAGCGTAGCAGCATTGGGTAATTGGAACCAGAAACGCGCTAACAAATAAACACTGACGGGTTTGTTCACCTGCTGGCTAATCGCCTTTAAGACGTCATGCAATGCACCATTGGCGATTTCATCAATCACCTGTTGACCTTGACTTGCCGTGTTAGACACTGTTTTTCTTAATAGCGATACAGCAGGTTTTTCGACACTGTGAATTGAGCGAATGGTTTTACTAATTTGTGCAGGGTTTTTACTCACAAACGCCGTGGCAACATCGCCAATACGGTTATTAAAACGAAACGTCGTATCCAGCGTGGTTTGTGCTGTATCACCAAAATAATCTGTAAATGAGGTGGTTAACGTAACATCCGCGCCACTAAAGCGATAAATGGCTTGCCAGTCATCGCCTACCGCAAAAACAGAACAACCTTTGTTATTATCACGTAATGCTTTAACTAATCGCGCACGAGGCTCTGAGATGTCCTGAAACTCATCGACCATGATGAAACGCCACGGGCAACAAAATTTCCCCGTGTTGATATACTCCAGTGCTTTACTGATCATATCTTCAAAATCAATTTCATTATTCTCGGCTAAGCGCTTTTGATAAGCGTCATAAATCGGGCTTAATAATTCAAAGGCTTTGTACATCTGTTTAGGATCAGCTGCTTGCTCAATGATAACTTGCTCTGAAACATCATCTACACAGGCGCTTTTATAAAGCCCGAGCAGTTTAGCGAAAATCTCCGCTAACAAGGTAATACGCCCGGTTTCTTTAAGCGTTGCTAATAACACCTCATCGGGCAACGCTTCATAAGGGGGTGCGTTATACGCCTTTTGTTGTATTGATAACTGTTTGTCTAACGTCTTAAGCAATGCCCCACGTTTATGATGCGCATAAGTCAGCTTGATACATTGCGTATTATTGTCCTTGTGAGTTTGCTCCTTCCATAACATGGAGGCGTGATACTCGTCTTTATCAATATACGAAGCCGTGTCGCCATGTTCATCAATGCCAAAATACTCAATGTAGACATTCAGCGCAGGTAGAAAAAAATCAGGTTGGTATTGTTTACGCGCCATCGTATTGACTGCAATCGCATAATTTTGTTCATAGCGATATTCAATACCCTGTTGGAAAAGCCAATTAGCGATGCGTAATTCACCAAAGCTTTTTACTTTTTCACCCTTTAAACTGCGAATATCGTTATCGGTTAAATATTGGTAATAATCACCCAAAGACTCAAAATCAACGGCATTCTTTTCGGCATAATAATATCGACTAAAATAGTCTAATACTAAATGGCGATAAGACGCTTGGTCATTAATGAACTGCTCAAAACAACCTTGTACCCATTTAGCCTTGGCTTTCTCATCTTCAGCAAACACAGAAATATTGGGTTTCTCGCCTTCGACTTGGGCGATAATAGTCAAACCCAGTTGATGAAACGTGGTCGCGCTAATTTTGTGCGTATTTAACTTTTCTTTTATGCGCCCATCCATTTCATCCGCCGCCTTTTTTCCGTAGGCGAGTAATAACAATTCATGATGAGAGGCTTGTTGGCTGTTGATGAGATACCCTGCTCGGCCAACCATCACACTGGTTTTACCCGTACCTGCCCCGGCTAGTAACAGATTATTATCATCGTCAATGATACAAGCTCGACGTTGCTTTAGTGTTAACGGGTTTGATTCTACGTTATCAAAGAAGTGTTGATGTAATGACAGTTGCTTATCTATATAGCTTTCACGGAAATCGTTAATATCGTGTGTTTGCCATTGCTGATAATTTGCTAACAGTTGCACAAGCTCAGCGCTTTCTCCCAAAGCCTGACTCACCGTTGCCCAGGGAAACCAGCGAGCATATTCAGCTTGAACCGCAACTTGAATACGCTTAACACCCGATTGGCGTAAATAACGACCATGGACAAACGTATCTATTTTAGTGAGTAGTCTTTCCAATCGCTGTGCATGTGCAGCTATCCAGTATTGCTCAGCAAGCACCTTCTGTTTTTTATCACTTTGATAGGCCAATTTACTGAGCACATAGTGTTTATCGGCTGTAGAAAAGGTCACGGTTTGCCCCAACCAATGCAAAGTAAATACCGGAGGTGATATTAAGTCTTGCCATATTAATGCGCTGCTTACACCTTTAACCGTGACCGTTAAACCGTCATGATTGAGAGAGAGATGGGTTGCGTTGCCAAACAGTCGGCCGAAGAAACTTGATGAGATGTTGTGCATTTAAAAAGAAACCTAAACAAAGATGGCAAACCATCACCATGAAACTGAAATGCGATTAAATTAACACAGCGTATTGATATAAAAAAGCAGATTGCTAAATAAGAAAAAACAAGCAAAGAAAACCACCAAGCCACTGCATTACACAGAGAATAAAAAGTAAGCCTTTTAACCTTCACTTTCTTCGTGCCTTCGTGGTGAATCGCTTTTGAACTTGTTAGCGTTGAGGTTCATGTTTTAACTTCCCGCCAAAAGGATAAAAAAAAGAGAGGCACCACTATGTGATGCCTCTGTTTCTTTTTTTGTGCTTTTAGCTGAATTAATTAAGAGTTTCTTAACCAAATATCGGCGTTGATTTGCACTTTGTTTTTATTCTTTTTCTTGCCACTACCTTCTGGCTTAGCCATCGGTTTTTCTGGGGCAGAAAATGCATCACGGGTAAATTCACCCGCTTCAAAACCCGCGACTTCTTCACGCTCAAGTCTGATTTTGTTCTTCTTCTCAATCACGTTGAAGTGATGGTAATCTTCATGATCGATAAGCGATAATGCTAAACCAACTTCACCAGCACGGCCACTTCGACCAATACGGTGCATGTAGTCAGATGGGCTTCTTGGTAAATCAAAGTTGATAACAACAGGCAGTTTTTCGATGTCTAAACCACGGGCAGCAATATCAGTGGCAATTAATACATCAATCTCGCCTGATTTAAAGGCTTCAAGAACACGACTACGTGCAGCCTGACCTTTATCACCATGGAATACTTCAGCAGTAACACCACGCTTAGAGAGTTTATCTGCTAAGTGATTACAGCTGTTTTTTGCATTAACGAAAATAAGCACTTGGCGCCATTTATTTTCTTTGATCAAATGCGCTAACAAAGCTGTTTTTTGACCTTTGTTAACCGTAAATACACGCTGTACTAAGGTACTCGCATCGGCACTTTGTACTTGTATTTCAATCGGATCGTTAAGTAATTCTTCTGTTAACGATTTCACTTCTTCTGGGAAGGTCGCAGAAAACAGTAAGATTTGTTTTTTCTTTGGCAATAATGCACGTATTGCAGATAACTCTTCAGTAAAGCCAAGGCTTAACATGCGATCAGCTTCGTCTAATACTAAAGTTTTAACTAAGTCTAGCTTGATAGCATTACTCGAAATAAGATCCAGTAATCGACCCGGTGTTGCCACTAAAATATCTGCGCCACCACGTAATGCAAGCATTTGTGTATTAACCGATACACCACCAAAAACAGCGATTGTTTTGATGCTACCGTTAAAATGCACTGCGTAAGATTTAATGCTATCAGCAACTTGCTTAGCAAGCTCACGCGTCGGCACTAAAATCAGGCCAGTAACATAGTTACCTTTGCTGTTTTTACTGCTTAGTGGTTTTTCTGCGTGTATTTGTTGTAATAAAGGCAATGCAAACGTAGCTGTTTTACCTGAACCGGTATTAGCACCTGCAATTAAGTCACGCCCAGCTAAAATACTTGGGATAGCTTGAGCTTGAATAGGCGTTGGCTGTTGATATTCCAGCTCAGTTAAGCGAGCTAATAAAGGAGGAATAAGGCCAAGTTCTGTAAAGTTGGCAGGTATTGTAATAGCGGTCATTAATATAGTGGGCTCTAAAATAAGATAATAGCCGCGCATTTTAGCGTATTTATAGCCGCTTGAGTTAGTGAAATCGCTTAAATTAACAAATCAGTTCAAAACAGATATAACACCCTGATAATATTAATCATTACTCTCTCGCCTCAATTAAGACAAACAGCACATTCTACAAATCGCCTTTCATTTAATAAATAAGACCAAACAACCCAAGCCAACCACGAACGCGTGCTGTGTAAATAGAACATGAACGAAGATAAAGATAAAACCAAAGCTAACCACGAAGCCATTGCGTTACACAGAGAACACCAAGTAAAGCTTTAACCTTCTTTTTCTTCGTGCCTTCGTGGTGAATAGCCGTTGAACTTGTTACAGGCGCTAACTGTGCAAATAAAACATGAACAAAGATAAACCCCAAGCCGACCACGAAGCCGCTACGCTACACAGAGAACACGAAGTAAAACATGAACGAGATAAAAACAAAGCTAACCACGAAGCTACACAGAGAACACCAAGTAAGACCTTCAAGCTTCTTTTTCTTCGTGCCTTCGTGGTGAATCGCTTTTGAACTTGTTAGAGGTGCTGACAGTGCAAAAAAATGAACAAGATAAAACCAAAGCCAACCACGAAGTAAGACCCTCAACTTTCTTTTTCTTTGTGGTGAATAGCTTTAAATTTCAGATACAAAAAAGCCCCGTTAAAAAACGAGGCTTGAACTTACTGATAGCCGACAGCTAAAAACTGACAGCTATTACCATTCCTACCAACCAGTAATTTCAGGTAATGCTTTGCCCTCGTATTCATTAAAAGCCAGCAAGAGATTTAGTCGTTTTCACGCCAAAATTCAGACACAAAAAAGCCCCGCTAATTAACGAGGCTTGAATTTGAACTTACTGATAGCTGACAGCTAAAAACTGACCGCTATTGGCATACTACCAACCAGTAATTTCACGCCAAAATTCAGACACAAAAAAGCCCCGCTAATTAGCGAGGCTTGAATTTGAACTTACTGATAGCCGACAGCTAAAAACTGACAGCTATTGTTATACTACCAACCAGTAATTTCACGTAATGCTTTACCGATATCAGCAAGAGATTTAGTCGTTTTCACGCCTGCATCTTCTAGTGCTTTAAATTTATCTTCTGCAGTACCTTTACCGCCAGCGATGATTGCGCCAGCATGACCCATACGCTTACCAGCAGGTGCAGTAACACCGGCAATGTAAGAAACAACAGGTTTAGTTACGTTTGCTTTAATGTAAGCAGCCGCTTCTTCTTCCGCAGTACCACCAATTTCACCGATCATTACAATCGCTTCAGTTTGTGGATCTTCTTGGAACAATTTAAGAATATCAATGAAGCTTGAACCAGGAATTGGATCACCACCGATACCAACACAAGTAGACTGACCAAAACCTTCGTCAGTCGTTTGTTTAACAGCTTCGTACGTTAACGTACCTGAGCGAGAAACAATACCTACGCGACCTTTCTGGTGAATGTGACCAGGCATGATGCCGATTTTACATTCGCCAGGCGTGATAACACCCGGACAGTTAGGACCAACCATGACAACACCAGCTTGATCAAGTTTAACTTTAACAGCAACAAGATCTAATGTTGGAATACCTTCAGTGATAGTGATGATAAGTTTAATACCCGCATCAATCGCTTCAAGAATTGCATCTTTACAAAATGGTGCTGGTACGTAGATAACTGATGCTGTTGCGCCAGTTGTTTCTACTGCGTCACGTACTGTATTAAATACAGGAAGACCTAAATGTGTTTGACCACCTTTACCAGGCGAAACACCACCGACCATTTTTGTGCCGTATTCAATCGCTTGCTCAGAGTGGAAAGTACCTTGGCCGCCAGTGAAACCCTGACAAATTACTTTTGTATCTTTATTAATTAAAATGCTCATTATTTGCCACCTACCGCTTTCACAGACTGCTGAGCTGCATCTGTTAAAGATGTTGCTGCAATAATATTTAGACCCGATTCAGCAAGGATCTTACGACCTAGTTCTGCGTTGTTACCTTCTAAACGAACGATAACAGGAACAGAAACACCTACTTCTTCAACTGCGCCGATAACACCGTCAGCAATTAAATCACAACGTACGATACCGCCAAAGATGTTAACTAAAACAGCTTCAACTTTGTCGTCAGAAAGAATGATTTTGAATGCTTCTGTTACGCGCTCTTTTGTAGCACCGCCGCCAACGTCCAAGAAGTTAGCCGGATTACCGCCATGCAAATGCACGATATCCATTGTACCCATTGCAAGACCTGCGCCGTTAACCATACAGCCGATGTTACCATCAAGTGCTACGTAGTTAAGTTCCCACTGTGCTGCGTGCATTTCACGTTCGTCATCTTGCGTTGTGTCATTAATCGCGTGAAGCTCTTTTTGACGGTACATTGCATTTGAATCGATTGTGATTTTTCCGTCAAGACAGATTAAATCTTCTTGCGCTGTAACCACTAATGGGTTGATTTCTAAAAGCGCTAAATCTTTATCTTCAAACATAGTCGCAAGACCTAGGAAGATTTTTGTAAATTGACCAACCTGTTTACCAGATAGACCTAATTTGAATGCGAGTTCACGACCTTGGTACGCTTGTGCGCCAACCAATGGATCGATGATTGCTGTATGAATTAACTCAGGAGTCTCTTCTGCTACTTTCTCAATTTCAACGCCACCTTCAGTAGATGCCATGAAAGTAACACGCTGTGAAGCACGATCAATCACTGCGCCTAAGTAAAGCTCGTTAGCAATATCAGAACAACTCTCAACTAATAGTTTGTTTACCGGTTGGCCGTTTGCATCAGTTTGGTAAGTAACAAGATTTTTACCTAACCATTTGTGTGCAAAGTCACGTAAGCCATCTTTAGTTTTTACAAGTTCAACACCGCCCGCTTTACCACGTCCGCCTGCATGTACCTGACATTTAATAACCCATTTATCACCACCTAGAGTAGATGCTGCATTTACTGCTTCTTCTGCGCTATCACATGCGATCCCTTGTGGAACAGGAAGGCCATATTCTTTGAACAGTTGCTTTGCCTGATATTCATGCAAATTCATGATTCTTATCCATATGTTGAGTTGATCTAAAGGCCACCGAGGTAACCGATTTGGTGGAGTAATACTACTAAAGCGTGCAACGATTACTAATAAAAAATGATATAAATCAATAACCGCTCACGCTTTTATTTTAGATAATTAGATATCCAATAATAGGCGAGTAGGATCTTCGAGTAATTCTTTGATTGTCACTAGGAAACCAACTGATTCTTTACCATCAATCAAACGGTGATCGTATGAAAGTGCAAGGTACATCATTGGTAAAATTTTCACTTCACCGTCAATTGCCATTGGGCGCTCTTGGATTTTGTGCATCCCTAAGATAGCCGCTTGTGGTGGGTTAATAATTGGCGTTGATAATAACGAACCAAATACACCGCCGTTTGTCACGGTAAAGTTACCACCCATCATTTCATCAACCGTTAACTTGCCATCACGACCTTTGATTGCTAATGCACGGATGCCTTTTTCAATTTCAGCAACACTTAATGTATCTGTATCACGAAGCACCGGTGTTACTAGGCCACGTGGTGTCGATACGGCAATGCTGATATCGAAGAAGTTATGGTAAACAATATCAGTACCATCGATTGCTGCATTTACTTCTGGGTAACGTTTAAGTGCTTCAGTCACCGCTTTAATGTAGAAAGACATGAAACCTAAACGGATACCGTGTTTTTTCTCAAATACTTCTTGGTACTGTTTACGAAGGTCCATGATTGGTTTCATGTTTACTTCGTTAAAAGTAGTCAACATTGCTGTTGAGTTTTTAGCTTCTAATAAACGCTCAGCAACACGTTTACGTAAACGGGTCATTGGTACACGTTTGTCACTACGGGCAGCAACGGCCGCAACAATATCAACTTGCTTTGGTGTTTCTGCTTTGTTTTTAGATTCGCGGAATTTATCAACGTCTTCACGTGTGATCATGCCACCTTTACCAGAACCTTTAACATCTGAAGATTTAATACCCTCTTCTAACATTAAACGGCGTACCGATGGACTTGCATCAGCAACACCAGCGTCTTCTTCAACAACCACTTCTGTTGGTTTAGCAGCAGGCGCATCAGCAGGTTTAAGCTTACCGATAAGTTGCTTAGAAAGTACCGTAGCACCTTCATCCTGTGTAATTTCTTGTAAAATACCTGATGCAGTAGCAGGTACTTCTAGTACCACTTTATCAGTTTCAATTTCTACTAATACTTCATCACGCTCAACGAAATCGCCAGGTTGTTTTTGCCAAGTAGCAACCGTTGCATCTGCTACTGATTCTGGAAGTTCTGGTACTAAAATATCAATCATAATGTGTGTCCTACGGTAAAAGTCTTTTATAAAATTCGTTGAGTCATTCACATGAAAAAGTGATCAAAAACATAGGTCACTTTAACCGTGCAAATACTATTTTTATTCTTCGAAACCCAGTGCTTTGTTAATTAATGCTTTTTGCTGCTTAACATGTAAAGACATATAACCAACAGCAGTAGAAGCTGACGCTTCACGCCCTGCATAATGCAGTTTTGCATTATTCGGTAATACCGTTCTAAAGTGATGTTGACTACAGTACCAAGCACCTTGGTTTTGTGGTTCTTCTTGACACCAAATAACATCTTTTACATTGCTGTATTGTTCTAAAATATCACCTAACTCATTAGCAGGGAAAGGATATAATTGCTCAATACGGACAATGGCCACATTATTTAAAGATTCTGTGCGACGTTTTTCAAGTAACTCGTAATATACTTTACCGCTACACAAAATAACGCGATCAACGGCTTTATTATCAAGCTCATCAATTTCATCAATTGCATTTTGGAATGTGCCATTAGACAGCTCTTCTAAACTAGAAACAGCTAACGGATGACGCAATAACGATTTAGGCGACATCACGATCAATGGGCGACGCATATTACGTACAACCTGGCGGCGTAACATGTGGTAAACCTGTGCCGGTGTTGAAGGAACACAGACTTGCATATTATGTTCAGCACAAAGTTGTAAATAACGCTCTAATCGTGCCGATGAATGCTCAGGGCCTTGACCTTCATAACCGTGTGGCAACATAACTGTAAGACCACACATACGGCCCCACTTTTGCTCACCCGATGATAAGAACTGATCGAAAACTACTTGAGCGCCATTGGCGAAATCACCAAACTGTGCTTCCCAGATACAAAGACCTTTTGGTGCAGCGGTTGAATAACCATATTCAAAAGCCAACACAGCACATTCTGACAATACTGAATCGTAGACATCAAAATGTCCTTGGTCATCAGATAAGTTTTGTAAAGGAAGGTAAGTTTTACCCTCTTTTTGTTCATGTAAAACAGCATGACGATGGAAGAACGTACCACGGCCAGAATCTTGCCCTACTAAACGAATATTATATTTTGAATCAAGCAGTGTTGCGTAAGCTAGGTTTTCAGCAAAACCCCAATCACACATTTTTTCACCACGTGCCATTAACTGACGATCGTTATAAATTTTCTTAACACGTGAATGTTGAACATGCTCTTCTGGGTATTGGCTGATTGACTCACCCAATTCAGTTAAACGTGCATGTGGGAATTGTGCTTCATAAGAAATATCCCAATCGTGCTTAAGGTAGGGAGACCAATCAATGCTGTGGTGTTTAATCGCTTGCCACTCTTTAACAACACATTCGCCGTTATCCAGTGCATCACGGTAATCAGAAACGAGCTGTTTGCCGAAACCTTGATTAATAACACCTTCGCCTTCTAACTGTGTAACATACAGTTCACGTGGCGTTTGATGTTTTTTGATTTTTTGGTACATCAAGGGTTGTGTTGCGTTTGGCTCATCTGCTTCGTTATGGCCATGGCGACGGTAACAAACTAAATCAATCACCACATCACGCTTGAAGGTATTTCTAAAATCAAGGGCAATTTGTGTTGCTAGGATAACCGCTTCAGGATCATCACCATTAACATGGAAGATAGGTGCCTGAACCATTTTAGCGATATCAGTACAGTTACGCGTAGAGCGTGTATCTTCTGGATTAGATGTCGTAAAGCCAATTTGGTTGTTGATAACAATACGTATTGTACCGCCCACTTTAAATGCACGCGCTTGTGACATATTAAAAGTTTCTTGTACGACGCCTTGACCAGCAATGGCAGAATCACCGTGAACAGTGATCGGTAATACACTTTCTGCAATACCATTTAGACGTTCTTGACGTGCACGTACAGAGCCTAATACCACTGGATTAACAATCTCTAAGTGAGACGGGTTAAATGCCAATGATAGGTGTACGTTGCCTTTAGGTGTTTTAAAGTCACTACTAAAACCTTGGTGATATTTAACATCACTTGAGCCTTCGTGAGCGGCATGTTTACCCGCAAACTCATCAAATAAATCAGCCGGTTTTTTACCTAATACATTAACCAGTACGTTTAAGCGACCACGATGGGCCATGCCTAAAACAACTTCTTTTGCACCTTGTTCACCCGCGCGGCGAATAAGCTCTTTAAGCATTAATACAAATGAGTCACCACCTTCCAGTGAGAAACGTTTTGCACCAGGGAATTTAGAGCCGATGTAACGCTCTAGGCCTTCCGCTGCTGTTAACTCTTCTAAGAAACGATGTTTAGCTTCTTCACTAAATGAAGGTTTACTTTCACAAGATTCAATGCGGTTTTGTAACCAGCGTTTCTCTTCTGTGTTGGTAATGTGCATGTATTCTGCACCCAGCGAACCACAGTAAGTTTTTTTCAATGAAGCAACAAGATCGCGTAATACCATGGTTTCATTAGAAGCGGCATAAGAGCCAACATTGAAGCTTGCGTCTAAATCAGAGCCTTCAAGGTCATGGTAGAAAGGGTCAAGTTCTTTAATCGTTTCGTGTTTCATTAAACCGAGTGGATCTAAGGCAGCAACCTCGTGACCACGGTTACGAAAAGCACCGATTAACTGTAATACTTTGACTTGTTTTGCATCGTTATGCACCGCGCCAGTTGGCGGGGTAAAACATTTTGGCGCTTTAGCCGCATGTTTCATTTGCTCACGAATCACTGAATGGGCTTCTTCAGGCAGGTCATTAACTTTTGGTAGCTCATCAAACACGTTGCGCCAATTGGCATCAACAGAGATGGGATCTTCTAGGTAGGATTCATACAGATCTTCAATATAGGTAGAATTTGCCCCGGAAAGATGAGATGAGGCTAACCATTCTTTCATCACATTGTTTGGCATTAACATTCCTTAAAATTCGAATTTTATTTTTTATAACATAACAATGTAGCGATGTGCCATGGCGACACACGCTTCATTGTTAATCGTTTAAATTGCGCGCTGTAATAACATCGATTTGATCTTGCCGATTGCTTTTGTCGGGTTTAATCCTTTCGGACAAACACTGACACAGTTCATGATGCCATGGCAACGGAAAACACTAAATGCATCGTCTAAATTAGACAAGCGTTCTTCTGTTGCACTATCACGGCTATCGATTAAGAAACGATAAGCCGCTAATAAACCAGCAGGTCCGATAAACTTCTCAGGGTTCCACCAGAAAGAAGGACATGAAGTTGAACAACAAGCACATAAAATACACTCGTATAATCCATCTAAATGTTTACGCTCTTCAGGTGATTGTTTGAACTCACCTGCAGGTGGCTTGCTCGCATCAGTGATTAAATATGGCTTAATTTTTTCATACTGAGTATAAAATTGTGCCATATCGATAACTAAATCACGTATTACGGGTAAACCCGGTAATGGGCGAATAACAATCTTGCCTTTTGATAACACATCAGACAAAGGTGTAATACACGCAAGTCCATTTTTACCATTGATGTTGACACCATCACTACCACAAACACCTTCACGACATGAACGACGAAATGACAGTGTTGCATCTTTCTCTTTTAACAAGATAAGTGCATCAAGTACCATCATGTCCGAACCTTCAGGCACATCTAATGAAGCATCTTGCATGTAAGGTTTGTTATCAACATCAGGGTTGTAACGGTAAATTGAAAAATTAACATTCATAGCTAAAAAAACCTTCTAGTAAACACGCGCTTTAGGTGGGAAAGCTTCACGTAGTACTGGCGCCATATTAACGTCACGTTTACTCATGCTTTCTGTCAATGGATTATATAAACTGTGGTGTAACCAATTTACATCATCACGATCAGGGAAATCGAAGCGACTATGTGCGCCACGGCTCTCTGTACGGAAGTTAGCAGCTTTTGCAGTCGCAATTGCTGTTTCCATTAGGTTATCTAACTCTAAACATTCGATTCTGTCAGTATTAAACTCACTGCTCTTATCGCCTAGTTTTGCGTTATTTAAACGTTTACGGATACTTTCAAGTTCAGCAAGTCCTTCAGCCATTGCAGGACCGTCACGGAATACACCGAAATTGTTTTGCATACACTCTTTTAAATCTTTACGGATTTGGTTTGGACACTCAGTGCCGTTACCATTTTCCCAACGATTTAAGCGTGTCATAGCTGCTTCAATGTTCGCTTCTGTCGGCTCTTTTAATGTATTTTCTCGGGTTAATACTTCACCAAGATGTTTACCTGTTGCGCGACCAAATACCACTAAATCAAGTAATGAGTTACCGCCTAAGCGGTTTGCGCCATGTACAGATACACAAGCAATCTCACCAACAGCAAACAGACCTTTTACTTCAACGTCTTTGCCATCTTCGTCAACACGTAATACTTGACCGTTAACCGTAGCAGGTACGCCACCCATCATGTAATGACATGTTGGAATAATTGGAATCGGCTCTTTAACTGGATCAACGTGCGCAAATGTACGTGATAATTCACAAACACCCGGCAGTTTAGATTCTAAAACTTCTTCACCTAAGTGATCGAGTTTTAATTTAATATGTGTTCCCCAAGGACCTTCACAACCACGGCCTTCACGGATTTCAATCATAATTGAACGTGCAACAACATCACGACCGGCTAAATCTTTAGCATTCGGCGCGTAACGTTCCATGAAGCGTTCGCCATCTTTATTTAAAAGATAACCACCCTCACCACGACAACCTTCTGTAACTAACGTACCCGCACCCGCAATACCGGTAGGGTGGAACTGCCACATTTCCATGTCTTGCACTGGTACACCAGCACGTAATGCCATGCCAACACCGTCACCGGTATTAATGTGTGCATTAGTAGTAGAAGCGTAAATACGACCCGCGCCACCTGTTGCAAGTACCGTTGCCTGTGCTTTGAACATCACCACTTCGCCGCTTTCGATATCAATAGCCGTACAACCAACAACATCACCGTCGTCGTTTTTAACTAAATCAAGCGCATACCACTCAGAGAAGATAGTGGTGTTGTTTTTAATGTTTTGTTGGTAAAGCGTATGTAACAAAGCATGACCAGTCCTGTCGGCAGCAGCCGCAGTACGGGCTGCTTGTTCGCCACCAAATTCTTTAGACTGACCACCAAAAGGACGCTGGTAAACAGAGCCATCTTCGAAACGAGAAAATGGAAGACCCATATTTTCTAGTTCACGAACCGCATCAGGGCCGTCTTTACACATAAACTCAATCGCGTCTTGGTCGCCGATAAAATCAGAACCTTTAACGGTGTCATACATGTGCCATTCCCAGTTATCTGGATGTGAGTTACCCAATGCTACGGTAATACCACCTTGTGCAGATACTGTATGAGAACGCGTTGGAAATACTTTAGTAATCAACGCACAACTTTTGCCTTCTTGCGAAATAGATAGTGCTGCACGCATACCTGCGCCACCAGCACCAATTACAATCGCATCAAATTCACGAATAGGTAAACTCACCTTAAACACCCCACAAAATTACAAAACCAGAAAGAACATAGATAAATGCGACTGATGTTAGAAGAAACTGTAATGCACCACGTAATTTAGTGCATTTAACATAGTCCGTTAATACCTGCCACAGACCAATCCAGGCATGTACTAACATTGCAATCAGTGCAAATAATGAAAACACTTTAGTCATTGTTAATGAAAAGAAACCTGACCACGTTGCATAGGTAATGTCGCTTGAAGCAACAAAACCCACTAAGTACAACGTGTATGCAAGTAAAATGAGTGCACTTGCACGTAATAAAATATAATCATGAACGCCACTGCGTCCAAACGTACCGGCAACCTTTACCATACTAAAATCCCCGCTAATACAGATAATACCGCTGTGATTACAAATCCAACTTTAGCACTTAAAGATGCACTATCCATCTCTTCCCAAACCCCAAGATCTTGAATCATGTGACGCACACCAAACACGGCATGGTAAGCAAGACCCGTTAATGAGCCCCACATCACAAATTCAATCAAAAAATTATCAAAATAACCTACAACGCGAGAAAAATCCGCTTCGCTAGTTAATGAGTAATTTAATAAGGTAAGGAATATTGCTAAAGCAATAAAAACGATAATTCCTGATACACGATGCAGTATGGAAGCTGTTGCTGTGATAGGAAATTTGACCGTGGCTAGGTCTAAATTTTTAGGTCTCTCTCTGCGCACAATTTGTCTCTTTCTACTTGGCTAAAACGAAGGGTTTGGTAACGGGGACCATTGTTAGCATAATGTTAAAGTGTTGTGACAGTGTTATGCCTTTTTTTTGTGATGTAACAGTTAAAACTGAGCTCGATTTTGTGACCTATATTACAGATTTTTCTATTCTACCAAAACCGCCACTCAGTGCATTTTCAAGGGGTTTATCAATGCCTTACCAAGTTGCCTAGGGGTAACATTGTACATTAAGCAAACGTTCTATATCTTGCCAATTACCCATGTCTCATTGTTGATATGTTAAAATTGACAAGGTACTTTTTAGTCTGTAAAAATATGTGCATTGGAATTCAAGCAATATAAAAAAAAGCTAAAGGAGCATCAAATGTCAGATCAAAAAGCAATACTTCATTTACCAGGACAGGAGCCAGTCGAGCTACCCATCCTTAAAGGATCTGCTGGTAATGACGTTATTGATATTCGTACACTAGGACAAACAGGTTACTTTACTTATGACCCAGGTTTTCTAGCAACGGCATCTTGCGAATCAGCAATTACATTTATAGATGGCGATGAAGGTATTTTACAGCACAGAGGTTTCCCAATTGACCAATTGGCTGATAAATCAGATTACCTTGAAGTTTGTTATCTTCTTTTAAATGGTTCATTACCTGATAAAAAGCAGTATGATGATTTCCACCGTATCGTGCTAACACATACAATGTTACACGAACAATTAGTGCAATTTTATAAAGGCTTCCGTCGCGATTCGCATCCGATGGCTATCATGGTTGGTGTTGTAGGCGCCCTGTCTTCTTTCTACCATGACTCTTTAGACATCACAAACGAAAAGCATCGTGAAATCGCTGCCTTCCGTTTAATCTCAAAAATGCCAACAATTGCAGCAATGAGTTACAAATACTCTCACGGTCAACCGTTTGTTTACCCTGATAACTCACTGTCATATGCAGGTAACTTCCTGAAAATGATGTTTGCTGTGCCATGTGAAGAATATGTTGTGAATCCTGTACTTGAAAGTGCAATGGATAAAATCTTAATTCTACATGCCGATCACGAACAAAATGCGTCAACGTCTACAGTACGTTTAGCCGGTTCATCAGGTGCTAACCCATTTGCATGTATTGCTGCTGGTATTGCTTCTTTATGGGGGCCTGCTCACGGCGGTGCCAACGAAGCATGTTTAGATATGCTGATTGAAATTGGTCATGTTGATAACATTCCTGAATTCATCGCAAAAGCAAAAGATAAAGATGACCCGTTCCGCCTAATGGGCTTTGGTCATCGTGTTTACAAAAACCATGATCCACGTGCAACAGTAATGAACAAAACGTGTCATGAAGTATTAGACGAGCTTAAAGTTGACGATCCATTATTAGACGTTGCAATGGAACTTGAGCGTATTGCGCTTGAAGACCCATACTTCGTTGAAAGAAAACTTTACCCTAATGTTGATTTCTACTCAGGTATCGTTTTACGTGCAATGGGTATCCCCCGTTCAATGTTTACGGTTATCTTTGCGACTTCTCGTACAGTGGGTTGGATTTCACATTGGAAAGAGATGTTAGATCAACCAGGTCAAAAAATTGGTCGTCCACGTCAGTTATATACTGGTGAAACAGACTTACAATTTGATCACGTAGATGTACGTTGTAAATAAACGATTGTGATTAACAAATAGTTATTTCAATCTATTAAGCCAGTGTTTACACTGGCTTTTTTGTGCCTAAAATTTATGGCTCTATTTCAGTTAGAGAAAACAATGACTATCTACCTACCCCAGCTTTGTGACGATCCACGTTTATTTCCCGCACTAGAAGAGGCGTTAGAAGATCCTGATGGATTATTAGCGATGGGAGGCGACCTCAGCCCTGAACGTATCAACAATGCTTATTACAATGGTATTTTTCCTTGGTTTAGCGAAGGAGAGCCATTATTGTGGTGGAGCCCCAGTGAGCGTGCCAACATTGCTGCTGGTGAAGTGCATATCAGTAGAAGTATGAAACGTTTTATTAACAAAAATAAATTTACCATCACCCTCAATCATTGTTTTTCACAGGTCATTAAGGCCTGTGCACAGCCACGCTTAACACAGGCAGAAACGTGGATAACACAGGAAATGATGGACGCCTATAGTGAGTTACATGAACTCGGCGTAGCACACTCTATTGAAGTTTGGTGTGAAGATAAACTCGTGGGTGGGTTATACGGTGTTTGTATCGGACAGTTGTTCTGTGGTGAATCAATGTTTAGTCAAATGGATAACAGTTCAAAGCTCGCTTTTATTGCCTTGAATCAGCATTTTCATTCTGTGGGTGGGAAATTCATTGATTGCCAAATGCAAACGGATCATCTCAAGAGCTTGGGTGTTAATGCCCTGTCACGTGCAGATTTTGTCAATCGTTTGCACGCAACGCGAGATGAGCCATTAAAAGAAAATTGCTGGAATAAGCAATCGATTGTTATCAAACTCTAATATTTTCCTTCTATTTACTGAATTAATCTGGCTGAATAAACCTAAGTTATTCTGAATTAACATAAATTAGCCAGAGTTAGCACTTAGCAATTTGCTTGCTCATGGCACCTAATACATTTTTTCGTGATATCAGCCCAATGTAATGGTCTTCATCATCTACCACAGGGTAAATTTTAGGTGCGGTTTTCAGCATTAATTGCGCCAAATCGACAATACTCATCTCTTTTTTAACCGTGACCGCTTTTTTAGACATCACATCTTCAACTAGCGCGACTAATTCACAGTAATAACTGGCTTCTATCATTTTTGCTAAACAATCTTGTTCAGATAACCAACCCACTACACGCCCTGCAGTATCAATAACGGGGCCGCCAATTTGTTTACTTGCCAGTAAAATTTCAACGGCAGTTTCAATGGTCATCTCTTTTTTAAAAGACAAACTTTTACCGATCATATACTCGGAAACTTGTAAGTTATTCATAGACTTCCCCCTCTTTTATGTAGTTTAAGCTTAATCTGTTTTCACTGTTTGTCGATTTTTTACAATAATAAATTTCCTTCCACTATCTTTGTCGTTAAAATGATGGCAATTAAATTCAATATCAAGGTAACTCATGGCCTCTCTACAAGATCAGCTGATGAAATCAGGGCTTATCAATAAGCAAAAAGCCAAGCAAGCGCAAACCGATAAACGTCGCAAAGCGAAACAAAAAAAGAAAAAAGGCACTGTTGAAGTTTCTGATGTGCAAATTGCTATCAATGAACAAACAGAGTTGCTTAAACAGCAAGATTTAGAAAAAAACAGAGCCGCTCAAGCGGATTTAGATGCGCGTTCAGCACACGGCAAGTTAATCCAAATGATTGCGCAGCACTGTGAGGAAAATTACCAAGGTGAAATCGATTACCACTTTACCTACGCACAGAAAGTTAAACGTATTGCGATTAACGATGAAACACAAAAGAGTCTAACGGCTGGCCGCTTAGCGATTTGTGTCTTAAACGAAGATTTTTATCTTATCAATAAAGAAGCAACTGAAAAGCTGACAGCGATTGATGCGTCTGTATTAGTAGCATTACATGAAAAAGTGGATGTGGCTGCGATTGATGAAGATGACCCGTACGCAGAGTTTGCGATACCTGATGATTTAATTTGGTAAGCATCAGCATTTGAGCTTCGAGCTTTGAGCTTTGAGCTTTGAGCTTTGAGCTTCGAGCTTTGAGCTTCAAGCCTTCATGCTAGAAGCTCATCGCTTTTTATACAATCGTGTAACGGCCTGGTTTATGGTTCACTGCAATAATTAAGTTTAATGAGATAGCGCCAATCGCAGAAAACAAAATCAACTGCCAATTAACGATAAATATAGCCATAAAGACCACCACACAATCAACTGCCATTTGAAATTTACCAATAGATATACCTCGTGTTTTGGATAAATAGCGCGCTAAAATATTGAACCCACCCAAACTTGCATTGTGTCGAAACAACATTAAAAAGCCAGATCCCATTAATAACCCCCCAATAATGCTCGCGTAAACTACATTCAGCAGTTCGAATTGAATGAACAGTGGCGTAATTTCTGAAAATAACGATAACAAAGCCACACAAATGAAGGTTTTTATCGTAAATTCAGCGCCCATTTGTTTCAGTGCTAACCAGTAAAAAGGGATATTGACTAAAAAGAAGGCTTGGCCAAAGCTGAGCTGGCTCGCATATTTAATAAGAAAAGCAATACCTGCCGTGCCCCCCGTGAGTAGACCCGCACTACTGTACAAGTTAACCCCTAATGAGATGAGTAAAGTGCCAATAATAAAAGCTTGAGCATCTTCGAAGTAGGTATGTTTTTTAGTGCTAACGGAATCGGTCATAGAGGCTTTGAGTAGTTGAATTTGCAAGGATTGTAATGAATCTTAGCGCTGAATAGTAGTCAATTATACAACTCTTGTGCTGCAGGTTTAGTGTGGTTTACATAAGTTTCGAAACAATTAACCACAAAGAAAAAAGGCCTTAGTCAGTAAAAACTGAACGAAGGCCTGATTAGCATATCTTAATGGGCAATATGGTTAACTATTATAGACTGTTCATTAGAATGTTACGGCTACGTTCAAGTGTCACAAGCTGTCTTTCGCCTAGCTGTGTCATACCGTGACGCTCTAATTGCTCGATAACCACATCAATCGATGTTGCATCTAAATCGTAATCAGATAAACGTGTTTTCATTTGTACTGAATGGAAGAACTGTTCAGTTTTTTCAATCACCTGTTTAATACGTGTTTCTACATCGCCTTCTGTGATGCCCCAAACACGCTCAGCGTATTGTAATAACTTGCCTTCTTTTGATTCGCGCATTTCCCACATCAAACGAGGTAATACAATCGCTAATGTCTGTGCATGGTCAAGACCAAAGCTCGCTGTTAATTCATGGCCAATCATATGTGTTGCCCAATCGTGCGGTACGCCTGAACCAATTAAACCATTTAGAGCCTGTGTTGCACTCCACATAACATTTGCGTTAACCGCATTGGTTTTTTCAGCAGAGAATAGTTTTGGACCTTCTTCTATGAGGGTTAATAGAATACCTTCAGCAAATCGGTCTTGAATTTTCGCGTCAACATCATAAGTTAAGTATTGCTCTGTCGTATGAATGAAAGCATCCACCACACCATTACTTAATTGGCGCGCTGGTAAGCTGTCCATAACACTTGGGTCAAGTACCGCAAACAGAGGTAAAACATGTGCGCTCATGAAGGGAAGTTTATCTTTAGTCGCTAATTTTGTAATCACTGAACCACCGTTAGATTCAGAGCCCGTTGCTGGTAATGTTAATACTGCACCAAGTTTGATAGCAGATTCAACCGCCGCGCCTTTAATTAAGATATCCCACGGTTCACCGTTAAAGTGAGCAGCTGCCGCAATAAATTTACTTGCATCAATTACCGAACCACCACCAACAGCAAGAATGTAATCAATGTTTTCTTGTTTTACCAGTGCCACTGCTTTCATCGATGTTTCATAACTTGGGTTTGGCTCAATGCCAGAGAATTCAAAAACAGTGTGTCCAGTTAATGCTGCGATCACTTGATCGTAAACACCATTCTTTTTAATGCTACCGCCGCCGTAAGTAATTAATACTCTTGCGTCTAATGGGATTTCTTGGGTAACTTGTTTAATTTGCTGTTCGCCAAAATGGATACGCGTTTTATTTGAAAAAGTAAAATTTAACATGGTTTGCACACCTGCTTATTTAAAAAGATGCGTTCATTATAGATTCAAAAAAGAATTCGTTAAGTGTTATTTCAACCAATCACTTTTGCACAGGTGCAACAATAACCATGATATTATTAAATTATAACTTTAGATGACTATTTTACCTGAGCACTTTAGATAACAGTTTTAATAACGGAGTATGAATATGATTTGGCAAGGCTTAGAAGAATTTTTTCAAGTAGTTGAGCAGGGAAGTTTTACCAAAGCGGCCAAGGTATTAGATGTTTCAACATCACATATCAGCCGTCAACTCACCCAGTTAGAAACACGTATTGATACACGATTAATTAATCGCACAACGCGTACAATAAGCTTAACGGATGCCGGCCATCAATACCTCATTAGCCTTAAAACGATTCGTCAGGCGCTCAATGATGCAACGGATCATTTACAAGGCACGCAGCAATCACCTAAAGGGTTAATTCGTCTTACCGGTGCTGGCGATTTCATGTCTAATCAAATAGCCCCACTGCTTGCTACCTTTATGAAGACCTACCCACAAGTTAACATAGAAATCGATTTTAGCGGGCGTAACGTCAACTTGATTGAAGAAGGTTTTGACCTGGCTATTCGTTTCGGTCGCATGCAAGATTCTAATCTTATCGCACGCCCTCTTACCACACGGCATATGAGTTTAGTGGCAACAACACATTATCTTGAAACATATGGCACACCCGATACACCCGACGATTTAGTCCATCACAACTGTTTAATTGCCATCACTAACCGTTGGCGTTTTAATGTTGAGGGTAAAGTCAAAGAGATAAAAGTACAGGGTAATTGGCGCAGTAATAATGGTGATGCGATAAAACAAGCCTGTATTGCCGACTTAGGTATTGCGCATCTTGCTAAAGATCTCGCGCAACCTTTGGTTGACCAAGGCAAACTTGTTTATCTTCTTGATGACTATCAAGTCAGCGATAACGCAACTTGGCTGGTCTATCCAAAGAAAGACCTTATTCCACATCGCGTTCGATTACTGATTGATTTTTTACTCTCTCAATTTTAATTCTCGTAATAAATAGCCGAGAAAATAATAGCCAAGAGAAGATTATTGATAGACCGTAAATATATGCTTGCCGATCGTGGCAATCGTATCATTACGTTGTGCAAAAGAAGCCGTTGTTTGTGTTAAATAAATACTAATAATTAGCGCAGGACGCTGCTCTGACCACACAACGGCAGTAATACCTCTTGATCCATAGCCACCCGCACCAGAGCGATCGGCAATTGACCACCCTTGCGGTAACACTGAGCGTAATAAAGCATCCGATACTTTGTTATCCATCATCCATTGTTTGAGTTGTACTTTACCCTCAGTCGATAATACCCCAGCAAATAACAGTCTATTCAAACTGGCCACCATCGCATTGGGGGTGCTGCTATCACGTGGGTCGCCATCAATAGCTTCACCTAAATATGGTTCAATACGATCAAGTCGTGTCACATCATCGCCGATAGCACGCATAAACTTGGTTAATCCACTCGGTCCATCAATACCAGCAAGTACAATATTGGCAGCCGTATTATCACTCATCACCATAGTGGCAGTACACGCTTGCTTGAGGCTCATGGTTTCACCGACACGTTTTTCTGTCACTGGTGACCAAGTAATGAGTGAATCAGCATCGATCATCGTGGTGCTATTGATGTCCACAATACCACTTTCAGCATCGGCCAATAACTTCGCACAGGCGAGTGTTTTAAAGGTACTCATCAAAGGAAAACGCGTATCCCCCTTGTAACTCCATAACGCCTTACTTTGAGTATCATAAACAGCAACACCAATGCGGGCGCCAAGTTTTTTTTCTACGCTTTTAATTTTCTCTGTTAATACATCAGCTTGGCTACTCGCCACCAACGTCAGCATAGATAAAAGAAAAATAACGGCAGGTTTAAGGCTTAATTTCATAAGAGAGTTCTTTTTAGAGAGTGAATAATGACGTTCATTTATAGACAATTTTTAATAGCCAGTGCTTAATGAATCATTGTTTTATAAGTGATGATGGTTCCAATAACAAGCGTAACCTTGCAAGCTGTATTTCATCAGCAATGCCAAAACGTAAGGCATCATTTTCATCGGTTAGGCGCACGTAAATCGCTTTTTGGCATAATTGATCATAAATAGCCGGTGCATTGTCCAAAAACACAGTCATAAACAACGCATTCGCTTCAATGCGACTCACCATCAAAGCGCTTTCTAATAAGCTTTGTAGCTGCTGGCTTTGAGTTTGTAAGCGTTTTGTTTGTGCTTGTTGCCAACTTTTGTCTTGCAGTGCTTGCTCTGCAATATACAAAGCCGGGCCATTAACCGCCCAAGGGCCACTCGTTGTTTTGATTATTTCAAACCAGCTTAAACTACAACAAGCAAAACCGATGCGTAATCCCGCCAGTCCAAAGAACTTACCAAAAGAGCGCAATACAATGACATTGTCGGTATCGGCTTTGATCTGTGTTACAAAACTAAATGCAGGTTCAAATATATCAGCAAACGCTTCATCAATAATCAATAGGCTGTTTTGAATGTCACAGCGTTGCTGTAATTGCGATAATTGCTTAATAGAGAAGGTATCTGTGAGCGGATTATTGGGGTTTATCACCACCACAACAGCATTTTCATGTAATGTTTTAGGCAGATTTTTCTGATAAAAATGCAATTCATAACCGGCTTGTTGCCAAGCGTGTTGATGCTCCTTGTAACCGACTTTGGGTAAATAAACATGCCCTGCTGAGGGGTGTTTTTTTCGCCAAAGCGCAGGCAACTTTTCAATCAATGCCTGACTACCAGACACTGGCCAGCAATACTGTGCTTGGTAATACTGTTTTGCGACATGTAAGAACTGTTCTGACACTGTAGGTAAGTCTTGCCATACCTTTAAAGGAATATCAGTAATCGGATAACTAAAGGGGGCAATACCCGTTGATAGGTCTAACCACTGTGTTTCGGGAATGTTGTACTGCAACGCAACACGACTGAGTTGCCCACCATGTAAAATAGCCATTAAGTGACTTGTCCTATTAAGATGCCTGTCGATATAGCTATTATCTCACTAATGAAGACCAATAATAACCACAGTAAAGTCGCTTGTTTTACTAGTATTAAGCTGCCTTTAATATGCTTACTTTGCACCACTTCACCTTCACCTAATTGAGGTGATTGCACGGTTTTTCCAAAATAGACCGCTTTACCGCCCAAACAGACATTTAACACAGTCGCACCCGATGCCATTACCCAACCACCATTGTGACTTTTGTACTGCTTACTTTGTTGATAAGCATTGCTTAAAGCCTTACCCACAGTGGTTACATTTCCTTTTACGAAACCTAAAAGCGCAAACAATAACGCCGTAATTTTACCACTGACAAAACCTAAGATGTCATCCAAGCGAGCGCTGAATTTACCAAAATAATTAAACTGCTCAGTGCGATAACCCCACATCGCATCCAGGGTATTACTCAAACGATGAATAATTACCAGAGGCGCGCCACCAAGTACAAAATAGATCAAGGTCGCGGTCACACCATCATGGCCATTTTCTAGCATGGATTCAGTGGTGGCCCGACTAATCGCCTGCGCATCAAGTTCGCTGGTATCACGACTTACAATATAACCACAATAATGTTGCGCTTGTGTGAGGTCGTTTTCTTGCAGCGGATTGTAGATTTTCATGCCATGTACATTGAGGCTGTTGAGTGCGACTGCCCAATAAACAATATAAACATTAATTATCACCAAAAGATAATAGGGAAAAATAAGCGTTAGCCCAACATAAAGCAATGGAATAGGTAAAACCAACAAACTCCAAGCGAGCATACCGCCTAAAAAACGCTTTCTGTTTGAACCGTGGTTTAATTTTCGCTCTATTTTTTTCGCCACTTTTCCAAATAAAACCAGTGGATGAAATCGCTTTGGCTCACCGATGAAATGATCCACAATAAGGGCGGCAAACAAAGTAAACGATAACATCATAAAGCCGTGAAACAGCCGCTTTGTTGATCGTAACTAATGGAAATAAGCTGTCCATTTTTGTAGTCGTAACCAGTTTTTGATAAACCTTCTTGTAAAAGATTGGCCATAAAACAGCGCAATACATCACCGTGCGTGATAATTAAGCAAACTTCATTAGGGGATGTTTGGCATTGTTTTTTTAGCGCAGCTTCAAAACGAGTTAATAACTGTTTCGCACTTTCGCCCTGCTCGGGTTTGCAATCCGTTACCTGTGAAGTGATTTCCACATAATTCTCATGTGACTGCATATCAGGCGTTAACTTTCCTTGCCACGCGCCAAAATTACGCTCTTCAATGCCCTCTACGATTTTTGCTTCTACTTGCAATCGTTGTGAGCAAATCGTCGCCGTTTGCATCGCACGGCCCAATGATGAGGTTAATACTTGGCTGATGTTTAAAGGTAAACATAACGTTGCGAGCTGTAATGCCTGCGCCTCACCTTCTGTGGTCAGCAAGCTATCAAGCAGCCCTTGAATACGGTGTTCAATGTTCCAAGCTGTCTGACCATGACGAGCAAGGTGGAAAATAGTTTTTTTATTCACGTTTTATCTTTTTCTTATACAAATATTGGCAGGACTAAAGTCCCGCTTCCATATGGAAAAATGAGCAGTTTTATGCTGACAGCTAATAACTGGCAGCTAACAGCTATTTCCTATGAGCTAACGCTTCACCTTGTACGCCATTATTGATGCGTTCAATCTCTTCGTCTAACAGTTCTTTCGGGAACTGACTCATAAAGCAGTTACAGATGCCTTCGCCAATCATAGTTCGAGGCCCTAATGGGTGCCAAATATGCTTGTAAACACCGTGGCTGTGCGGTTCAACATTGTCATGGCTATGAGCGTGACTGTTGGCGTGATTATCAGCATGGCTGTGTGAATGACTATGCGAGTGTTCATGGCTATGATCGTGTGAATGGTCATGCGTATGTGCTTTCTCAGCTAACGCTGGATCTTGATATTCAGCGTGATGATGATGCACATCGATTTCGCCAGCGGCTAAACGACGTTTAAAGGTATCCATGAGGTTTTCATCGTTGCTTTGTTTGTTTTCCATAATTTCACGTACACGAAATTCAAAGGCATCAATGACTTTTTCATGATCGCGTAAATATCCGGCTTTAATAAATTCTACCCCTGGGTTTTCACTCGCTACTTTATCAATGTAACCGTAAATACGTTTAATTAATCGACCTGTGAAAAGGAAATATGGCGCAACAACAATGCGCTTGTAACCGAGTTTTAAGAGCTTCTCAAGACCCACACCAACAGAGGGATACGTCACACCAGAATAAACCGTATCAGCCCAACCAAAACCCATATTTTCACTCACAATACGCGTGAGCTTAGCCGCTTCTGCATTAGCTTCACTGTCTGATGTACCACGGCCAACAACCACTAACATTGTATCGTAAAGCTCAGCAGGTGGATTGCTTGCATCCAAACCTAATGATTCATAAATACGTGCTTGGAATGCTTCAATCATTGGTTTTTGTAAACCCAACTCTTGCCCATAACTAACATTCAACCCTGCATTTTGATCTTCAAAGGTAGTTAATACCGAAGGGATATCATTTTTTGCATGTGTCGCCGCAAATAACATACCAGGCACGGCGTAAATATGATCCACACCTTGAGCAATAAGACTGTTTAATCCCATGTGGATATTCGGCGCAGAATACTCTAAAAAACCATATTCAATGGGCATGTCAGGAAAACGTTTTTTCAGCCCTTGAGCCACTAATCCAAATTCCATTTCTGCATCTTTATCACGGCTACCATGACCACAAACCATGATCCCTTTTTTAGCTACTTTTGCATTCATTTTGCACTCATTCCATATCAAGTTGTTAGTAATTAGTTGTTAGCTTCTAGTTATTTAGTTGGCCAGCTATTTTCAAACAAAAATTCTTCAATCTCTGCAGGCTGACACCAGTTTTGTTCCACCAGCATCGGTTTTTCATAAAATTTTTCTACGTGGCCAATACATAAAATCGCCACCGGTCGGCTGTCCTCAGGCATGTTTAATAATGTGGCCAGTTCGATAGGATCAAACAGCGATACCCAACCAAGGCCAATGCCTTCTGCGCGGGCCGCTAACCACATATTCTGAATTGCACAAGAAACAGAGGCGAGATCCATATCAGGCATAGTACGGCGTCCAAAAATATGTTTCTCGCGTCCATCGGGTAAGGCAACCACGATCAGCTCAGCACACTCTGAAATGCCTTCCACTTTAAGTTTTAAAAATTCACTTTTACGTGAATCTAATAATTCAGCAGTGGTATTTCGTTCGGTTTCTACCAACCCTTTAATCGCGTTTTTTAAATTAGCGTCGGTGATGCGAATAAAACGCCAAGGTTGCATCAAACCCACACTCGGGGCTTGATTAGCTACGGTTAATAAACGCGTTAATACACCCTCTTCAAGGGGTGCCTTAACAAAATGACGCATATCACGGCGTTCCGCGATAACACGGTACACGGCCTGTTTTTCTATTTCGCTATAACTATGTTTACTTTTCATCTATTTACTCTTGTCATCAGTCAGCGACTAACACCGATTGACGCCTTAATATAAAGGGCTCACTCGCCCTACTTTGATTCTCGCATTTCGTCATATTCTAACAGGAGATCTTGTAATTTATCTTGATACTCACCGGGTGCTTGCCATAAACCGCGTTGCGCTGCTTCCATTAATCGCTCGGCCATCTCTTCCATCACTTGCGGGTTATTATCACGCAAAAACTGTTGGTTCGTTTCATCCAATAACAAGGTATCGGTGACTTGTTGATATTGGTAGTCGGCAATCAAATCCGTGGTGGCATCATAGGCAAACAGATAATCAACGGTTGCGCCCATTTCAAAAGCGCCTTTGTAACCATGTTCGCGCATGCCTTGTATCCATTTTGGATTTAAAACACGAGAGCGTAATACACGATTAAGTTCCTCTTTTAAGGTGCGAATAATCGGTTTACTGGGGTTACTGTGATCGCTATGGTAAATAGTCGGTGCTGTCCCAGAATAGACTTGTGCAGCGTTACTCATGCCCCCCTGAAACTGGTAATAATCATCGGAATCAAGCAAGTCATGCTCGCGGTTATCTTGGTTTTGCACCACTACTTCAATATGACTTAATTGATATTGGAACGCCTCTTTTGCCTCTACGCCATCTTTGTCCCCGTTTCCATTCGAGTTTCCGTAAGCGTAACCACCCCAGTTTAAATAGGCTTCTGCTAAATCGCTTTTTTGCTCCCAACAGCGTTCATCAATCAAGCCTTGTAAACCTGCACCATAAGCGCCGGGTTTAGAGCCAAAGACACGATAACTCGCTTGGCGTTTAGCATCACTAATACTCAGACCATCGGCAATTAACTGCGCTTCGCGTCGCTGAATATTTTGTTTGATGATATTACCATTTCCAGGCTCTTGTAGCTCACTAATTGCCACCACAGCGGCATCAAATAATGACATCACATTAGGAAAGGCATCTCTAAAAAAACCTGAAACACGTAGCGTGACATCCACTCTTGGACGGCCTAATAACTGGCAAGGAATTATTTCAAAATCGATAACACGATTACTGCCCTGCGCCCATAAGGGTTTTACGCCCATTAACGCAAAGGCTTGCGCAATATCATCACCGCCTGTACGCATCGTTGCCGTGCCCCATACCGATAAACCTAACTGTTTCGGATAATCACCCTGTTCTTGTAAATGGCGGTTAATCAGCGCTTGTGCCGATTGTTGACCTAATACCCAAGCCGCTTTTGAAGGAATAGCACGGTTATCAACGGAGTAAAAATTACGCCCCGTTGGCAAGGTATCTAAACGCCCTCTTGTTGGCGCGCCACTAGGGCCCGCGTCAATAAATTTACCCGCGAGGCCATCAACAATGGCACTCAGTTCATTTTCAACACTCTGTTGCAGTGCCACTTGAATGGTATTCTGCGCATAAATAAACAGCGCATGTGTTTTGGCATAAGGGGCTAATTCGCTTAAATCATGCCCTTCAATTAGGTAATATTGTACCCAATGTAAAACTAACAATTCTAATCGTTCGCGGGTATCTGCCGTGGTGCGCCATAACACATCAGTGATCTCTTTTAACAAAATTGGCATTTCGCCTAGCCAAGGTTCACGCCCCGCCTCTAAGGGGTCAAACAACTCACCTTCATGTTTTAATGAAAAGTCATACACCACACTGTGCAAAATACCTTGATTAATCAGCCCTTCACCGCGCGGTAAACGTAATAATGCCACTAAGGTATTCGCCACTTTTATCGGCTCTGGTAATTGGCCAAGAATATGCAACCCATGGCGGATTTGCGCTTCTTTAATATCACAGAGGTAAGTATCTAACTGTTCAAGAACTTCATTATCATCTTCGCGTTGCGATGCATTCAGTTCATCTAAAACATGTGTTTCTTGTACTTTGTTTAGTATCTGCTCGCGTAACCAAATTTCACGACGTGTATCTAAGCCCTGCGCTTGATAATACTCGTCCACCAGTCCTTCGAGTTCCGCTAATTCACCATAGGTTTCAGCGCGTGTCATGGGTGGCATAAGGTGATCAATAATCACCGCTTGCGTGCGTCTTTTAGCTTGTGCACCTTCACCGGGGTCATTAACAATAAACGGGTAAAAATGGGGCATCGGACCAAGCACCGCATCGGGCCAACACTCATTAGAAAGCGCCAAACCTTTGCCCGGTAACCATTCTAAATTACCGTGTTTACCCACATGAATAACCGCATTCACTTGATAGTTAAAACGTAACCAAAAATAAAAAGCTAAATAGTTATGCGGTGGCACAAGATCCGGATCGTGATAATTAGCCAGTAAATCGACATTAAAACCACGTGCAGGCTGAATACCAACAAAGGTTTCACCTAAACGGATGCCGGAAATCATTAAACGCCCATCACGACATTTAATATCCGCTTCGGGCTCACCCCAGCGCGCTATAATCGCTTGTTGACTAACCAATGGTAAATTCGCAAAGGCCTTTTTATAATCGCTTAATGACAAGCTTTGCCAACAGGCAAGATGATGCAAGGTATTAGGGTTGTTTGTCACAGATTGTAATAATTGCTCAATCAGCTGATTGCCATTTTCAGGCACATCTCCAACGGGGTAACCCGCGGCTTTTAACGTCTGTAATATATTCACCGTTGAGTTCGGTGTATCTAAGCCCACACCGTTACCGATACGTCCGTCTTTGGTAGGATAATTCGCTAGAATCAAGGCAATGCGTTTATCTTTATTGGCTTTGTTGGCCAGCTCAACATACTTTTTAGCCAGTTCAATCACAAATAACGCACGCTCAGGATGAAGCTGATATTGCACCAAGGAAATCTGCGTTTTTTCATCAAAGAACGCCTCGGTTTTAAAACTGATAGCGCGGGTTAATACTTTGCCATCCATCTCTGGCAATACCACTTGCATGGCAATATCACGACTGCGTAAGCCTTGTTTATAGTCCAGCCAATCTTGCAATGTGGTGCTTGAAAGCACTAACTGTAAAATCGGGATATCAACACTAAACAGGCGTTTAAAACTATTCGGTTGTGAGCTTAAATCGGGACTACTGACCGCGTTAGAAGCAAAACCGGTACTGTTTAAAATCAGCTGACAATGGTGTGTTATTAATAAATTATTTACCGTTTCAATGACTTGCTTTTCTTTGAGTGAGCTAATCACAATCGGTAATGGGTTTAAGCCATTGCTAGACATTAACGCAATCAGATCATCAAACATCTGGCAATTCGCCGATTGAAGATGACTACGATAAAAAATCAGTCCCACGACATCTTGATTGTCACGCCAATGAATATTTTGTTCATTATAAAACTGTGCAACGGGCAAAAACGCTGGTTCGCTGTAATCACTCGGCAGAGAAAAATAGTGTTGATTTAAAAAACCAAATAGCTGTTTACTATTATCAATGCCGCCACTGCGAAAGTAGCGCCACACTTGACGCTGCGTTTGTTCTGACACCGTTGATAACGAAATCAGTTCAGGATCAACATTGTCATCACCGGGCACCAAAATAAGCGTGCGCCCAGCCACTTGTTGCGACCAACGCACTAACGCCTCAACACCGTATAACCAATAACCTTTGCCACCTAATAACGACACCACTACCACTTTTGCCTGCTCTAATACTTTATCTTCATAAAGATCAAAGGCAGCAGGTTTAAGTAGATTTGTCCAATTAACCAAACGCATTTCAGTGAGCTGATGTTGCTGATTAGCCAATTTAAAACCCGCAGAAAGCGCGGTTAATTGACTATCAGCCGCACTCATTATGATTAATGGTGCTGGCGATTGTGCTAAATCCACAATGCCTTCTTGCTCTACAAAACCACCTGGTTGTGCCGCTAATAGATGCATTAAAACTTTTACCTTTTTAAAATATTGAATCCTAGGCCGGGTTATTCCCATCACCTGCTAATTTGTGGCCTATACACCGACCTAGCGATTAATATTTACACCTCAGCGCTTTTTAAAATAGCAGTGACAGTAGCTTCATCTAAGCCTTTACCGATCAACACTAATTCTGTTTTTGGCGTTTCATCACTTGCCCATAAACGGTCAAAATGTGTTTCTAAACGTTTACCCACAGCTTGTAATACTTGGCGCATCGGTTTGTTTTCAACTGCAGCAAAGCCTTTAATACGGAAAATATTAAAGTCGTTAAGCAGTTGCTCTACGCTTTGTTTTAATTTAGCAGCATCAACAGTGCCAATGCGAATAACCATTGAATCAAAATGATCGTGGGCATGGTCGTGATGTGCAGCGTGCGCATGATGATGATCGTGATGATTATGCACAGCATCAATGGCTTTTTCAGATTCAGCGTTAATACCAATTAACACTTCAAGCGGGACATTACCGTGATTAACATAAGCCGTTTTAACCGTGCTTGGTAGACGCTTTTCAATCACTGCTTTTACTTTATTCACATCAGCTTCGTTTAATAAATCACTTTTACTCACCACCACTAAATCCGCGGAATTAAGTTGGTCATCTAATAACTCTTGTAAGCTTGGGTCGTGATCTAAGCTTTCATCGGCAGCGCGCTGACTTTTTACTTTATCTTCATCATCGGCAAAACGACCAGCGGCAATCGCAGGACCATCCACCACAGTGATCACCGCATCAACGGTACAAAACTCTTTAATACCCGGCCAGTTAAAGGCTTGTACTAAAGGTTTAGGTAACGCAAGACCCGATGTTTCAATGAGAATGTGATCAATTTGATCGCGACGCTCAACCAGTTTTTTCATCACAGGTAAAAACTCTTCTTCAACCGTACAACAAATACAGCCGTTGGCTAATTCATAAATGCCATCACCAGCACCGACTAATTGACCAGCATCATCTTCACACTCGCCCTCTTCAAATGGGCAACTACGTAACAATTCAGAATCGATATCCAATTCACCAAACTCATTCATGATCACGGCAATGCGTTTACCTTTTGCTTTTTTAAGCAAGTTAGCTAATAAGGTTGTTTTACCGCTACCAAGAAAACCAGTAACAACAGTGGTAGGTATTTTGTTTAATAAGATGCTATTTGACATTTTGTGCCTCTAATTCTTGAAGTGATAATGCGCCTTTACGACGACGGAAAATATTGGGTTTATCTTTATGATAAAGGTAAGAATCTTGGAAATTGGTGGTGTCTAAAACATGCCCGACAAGAATCAGCGCGGTTAACTTAAACCCTTTCGCTTCCACCTTTTCGCTAATATCAGCCAGCGTGCCCGTCACTTTATCTTGGTCAGGCCACGAGCTTCGATAACACACTGCAACCGGGCAATCTTCGCCATAGTGTGGAATCAATTCAGCCACTATTTTTCGAATCTTAGTAATACCCAGGTGAATCGCCAGTGTTGCGCCACTTTGTGCTAATTGCGGTAAACGCTCACGCTCAGGAAACGGTGTTTTACCTTCATAACGTGTCATGATCACCGTTTGTGAAACCCCTGACAGTGTTAACTCTTTACCCAAATAAGCTGCAGAGGCCGCCGTTGCACTCACACCAGGAATGATTTGATAATCAATACCATGCTTTTCAAGGCGACGAATTTGCTCTGCAATCGCACCATATAAAGCAGGATCACCACACTGCAGACGCGCAACATCTTTGCCCGCATTAGCAGCTTCAACAAAATACGCTTCCATCTCATCCAGATTGATTTTTGCGGTATCAATTATCAACTCAGCGCTGTCTTCTACTTCTTGTAAGATCTCACGCGGAATCAAGGATCCTGCATACAACACCACAGGACACTGCTTTAATAAACGCGCCCCTTTAAGAGTCATCAATTCAGGATCACCCGGCCCAGCACCGATAAAATAAACGGTCATTTCTCTTCCTTTATAGCTGTCAGCATTCAGCTGTTAGCCGTCAGTTTAAGTTCGTTAATTACCACGAAGTCACTGCGTTAAACAGAGAACACGGTAAATTTATCTTTGGATAAGTTATGTGCGTTTAGTTCAAGGCGAAAGCGCGGAGCTTGGTTTACCAAGTGAGCACTTTTAACGCAGACAAATAGGTACGGAACCTATTTGAATGGCTTTAGCCAGTCGCAAAGCGATGAAGTACATGGATGTACTTCATAAATAATCGAACATAACGACGCCAAAGTTATAATTTCTTTTTGTAGCCTCGAGGGGTGTATACCCAGTGTTTATTGCCGTTAACGATATGTCTTGATTCACTATTACCGACACTCACTAAAGTAAACATGTCTACGTCTTTTGCGTCCAATTCATCAAGGCGAATAATACGAATGCTTTCATCTTCACGAGTCAATTGACGGCCGATTAATACCGGTGTCGATGCTGGACGGTATTTAAGCAATACATCACGTGCATGGTTAAGTTGCCAATCACGTTTTTTAGACACAGGGTTATAAAAAGAGATAACAAAATCGCCTTCACCTGCACTATGAATACGTTTATTGATGGTTTCCCAGGGGGTTAATAAATCCGATAAACTCACTGTACAAAAATCATGACCTAACATAGCGCCGATGCGACTTGCACCCGCTTGCATCGCAGAAATACCCGGCACTACATCAATCTCAACATCTAACCATTCTGGATGATTTTCAAGCCCTTGTAATTGTCTGTCGAGCAATTCAAAGACTAAGGTTGCCATCGCATAAATACCGATATCACCACTTGAAATCAGTGCAGTGGTTTTACCACTGGCCGCTAAATCTAACGCTAATCGTGCACGCGCAATCTCTTCGCCTAAAGGCAAGTCATGGTGCACTTTGTTATCACAAGGACTGCCTAATAGATCTAAATACAGACCATAAGCCACTAAGTCAGTACTTTGCTGTACCGCTTTTAATGCTTTAGGCGCAACCAATTCTGAATCACCCGGTCCCATGCCTACGACAAAAAGTTGTTTTTTATTACTCATTTTATTTCCCATATCCGTTAAATATATTCCATGCTTCGAGCCACTTGCTTCGAGTGTCGATAGTCGGGTTGCGAGATAACAACTTGAATTTCGAAGCTAGAAACTAAAAGCTCGTAGCTATAACCTATAAGCTATATGATCTCGCTATTGCACAGGTCGCCTGTTTATTCTTGTTTTTGTTTAAGAACAATTCACTGCTATTTCCGGTCGCCACTTCTGCTTGATAAAGGGCGGCAGATTCTGCAACGCCATACACACCAGCGGTGTTAAAAATGTAATCTGATTTAGTTGATAGTTGATCTTCAACTTGTGCCAGTTGTGTTGTATCAAAGGTCAGATAAGGTTTTGCTAAGTTACTCGCTAAAGAAATAAGTCCTAGTTCGTCATCTTTAATATCAATACTGCAAATGGCAGAAACCTGCTCCATAGTGAGATTGGATTTTTGTAAACACTCCTCTAATAAACCCAATAACACCGCTTCAGGGCAATCTCGCTCACAGCCCATGCCGACCACATAAACAGGTTTTAAATAGTTATTTGCCGTGGTGATCACCAATTGGCTTTCAAGCAAGGCAGACACTTGGCGAGCAAACTCATTAGCACCGCCTTCATGACCGGATAACAGCGGGATCACAAACTTGCCTAACTCATCAAGCACTAATACGGCAGGATCACTGTGTTTGTCTTTGATAACAGGGGCTAACGTGCGCATCACAATACCCGTGGCACAAATAAAGATCAGTTGATCACCCTGTTCAAAATAGCCTTGCACTGTTTCTTTAAAAGGCTGCGCTTTAAAACTAATATCACTGTTTATTAAGACTTTATTTAACCGTTTAGCGAGTTGTAAACCCGGCTCTGTTAAACAGATAATGCGTATCATAGTATTAACTCCCCTGTTTTTTTCTCAGGTCGGGTTATTACAAATAAGGAGAAATATGGGCCCGCTTTATCTTCAAGTTGTGTTAAATCAGTAATGACTTTCTGATTATCACGGCTGATGTATTCCAAGTAATTGGCATCATCAAAACGTTGGGTTTCTTTTAATAACTTAATTAATCGTGGTCTTTCAATGCCTGCTTTCATGATCACTACCGCATCGTGTTCAAGCAATGCAGCGCGAATTTTCTGATCTTCATGTCGGCCCGTGATCACCGCAAAAGATTGCTTTAATACCGTTAATGGCATTTGTAGCTGCGCAGTAGCCGCGATAAAGGCAGGAATACCTGGAATAACTTGTGATGCATATTCACTGTCTAAACGTTCAAGCAAGTAAGTAAATGAGCCAAAAAACAACGGATCACCTTCACATAAAAAAGCAACACTTTTGCCTAGCTTAAGTTGTGCTTGAATTTGGCCAATGGCTTTATCATAAGCACGATTAGCCGCGATTCGTTCACGCGACATGGCAAAAGAAACAGTTAAAAACTGCTGATCTTTAATCGGATCTTTTAACGCCTCAACGGCAATAGTCAGTGCTTGAGAGTGCCCTGATTCGTTTTCTAAATAACAGATCACATCGGCGTTTTGAATCGCACGATAGGCTTTTAAGGTCAGTAATTCAGGATCACCCGGACCCACACCCACGCCAATAAACAAACCACTCATGATGTTTTCCTTTTGATAAAGCTAAACAGATTAACGGGTAACGCAGGACGATAAATCAGTTGCCCAGCCAAGGTGGCACCTTTATTAATGGCAACTTGTAAGGTTTCCGCTTGGCAATCCTCGTTATCAGATCGAAGCGAATAAAAATCAAAGAGTTGAGATTTAGTGCTTTCCATCACCGCGCTCACTACAATTTTACCGCCTTCGGGTAAGGCTTGCCAAAGCGATGCTAACAACACAGGTAACTCACCATCACTGCCGCCAATAAAGATCTTATTCGCAGCAGGTAATGAAGATAACTGCTCAGGTGCACGGCCAAAAATAGGTTTTAAATTACTCACCACACCAAATTTTTCACGATTTTTTAATAAACACTCAAAACGTTGCTGATGATGCTCAATGGCATAAACCGTTGCCTTAGGCTGCCAATAAGCCAACTCGACAGAAACACCGCCACACCCCGCGCCGATATCCCAAAGCAGATCCTCTTTTTGCAACTGTAATAAAGACAAAATAGCCAAACGTACTTCACGTTTGCTGATCATGCCTTTACTGCCCAATTCACCGGTTTCAAAATATTGATCTTTGATGCCCGGAAACTCAGGTAAATAACCTTGGTTTTGATGACAAATCACAAAGGAGACATGCAAAGCATCAAAAGAGTGTTCGGTATTAATTAACGCGTCTAATATAAAGCGCGAGATCTTTTGATCGCTATAACCTAAACGTTCACAGACAATAATTTCAGCCTGATCAAAACCCGTCTCTAAACACACTTCCGCAATATTTGATGGCTGACTGTGTTTATCCGTGAGCAGTAATAAGGTTTGATTCGCCTTTAACGCCACTTTCAATTTATTTAATGGACGCCCATGTAAACTTAAAACCGTGACATCTTGCTGGCCAATCGCCAAGCTATGACAGGCTTGAGTAATGCTCGATATCGCAGGATAAAAATGCAATTGGCTACTGGTAAATTGTTTGCTTAACCAACTGCCAATACCGTAATAAAGTGGGTCGCCAGAGCCTAATACCACCACAGAGGATGCCGTTTCAATAAGCGCTTTCAGGGCATTGAGCTTAGGTAAATGTGCTGTTTTTTGAGTGGTTAATATATTCGCGAGAGTTAATAACTGGCGCGCTGAGCCAATCACTAATTGGGCATTATTTAATGCGCTGATCGCCTCTGCACTCAGCGCTGCATTTTCAGCAACACCTAAACCAATAACACTGATTATTTTCACCGGCTGCATTAGTAAATCTCACCTTTAATACAACGTAATAAGGCATTGCAGGTTGCGCTTGAAACCGCACTACCACCTTCACGGCCGAGCAAAGTAATACATTCGATATCAAGTTGTTGATGAATATCCCAGAGCGCTTGTTTAGATTCTGCAGCCCCGACAAATCCAACCGGCATACCAATAATGAGCGCCGGTTTAGGTGCACCTTGAGCAATCATCTCTAATAAACGAAATAACGCCGTGGGTGCATTGCCAATCACCACAATACTGCCCGCTAAGTGTGGCAACCAAGATTCAACCGCTGCCATAGTGCGCGTTTCGCCCTGCTCTTTTGCACGCTCAGCGACACCTTGTTGGTTTAGAAAACACAGTGGATCCGTTTTGATCATACGTTTAGTAATGCCTTGTTTGACCATCTCTACATCACAAAGAATGGGCATGCCTTTTTTCAGCGCAGCAATGCCAGACTGACAAGCATTTTCACTAAAGTTCACCTGCGCTGCAATATGTGGAAAACCAACACTGTGCACAATACGCATCACCACTTGTTGCGCTTCAATTGACAGGTGATCCAATGCCGTTAATTCACGGATTTGGCGAAAGCTTTCCACTTCAATCTTTTTTGGATCCTGGATATAATCAAAGTTCATTTTTTCAGTCATTAGTTACACTCATTACTTTTATTTTCATTAGAAGCTAGGATATTTAACAGATCAAAACAGCCTTGTTGGTTATCACATTGGTATTGCGTCGGTGCTAGTGTGGGGCGTTTAAATTGGTAGACCGGAATAGCCAAGTCGCGCGCAGCTTCAATTTTTGCATAAGTTGGATCACCGCCACTATTTTTGCTGATAATGGCATCTATTTGGTATTGCTCTATCAGCTGCTTTTCATTGTCTAATTGAAAAGGACCAATGGCTTTTACCCATGTGACATTGTTGGGTAAATGGATTTTTACCGGCATCGCAGTGCGCAATAAAACATGTTTCGCCTGACTCGCGAGTGCATCAATCACAGATTGTGTCACTTGCCCTGCGGTCATAAACAGTGATTGATGTTTTGCAGTATTCACCGCTGTTATCAATTCAGGCCAATCGTTAACTTCGATCCACTTATCGTGCACATGTTTTGGCCATTCAGGGCGGTGAAAACGAATAGCAGCGATTGCTAAGTCTTCACTGACTAATGAAATTTTATTACTCATTTTTTGCGCAAAGGGATGAGTAACATCAATCAAATGGGTGATGTTGTTATCCAATACATATTGCGCTAATCCGCCAAACTGCGTAAACCCGCCACTAATCACCGAGCAAGGCAGCGTGGCTTTGCGCACAATACCCGCAATGCTATAAGTGACATCAAAGCCAGATTCAAATAAAGCACTGGTTAGATGGCGACCGTCAGCGGTGCCACCGATAACTAAAATTTTCATAGATCTTCCTCTGTGAACATCGGATCTTGCTTTGCCTTTTGCTTTGCATTAGCAACAAAAAGGCCTTTTCTATCAACGGCCCAGACTTCTACTTCGATCGATGGGTGAACAATCGCTTGGGCGACTTTTAACGCGTCTTGGCAGATAACCCTGGCGATGTCTAAACCTGCAGCTTTGGTTTTATTTAATACTTCAATACTGGTATTGGCGTTAATAATTTCGTCTTGTAAGGCTGCCGATGCGCCTAATGATTTGGCAATATTGGCTAATTGCGTAAAATCGATACTTGATTGGCGACTGTTGAGATCTAGGTGGCCATTGGCTAATTTGCTTAGTTTTCCAAAACCCGCACTGATCGATAGTTTATGCACGTCGGGCGCATTTTTTTCTCGACGCAGGTACTTAAGCATTGCGCCGACAAAATCGCCCATCTCAATTAAACTTATTTCGTTCATCTGATAATGTTCTTGAATCGCACGTTCACTGGCAATACCCGTTGAGGCAGCAAGGTGTGTAAAACCATTTGCCTGAGCAACATCAATACCTTGATGAATAGAGGCGATATAAGCCGAACAAGAATAAGGACGCACAATACCCGTTGTGCCTAAAATGGATAAACCGCCAATAATGCCCAAACGACCATTCATTGTATGTTTAGCAATCTGCTCGCCGTTCTCGATACCCACTGAGACTTCAAAGCCACCTGGGTACTGATAAGTAAGTGCATAATGATTTAGATGTTCGGTCATCATTTTTCTAGGAACCGGATTAATAGCGGGCTCACCGATATCTAGCACTAATCCTTCGCGTGTTACTGTGCCGACACCCGCTGCCGCTTTAAAAGAAATACCCGGTGTTTTGAGCAAACGCAGCTCAACAAATAAGGTTGCACCATGGGTGGCATCGGGATCATCTCCTGCATCTTTAATGGTTGAAGTGCGTACGCCTTGTAGATCTATGCAAGCATCAGATGAACCACCATCAAGTACAACATAATCGATGATGGCTAAATCAAATTTTTCACCTCGAGGTAAGGTTATCTCAACCGTACTAGGCTGTTTTTTTGCCAGTAAAAAGCGCACAGCGGCAACACAACACGCGGTTGCGCAGCTTCCTGTGGTGAGGCCATTACGTAATGGCTTTGCTTCTTCGCTTGATTCTGGCCACATAGTTACTGGTTACCTGCTATTTGCTGCCAAGCGTTTAATTTTTCTTTATCAACCGCTTGAAGTTGCCCTGTAAATAAGTTGGCAATCAATGCTGGGTTTGATGGGAAAAATAGGTGTAAATAACTGGCCGTGAGTTTTTTATCACGATAAATAGGCTCTCCCGGTGCAGGGTGGCGTTGACGTTGCCCGTACCCCATGGCATCCATATCCATAATGGCGCGTGAGCGATGATGTGCGTGACCGTGAATCTCACCCTCTGGCAATATTGCTTTTTGCATGCCCTGACAACCACGTTTTCCCGACATACTGCCGTTACCGGCTAAGAGGCCAAGCATTTGATGGTGTTTATTGTCCAAATCGATCAGCTCGTTCAAACAATATAAAAAGCCACCACATTCTGCTAATACCGGTTTATCACTTTGATAAAACTGCTGTATTTGTTGCTGAATGGTTTGGTTTTGTGCCAATTGCTGAGCATAAAGCTCAGGATAACCACCCGGTAACCATAACGCATCGGTCTCAGGAAGCTGCGTATCGGTCAACGGTGAGAAGTAAACTAACCTTGCGCCCATCTCTTCTAACAAGCGTGTATTAGCTTGATAGATAAAACTAAAAGCACGATCACGTGCAATCGCAATGGTTTTGCCTTTTAATAACGGTTTAACACTGGGTAATTCAGTCGCATAAAAATCAACAGGCGCAGGCAAGGTTAATATAGTGTTCGGAAATAAGGGACTCGAAGCGTTTGCACGTATGACTCCCTCTTTTAACCACTCACCTGCGAGGGTGAATTTTTCTTCTAACTCATCAAACACTTCACTCGCTTGCACTAAGCCTAAATGACGCTCAGGTAGCGTAATCGTTTCATCTTTTTTAAGGCAAGCTAATAAAGGTAGTTTATCGGCAAGTGCTTCTCTGATTAATTGTGCATGGCGATCTGTGCTGCAATTATTAGCGATTAAACCATAACATTCATAATCATCGCGGTAGTTCGCCAAGCCAATCGCAATCGCGCCCGCCGTTTGTGCCATGCCTTTTACATCCATCACGATTGCGATAGGCAGGTTAAAACGAGCAGCTAAATCAGCACTTGATGGTTCACCATCAAACAGGCCCATTGCGCCTTCGACTAAAATAAGATCAGCCTCAAGCGCCGCTTCATAAAGCTTCTGCTGGCAATAGTTTTCACCGGCCATCCACATATCTAATTGCTCGACATGTGCATTAGATGCCTGCGCCAGTATTTGTGGGTCAAGGTAATCAGGCCCGGTTTTAAACACACGCACCACTTTTCCTTGCATCGTAAAGTAGCGTGCGATGGCAGCTGTTATAGTTGTTTTACCTTGCCCTGATGCGGGTGCGGCTAAAAACAATGCCGGGCAACTCGCTTTGTTCATGTTTGTATTCATCTTATTAGTGTTCATGTGTGATCAGCCCTGTATCGCTAAATAACTCGCATCGAGTTGTGTCGCTAATACTTTGCCACGGCCTCGTTTTACTTGCGATTTTTCAATATCAATCAATAAGGTAGGTACGCTGAGTTTAAGATCCTCAAGATCCACACGACTACGCCCATCCGTTATCAAATAACAAAACAGCTGTAAGCTAGGATATTGTTTAGTCAGAGAGTTAATTCTGTTAGCTGCATTTTGTAGTGCTAAGCGTAATGGCGTACCACCCGCAGCGCAGATTTCATCAAGTTGATTTTCTATCTTTTTAGGCGCACGTCCTGCTTTAATAATGGTTTCAATTTGATCATTACCAAAACCTAACACGCTCATTTTATCGCGTTGTAAATAAGCGCTTTGTGCGATGTTCACCACCACTGATTTAGCCAACGACGACAAACTTTGACTGAGTGTTGACGCTGAGGTATCTAATAAAATCAAATGACAATGTTGTTGCCCTTTGGCCAATTTTTTATACGCGAATTTGGCCGGTGGCCATGCCCCAATTGAATTTGAAATCGTTGAAAACCAATCGGGTTTAGCACCTTCAAGCGCACTTTTTTGTGCCCCATGAGCACTGGTTTGTTTATCTTGTGCACTGTGTCGTTTAACCAAGCTATCTTGGTTTTTACTCTGTTTCGCCAAATGCGTTGTTAAAGCTGGCAAGGTTAAGTTAATCGCCTCACCGGTTTTCTGACTTTCAGCATTTTGTGTTGGCATTGCGCCCCATTCACCGACGTTCTCGTGGCTGTCATTCCCAGTGCCATTATCATTGCCACTCTCGTTGCCACTGTTAGTATTAGCATCGGTTTCTGATTGCTCTGTTTGAGCGGGTGTTTGTGGGACTTGCGGACGTGAAAATCCACTGTTAGTCGCTGGCTGATTTTGCTCTGTTTTTTGTTGTTCGCTCTGTTCTGTCTTGTTGTCTTTTCCACTATTAGGCGGTGTTCCACCTGATTGGCGACGGTGCAATAAGACTAAAGGTGCGACTTGTTCAATATCGTCTAAAGTAACTTCGCTTCTGCCACACCATGCTGCATGGGTAATACTGGCGCGATGCATCATAATATCTGCGCGTAAACCTTCAACATTGGCTTGTTGGCAACGCTTAGCAATATCGATAAAACAGTGCTCGGCACAGGTCACATCAACTAAGCGCTTTTGTGCATCGCTAATTTGCTGCTGTAATACTATTTGTTGTACTTGGTATTGATCGCAAAAAAGGCCTTTATCTGCTTCAAAGGCTTGGCGTGTTTTAACGATATTAATGCGCTCATCTAAACTGTAGTTATTATCTAGCTCAACCATTAAACCAAAACGATCTTGTAACTGCGGACGCAATTCGCCTTCATCGGGATTCATAGTGCCAATTAAGGTAAACGCCGCCTCGTGAGAGTGACTAATACCATCACGTTCAACAATATTAACGCCACTGCTGGCGACATCTAACAGCTGATCTACTAAATGATCTGGCAGCAGATTCACTTCATCCACATACAACACACCACCGTGTGCTTTTTTTAATAAACCGGCAGAAAACTGCACCGACTTGTTATTTAATACTTGCTCTAAATCAAGCGTGCCAATAAGCATCTCTTCACTCGCACCGAGCGGTAACGTCACAAACTGCGGTGTAAGATCTTGCTTTGCAGGTAAAAGATCCGCAACACCACGTGCCAAGGTCGATTTAGCACAGCCACGTGGTCCAGAAATTAATACCCCACCAATTAACGGATTTACAGTGGCTAATAACAATGCCAGTTTAAATAACGGTTGCCCTTGCACCGCGGTAAACGGGAAAACATTATTGTGTGATTGATTGATCGAGTCCATTTTACTGTGTTTGTCATTTTCCATATTAACCCCCTCTTTACGCAACGGCTTCGTGGTTGTTTATCTGCTCTGTTAACAAACCATCTTGTAATAACAAAGTGCGTGTCGCGAGTTGCTGCGCAAAGGGTTTATCGTGTGAAATGATGATCATCGCCTGTGGCAAGGTTTTTAATACATTTAATAAACGCAATTTAGCTTTCTCATCAAGGGCATTAGTGGGTTCATCCAATATTAAGACTTCAGGCTCCATCACTAATACACAGGCCAGTGTGACCATGCGTTTTTCACCACCAGAGAGCTGGTGAGTAATACGCGATTCAAAGCCTTGCAGACCTAAACGATTGAGAGTAACAATCGATTTTTCGATGGCTTGTGTTTTAGTAAACCCTAAGTTGATCGGGCCAAACATGACATCTTCTAATACCGTTGGGCAAAAGAGTTGATCATCAGGATCTTGGAACAATAAACCCGCTTTTGCGCGTAATCGATTAAATTGCTTTTCAGTTTTACAGATTTCACCAAAGCCATAAATATCGCCCTGTTTGGCTTTCTTCAAACCAACAATCAAGTGTAATAACGTTGTTTTTCCTGCACCATTATCCCCATTAATTACCACGCGATCGCCTTGATATAACAAGAAATTAATGTCCTTTAATACACTGCCACGCCTTGGGTAGGCATAGTTTAGATCTTCGATTTCGATTAACGGTTTATTGCAATAAGTCATCTACATTGATCCCTATTAAGAGTATTAAAAAACACGAAAAGAAGGCGCTAAAGCGTCTATCTAAAGGGGTGATTTTCATTTCATCGTTAAGATAAAAACGCCCACAAAAACCACGGCATTTCATTGCGCCTAAAATGCGTTCAGCACGTTCAATAGAGCGAATCAATAACATGCCAAACAAGTAACCAATGCTTTTCCAGGTATGGAAATTGGTGCCCATAACAAAGGCACGTGCTTGCATGGCCCTGCGCATCTTTTTGTATTCTTGGCTAATCACATCTAAATAACGTACTAAAAAAAGTAACAAATGCACCAATTTATCGGGTACCTTTAAATGTGCTAACGCGTGTCCAAAGGTCGATGCACTCATCGTTGCCACCAATGAAAACAGTACTAATAACACCGCATTAGCTTTCAAGGTAATTAACAAAGCATGGGTTAATCCTTGCCAGCTTGCTGATAAACCAAACAGGGTAAACATAGTGTCACCCGGTGTGGTAAAAGGTAAAACACAAATCAGCGTGAGCATAAACAGGTCCATCGCAACTACGCGACGCAAAGTGCGTTTGATGTTTAATTTGCTCGCTTTAACAACAAAAAACGCAAAACTTAAACCGAGCAATACCGCTACAAAACTCACACTAGAAACTACCACTAAAGCAAAAAGTGCAGCACACACAACCCGCACCCGCGCATCTAACTCGTCAATCCATGAAGATTGATGTTTCAGTGCCTGCCCTGACCACGAGGTCAAGCTATGCTCTAAGCCTTGTGACATTACGCCTTAATCCTTAACATTTTGTTTAGTTTTAGACATATATTCACGCATAAATACCACCAAACCGAGCAGGCCAAAGATATAACCAACGCCGCCTATTATGTCGCGAAACCCTGATTTTTCTTTTAACGCTTGGATCTCTTTACGCAGTGGTTTTATCTGTTTAGCAATCGCCTTTTCTAACAGTAATGAGGTTATCTGCTCATCCAATGCAATAGCTGTAGAAGTGCTAATTAATGGCGCATTTTCATCCGATGTGGTCAAACCCTCAGCCGATAAACTGTCAGGTAATTCCTCAGCGGGTAGTTGCATTTTTAAGGTATGGCCCGCGCCCATATTGATTTCAAAGACATGGGTAATACGCTTTTTAGCGCTAAAAATAAAAAAACCTTCATCGTCGGTGACAACTTCACCTAAGGGAATGCCCGATTGATCAAAGACTTTCACTAAGGTGCCAGCATTGGCCATCGCGCCATTAGAGAATCCGGCTTCTCCTTCAATGTCTGCGCCACTGACATACACGCCACCCACGACGTTATGCGCAGAAAGATTAAAACTAAGCAAAAGTAAAATCACGCAGGCGAATAATGTTTTCACGAAATAAGATCCCTATGAATGGCATCGGGTTTAACCGAGTGAATTAAATAAACCGCAGAGTAAGAGACAAAGGCTTCGACCACCATAATCGGGATATGGGCGGGTAATACCGCTTTAGCGGCTAATACAAATGACTCGCCAGACAAGGCCAGTGAAAACGCAACCATAATAGAGGTGATAACAATCGCGCCAGCACCGCCAATTGCGCCCCATATAGCGGCCACTTTTGCACTGTCGTGACGTATTCCGCGGTAGCAGAGGTAATACATAAAAACAGCTGGCAAGGCGATATTGAGAGTATTAACGCCTAATACCAGTAATCCACCAAACCCAAAGAAGATAACTTGTAATAACAGCGCCACTAATAACGCCGGAAAAGCGACCCAACCTAATAAAATACCCAGCAGGCCATTCATAATTAAATGCACACTAGAGAAACCCAGTGGAAGGTGGATGTAGGAAGCAATAAAAAAGACAGAGGCTAACACGCCCACTAAAGGCAATTGGTCGTAGTCCATTTTTTTCAGGCCAATAAAAATACCCACAATAGCTAAGAGCGCGCCCCCTGCTAAAACAGGTGCTGATAATGCCCCATCTACAATATGCATAAACATCCTTTTAAATTAAAACGGTAAGTCGGTGTCTAATCCGAGCTACCGTTATCCATTCTGAATACTAAGGTAACTTAGTCGCTTGAACCCAAATTACAGCATCTTGTGAAAGTTCTTTGCCTTTATAGGTTTTTTCAGTCCCTATCCCTAAAGCGGCAAATCCCCACTGACCCGCTTTTAACAACGAGAAATGAAACGTACCGTTGGCATCTGCATAAATAGTTTGGGTGATAAACACGTCCGCAGGTGGTGTCATGATAGGTTCTTTAGCAAATTGATTTTTTTGCATGTCAGGCACATAGTTCATGAACTCAACTTCAATGGCAGCAAATGGTACGGGTTGACCTTTTGATTTCACCACGGCACTAAAAATACCGCCTTCATAAATAGCGTAAGGTTTGGTTAAGGGGACGATTTCAGCACTTAGATTAAAGTCTTCATTCCAATCAGTGGGTAAGTTACCCACATTAACAATGGTTTTAGTCAGCTGTTGGATATAAATATCTTCTTCAGCTTCAAAATACGGGGAAGGTTGCACAATGAATACGTAATCGCCAAGGCCACGAAGCTTCACATCGGCTTGGTAGGCATGTTCTTTATCAACAGCACTTTCCCATTCGATATCAGAAATGGTATGTATTAAGTCTGTTTTTTTGCCTTTTTTGATCATATAAAAGGCTTCAGGTTTATCAACAGGCATTACATGACCGCTGGCAGCAGGATGCGTAAAAGGCAGTTTTAAATTGATTTCTCCGCCTTTAGCGCGCAGTAAATCGGGGGTATAAAGCAATTGAAAATGCGCGTGTGCAGAAAAAGACAAAGCACAGCTAGTGGCTAACAATAGCGGTTTGAACAGTTTTTTGAGTTGTAACATGAGAAAATTCTCCGTCTGAAAAATAACAGGCGAAGTTGTGGAGGAGATGGCGCGTCAGATTAAAAGATGAGTCGCGTCTTTTAATGCAAATTAACCAGCCGGTGAAGCCCTCCGCAACACCACGGTACTTGCCTCGAGGGCAAGTATCATCCAATGGTTTGGTATCCGGGCTTAGGCATTTATATCACTATAAACAACTTTACCGTTGCGGGGGCAGCCTTGGCTTTTAACCAAGTTCCCAAACGTTTTAAACTATTAAAACGCATCGTTTTTAAGACGATATCCAGAGGTGACCGCACAATAACGTGATATAGGTCAAACAGTCAAATTTTAAGGATGTTTTTTACATTTAATTTATCTATTAGGCGCTTTAATTAATCAACTTTCTTTTAAAAATCAACAACGCACAGAGAAAAAACCAACGAACCAAAGCCGACCACGAAGCCACTACGTTACACAAAGGTCACGAAGAACTGCATTTATAGAGCTTTACCGTAGCGGTACTGACAGGGATGTAATAAAGGGAGAGCATAAAAAATGCCGACCTAGGTCAGCATTTTAAAATAGTGTATGACGTTAACAATTAAGGTTTTTAGCCTTAGGCCGCTTGACTCAAAGATTGAGTCATATCACCTTGCCAGACAAAATGGCGATTAGGCTTTTGGGTGACGAGACCCTGCTGTAATAAACTACTAAATAGCAAATCCGTGTCTTCTGCATTCAACAGTAATTTATCGGCTAATGCTTTTTTTGAGCAGCGAATATCACCCGCGCTTAATAATGCGATGGCTTGCACAATTAAGTCTTCATTTCGTGGTAAATCACTGGCCTCAGTTTTTGCCAGTTCCAATTCAGTGGGTAGGCCGTTATCGCTATCATCTTCATTATTATCAAGTGAAAACAACGACTTTTTATTGCTATTTTTTGTTTGTTGCTGCGCTTTTAAAGTGCGACTAAAACGTAGCTCTTCACCAATCAAGCCAACAAAAAAGGCAGCAAACAAGTCTAATAAAACAGATAAAAAGATAACCAGTGATAACTGCGCTGTTTTAGCGTCGATATTTAACGCCGTCGCAACACTGCCAATTAATCCAAATACAGAGCCTTGGCTTGCCACAGGTAACCTATCGCGTTCAATCGCCAGCGTGAGTTGCTGTTCACGTAACACTGTGTTTTCAGTTTGAATACGCGCAACCCCTGTAGCAATACGGTTTAGGTCGATATATTTTTGTGCCGCTAAATTATTCAAATCTATCTGTTTTTCAATGGCGTTAATTTGTAAATCAAAAGTAGCACTTTTATTCTGCTGACTATCAACATGTCGCTGCGCCGTATTGGTCGCACTATTAATACCACCGATACTGCCACCAATAGAAATAGCAGCTAAAATGCTATAAAAAGTAAAGGCCGATACTGCGGCGTATAGGTTACGTCTTGCTAAACGTTCGCCAAATTCATACCAAGCAAAAAACTTACCGAGTTCAAAAATCACCGCTAATGCGCCAAACAAGAACTGCATCCACGGGTCGTTATCGATAGACAGAAACAACAACAGTGAAAAGATAATAGACGCTAAAATAGAGGCGCCAGTAAAGCTATAAACCACGGTCATTGCAAAAGGACCTTTAGCATGGCGGAGACGTTTGGAGGATGGTTCAATCATAGTTATCTGCTTAATATAGTTACGTACTATTGAAATTGTTACAGCCTGATAATAACGCTGTAAAAAAAATCATTAAAATGGGAAATGGCGCGCATTGTAGTGGCTGGCAAGTTGAAAAGCTAGGCGCGCTAGGCAGTTAGCGCTAAATACAGTGGATTTTCATTGAACTGATTGTTTTTTATTCTTTTTCACCTGCCTATCGATGAAGATAAAGGCACTGATTTCACAAGGTAGTGAGAAGTAAAAACAGGTTTTAATTTAAAAGAGCGTAGCAATATCTCATGAACATAAAATCTCACGCGATTATTCGACATATTTGTCAATGATATCTTGGTAAATTCCCTTACGTTTAATGCTTTCAAGCGCGTCTTTAAATGTTGATACAACACTGTCTGAGGTTTGCAGCCCAAAGGCCATATACAGCCCATCCGACGAAAATCCTTCTAAGTGATAAACCTTTCTGACGGAGGATAGCGCGTGATTATTTTGTAATAGTAGATGGTTTGCAGCAAGTTCAGAGATTGGCCATAGATCTAAACGCTCAGCAAATAACATCTCCATTACGATTTTATTTGAGATACTTTTATGCACTTTTGAAAAGCCTTTACCTGTGAATAATTGTTCTAATGCGTCACTTCTTACCGTCCCGATACTGTACTGCTGAGCACCTTCTAACTGGTCAATATGAATATCCGTTCTTTCTATTAAAGAATAGATATAAAAATCGATAGGCACAATCACCCCAACCCATTTAAAAAATTTCTCTCGTTGTTGCGTACGACTAATCGAATAAATAAGTACATTTTCTCTCTTCAGCGCATTTTTATATGCCCTCGCCCAGGGATATACTTTTATGTTTGCAGCCATGCCAGCTTCTTTAAATACAGCCTGAACAACTTCTGTTCCGATACCTTTAATTTCACCGTCTTGTTCGTAATTATAAGGCGGGTATTGTTCTGTCACTATTTGGATAGGCTGCGCATAAGTGACATTTACTAGGATTGTCATTATAAAAAACACTGTTCGTATTAAATATACCCTCATCATGAATACCCCATCTACTTATGACTATTTGATTGTCTTCTAGCAACCCACATCGTTTCAAATGAAACATGTTTATCTCGCTTAGATTAATGTTAGACCGTGGTACGCTATTTGGGTAGTGCTCGCATTAACAGCTCGTAGCGATAGGCCGTATCATAGATCGTAGCAAGAGAGAGTAATAGATAAATGTGTTCATGTTTAATCAGCGAGATAAATGAAGAATAATGAGGAATGGTGATGGTAATTCGTTATGACTAAGTGGTTAATTACCATAACAAATTTCACGCTGATAAAGAGTCACCATCAGCGTGTGAGAGAAGAGATTTTAGCCTTCTAATATTGGGATCATTGCTGTATTTTGTGCTTCTGAATACGCAATCAGTTCAATCATTTTTTCTTGAATAGTAACCAGATTTCTTGACTGCACCGCCTCTTCTAAATAGTCATTCAGTGACAAACCAAAGCTGCGAAATCCCTCTTTTGTCGGAATAGACATCGACATCGGAATCCCCTGGGCGACACCACCACCAATTAACTCGATAGCACGTTCAGTGGTTAATACTGTTTTAGGATCACGTATTGGCTGAAAAATAATGCCATTTTCGTCTGAGCGTAACAAAACACCAGAACGATCAGGTCGCCATGTTTCGTCTAACTGCTCCATAAAACGCCATGCACAATACCATTCTTGGCATACCGAAGGTCGTGTAGTATAAATTTTACATCCACCTTGCTCCATCAAGTTTGAACAAACTTGATCAGCTGGTTTTTTAAAATTTTCATCATCAATAAGCAGTACAACACAACAAGCAGTACACTCTCCGCATTCTCGACCAAACACTAAATGTGACGTTTTATCTTCTCTCAATTTTTCCACCTGCACAGGACTATTTCTAAAAGAATAGATATATATATGAGCGCCCCTCAAAAAACAAGTTTTTCTAACAGATACACAGTTTAATGGGGGCGCTTAAATAAGTTCAAAAGCGATTCACCACGAAGAAAAAGAAATGTACAAGCAGTTGAAATGGCAGAAAAACAAGGAAATAGGAAATAATAAGAGGTGTCGTGAACAGATAAAAAAGTGTTGTTATTCAACAGAACAACAACACCAAGCAATTTTCTAATTTAACAATCTAAATTAGAATGTAAACGCAGTTTGTATAGCGGCACCAAACTGTTCATCACCAGAATAGGTGGCTGCCAGGTCAAGACTGAAAACACCAAACGGTGATATCCCTAAACCTGCAGTCATTTGATCATCTAACGTGTCAGCAATATCTGTTTGGTAACCAATACGCACTTGTGCCCAATCCCAAGCATTAAACTCTGCACCAAGGCCCGCCATTTGAGTATTGTCTGATTTTTCACTGATTTCAGTGAAATTGTCGTAACGCTCATTCTCATTTAAATCGACATCCAAGCCAACAGTAAACAAAGAATGGTTATAACTTGCCGATGCAGTATAAACAGGATTTAGTGTGTAGTTAGCTTGAACATTTTTTACATTCACTGTTTCATAGCTTTGTTCAATCAGGTTTTTACCCACAAGACCAAATACAAGCCCTTGAGGCATTGCGTAAGCGACACCAAAATCTACATTAAAATTAGCATCCTCACTTTGATACTTTTTATCATCCCAATCATCAAATTCATAATCATTAAGATCAACCACATAGTTGATCGTTGTCACCTGTTGATACTTTGGCGTCAGTCCAACATAAAATGTGCCTTGTTCAAATTTAAAGTCTTTAGCAATCGCGACCCCACCCTCTAAAATAGCCACACCTAACGTCACACCTTGAGATTGCAGGTTATAATTAGGATCTAAATAACTGTCCTTATCTAAATCATCTTCATGAACATCAGCAACAACAAATGCATCAGCATATGATTTGGCATAAATACTAAAGGATAAAAGATGATTTGGAACTGCAATAACGCCACCAACACCCACTTGAACATGACCTGAATTACCATTTAGATCACTTAATGCTTGAATAACATCATCAGGGTTTGTAGAAGTATCTGCGTTATCATAGATGTCTGAAAAATCATCTAACTGATCCATAATTGAGTCAGGATCTTGGGCACTTGCAGCAACATATGGCAACAAAATACCGACATTGTCATCTTCATTGTATCTTGCGACTAAAGCGGGGTTATGGAAAGCTGCGGTTAGGTAGTCTGCACTCGACGCACCGATCCCCCCCATTCCCGTTGAACGAGCATCAAAGCTATGTGTTGCAGCTTGAATTCCGAATGATGCTGTAATAAGTGCTGTTGCTATATATGTTTTTTTAAACATTTTCCGTTACCTTAGTGTGAGACTTCTTATTTCATAATAATATAGCGCACTTACTTTAAAAAGCTAAATTCTAATACAAATAAAAATCATTATTTTTAGAGTGTTTTCTCTTTGCCTAAAAATGGCGTGCCGTCTTTTGAAAGTGGTTAGAAATCAAACCATTGGCATACTTTTAGCGATGAGAGGTGATAACTAAAAAATATCACTTAAGCCCTCTTTCTAGCCTATCAGGCACATTCTAAAGAATCCCTACTTTAAGAATGATTGCTACACTATTAAATGCTAACTACCTTGCACTTAATAGGAGCACAAAGATGAAATGGACACAGTTAAGCTGGCTATTACTTACCTGTTCAATGGTCAGTAGCGAAACTTGGAGTGAGTCTTTAATAATTGCAGCCGAAGACGATTGGGCCCCCTATAGCGAAAAAGATAAAATTAGCGCGGAGCCCGTGGGGTTAGCCCCTAAACTGGTGAATGCCGTGTTAGATGCAGAGAACCTACATGCTAAATTCAAAACCATGCCCTTTTCTCGTTGCATGCGTGTCGCCCAAAGCAAAGACATACTGGCCTGTTTTAATGCCACCATTACAGACAAAAACCGTAACCAATATTATTGGCATAAAACCCCGCTATTTAAAGAAGAGCTGTCTATTTTTTCCCTTGAAGAGCGAACTCAACGAGGCCTAACACTCGACTCTCTAGTGGGTAAAAATGTAGGTATCACAATTGGTTATACCTACCCGACTGTTTTTATGGAAAACCCCGACATTACCCGCTTTGAAGCCAGATCAGATTATCAACTGATTGGTATGCTTGATCACGGTCGTGTCGATTTTATTCTCATGAATGAAATGCCCGGCCACCTTAGAATCAAGAAAAAAGGACTGACAGGCAAAGTTGTCAAAGTCGGTACTATCTCCATTGATGGATTTTGGCTCGCGTTCTCCAAAGAGCACCCGCAGGGAAAAGTCATGTCTGAACGCTTTGAAGCAGGTTTGATTAAGATTAAAAATAACGGCGTTTACGATGAAATCGTACGCGATTTCAGAGCTGAAATGGGCCTCGACTAAGCCCCTTATTATTAACGTGCCAGCATAGAAAACGAAGATAACGTGCTGACCCGTTAATGCAGAGGCTTAATACAGAGGCTTAATGCCTGTAACTAATACATATAAACAGTTACAAAATATCATCGAAAAAATAACGTAATATTTACTTGAAATTCAATCGTAACGGCCCGCTAAAAGCCCCTATAGCACGACGAATATTCTATGATATAGTCCTTAAATTTATTGATTGATAAGGGCTGTAATATGTCACTAGAAGCCGCGATTACCTTTTTTATTGCCATCTTTATTTTTGGCATTACCCCAGGCCCAGGTGTGTTTGCCATTCTTGCGCGTGCGATGGTTTATGGTCCGCGAAAATGCTATTTACTGGCAATGGGCATGGTTAGTAGCGACCTTCTGTACCTGATTGCCGCCTGTTTTGGTTTAGCCAGTCTTGCGCATAATTACGCTGAGGTGTTTTTGGTTATTCGCTACTTAGGCGCGGCTTACCTTATTTACTTAGGTTACAAAATGTTTAAAGCCTTACCCCATGTTAAAAGTGCCGTTGAAACAGGATCAGAAGCGCTACCCGAAACCCAGACAAAAGACTCACCACTAGCGAGTTTTACACAAGGTTTCTTGATTTCTGCCTCAAACCCCAAAGTGATTCTTTTTTACATTTCATTCTTACCCACTTTTATTGATTTAACCGTATTAAAAGCACAAGACATTGTACTGGTATCAATACTTTCATCGCTTGCGTTAATGTCCGGCATTATGTTGATTGCTTATGGTGCAAGTCGTATGGGTAACATGCTCAAGACCCCTCTCGCCCATAAACGCTTAAACCAAGGCGCAGGTAGCATTATGATAGCCGCCGGCTCTTATCTCGCAATAAACAGATAAACAGTTAAGCAGTTACCTGTGACGTTAAGTAATTATAACGTCACACTCTCTTTTGCTAGTGAATTTTCTAGCAGTTAAGTCTCACCAAAACACTCAGCTCCCCTCCCTTATTTCCATCTTCTTTTATCAATGAATTCAGTAAATAATCAATAGACTAATCAACAAAGTAAGTAATAAATTCATTAATAAAAAAACCACAAATAAAATCCACTGTACTTTTAGTTTCTATTGAATTCCTATATCATTATTTATTAAACTTTTAATGAATAAGTCGCTTTCATTAGTCCGATAAAAGACTGATAAATTCTGCTTAATAACACTGTTAGATTTTTTTGGAGGCTCATGTTAAACGCTAAGTTTTATGAAACGTATTATTTTTGTAATGTGATTAAGAATACCCTTCAAAATCAATTTTCAATGGCTAGAGCTCTGGATGAATTTCACGGTAGTGGTAATGTTGCATATTTAATAGAAACGTTTCCTAAGATTTCACTTTTCCATAAATATTTATATTTCGTAATTGATCGTATTTATTATGAGAATTTAAACGAATTATCTGAAAATAAAAGTAAGCATTTACCTATTGAATGGGCTTTGAACTTTCACTCTATTCCGCATATATCATTTCAAAGTTATATAGAAAAAAATGAAAGTAAGACAGAGCATAATGATGATCTTATTTATAATTATATGGAACATCTGAGTGAGGAATATGATCAATTATTAACTCATACAGTTGAAGAAGTTTTTTATATTCTTTTTCAAAATCGAGACCTTCTCATGGAATTTAATTTAATGGTTTCTGGAGCACTTGAAAGAGAAGGTCTTAAAAAAGTTGATAATGACCTTATAACTAAACGAGGTAGATTAAAAAGAGGTCATATACCGCAATGGGTTAAGAGGGCTGTATATTTTAGAGATCGAGGGCAATGTGTCCTTTGTAATAAAGATTTGTCTGGTATTGTAAATATCGATAACAAAGAAAATTACGACCACATTGTAGCACTTGCGCAATATGGATTTAATGATGTAACAAATATCCAATTATTGTGTAAAGAGTGCAATCAGAATGAGAAAAAAGCAGGAGAAGCTGTAACTTCTAATTCTTATCAAAAGTGGTACAAGTAAAAATTTAACAAGGCGTTAGCTTTAAGGACTCCCGTGTCAGTATTTAGTATCTATAAAAAAGAATCACACTTACACCGAGCAATGCAGCTTCTAGATTCAGAGAATACTACAGATCATATTTATGCTTGCCTTGAACTAAGATTTTGTATCGAAGCAATCGTTTACCAAAAGCTTTTACATGGTATCAAAAATATTCCCAGTTCTATTGTTGAAACTTGGCAACCACACAAAGCTATCAAAATGCTCTCAGAAATTGATGAATTAGCAGCTAGTGGTTGTAAAATTGAGTTTAATCTTGCAAAAACAGATGTCCCACCAAAAGACGGTTGGTTGCTGTTAGGTGAGCAAAAAATCCCGCCAGTAAAATGGTTAACAAAAAACTACAATAAACTTGGTAATTTCCTTCATTTAGTAGAACCTATCAGACGTCAATTACTTTGACCGATCGGCGTCAATTAACTTGACCGATTTCTTGGTTTGATTTTAAAGCTTCTTTTTTACGGTAACTCTCTCCTTCTATTTTATAAATATCAGCATGGTGAACAAGGCGATCTATGGCGGCAACTGTCATCATGTTGTCGCCAAATATACTATCCCACTCACTAAATGCTTGATTGGTTGTGATCAATAAACTACTTCGTTCATAACGGTGTGCTATTAATTCAAATAATACTTGGCTTTCACTGTCACTTTTCTTTACATAGCCAATGTCATCTAAAATCAGCAATTCATATTTATCTAACTTTTTTAGTGCATCTTCAAGGCCGAGAGCTTCCCGGGATTTTTGTAGTTGCTGCACCAATGCTGTACTACTGGTGTGTCAATTGAGGACACCCATAACTTCAATCATATAAAATCAATAGGTTAAGGTACTGCAGTTTACGGCTGTCCCCGATTAACACCCTTTCCTATCTCGTAATGTGCCCTTTTCAGCCATAGAAAACAGCCAATCGAGGGCATCCAATCTTTTAGATTAACCCAACAGAGATTCCCGATAAAAAAACTCGGGAATGACGGGTAACACGACACTGGCTAATTGAGGACACCCATAACTTCAATCATATAAAATCAATAGTTTAAGGTATTGCAGTTTACGGCTGTCCCCGATTGTTTTTATAGTATGTCCTTTACACAGGATCGGCTTCATAGGGCTTAACGTTGCAGTCTAATACATAAAACTTTTTGTTAGCCATATTTAACATAGGGATATCAACAGGTAAATTTCCGAAGGCTTGTTCAACCTGAAAGGAAATACTACTGTCGCTAAAAATAGCCTCTAAACGGCGTACTTTTTCTTGCTCTTGGCACTCACTGTCAATGTCCCCGGTAAGGTAGCCATTTTTTTCTATAATAGTCGTCCCAATAACACGTTCAACGGGCCACCCCAATCGCTTGACGATACCGGCAATATATTGTTCTGGTGACGCAGTGACAATCCACACTTGAATGCCAATATCATGTAAAGCCGTCATCATATTCACGACTTCATCAATTGGAGTGACTTTTTGAAACAGAAATTCTCCCGCCGCAAAAACCTCTGCGGAGGTTTTACTCTTCAACGATTGCTTATAAAAGTGCGTCTTAATAGATGTTTTAATCGGTTGTTTATAGGTTGACGATTTTAGCAATAAAGGTAACAACTGAAGCGGTAATGGGGTTTTCCCTAAAAAATGCTTAAACAAAAAACCGAGTGAATTTTCTTCTACTAATGTTTCATCAAAATCAAATAATGCTATTTTCATTTTATCCCGCTTACTCTAAAAAATATTATTTTACGTCTTTAATCAAAGCACAAGCGCAAAATGGCATTTCGATTA
>NZ_PJBZ01000142.1 GCF_002835995.1 Psychromonas sp. Urea-02u-13 | reverse complement strand
TGGCAAAAAGGCGAGTTAACATCAGATATTCAAAAAGAAGCCGCGCTTGAAATCATTGCAAAGTGGCGTAAACGTTTGTCGAGTATCTCTTGGTTCATGCGTTGTCTAAATGAATTTATCGCTGTCAAAGCGAATAAAGAAGATAAGTGCAAGGGACGTTTCTGGGAAGGCAGATTCAAATCTCAAGCCTTGCTAGATGAGAAAGCATTATTAACCTGCATGGCATATGTCGACTTGAATCCTATCCGCGCTAAGATGGCATCAAGTGTTGATAAATCGGAATATACCTCTGTTTTTGAACGCATTCATAACAAATCAAATGAGACTGAAAAGAGCGATGAAGTTGAAAATACGCTATTGGTAAAATTCATCGGTGCAGAGCATCAACATGAAGCACAGGGTATTCATTTTACCTTAATCGATTATCTCGAACTTGTTGACTGGACTGGTCGCATTATTCGTGAAGGTAAGCGAGGTGCAATATCATCACAAGCGCCTGCTTTATTAGCCTCACTTGGGTTAGATAACGACACCTGGCTGAGTTTAGCCAATGATTTCGGTAAAGAATATCATGGTGCAGTCGGGTCATTGGAAGAACTCGCATTGTTTGCTGCGCATACGGGTAAAAAGTGGATATCGGGTCAGAACAAGTTACTACAAATTTACCACTGATTTTTTGAGACTAAGATTTAATAACACACACGGTGGGCGTTTCACTTAGGTTTATTGTGCCTATAAATCAGTAATATTACGTATTTTCCTCATTTTATATTCTCCCTCAACATTTTTAGAAATTAAACAGGCATTTCGTTTGTTGCTATCTATTTCACAAACCTATTTTTGGTTAATATCACCGAATCAAGAAAGGGATGTCCTGTTTCCAGTATGTTCGAACATTACGAGGTATTAAGCGTTATAAGAACAAGGTTATGCATGGCATTCAAGTACACGTTAGTAAGAGTGGTATTACAACACGCAAGCTGTTTGTAGATGGTGAAGCAGTCACAAATCATGGAATACGAATGAAGAACCCACAGGAAATTGTTCTTGTTCAGCTTACGATGATTGGTGTTTATGACGTTTAGAACGTTTAGAACGTTTAGAACGTTTAGAACGTGATTGAGTATCACAAGTTGTTTCGTTCCCAAGTCTTTAATTTATATGATAACGAACATAGCGGTAGGTATAGGTTTGATGTAGTGTATATGTCATCAACTATTGCTGAGTTATTAAGGTTAACTATGTCTGGAAATTATATAGAACGGGTTTATGCAAAAGAAGTACGTGCGTTTAAAGAAATATCAGTTGAATTTAGCAAAGGCTTCAACTTTATTGCAGGTGAGAATGGCGTTGGTAAGACCTCAATTCTTGCCATTATCTCACATTGTACAAATATTCGCTCTTTTACTGAATCTAAATTCACAGAGAATTCTGAATTGCACTTTGATGCTATTCATAATAATGAAAGAATAAGATGTGGGCATGGAGAAGGTTCAATCAAGATAGGTGGATATAGAGAAGATACACTTAGATTGCACAACACACCGAGTGATAAAGGTGCTGAAAATAGAAGACTACTCCATGCATATGAACTTGAAAGCAAAAAAATCAACTTATCTCCCCTGTTTATAGGCGCAGTAAGAAGCATTTCTTACTTGGGTTTAGAAGGTATTAAAAAAGAAAATAATAAAGTTCATTGTCAGAATCAATACAGACAGGCAAGTACAATGTCTTTAATTAACGGAAGTGGCACATCAGTTAAGCAATGGATTATTAATAGATACTTTATAATAGATAAAGGTTGGGCTTGGGAAGAAAAGAATAACTTTGAACACTTCACTAGTCGCTTAGCAAAGCTAGCTCCATTTGATTCTGACTTTAAATATGTCGATACAGGTCGAGACATGGAACCTGTTTTTGAACTACATGGTAAAAAATGTTACCTAGAACAGTTATCATCAGGTTTTCAGTCAGTTTTAACAATAGTTACAAGTATTATTGAATGGATAGAAAAGTGTAATGATGAAGGAAGCAGAGATATAAGAACTGCTTCTGGAACGGTTATCATTGATGAACTAGATGCTCACCTACATCCTGAATGGCAACTAAGAATACGTGATGGTTTAGAAGTAATATTCCCAAATGTTCAGTTTATTGTTACTACACATTCTCCTCATTTAATAGCTTCCGCGAAAGAAAATGAAGTCATTGTCATGAGAAAATCTGATGATGATACGTATGACTTAAAAGCAGAAAGTAAATCATATTCAGGTTGGACAACAGACCAGATACTTAAAGATGTAATGGGAGTTAAAGGCTTAGATAACAAGCTTTACGCTGTTTTAATTGATGATGCATTTGATAAGTTAGCTGATAAAGATATTCGCGCTTTAGAAGAGTCTATTGTCAATTTAGAAAAGGTTACTCACCCTGATGATACTATTTGTATGGTCTTGAGGACAAAACTTGCAGGGCTGAAAGCTGTTAGTGATGAAGATATCGCAACCGTAATGATGGATACTAGAGGGGTAGTTAAATCAAGTCTAGCAGCTAGGCCTACTAGAGGGAGAGTTAAATCAAGTCTAGTAGCTAGGCCTACTAGAGGGAGAGCTAAATCAAGTCTAGTAGCTAGGCCTACTAGAGGGAGAGCTAGATTTGACCTAACCGATAAACCAGCTAAAGAAATTGAAGATGAAACTACTGAAGTTACCAAACCGTTTGATGATTTGAAGGTTACCGACTGATGATCAAACTTGAAAGAGGTGTAGAACCTGATGATTTGAGGGATAACCAAGCTCAGTGGACAATAGACTTATTAGCATCAGTTGTTCAACATGGTTCGTATAAAGATATCCCAGATGCCGAGAAGAATACTTTAATTTCAAAATACAGGCTCGTTTCTGTTAAGAAAGAACTAAAACGAACTTCGCATGATAAATGTGCTTATTGTGAGTCAAAACCAGAAGAAACAGGGCATGTAGCAATTGAACACTTTATACCAAAGTCACTATATCCAAAGGAAACTTTTAATTGGGAGAACTATCTACCTGCTTGTGGTGTATGCAATGAAAGTAAACATAATCATGATGTTCTGTTAGAGCCAATTATCAATCCATACGATATTGAACCAAACACTGTTTTGAAGTTTAAAAATTTTAGACTTGTTCCTGTTTCAGAAAACATGAAGAAATTAGCAGATACAACAATTGAAGTTTGTGGGTTAAACACAATAAGATTATATAAGCCTAGGTCTGCGCTTATGGTTTCGTTCACTGAATATGAAGATAACATTAGAGATGCTATTAGCATCTACAACGAAGCAGATACTGATAGAAAACGTAGTCATAGATTAAGAAAAATCAAAGAGTCTATAAATTCAATTTTATTTTTAACTAAGCCCAATGAAAAACATTCAAAGTTTTGTACTGAGTTGTTAGCTCAAAGTGAAGACTATCAAGAAGCACTAGTATTAGTGAATCAATAGTTATTAACGAAAACAACAATTCCTATCAGCATAAATAGTTCACTAGTAACAGAGTGGACGCTGTACTAACACAACATAAACCCTGTCAGGTAGCCTCGTCCACAACAAGCTATTTGGTGGGTTTTTTTTATGGGTTAAATTTATGAAAATGTGTAATAAGTGCGGAGTTGAGACAGCACGCAACAAAAAGGGTGAATGTGTTAATTGCGTAAAATCGTATAACAAAGCGTATTACGAAGCTAACAAAGATAATATAAAATCTGTACAGAAAGCTTATCGACAATCACCAAAAGGTAAAGCTAAACGTAATGCTAGTAGAGCAAAACGCAGAGCAACAAAACTAAATGCAAATCCTTCATGGTCTAACGAAGATCATATCAAAATGTGGTATGAACAGGCCAAACATTGGGAATGGTTAACTGGTGAGCCGTATCACGTTGACCACGTAGTTCCACTTCAAGGCAAGAACGTTTCAGGATTACATGTAGCTCACAACCTAGAAGTAATCCCTGCACGACTGGACCTAGCTAAATCAAACATACATTGTTAGAAGTTGAAGGTAAGAAGTTGGTTTCTAAAGCACTTGCTGACAACATGAATTAACAGGGGACACCCGACTCTTTTTAACTGAACTTCAAGAGTAACTTATGGTTAAATAAACAGTATAGGTTTCCCTTGGAGGTTTTATGACACAATCCCGCGACACGCTAATTTCACTTGCTGATACCCCTGCTATTCATTAAGATCCCATTGTATATCCCGTTGAGTGCGTCGTGCCTTTTTGTGTGGTGATGATAAATATTCAGGACAAAGCTTTGAACACCGTAACCAATCGGGGACACCCGTATCTTTTTTTGGTACCCCAATCTGGGACATCCGTATCTTTTACCTAAAAATTTTAGTGATTAAACAGGCATTTCGTTTGTTGTTATCTATTTCTGAAACTTATTTTTAATTTTTCAGATTGTTTGGAATATAGGGATGTCCGGTCTTAATTGTTAATTGTTATCGCTTCGCTACACATTTTAACCCACTATTTTTGTCCGCTTAATGCGGTGTTGAGGCTGTAGAATAACTCGGGTTTTATAAATAAATGTAAATATGTTATTTATAAGCCGTTGTTTTTAAATGCCATAAAGTCCATGTAAAGAGTGTTTTTTCTGAAAAAGGAGAAATTCTACAGCCTCGTTATGTGCTACATGACAACAAGATCTAGTTTGTAGGTTACATTTATGTTTTACTTTTTACTTTTTGCTTAAAGTCTCTTTTAAATCAATGTTGAGTTGTTTGATACTTTCTCATAAATTACACTTAAGATCACTCAAGTTAGATATAATGTGAATTACACGATTTGGGGGTTATATGCTAAATATGATAATGGGTCACGGATGGGCAACTCCGGGTGAACTTAGTGACGATGAAAAAAGTAATAAGCGGAAAAATAGAAAAGGGAAAAAGATAGATGACATGCATGACGTCAAAAAAGAACTTTTAAAGGACATTGGAAAATCAGTATATTCAAAACTAGTAGGGGATAACCCTGATATAAAAATAGATAAAGATACTGGAAATATAATATTAGATGGACAACGAGCTAGAAATAAAGGTGATAGTTATCATACCGAAATTCATGCTAGTGGTTATTTTGTTAGAATGTATTTTATAACGGAACTTGACGAATTATATTTACGTAAATCACGTCATAAATATCATCTTGTACCGCGTGATATTGATTATATTTATAAAGTTATTAAAAATAGTATTAATAATAAAGAAAATGAAATAGTGATAGTTATTAAATAGTACGCACATAACAAATAAGGATAGGAAATAACCAGTCGGGGACACCCGACTCTTTTTAAACGAGAACCAATCAATAAAGGGATGTCCTTTTTCACTCTGTTTGTTTCACTAAGCTAGAAAACGTCGTTGTGAGACCCGACGCGAGCTAATTGTAATGTGTTTTCATGAAGGCGGTATATTAAG
>NZ_PJBZ01000141.1 GCF_002835995.1 Psychromonas sp. Urea-02u-13 | reverse complement strand
AAACATTAAGAAATGGGGCTAATCACTTCTACCTAAGCACCTTTCGAGGTGCTCTATTGTTAATCTCCTCCTCTTTAAATAACATTAATCATTTTATAAAGGGGAGATAGGTCAACATATCTGATTATATACAAATGTTAGAATGGTAAATCCAACTGCATGATAAAAAAGGAATAGCCTTGATTGAAACAAACATCCCACTATCTCAGTCAAAATTTTTTGTGTTGGTTTCTTCATGTGGTTTGATAGCGATTATAGCCTCACTTTATTACACAGTTGACTGGAAAGTAATCACCGCAAGTTGCAATGTACTAACAACAATCGAATGCTCAAACACATTAAAAAAGTCTTTCTTTATAACTCAAGTTGTCGCAACCTCAACAATAGCCGTACTAGGTTTTTGGGCTTTAGTTTTCAGAAGCGATCAGACATCTCATCAGATAAAGGTAACAGTTGATAACAATACATTTAATAATTACGTGTCTCACAAGAAAGAATTCATAGAAACGTTATCTACATTTGAAGACACCAACAAATGTACTATTAGAAACAAACCTATGCTATATCAGGTGTTTTTTGGTCAAAATAGCCCAACAAAAATGGATTTTTCATGCAACTTAGAAGGTGCAAAAAACCTCATAGAATTTAATGCAGAAAGTAAAAAAACATTCACAAGAAGACTTACACAAGTGCAGGGGAAAAAAGGCGTACGCTACGCAATATCAAGATACAACAATAGTCTAATGGAGCAATACGGTATATCAATGAATGACTGGTTTAAAGACACCACAATAAAAGATGATCATAGAGTCATGCCAGACAGACCAATTGATGCACTTCTGATCCCTAATAAACTACTTGAGATGATATCGCATTACAGTGACGCCTCTCCTATTGCAATAGAACTATTACAGGCATCCAAAGATGCACATCAAGGTGAAATATCAGGACTTGGTATGCGAATTCATGAACTATACGCCCCTAATAGATCAGGAAACTATACCAAGTGTGATAGACCAACTTTCCCATACGGCTAAGTAGCCACTTTTTCTAGTTGCCTCGTTACTATCAATTAAACCGCCCTTGTGGCGTTTTTTTTATGTCTGGATTTTAACAGGTAACAACATTTATTGTTTGGTACATAAAAACCCGTCTATTCGTACGAAATACATACTAAAACGCCGATCGGTCAAAGTAATTGACGTCTGATATCGGTTGGAAGTTTGGCGACGCTCAGAAGATTCATCCCATTCAAGTACATCCTTTAGGCTACTTACAATTGCATTGAAGTGTGTGGTGTAGGCACCCGGCGCATTCTTTATCATCTCAATGGCCGTGAAGCCATCTTCAATCTGACGATGTAAACGCGCTAACGTTAAGCTTGATTGGGTTGCCCGGTTGGCAATGTTACGCAGTGCATTCAGCACCGTCGTAAAGTCAAACTTCATCGCATCAATTTGTCCAGGCGAGGCCACTGCCACCGCCTCAACAAACTGTTCATTCGAAGCATCAACAACTGCAGTGGTTAACTGGCTCACTGATTTTTTATCGATGCGTGTCAGCGTAACCGGTACGCCTTGCTTATAGAATTTAAGGGAGAGTGTGACCAACCCTTTTTTAGTACTGAACGCTTGTAAATAGGTTTCAAACACTAACGAAAGCTCGCCCAAATAAGGGTGTTCAAGCTCAGCAATTAACGCGTTCGCATCAACCAAAGAGTTAACACCCGCAAACACAACCTCAATACTTAGCGTGCGTGATTTAGTGCCCATCACTTTGATATGTGGAACATCCATGTAAGGCATTTCAGCAATATGTAAACGCTTGCCACCCTCTAATGTGGTGCTTTGAATATGCAACACATTGCCATTCCATTTCGCTTCTTTGGTCTTACGTTCCCACATTGAAAGCCTCACTGATTTATATAACGATACAATCCTTCAAATCCTAGAAAATCAGCACAACCTCCCCTCCGCACCGAAATCACTTGCGTAAATTGGCGATCCTACAAAGGGGAAAAACAGCAACACGCACATTGCCCGCTAACCTGCGCAGTACATGGGCTCGTCAGCTAATAAATCCATCTGATTTGGGTTGCTCAGAAGATCGGGTTGTTTCGTATGATCTGGTTTTGATGATCCTTGCTTAGGCGAACGAATAATTTCGCCAAATGAAAGCGAGGCATTAAACGTAGAGCTGCAATTTAGGTTCAAACACTGACAATACAATTGGCGTGTATTGTTGGTGATTTGTTCCGATGCAGCGATACGCGCTTTGGATAAATATGCAGGACAACGTACTAACATAGGACCTCCTATTTCATAAGATTAATCATAACGAATTCAATGGAAATTGAACCTTATCCGTCATTTAACGGGGTGATTTAAAATTAATTTAGGGACCGAAAGTCGAAAAAAAAGAAGACGGAACTGATTAAATTAACAGGTGTAATTATACCCAGTAAAAGTAAAAATATCTTGTTGTTTGAGGGGGTGTTGATAAACAGGAAAGCATGAATATTAATGCATTGAAATATCTTATTAATCGTTAGTTGTTATTAAAGGCTACTTTTTCCACACAAAACAAAATACAATGTACTCATAAGATATAGCGCTGCAATATTACAGTTTATTGTGGCGTTCTGTGTGCCTTAAAATTGAGTGAGTAATATGAGATTAGAGTCAAACTTAGCGTTAATTGAGTATATAAATAAATTTAAAACTAGCTTAATTGAAAGTGACAATGTGCTATTAAGTAGAGAAGTGGATAAAGGACTTTCTTCATTAAACGGATTTACTGATGGCTGGGCTATGCTGCTTGAATCTGTTGTTTTGGTTAAAAGAAAATTTCAGAGTGAATTGAATAATGCCCAGCTTAATGAGTTAGATAATATTATAAAGTCAGTGCGCAATCTTCTATACCCTAGCTAGCAAATTAAAAAACGAATGAAACTTGAAGAGTAATCAACCAACAAATATAAACCACAGTTGACTACCACTCCACCATTTGCAGCCTATTTAGGTGCAATAAAGTCTAATGGTTATTTTCGATGGCTTTATATATAATCCCGCGCTTCATGTAGAGAGGTGCTGTATTTCCACCTCGTATCATGAAGTTAATCTATTTAATAAAGCTGTTATGAGAAAGGACAATATATGTATATATTTGATGGTTTTTTACCAAAAGACTCACAGACTTCTGTTTGGGCTCTACAAGATTCTTTGTGGGGAGAGGCTTAACTATGCGTTTACTACTAATTTTAATTATGATTATTGCGTCAACTCCCTCTCATTCGGATATGTACAATGAAAAAGGTGAGTATGTAGAATATGAGTACTATACTGTATCTAGCGAAGAAGCTGCATTAAACGCAGTTATTGGCGCAGTAGGTTTTCTTCTTTCCGAGGAAGGCAGAGAGAGAAACAATTGGGGAGTTATATGAGATGACAATGGATAAGAGCATGGACACAAGCAAATTTGGTACCTGTGACAATGCTTGTAAAGAAGAAATCAGGGCGAAAGTTGTGAAAGAGCACAGCTCTAAAAATATATATAATTAGTAATACACACAAAGCTAAAACAATGGACTATCGTTCGTGCCTCACTCATTTCCCTCATAATTTATTTTAAAAATTAGATGACAATTAATTTTAGAGTCTTAACTGAAAATGCTTGTTCATAAAAAGATACCGCTCAATTTATCGAGCCGTATCTTCTATCTTTTACTAAGCGGTGATCGCTTCTTCTAAATATTTTTTACTTGTAAGGCCTGCATTACCCGTCAGACTAAAACGAAGTAAGCTATAGATTTTATTTTCTAACTCATCAGGTGTAGCAAATAAAGAGTGGCTATAATGCCAATTCTTATGCGTTCCAATACTGAAAACGCCCCTACCTTCTTTAGCACTTCTTTCTGTGACTATTACTAATTTGTCTGCATATATCGCCTGCACTTCAGCATATGAATTAGTCCACTGATCCGGTGTTCCATCATAAAGAAACACTTTAGCTCTAGGTTGTACGTTATCATTGTAGAGCGCATTTAGGCTTGCAACGCCTTTTAGGACTTCAAGTGTTTCACTAGGTAATTTGACCATTTATTCGCTCCCTTATATTGATTCTTCGAAATTTCCTCCTTGAGGTATTACTGTAAAATATGCAAGTTAATACTAGAGAGTTAATCGAAACAAACCATTACAAGAGATTACAAAGGTGCGATTTATAGATAAAAAATCGCCAGATTAAGTAAGTTCAAATAAATCATATATATAGAGAATTAAATATAAGGTAGTAAATCAGCAAGTAGCATGAACTGGGGTTCTTGATTACATGTAATAACGTGTAATAACCTTATTATTCATTTTAATGCATTATATACACAGATAATAATTATTACTATTAATCGACATACTCATGCACTTGACTCCGATTATTTGTTTTATAGTCCGTTTCTATAAAACAAACTTATTGATATTTGTGCCCACTTTTATCAAAAACAGAGTCAAGCGCATTGGTATGTTGAATTCTCTTTTTGAGAGTTTTAATTTTTATAATTAAGCATTATTAACATAACAACAATAGTAAACAGCAGTCATTATTTTCAAATTATTCGTCACTGATACACTATTGAGCAGAACTTTCAGGCTGGAATAAACAATAGCGCATTTAATTTAATGGTATCAATATTGATACCATTAAATTAAAACGGAGGAAAAATAATTGACTGATAATTTAAATCGTATAGACCTAGAAGAGCCCGAGAAAATAACTTTGAATGAACCTTGGGAAGTTCGTTATTGGACTAAGGAATTCGGAATAACCGAGGCCAAATTACGAAGAGCAGTCGTAGCTGTCGGAGCAATGTCTTCTTCAGTCAGAATTTGGGTCCGAAGGCACTAAAGCATTATATATTGCGCAGTATTATTTCATTTCTGCGCAATATACACACACCAAAAGATCATATCGCCATCAAATACATTTCACTTGTAATTTTCACATAATACGAAAATCCTTCCATCTCCAATAAGTTTATATAAATTACTGCCTGTAATAGAGTGTAATAGACATACTCATATTTTGTTCACATGGCTTTTCAAATCACAATCTTGTGATTTAATGTGTGAATTAACAATGACACATAAAAAAATAAAAGTTCTTTCCTTCTCTTTAACTTTTACTTTATCTACTGTAGCTTCTGCGATGGTCCAAATAGAGATTCAAAAAGAAACCCCTAACCCTAGTGTAACTTCCAATGGTGGTGACATTTCCTTCATCCGTACAATAGTAAATCCTGATAATGAATCTTTTGAGCTTAAAACATACGATTATCTAATTTTACCAAACAAAACTATTTATTCCCTGCATACAATAGATAGCACCATGATTGAAGCCACTGCTACATTAACTCAAGCCGATGCCTATATAACTGTACCTGCTCTTCTTCCCACTGGTACTTACGAATATGTATATTCTGTATACAACAAGTCAACAGGTGAAATAACCTCAGAAAGTTTTCTGTTTACAAAAAGAATCGATCAATTTACTTATCGCTCATGCAACGAAATTCTTCAAAATGGCCTTAGCGTTGGCGATGGTGTATATACGATAGATCCTGATGGAGAATCAGGTAGATCACCTGAATTTTCAGCCTATTGTGATATGACTAACCAAGGTGGTTGGACGTTATTCGCTTACAACGATGCAGCTGCATACCCAACGAGTGTCCGAATAAAAGAAAATACAAAGTAGGACATCCAAACATTTATAGAA
>NZ_PJBZ01000140.1 GCF_002835995.1 Psychromonas sp. Urea-02u-13 | reverse complement strand
TACCATTGAATTTAGTATAATTATCATCTTGCGAACGCAGGCGATTATCGCTGTTTTCTTTGGCTTTCCTGCCGTCACTAATCGTTGATATGTTGCTTTGAAAACGGGATTACATTGCATCGCTGACATCATTGCCATGTACATTACGGTTCGTATTTTATGTCGGCCACCGCGTATATTTCGTTGACCTTCATAACTCCCACTTTCTTTATTAAATGGGGCTACGCCGATTAATGAAGCCGCTTCTTTATTGGTTAAATAACCGAGTTCTGGCATATCGCTGAGTAGGTTAAAAGCAACTACTGGGCCGATGCCTGGCATGCTCTGAATAATGGTGTTTTTAGCTTTATATTCACTACATTTCTCAATGAGTTTGCTGAGTTTGTCATCGACCTTTTCTATCTGATTTTTAATGGCGGTTAAGATAGGTTTGATAATACCCGTTATTTCTTTTGGCATGATCTGAAGTCTATTTTTTTTCATAGTTTGCATGGTCATTAGCTGCCTTCTTCGAGATAACAAATTACTCATTAACTGCATGCTCTCAGGTTTTAGCGTAGAAAGAGGTGGCTTAATAGCTTCGCCATAATGTGCGATTAGTTGGGCATCAAGCTTATCCGTTTTAGCCTTACGGCCGATGGCACCTGCAAACTTTTTAACATGTGCTGGATTCGCGACCGTGAAGGGTAAGTCAGCCTGTGAGCAGGCCATGATAAATGCGTGTTCAAGTCGACCGGTTACTTCGATGACAACACGCGTAGGTTTATGAGGCTTTATTTTTTTAATGGCTTCTTTTATGCCTTTCTCATCATTGGTAACCGTGAAATAAATATCGAGCGGTCTGATGTAAATGTCGAGTTGAAACTTGCCAGTGTCGACACCGATGGTGATTTCTTTTTGATTGTTTGTGCAATTCATAATAAGCTGACTCCGCCTTGCTATTCGGGCTCGAGGCCCAGTTGACTATCCGAGTTTAATGCTTGGAGTCCTATACAACGTTCATACTTGTTAACGGTCTCTCAAATGAGGAGCCTGTTGCTTATCGAACTGTTGTATAAGAAAGCTTTGGTTGCAGCCAAAGCTTGGGCCTCACACTACCCTAAAAGGATTAAATGGTAATCATTTGATGGGTTAATTATCCATACAAGGCGTTAGCTGTACTTGAAACTTAACTTGTACCTAATATTGCACATGTGTGGTTTTTTAGTTAAACTTGTCTTATTAAGTGTACAACTAATGAGGTAATTTATGCGTATTGTATCGTTCACTGAAGCACGAAATGGACTCAAATCAGTTTTAGATAATGTTGTAAATGATGTCGACTACACCGTTATAACCCGTAGAGATGCAGAAGATGCAGTTGTAATGTCTATGGAGCATTACAATAGCTTGATGGAAACTGTTCATTTATTAAAATCGCCAGCAAATGCTGCACATTTATCAAAATCAATCGAGCAGTACCAGCTGGGTAAAGTTACAGAGAGAGAGATTCTTAATGACTAGGCTACTCGCATGGACAGATGAAGCTTGGGATGATTATGTTTATTGGCAAGGACAAGATAGAAAAACAATTAAGAGAGTTAACAAGCTAATTAGTGATGCTAAAAGATCTCCATTTGAGGGCATTGGAAAACCAGAACCATTGAAAGAAAATTTGTCTGGCTTTTGGTCTCGTAGAATTGATGAAACTAATAGATTGGTTTATGCCGTCGCTGATAAACATTTAACAATTATATCTTGTCGTTATCATTATTAAATGGAAAACACTTAGTTTCAAATTAGAAGTGCGACAAAAACAGTTGGCTCTTTCACTCCGCTCCACAATTTTAGCTAGCTATTTCAGTCCGTTTAAGTGGCCGTTAGGTGTAAGGTGAAATCATGAACATTCAACAGTTATCAGATTATTGTTAGCATGGACTTTATTGTTTTAATACCGCTCGTTATCGTTGCTCTAATCGTATTATCCATTATTTGGAGCACTCTGAAAACGGGGATCTCTCCAATGATGAGTTCAAGAAAAGCCTGCCAAACCATGCTGGCTGAAATAGATATGCATGAAGAAGGATCGTTAATTGATCTAGGATCTGGTTGGGGTACGCTAGTTATAGCTGTTGCCAAAAAGCATCCCAATAAGCAAGTTATTGGTTATGAGTTATCTTGCTTTCCATGGTTGGTTTCAACAATTTTTAAATATGGTTTACGTTTAGATAACCTTACTCTCTATCGTAAAGACTTTAAAAACGCTGAACTCAGTACTGCTTCTACGCTAGTCTGTTACCTTTTCCCTGGAGGCATGATAGCGCTTCAAGAAAAGCTGGCACTTGAAGTGTTTAATAACGTCATTATTGTGAGCAACACATTCGCTTTACCTTTATGTCAACCAACGAAAGTAATCAGACTTAGAGATATATATAAAACACCTATTTACGTATATCACTGGCAACCAAAGTAAGCTTGGCTTTATTATGTAGCAATGAAGATTGGACTATTCTAAATCACAGTGCTCACCTAACAAGAACTTTATACGGAATCTGATCTTCCCCCGTTATAACAGACACCAAAATCTAATTAAAGATGAGCTGTCTTATGTAAAGTACAACAACTCAGGTGGATTTTATGCTTATTATTACCGGCTCACAGCTTGGTTAATTTATTTACTGTAGGAATATGAGTTACTCGGTATGGTGTGTGATTAAAAGTTACTTAGGTTTTTTATAGAGACACAGGTAAACTCTATTTAGCGCTTTTTAGGGCACTATTTTTATTCGAACATAGTGACATTAGGATTTAATGATGAATGTAGATAAAGCAAAAAAACGAATTGAAAAACTGGTTAAGAAAGGCTTTAAAGGTTACCCCGTGGTGGCAATTGAGTATTTTGGAAACAGTAAAGATTGTGCAGCAGAAGTGGTGATGACGTTTACTGCTGAAGAGAATGTTGACGCACAAATGCAAAAGTTTGTAAGTAAAAGTGATGCAAGAACAGATGAAACAATTCAGTCTGTTTTAGTCAAAACAATTGAACGTACTAATGCCAATACAGTCACTGAAGTTTCGGGTATTTCACTGATTAAGTAACCTAAAGATGCGGGGGTAATTTACATAAAATAGTTACCTCGCTTCAATACTCGTCACACAAGTAGATATTACAAGTCAGCCCATCTAAGGAAAAGTATGTCGTTATTCCTCGCAATGCTCTCGTTCTCCTTCGTTATGTCGATGTCACCTGGACCGGTTAATATGGTTATTGTTTCATCGGGTGCAAGTTATGGGGTACGTAAAACGTTCTCTTTTGTTTCTGGGGCTGCGATTGGTTTCATTTTGTTGTTGTTATTTATTGGTTTAGGTTTCTATAAAGTTATCGAACTGTATCCCTTTTTTCTAAAGTATTTAGCGCTAGCAGGGTCGCTATTTATTATTTATATGGGCTACTTAATTGCGTCAGCAACACCTCGATTAACGATTGAAAAACAAAAGCTTCCTACATTTATGCAAGGTTTCCTTTTACAGTGGCTGAACCCTAAAGCTTGGATCGCATGCGTGGCAGGTGTTTCAATGTTTTCATCGCCTGATAGCCATGATGTGTTTTTAACGTTTTCGTTGGTGTATTTTGTCGTTTGTTATTTTGCTTTGTTTTCATGGTCTGTATTAGGTGACAAAGTGACTTTGTTATTAAATAGTGAGTTTAAATTACAGGTATTTAATAAACTGATGGGTGGGCTATTAATAGTGACCGCTGGTTTTTTACTTTATACGCAATTTACTGGGTTATAAAGTTAGGCGTTATTCTGTAAAGCGTTCATTAATCAGAGCTCAGGTTAAATATTTTTTAACTTAAAACGGTTTTGAGGAGGGGAGTTGTTGTTTCGTTTTGGGACTTTTTTTACTGAAGGGTTCAAGTATAAAAACAATGAGTGCGTTAAACATAAACACTCATTGTCATAAATGGCGTAGCTGAAGGTTAAATTTTACCTTTGCTCGCTTTCTTTTCTCGTTTTTCGTTACGTTTTTCTTTCATTGTCTTTTCTGACTTTTTCTTAGTCGCTTTTTGTGAGTCTTGTCCTTTAGCCATCGTTTTTATCCTTTTAATAATGAGAGCGCTTTGATGCTTCTGTTGAAATCATTTAAAGCGTGATAATTAGGAGAGATTTAAAACACTCAGCTAAGTGACTTAGCATACGCCTAATAATAAAGAACGGTATCGTTAAAATGTTTTATTTAATTAAACCTTTGAATTATTAAGTATCTAGCACCCATTACTCACGAATCTTCAATATTTCTATGAGCAAGTTTACCCCCTTATTTTGAAAACCTCGCATGTTCATCACAAATGTCGTAAATAGCATCGATAGAATGTACTTTATTATCGATAAAAGAGAAAAGCATGATGCAATCGGCATTTAATAAATACGCTGAGAGTAGGATGAAAGTTCGCTTAATACTAAGTGTATTCAATATATTCTTGAGTTCAGTTGGTATCGCTCTTGCCATCAGGCAGGGCGATTTAATGTCTATTTTCATCACATCAGAGAAATAATATGAAGCAAGCAAATACTTATTACCCATTTTTGTTTTCAAGTTTCCAGCGCGACCATAGTCTTGCATTAAGTGATTTAAAATGGAAAGCCTTTGAGCACCATGATTTTTTAGGGGATGGCGAAGATTGGGCACTACTGATTGAGAATATGCTTTCTGAAAAGAATCCTGCGTTACTGGAAAAAGTCACCTTTGGTGATGAGACAATGATGTTCAGTATTCACAGTGAAGACAAAGATGCGTTACATGAAATCGTCGATATGGTTTTCGCCTTTTATGATGATGATGCATTGTTAGATGCTTGTATCACCCGTTACGCTCAATATGAGTTTGAACCTGTCCTCGATTGATGAGGCGCCTTACTAAAGAAATAAATAATTAAAGATATAAATTAATTTAATCCATGTTTTCTCAGGTGACTTATCACGAGGCCGCATGGGTTGAAACTACTTTTATTGCAATAAGGACGATCCTTAAATTTTTTAACTAAAGCATCCCTGCAAACTTCATTATCCTCACTTCTTCGCATTGTTTTTTTAGTCATCATGTTGACTTTATTTAAGTCAATTTAATTCCTGGCCCAGATGTGGTTTACATTGTGACAAACACGATGAAAGGAAAAATGAAGTCCGGGATTGAAACGTCACTCGGCTTAGGGCTTGGTTATTTGTTACATACCTTGGCTGTTGTATTAGGCTTGTCTGTACTGGTATTAAGCTCTGCTTTTTTATTCAGCGCGACAACTATTCTGACAGAGAGGCGTATTTAGGCGCTTTATATTTGTTTTATTTAGGGTTCTCCTCTCTGCGTAATTGTTACCTCAATAAGTCTAAAATACTTAATATAAACAACAAAAATCAGACTCGTAACACTACGAATAACAACACACGTATTAATCACAAGACTAAAACTAGTGCTAAGAGCAAGAAAGATGAACCTCAGGTTAATATCTTTAAACATGGTGTGATTATTAGTATTTTAAATCCTAAAGTGGCTATGTTTTTTCTGGCGTTTTTACCACAATTTATTGACCCTCTGAGCGTGAATGTGGCCGAAGAATTACTGATATTGGGTTTGTTGTTTAGTGGGTTAGCGACGATATGAAATTTACTCTACGCCAGCTTAGGTTGCCTCTTGTTCAGCTGTCATAAAGCGCAAAAGTATTCGCGTATACTTGAAGGCGTTTCTGGAACAATATTAGTGGGTTTAGGGTTGAAAATTGCGTTAGCAGTCATGAATAGCATGGCCAAAATGATTTATACAGCGTTTTAACAATCCCATTATCTATTAAAGCCGTTATTCCCTCCTGGAGTTAGTTGTTGCGTATTCTCATGATGTCGATCACTCATTCTCACCGAAGCCGATCAGTCATTCTCATTCATGCCGATCACTTTTTCTTG
>NZ_PJBZ01000139.1 GCF_002835995.1 Psychromonas sp. Urea-02u-13 | reverse complement strand
CTGTTTACCGAATTAGCCTGCGTGTGGCTGGTTTTCTTAAGTGTGAGGGTTTACGCGTAAGAGATATAGAAAATGACTATTTATCTTTGGATTGCACTTGCCAAAAACAAACCAGTGAAAAACGCAAATCATGACCTGGCACAAAGGCTCAAACGGGGTTTTGGGATAGATATTGAAACTTGTGCTCAATGTGGCGGTATGGTTAAGGTTATTGCGAGTATTGAAGACCCTGTGCTACTCGAAAAGATCCTCTGCCATCTGAACAAAAAAGCCAGTAAAATTGATAGAGAACGTTTGCCAGAAAGCCGCGCACCGCCTAAATTTAACTTGTTTGAATGATCACAAATGAATAAATCAAAAGAGCTGGTTTGTATAACTGCATGGGAAGTATCGTCTTTTTAGCTTAAACTGCAAGAAAACAGTCAAGTAATAGACAAAAAAAGTCTGAATTTTGATGGAACATCGACATAAAATAGAAATAATGGCTGAATATGAAGAAAAAGACTGACTGCATAGACTGCATACTTTAGATTATCAGGATAAATGGCGTTTATTCTGCCTATACTCTGTCGAGAAGTGGCGGAGTTCAAGGCATGAAATAGTTGGACTAGTTATTTTAATTCACTTTTTCATCACGCAGAAACATGTTGCTTCTCGCCGTGCCCTTCGGGAATTCCCGTAGAATATCTACACTGTGTTAGTGATATCAATAAGGGAAATAACCATTATCCTCAATCACTGCCTTGTTCAGTTATCCTACGGGAGCTCTGAAACGAGCATCTTGAGGTAGCTTGGGTATAATATATAAGGATTCAAAATCAAGATGGACATACCAGTTATCAACTTACTAAACTTGACGTTAGGAGGTTACAATGTTTCAGATATAGCCACTGGCGCATTAATTCTTATGATGGCAACAATGGGGTTGACCCTAAAACTGAGTGATTTCTCTCGTGTAGTGACGCAGCCTTTACCCGTGATAACTGGGTTACTTATTCAACTGCTTGCTTTACCTGCTGTCGCATTTTTACTTATCGCTATTTACGATCCCGCTTTTCCTATCGCTATTGGGATGATCATTTTGGCCTGTTGCCCTAGCGCGGCTACTTCGAACTTTTTTACGCACATAGCAAAAGGTGATACCGCCTTATCTGTTTCTCTTACAGCGATGAGTGGGCTCATTGTAGTATTTACCACTCCGTTATTGATTAACTTAGGCTTTATGAATTTAACAGGAGAGGGGCAGACGATATATCTGCCGTTATTACCATCGATGCTACAAATATTTAACCTTATTATTCTGCCTGTAACGGTTGGAATGGGTGTTCGTCATTTTTACGCATCTTTTGCCCAAACAATTGAACCTTATGCGACCAAACTGTCATTTATCTCAATTCTATTTGTCATGTGCATCTTGTTTGCAGAAGTTTACCCCAGCTTAAGCATTATTATAGAGTTGGCACTAGTCCCTGTTCTCACATTAAATATTGTCATGATGCTACTGGGTATAACCATTGCGAAATTACTGAAATTAAATAGGCAACAGGCTCGTTCTATCTGTATTGAAATTGGGATTCAAAACTACGTACTAGCCGTGGTGATTGCCATTGCGATTTTGAAAAAACCTGAATTCGCCATTGCCGCAATCGTGTACTTATTTAGCATGTATGCATGTGTATTTACATTTCTTGCATATTGCCGTTTTCAAGATATGAATATCAAGCAAACTGTTAGCCGCTAACTTGGATAGCCCTTGAATGAAGGCTGAGTACACTATCTTAGAGTTTAGAGTTTAGAGTTTTTGCTCTATTTATCTCTTGAAACTATCCCTATTTCGCCCAAAAGCAATCATCATAGTTACTACTCCTGCATAATCGAAAATACATAGCGATGCAAGATTGAGGAAATTCGTAACTAAATTTTGGAGACTAGGACCTTAGTAGGGTCAATATTTCTAGTGGCCAGCACTATTCCAGCATGTCTACGCAATAAAGTTCCAGCGTACCTAAGTAAAAGCACACCTATACTGTATGTAATTGGCGCTGTTGTATTTAAGTATTGGTTTCATTTTCTAGTTAATTTCAAAGTGTATATTGAACCCTGGCCTGCTCGGAATGTTCTTTACTTTGTGTCATAAATCGAAACCAACTTAGGTAATTCTCCAAATAGTCTGTGCCAACACCACAAAATCGCTTAAGCCAAGACTTCCAACGTATCATGTAATTGTTCAACGTTTGAATGTGATAAACACCTTCAATAACACGCTGATTATCCAAATTGGTTAACCTTTTATGGTCACATTCAAATTTTTGGCAATGCCAATGTAAGATATATTTCCATCTGTGCACAGTACTGAATCTGCCGAAATGACAGGGGGGAAGACTGCCTCAATATTTTCTCTTGTATTATTTTCGATAACATTGTGTACCATATTTCCAGCCCTATCTGACACCATGATAATAGGGACTTGCAGGGGGGCCACCACCTCGTTTTCTGGCTGGCCTAGTAATTTTTTTCTTCCCTTTAAAAGATTCCGCAATAAAAGTTTCATCTGCTTCAATAATTCCATGCAAATTAGATGGAATCATATCGTGAGGTTGCTTTAAGAAAACATGTCGCACCGAAAAGCGCTTTTAAGGTTTATGTTTAAAAGAGAGGCTGATTCCCTAAGCGAAGTACCGTTCCACATTAGGTTAGAGTAATGAACCCATTTTTCAGGTTTTTTCATGCGGTAAAAGGAGTTGAAAATAGTGCGTTAAAGGTCTTAAAACAAGCCTTACATCTGAAATTATGAAACGTTGAATACATTGTTTAGTGACACCCCACTTATTAATCATCTCGGAATCACAGTGAGGGCAACTACAAACACGATCTTCATGTTCAGCGATTGCTTTACCAACTTGATTGTTTGAAATGTTACTTTCGATCTTATGCCGTAGTTTTTTTAGGTCGGGGTAGATTGGTAATCTTCTTTGAGAATACCTTTTAGCTTATTGTTAATCATAGTTACACCTTGAACTTCAAAGTAATAATAACTAAAGCTTAGGCTAACAACGCTCAAATACAACAGTGACAATTATACCCAGTAAAGGCGGAAATATCTTGTTGTTTGAGGGGGATTGATAAATAGAAAAGTATAAATATTAGTGCATTGAAATATCTTATTAATCGTTAGTTTTTATAAAAGGCTACTTTTTTACGTCAAATAAAGTACAATGCATCTAGAAAGGTGTCACACTGCAATATTACGCGTAAATTAATTCATTGAAAATATAGGGATATAAAAGATAATGCGACAATCACTCATCAAAACAGCCATGTTAACACTACCGTTATTAGCGCCATTCGCGAGCTTACAAGCCGCCGTAGCACCACCAATAATGGATTTAAAAATATTTATGGCGGAAGGAAATGGTAATATTTTTGCTAATGGTAAAATGCAAGCCGCCGTGAGTATCGGTTACCAGTTAGCGGCCGGAGAAAAGATTATAAAGACAACATTCAGGGAGTTTAAGTCTTTTGAAAATATCGAGGATTTAGGCTGGGATAGTACTAGTATTGATAATGGGTATCGTCATAGCATCACATCAAACTTAAACACGATTAAACCGACAGTAAATACAGAGATAACTTATTATTTAAGCACTTATAACACAGTTGAAGATGACATTTGTGTCGAGGTAGAAACCGATTCTGGTTATAAACTAGATACTTGTGAGTCCTCTGTGGACAGTGACTATGTAACTTTAACGCCACTAAAAGCTATCACCTACGATTCTAAGGATTTTTACTTAAAAAAACTAAAACAAACAAGTTCCTCTGCCGAGAAAATCGCGCTTTACGGTTTATATAAAAACGCCGATGTAGCTGCAATTAGAGCGGTTAGCCATACCATTGCAAATCCAAGTGGTATGGTAATACAAGCAGATAGTCGTCAGAGTACAATTCAAGATTACAGTATTTACGAAACAACCTCTTCATACACGGGTACTTTTTTATTAGATACTGGTATCGCGACATTCAGCACATTAGGGCCGAATAGTACTAACAACAACCCTTGGAATATTACTTATGCAGGTAATACGCCGATAGTAGGTGTGTTGAATTATCAACTACATTCTTTTAGATTTCTTTTAGATGACAAGTCTTGCAACCCTGGTACATATGCGGATACGTTTGATTGTATAGACCCGAGTGTCGCAGGTGATAATAAATATTACCCAATTCCAGAATCCGATTTAAATCATCTAACACATACAAGTCAATATCTAGCATTAACAGATGAATACGGTACTGAAAGCTCAATAAAACTAAGATACGGCTCGGGCAGTGATAACGACGACCCATTCATTGCAGATTAATAGTTAATTTAACTTGAAGGTGCTTAATTAACCTCCGATTGACTTAACGGTTCACTACAATCACGTTGAATTCAGCTGAGGTTCTATTGAGTTGTGGTTTACTCTCTTTAAGTTGGTAAGCCACAAAACCACCTATGACATTAAACATAAAACCATGCACGCTACTGTGTCTACTATGCAGGGCAAGATCATGAACTTTTCATTTTGAGCCAAGTGTGATCAAATAGACTTCTTATTCATAGGAGTCTCAAATGTTATCTGCCTTTAATAAACATTTTTCACCAATCCCTGATCATCACCAACAGTCAAGAGTAGAGCATAAGCTTCACGATAAACAAGATTGAGCTGTTAAAAAATATGGCTCTTTTGAAAATGGCATTCCTGTTCACGACACCATTGCACGAGTGATCTCTTCTTTAGAGCCCCAAACATACAAAGTTGCTTCATTAACTGGATGAAATCAGCACAGGTAGAAACACATGGCGAAGTTATTGCTATCGACGGAAAGACAGTGCGTGGCTCTTATGCCCGTTATCAGTCAAGATGCAAAATTCAGCAAGCTGTGAGGTGCACAGATTCTAGGCAGGAAGTTGAAGGTCTAACTAGTTCAATCAATACTTCCTAACAATGAAGATGTTTGCCTCACAGCTTGCCCTACGGGTCGTTAGCGCATTTGTAGCGAACAATGGTGTTGTTTAGGGCAAGTTAAAACAGCAGAAAAATAAAATGAGATAACCGAAATTCCCGCATTGCTTGATTTACTAGATATTAAAGACAGTATCATTACGATCGATGCGATGGGGTGTCAAAAAGAAGCCGATTATGTTATTGCAGTTAAAGGATATTTACACCAGTCGATTAAGGATTTTTTGAAGTTTGTCAAAGCGAGAAATTTCAAAATGTAAAACATGCGTATCACGAAGACGTTGATAGTGGGCACTGCAGAATTGAAGTTCATAGGTATTGGATAACAGATGTTCTTACAAGTCTTAATGATTTAACCTCGCAATGGGATGGTATGGATTAATAAGTATAGGGATGGCTGAATCAGAACGGCATGTAGATGGAAAAACAATTAAAGAAATTCGTTATTTTATCTGTTCTATAGAAGCTGACGCAAAAACATTCGAAAGCATTGGAGCATTGAGAATCATCTACACTGGGTACTTGATGTCAGTTTTAATGAAGACTTGAGTCGTGTTAGGCGTTCAAACGCGGCTGAAAATATGTCAGTAATTAGACACCTTGTTCTAAGTTTATTGAAACTTGAAAAGAACTGTAAAAAAGGTCTGAAAGCTAAGCGTTTCAAAGCCACACTCGATACTGATTATGCAGATAAAGTTTTACAGCTTATTTATTGAGCATATGTAATATTACCCTTGGGGCTTTAGCTCCGATGGCGGGGCAAGAAACAGGGACGATGATTAAACGAGGACAGATTGGTGGCGATGAGTCGGTGCCAATATGGGATCGCTTTTACGCGCTCACTGCATAATAGAGTCTGGTATTCGCCACATTTATACTGAGCTAAAACTTTTCAACAGAATCCATAAGCGTTCTAAAATATCGCTCTATCCCTTGTATTTCCTAAGATTTTTGGGGGGGATTATTTAAACTCATC
>NZ_PJBZ01000138.1 GCF_002835995.1 Psychromonas sp. Urea-02u-13 | reverse complement strand
AAAATTCGCTCTCGCCACTTAGAAGTGGCATTCCTAATCGTTGAAGCAATCTGCTCAGATTCTAATATGCTAAGGAAATCATCTCCGTCAAAATATGGGCTGTTTTTTGATGTGTTTATAGAATATTTAGTACTGAAATTGGTCATGCTGTTAGGGCTAGTTTATTAGTTTTTGATAAATTAATTGTACGGCTTTCCCTGGCTGTTGGCTGCCCCTCTAACTACATAATATTAAGAATTTTTAGTGTAAAATCTCTTAATGCAGTGCCATTCAGACCTGATACTGAATATTTTCCATCTATCACTTCAGCGGTCACGGTTTTTATGGTGCCGTTACTATCCATTGCAACAATTGTTACAATTTGGCCATCTTCGACACCGAATACGCTACCTTTCAGCGAAGCATTGCGAATTTCATCGATATTTAACCAGCCATCATCGCCACTTTCTAACGTCAGGGTAATCTGTGCAAAGGTATCTTTGATAATAGTCGAGGTCGATGTTGCCACATTGCCCGCTAAGTCTGTCACCGTAGCGACTGCGGTTAATTCACCTTCGGCAAATACCGATAAATCATTATTTTCAATCGACCACTTCCCGTCTAACACGGTTGTGCTGAAGGTTTCTTGTTTGCCGTTACTATCCGTGATAACAATGCTAATAACTTGTCCATTTTCAACATTATTAACAATACCGGATAGACCTTCGTTATCTACTTCAAAGCGATTCACAACACTATCGTTCGTCTCACTTTCAAAGTGAATATCTAACGACGCTAAGCTATCAATGTTACTTGTGGTGAGAACATCAACGTGATTGCCATAGTTATCGGCAACAACCGCCTCTAAGCGAATAGGCCCTTCACTTAATGATGAAAGATCGACTTCCCCTAATGACCAGGTGTTGCCAGTAACAGTGGTCGTAAACTCTAATGTGTTCCCTTGCTCATCGAATACTGTAATAACAACAGTAACGCCGTCTTCTACTTCAATCGAGGTGCCATATATATTAGCAAGCGGTACTTCATATTGATTTAAGACACTGTCGTTGCCGTCATCAATGCTGATAGTGAGTTGCGCTTGATCATCCAGTCTACCAACCAACTCATTATTATCTTCTGCTTCAACGGTTTCATCGGGCGTAAAATCATGTGTTTGATAACCAGCATCCGCTAATACTTCATCGCCATCAACCAGCAGTCTTGTTGTTCCACCTAAACCACCGCCCGAGGAGAGCGTGACATTTTCAGCAGTAGACTGATTATTGAGACAGGTCTTAGGAGAGGGAGTGTATTGTGTGACTTGCGGGTCAACGATGAAGGTTTGATCATTATAACTAAATGCAAACTCACCGAAGTTTTGTATCTGAATAATCTCTTCAACATTGGTAAGTAAAGGGAGATCTGGCGACATTAAATTTATGTCCGATAATGGCAACCAACTGCCGTCGGTCATCACCATCCAAATTTGCCCATCGAGTTCAACATATAAAACAATGTTATCAATCATTTACTTACACCACTTAGAATGAAGGAGAGTTTTCACCAACTTTGTATGTAATTTAACAAAGTAACAACATAATAAGAACATTAGGCAGCTAAATTGGTGAGCGAGTAATACCTATTAGTGACTAATTATCTTATATTTGAGTAAACAGTGACTTTTAAGTGAAGTGTTACTTTCTATCAAGGTGCTAGCGACCAAAAAATAAGATCGACGGAGTTTTTATCAACATTGATTTTTTGTAAAGAAACAACGTAGCCTTTAGCCCCAACCTGTACTGCTTGTGCTTGGTTAAGTTGAAGATTGAGATTCTTTGAAAAGTCAGCCGATAACAATACCGTCTTGTCATTAAGACTAACCCCGATTGAATAAGAAATACCGCCTGTTTGCAGCGCAAAGTGATGACGAATATTACTTGCCGATAAAAAAACTAAATCGCCTCGTTCATTCTTAATCGCTTTAAATAGCATGGTATCCGAGGGCATTTTTTTTGTGTAAATATGAAATGAGCAATGTTTACACTGAGGAAGATCAGTATCAAACCAATCTCCTAATTTATGGCCCATAAAAAGTAACTGTTTGTTTTTCTGCGTAAATTGATTTTCCATTTCATCGTTTGAAAATGGCTTACACGCGCTTATCAATATTAACAAAATCACCAGCGAACTTATTTTCAACATGTTTTTTCCTTTAGCTAGAAACACTTTTTAACAATCGGTCCATGGCACGATAGTTTAAAGACTCCAATAAATGATGTCGCTCAACCCTATCACTTTCAGCTAAATCAGCAATGCTGCGGGCGACTTTTAATAGGCTATGCCACGCACGAATCGATAATCCCATCTTGTTGATCGCCTCCTCTAAGAACAGTGCATCTGTCTCACTCAAACGACAAAAATCACTGATTTCCTGCGTTGATAAATTATGGTTTAGCTTATCTTGACGCTGAACCTGTAAATCCCGTGCTTTTAATACCCGCTTTTTAATCTCAGCACTACTTTCACTTTTTGCTTTATTACCTGCTTGTGAAGCAGCAAGTACACCTTTAGGTAATAATGGCACCATAATAGAGAGTGAGAAGCGATCTAAAAAGGGGCCTGATAAACGTCCTAAATAGCGCAATACTTGATCCGGCGTACTGCGTCTTAAATCACCACTAATGTGCCCGCAGGGGCTAGGATTCATCGCACCAATCAATTGAAAGTGGGCAGGAAAAGTTACTTGATTAGCAGCCCTTGAAATAGTCACTTTATTGGTTTCTAAGGGTTGACGTAAACTGTCTAATACCGCTCTGGGAAATTCCGCTAATTCATCAAGAAATAAAACGCCACGATGTGAAAGTGATATTTCGCCTGGTTTAGGTTTTCCCCCTCCGCCTACTAATGCTACCGAAGAGGCAGAATGATGTGGCGATCGGTAAGGCGCTTGATACCAGTCTTCGCGTTCTTTTCCACACACGGAATAGATAGCCGCAGTTTGTAAGGCATGTTTTTCACAAAGTGGCGGTAATAACGACATAAAACGTTCTGCAAGCATACTTTTACCTGTGCCAGGCGGGCCAACGAGCAGTGTATTATGCCCACCAGCAGCTGCAATTTCTAAAACCCGTTTAGCTTGCTCTTGTCCCAATACATCACACATATCTGGCTGTTGCTTTAATAACGGTTGCTCTTTTGCCAGTGCTTTAGGCAGTACTTTTAGTGCTTGAAAAAAAGCACAGACATCGCTTAAGTTACTGGCAACAGAGGCTTCAACGCCCGTCAACGCAGTTTCGTGTTGATTTTCAGGACAAACGATCACCGCTCTGTTAGCCGATTTGGCAGCTAATACACAGGGAATAACACCATCTACAGGGCGTAAGTCTCCCGCTAACGTTAGCTCAGCAAAACATTCAAGCTGTTGGCTTTTATTATCAGAAAGTTGCTCCGAGGCAATCAGTATCGCTAGCGCAATTGCTAAATCAAAACGTCCGCCCTCTTTTGCGAGATTGGCTGGTGCCAGATTAACGGTGATTTTTTTATTAAAGGGGAATTTAAAATTACTATTGGTAATGGCGCTACGTACACGTTCTTTGGCCTCTTTCACTGAGGTTTCAGGCAAGCCAACGAGTGAAAAGCTAGGTAACCCCGTGCTCAAATGTACTTCAACTAAGACCTCTGGTGCATCAACACCAGAGAGCGCGCGACAATAAAGTGAAGCTAATGCCATCGTAACCCCTTAACAAATAAATAATCCCTTTTGAGTATAGACAACAACCCATTGCAGCTAAAAATTTGATTTGAGCAAGTAAGTTAAACAGATATTGCTCAAAAATGTGACAAAAATTGAAAAACTTAGTAGTTTTTGCTATAAAGACACACTTTTTCAAAAAATGAAGCGTCTCCGTTTATGAGAAATAGCTACAAAACTCCTTCAATAAATTCAGGAAGAAACTAATGAATGGTGCCAACTTTGTTGTTCAAGCATTAAAACAACACCATATTACGCAAGTTTTCGGATACCCAGGCGGGGCGATTATGCCGCTTTATGATGCCTTATATGATGGGGGAGTTGATCACCTTTTATGTCGTCATGAGCAAGGTGCAGCAATGGCAGCCATTGGTTATGCACGCTCCACAGGAAATGTCGGTGTTTGTATCGCAACATCAGGCCCTGGTGCAACCAATCTAATAACCGGCCTTGCGGATGCAATGATGGATTCGATTCCAATCGTTGCTATCACAGGTCAAGTGGCCAGTAACCTCATTGGCACCGATGCTTTCCAAGAAATTGACGTATTAGGCTTGTCACTTGCCTGTACTAAGCATAGTTTTATGGTGCAAAGTGCAGATCAACTCGGCCCTATTATTGAGCAAGCTTTTAAATTAGCCAACTCTGGCAGACCCGGTCCTGTTTTGATTGATATCCCTAAAGATATTCAACTCGGTGATGCAGTCAATTTTGCGCCTATTCATGCAACTCCCGCTGTAGAAGTTGTTAATCAAACCGCCATTAGCAGCGCGTTAGAAATGATTCGTTCCGCTACAAAACCATTATTATATATAGGTGGTGGCGTAGGTATGGCGAAGGCGATTGCACCATTACGCCAGTTAGTTAAAAAAACAAAAATCCCCAGTGTGTGTACCTTAAAAGGTATTGGTGCGATTGAATATAACTCCCCGTACTTTATGGGTATGGTTGGCATGCACGGCAGTAAAGCTTCAAACCTTGCGATTCAAGAGTGTGATTTACTGATTGCCATTGGTGCGCGCTTTGATGATCGCGTGACCGGTAAATTAGATGAATTTGCACAAAATGCGAAGGTTATTCATCTTGATATTGATGCTGCTGAAATTGACAAGTTGCGCCGTGTTGAGTTGGCCATGACAGAAGATCTCAAACAGATCCTGCCTTTACTTGAAACAGAAACACACATTAATGATTGGCAGAAAAAAGTCCTTAAAATGAAAATCGACTTTGCAAATCGTTATGATCACCCTGGCGATGCCATTTTTGCACCTGCAATGTTAAGACAGCTAGCTGAAATGCAACCACGTGATACGGTTATCTGTACCGATGTGGGCCAACACCAAATGTGGGTTGCGCAACATATGTTTGTTGATAGACCTGAAAACCATATCTCAAGTTCAGGCCTGGGCACCATGGGTTTTGGTATTCCCGCGGCTGTTGGCGCGCAAGTTGCTCGTCCTGACGATATGGTGATTGCCGTTTCCGGTGATGGTTCATTCATGATGAATGTGCAGGAACTAGGTACCATTAAACGTAGAAAATTGCCGGTTAAAATATTGCTTATTGATAACCAACGATTAGGTATGGTTCGCCAATGGCAGAAACTGTTTTTTGATGGCCGTTATAGTGAGACAATTCTTACTGATAATCCTGACTTTGTTACATTAGCCAGCGCTTTTGATATTCCCGGCGAAACGATTGTTGTTAAATCCCAGCTAACTGATGCGTTAACTCGCCTGCTTGAGAGCAAAGGGCCTTACTTATTACATGTTTCTATCTCAGAAGAAGAAAATGTATGGCCGCTTGTTCCACCCGGTGCACCCAATGATAAAATGATGGAGAGTCTATAATGAAATCATTACTAATTATTCAAGGCCATAATAGCCCAGAGCTTTTAGAGCGTTTATTGCGTGTTGTACGCCATCGTGGTTTTAGCGTTCAGAATTTACATGCTGAAACGACTGAAAATGAACAAGAGCTCCACCTCACTTTAACGGTCTGTAGTGATCGTGAAATTAGTTTGCTAACCAAACAATTAGAAAAGATCTTTGGTATCACTAAAGTGGCAACGCTTAATCAAGATTCAATGATTAAAGCCAGCGCTTAATCAAGATTAAACCTGCGCTATTAAAAAAGACGCCATTAATAACTTAATGGCGTCTTTTTTAATAGATAGAAACGGGTATATACCTGACGCACTTCAACTTGCAGGTTAAAACCTCTGAAAATTATCGTTAATTCTCATATTTAAATCGGCAC
>NZ_PJBZ01000137.1 GCF_002835995.1 Psychromonas sp. Urea-02u-13 | reverse complement strand
GGGACTTATGATGAGCAATGGCAAACAACGCGAGCGCCTTATCTACCGCAAGACTTCGATAAGTTATTTTTGAATGCAGCACATCCCGACCTGATTTACCCCGGCTATTTACAAGGTGGCGAGTCAATATTAATTAAAAACATGCATCCTTCAGGCGATATTAAGTTAGCGGTACCGCAAGTAAAAATATTATGTAATGCGGTTGTTAATAATAAATCAGTAGCACTAAAAATGAATATTGAAACATTAACATTACAACCGAATGAACAATTGTTATCAATGGTTTGGTTAGCACCTTTTGAGTGTGATAAAACCCTGTTAAAGATTAAAGAGATTGAAGTAAAACTATCTCGTTAAGGATTGGAGAACACTATGGGACAAACAACATTTGCAAACTCAATGGGTATCGCACATAAAGGTAGCGGCGGTAAAAGTATTGTTTTTCCTGATGTGTGTTTAACGCAAATTGGTAATGCGGTTGTACCTATTCCTTATCCTAATATCGGTGCATCAGCAGATACAGATAAAGGGCCTAAATCTGTTACTACGGATAAAAAAATGCCTATGGTAAAAGGCGCTATTTATACCAAAAGTACAGGTGATCAAGCGGGCAATAAAAAAGGCATTGTCAGTGGAAAAATCGAAGGGGAGTGTGAGTTTATGATGTACTCCTTTGATGTGAAATTTGAAGGGAAAAATGTGTGCCGAATGGGTGACCCGTTATTCCACAATAATAAAAATATAATGGGTTAATTAACTATTTTGTTCAGTTCTACTAATACACTCCAAAAATCAGCCCATGCTTATCGTGATATTAGCGAACAGTTTGTGATTGATGCTTCTTTTTTATGGTTGTTACGTTCGATCAGCGTGAAACAACCTCACTACTATTTAACTGATTTAGCAGATCTTGAAAAACGTATCGACGCCAATTTAGACGGGTTAATGTGCAACTTTGAGCTTGCTTGGGAAATATGCTTAGAGGAGCTACGTTTTGATCAAGCGGGCGAAGCTTTTACTGCAACGATTATCGCTTTTCGCAGTCGAGATGTTAATAAAATAAAAGTTGTCATTGACCACGCTTTTGTTAATGACGATACCTTCAAAGGTGTTGCGTCTGCTATGGCGTGGTTGCCTAAACCTCTTATAAGAGAGTGGTTAGAACGGTTTTTATTCAGTAAAGACTTAAATCATAAGCAGTTAGCGATTGCATTTTGCAGCATTACACGCAAGAACCCTGGTGAGTGTTTAAAAGAATTTTTACAACGAGAAGACTGTTTAAGCCATATTGGATTATTAAAACGTGTGGTTCGATTAATTGGCGAATTAAAGTTATATGCTTTTGGTAATGCGTTGTTACCATTAGCTGAACATGAAGATATTGATGTTAAATTTTGGGCGAATTGGAGCATTGTGATGCTCGGTGAACACAAGTATGCAGCCAATCTTCAAGCTTACCTATTGAGCGACTCTCCATTTTCATCCATCGCGCAACAAGTTATTTTCAAAGTATTACCGATAGATAAAGCACGTTTGTTGATCTCTGATTTTGCGACGCAACCAGAAAGGTTACGCGAAGTGATTCAAGCCAGTGGACTCATTGGCGACCCGCATACGGTGCCTTGGATTATTGATAAAATGAACAACTTTGATACCGCTAAAGTCGCGGGAGAAGCGTTTACTCTAATCACCGGCATTGATTTAGATCGTTACGAGTTATCAATTGAGCCTCCAGAGGATATTGCCGCTGTGCCTAATGATGAACATGCCAATAGCAATGTTGATCTAGACGAAGATGAGAATTTACCCTTCCCAAATGTCAGTAAAATCAATCATACTTGGCTGCATTATCGTGCTCGATATAAAGCCGGTTCTCGTTATATTATGGGCATAGAAGTGAATCAAAATAACCCCGCTACCGTGGCGAAATTAACGAGTATGTTAAAACAAGCAGGGCAACGACAGCGTGCAAGTATTGCATTGACGTTAGCTTTGTTAGATCCGCAGTCATCTTTTGTGAATGTTAAAGCAAGGAGTCTAGTATGAATGAAATAGACACGCTTTATATTGCGGCCATAGGTATGATCACACCCATTGGTTTTAATGCCGAAATGACTAATGCAGCGTTTAAAGCGGGCATCAGCGCTTATAGTGATTCTCCTTATGTTAACAAACAGTTTAAGCCGATTAAAATGGCGCTTGTACCTCAAGATGCATTACCTGTGATTGATGAAAATATCGATGCTTGTCAGTATTATTCTCGTTGGCAAAACCAGCTTATACAGCTTGCACATGCAGGGTTGAATGAAGTGTTTTCAGGTTATAAAGGGGATGCAATCCCATTATTATTAGCTTGTCCTGAACAGTATCGTGATAGTTTAAGTCCACTGCCAAAAGGTTTTTTAAATAGTCTTATTGAGCAAACCGGTTTAGCCATTTGTCCTGATCACAGTAGTATGATCCATTGTGGTCGTGCAGGTGGCATTAATGTTATCGAGCGCGCAATAAAAATTTTTGAACAAACTGATTTTGAAGAAATAGTCATTGGTGGTGTTGATAGCTTTCAACGTACCGAGCTACTGCATTTATTACATGAGCAAGGGCGACTAGCAGGAGAAGATATCGCACATGGTTTTGTCCCTGGTGAAGGCGCTGCATTTATACGCTTGAGCCGCAAACCAGTCACCGTATTTAGCTCCCTAAACATCATCAGCCTTAACATCCCTGGGATCTCACAAGAGCAAGGCCACTTATACAGTGATGCCCCTTACCGCGGTGATGGGCTGGCTAATGCGGTGACGCATGCCTTAAATAATACTCCACAAGCAACCATTCATAGTGTTTACCAAACCATGAATGGGGAGGTATATTGGGCAAAAGAGATCGGCGTGGCAATGACGCGTAATAGCAAGCGTCTATCGAAAACCCTAAAACAGCAACATCCCGCTGATTGTTATGGTGATCTTGGGGCCGCTAGTGCTGCCGCTTTGATTGCTCTTGCTGCGTTAGACTTAACCACACAAGTGCCTAATAGCGCACATTTAATTAGTTGTTCATCGGATTTGCAATACCGTGGTGCCGTTACTTTGGCAACCATCAAGGAAGATGCCATAAACCCTATGGCCAGCCAACAGGAATTTAGCGCATGACACAAGTAGGCGAAGGCGTTGCTCTAGGCAACATTAGCGAAGAAGAAATCCCGTACCATTTTTCTGGTATTCAAATTTGTTATCCTAATGGTAAGCCTTATACGGAATTTGTACCTTTGTTCGCCACACTTAATGGCAGCAAAAATCCGAATCCTGTGAACCTCGAAGGATTCAGTTTCTTATCTCACTTAGAGCCAGGGTCGAGTGTTAGTTTTGAAATTGGCCAGGATCCGGGTGATGAATTAACAAAAACACGCCAAAGCATTAAAGATTCTTTAGATGAAATTATAGTCCTCGAGCTTCATGAGCAAAAGATCATGGATGACATATTTGATGATGAGCAATGGTGGATGCAAGGCACTATTATGCTTGGTGCATTTATGTCGGGTGTTGGTGATGGTGCTATTGGTCTGGTTGAGTTTACTGGTGATGTGGCTGAAACAGGGGCAAAAGCGTTATGGCTTAATATCCAAAGTCAGGGAAATATGCTTGAAGCTGGTTGGGAAAAGTATGTTGAGGGAGACAAAAAAGGTTACTTTGATAGTCTAGATGAAAAAAATAGTAAAGACTTTGCTGATGCTTTTGGTATAACACCCGAACAATTAAAAAAGAACATGTTACTCGCTTATGAAATGATGGCATTTATTGCAGAGGATAGTGAAGTACAAAAATTACTCGCTGACTTCTCTGTTGAATATGTTAAAGCGCAATCTAAAGTTGAAATGGTTAATGTTGCAGGTTCTGCTGCGTTTGATATTATTTTAGGTGCCGTGCTTGCATTGACTACAGGCGGTGCAGGTAACGTTGCACAAATTAGCGCAAAACTTCGCCATGTTACCCAGCTTAAAGGTCTTGCAATGAAGTTTCAGAAGTTACTTAAACTTCAAAAACAGAAAAAAACACATATTCCAGAAGTAAAAGGCAACCTAGATGAAGTTGTTAAACATAATGTCGAGTTGCCTAAAGCACTTAAATTAGACACAAATAAAGTCAAAGATGAGACCTTGAAAAAGAAGAAAGAAGAGAAGAAAGAAAGCAACGAAGCAGATAATAAAGAGCAGCAACAAGACAACTCACAAGCTAAAACTAACAGCGACGAAACCGGTAAAAATGACGGTGATCAAGTTTGTTCGGCTGACAGTAAAACCTGCCAAGGCGGTGAGCCAATCAGTTTGGTGACTGGTGAAGAAATTTTACCACTTACTGACTTTACCCTTGATGGTCCATTAAGTCAGCCTTGGGAGCGCCGTTATAAAAGTAGTAACTTACAAAATATTGGCTTAGGTTATGGTTGGACACATCCCTTTGCTGAATCATTAAATACCGCTAAAAATGGTGCTATTAACTACCGCAATAGTGAAGCGCGTAACATTAGTTTGCCACTGCCAATGATGAAAGGCGATACAACAACTAACCGTGCAGAGCAATTACAATTAACCCGTCTCGATAGTAACAGTTATAGCCTACGGTCATTAGGCGCGAGTGTTGAAAAAATATTCAGTCAAAATCAAACCAACGGTGCATTTGTATTAACACAAATTCGAGACAGTTTTGGTAATCACTTTTCACTGAGTTATGCGAATGTTGCTAATGGTATTGAACGTTTAGTACATATCACCGCCAGTACGGGGTCGCAGTGGAAATTACATTATAATAAGCAGGCGCAGCTTTCACATGTTGATTGGCAAACCGCTGCTGGGCATCAACAAACCTTGGTGCAATATCAGTACGATAATCAGCTTGATTTAACGGCTGCTACCGATGCAAAAGGTAATCGCGAGCAGTATCGCTATAAAAACCACCTGATAACCCAGCGTACCTTAAAAAGCGGTTACAGTTATCATTTTCTATGGGATGGTGATACCAATAAAGCACGCTGTGTGCGCAACTGGGGTGATCATATTAATGGTCAACCGACCTATGAGTATCACTTTAATTGGGATAAGGCGAACAACCGTGTTGCCATCACCGATACCCGTCGTGGTACTGAAACCTATCAGTTTAATGATCGCGGTTTACCTGTTTATCATCAAGACCAAGAAGGTGGTGTTACCCGTTATAGTTATGATGAGCGTGGCAACCTAGTTAGTGAAACTAATCCAATGCAAGCTGCACTGCGTTATGTCTATGACTATTCAAATGATCAGTTACGTACGTTTATTGATAGCAGCGGTGCACAACACCAACTTGAGCGTGATAGTTTAGGTAATATCACGGCGAGTATTGATCCGCTTGGTAACCGTTGGCAACGTAGTTATAACGAACTAGGGCAACTGAGCCAGCAAAGCAATCCACTCGGTGAAAGTCATCATTACCAGTATAACGAGCTAGGTCTAGTCAGTCGTATCACCGATCCGCTTGAACAATCGTGGCATTATATATGGGATAACCAAGGGCAATTGATCGCCATGCGCGACCCTAATGGCCTCAATACCCGCTATCGTTACAATGCGGCTAATCAAATTGACACCATTACTTACCCTGATGACAGTACAACGCACTATCGTTACGATGCCAATGTCCAGTGTACGGCGATTAAAGGCCCCGATGGTGAAGTACAACAGTTTGCTTACAGCCCGCTCGGTTTATTAACACATCAGGGGGACAGCAGCGGTAAAACAACGCAATACCAATATAACGGTTTATCGCAAGTGGTTAAACGTATTGACCCATTGGGTCAAACACTCGACTACCACTATGATGGCGAGCGTAACCTGATTGGCTTAACCAATGAAAAAGGGAAAGACTATCACTTACGTTACGACCTTAACGAGCGCCTTATTGAGGAAGTTGGTTTTGATGGCAGACTACAAAAGTACCACTACAACGCAGCAGGGCATCTAACGGCCAGCGATGATATTAGCGAAAATGGCAAAAGCCTGCTTGGCAGATTGCATTACCAGCGTGATACTGCAGGTCGCTTAATTAAACAATATGCAGCCGCGCCGCAAGCCGCTAATGAGCAAACAGCTTCTAAAATATTACTCAATAGTTTTGATTATGAC
>NZ_PJBZ01000136.1 GCF_002835995.1 Psychromonas sp. Urea-02u-13 | reverse complement strand
TTGTTTTATTTTATTTAATGTTGTGCATTTTAAGTTATTTTAATGTCAATTGCGCTTGAAATCTGATAAATTTGAGCTACTGATTTTTGTCTTTTTTTTTATGGTTTTCTGTTGTTAAATTATTTAAGCAAGAAGATAAACAATAACTATTTTCGTTCTATTTTTTTACAGGGATGTTTTATGAAGCAATTACCTTTTTCTTTTATACCTAATGCGCCGCTTGCGGTTATGTTGGTGAGCCTTATAACACTGAGCGCCTGTGGTGGCGGTGGTGGTGGCGGAACGCCGGTTGTGCCTGTTCCAGTAACGCCTACACCTGTTCCAGTAACGCCTACACCTGTTCCAGTAACGCCTACACCTGTTCCAGTAACGCCTACACCTGTTCCAGTAACGCCTACACCTGTTCCAGTAACGCCTACACCTGTTCCAGTAACGCCTACTCCTGTGCCGGTTGATACCACTGGGCCGGTTATTACCTTAAATGGGGATGCTAACCTCAAACATGCATATCAAGCCAATTATGTTGACCAAGGCGCAACGGTAACAGATGATTTTGATGTGAGTGTAGCGTTAATCGTTACTGGTGCTGATTCGGTTGATGTCAATGCACTCGACACTAATTATATTATTACCTACAGCGCTACCGATAGCTCAGGTAATAACACAGTGACCACGCGCTCTGTATTGGTGACTGATTTAACGCCACCAACTATTACGTTAACCCCTGATAAAATCGGCAATGAAACAGTGATTTTAGGGCAAGGCCGTGTTTATAAAGAGTTAAACGCTACTGCGACGGACAATGTTGATAGTAGTGCACCTGTTGTAACCATCACTGCTAATACGATTGTTGCAGATACTATTGGTGAATATAGCGTTACTTATAGTGCAACCGATGAAGCGGGTAATGTGGGTAACGCAATACGTACTGTGAGTGTCGTTGCACCTCGACCGTTTATTACCACTTGGGATACTCGTAATACTGTAGATGCAGACGGCCACAATAGTGCAACAGATGAATTCTATATTAAGATTGGTATCAATATAGAAACAGATGGCCTTGCTGAGACTTACCATTACCAAGTGAACTGCGGAGCTGATTCTAATGAGGGTATTAAGATTTTCAATGCAGAGGATGCTTTATGCACCTATACCGAGCCAGGTATTAAAACCATTGAAATCAGTGAAAACATAGAAAATGGAAGTTTTCCACAATTATTTTTTGGCGATAGTTTTAATGAAACACATGATAATGCTAAATTATTAACCATTGAACAGTGGGGAGATATTAAACTAAAATCATTATATTTGGCATTTTTTGACACTCCTAACTTTATCTCTAACGCTACTGACTGGCCTGATTTGAGACAAGTTGAAAGCATCGAGTCAGCTTTTTCTTCTACTAATCTTTTTAATGGTGATCTGTATATGATCGACTGGGATGTTGGTCATGTAAAAAATATGTCTGGAATCTTTGACAAAACAGCTTTATTCAACCTAGATATCAGTGGCTGGGATGTCAGTGCTGTTACTGATATGGAATATATGTTTTCTGGTAGCACTAAATTCAACCAAGACTTAAGTGAATGGGATACAAGTAAGGTGACGAACATGTATAGAATGTTCCGATATTCTATTTTTGATCAAAATATCAGTAGTTGGAATTTCGAATTGGTAGCGGACTTTGAATACATATTTGAAGGTACCAAACTATCAACAGAAAACTACAATGCACTGCTTAATAGCTTAGCGGCACAAAATGTACAGAGTGCTCAGTCCTTCCATGGTGGTGAGAGTGTTCGTGATAGTGAAGCTGATGACGCCATAACTACCCTGACAGGGAAAGGTTGGACTATTACTGATGGTAGCGGCGTAGTAACGCCTTAAACTGTATTTGTTCGGCTCACAACAAAGCCTTTTTGTTTATAGCAAAAAGGCTTTGTTGTTTCTGAGTGTTGTTGATTTATTTTTTATGCTTTGCACGATGCAAAAATATGATTTGTCGCTTGATAAGTCTCTTGAATAAGGATGTTGTTATGAAATCGCTATTGCCATTTTTCACTGCGCGTTTTACGTTAGCTAAAAAAACGAATATACAAGTAGTGAGCACGTCACTGATGGGGGAATTTCACCATCAACTTATTCAGCATGTGCCTAAAACGTATCATAAATCGCGGCTCTCTCGCTTAGCTTTTTCGCGTCCTGCACTGTCTGTGTGTATTGCATTAGCGGGTTTTAGTTTACCTAGCCTTTTTACCCCTGCACTGGCGGCCCCGACGGGCGGTGATATTGTTGGAGGCACGGGCACTATTTCTAAAGATGATCTCGCGACCATCATCAAGCAAACCTCACAAAATATTGCTATCGATTGGGATAGCTACAATATTGATGCTACGGAAGTGGTTAAATATATCCAACCGAATGGGCAGTCTATTGCGCTGAATCGTATCTTAGGTGTTAATGGCTCGACCATTGCCGGGAAAATCGAGTCCAATGGGCAGGTGATTTTAATTAACCCTAATGGTTTAGTGTTTACCGATACTTCTGTATTGAATGTCGGTGGCATTATCGCCTCTGGTCTGAATATGAATACCAGTGATTTTATGAATGGCGATTATATTTTTGATGAGGTCGTTGGCACTGAAGGCACCGTTATTAACCGTGGCATAATTAACGCGTCGCTTGGTGGTCTTGTTGTGGAGGGACATGGGGTAGGTGGCAACGTCGCATTAATTGGTAAACAAGTTATTAATGAAGGGTTAATTGAAGCGCATTTAGGTTCGGTAACCTTAGCCGCTGGTAAGCAAGCGGTATTAACCTTTGATTCAAGCGGTGTATTAGGCGTACGTGTTAGCAAAGAAATATTACAAGAAGAGTTAGGCATAGACCCTGCTGTGGTGAATAGCGGCGAAATTAATGCAGCTGGCGGGCGGGTATTATTAACCGCAAGCACCAGTCAAGACATTTTCTCACAGGCAGTGAACGCGGGTATTGATGAAGCCACTAGTGCCGTGGTGCATGCCGACGGCAGTTTTACGCTCGGCGGTGGTAGCGATGTGCTAAATAGTGGCTTAGTTGATGTATCAACGGGAGACTATTCACAAACTGCTGGTCAAATTGTGCTGATCGGCGAAAATGTGACCAGCAGCGGTGAGTTGCGCGCTGACTCAACAGTCGGTGATGCGGGTAGTATTGAATTAAACAGCCGTGATAAGACCCTGTTAACGGATAACAGTATGACCTCTGCGCAAGGACTCAATAGCGGTAAAGGTGGTGAGATTAAAGTGCTGGGAGGGAGTGTTGGTTTATTTGACCAATCTGTTGTTGATGTGTCGGGAGTAGAAGGTGGTGGTCAAGTCCTGATTGGTGGTGATTATCGTGGTGAGAATATTCAAGTGACTAACGCCTCGGGTACCTTTGTTGCTAAGGATGTTGTTATTAATGCCGATGCAATAAGCGCTGGTGATGGTGGCGAAGTAATAATTTGGGCGGATAAGAGCGCTAAGGTATATGGCACTATCAATGCAAAAGGAGGGGTACAAAGCGGCGATGGTGGTTTTGTTGAGACTTCTGCTGAATTTGTGGATTTAGATTTACAGGTAAATGTTTCTGCCCTAAACGGAGAGTCTGGTGAATGGCTTATTGACCCTTACAATATCACTATATCCAACTCATCGGCATCTAATGTAAATGATAAATGGCAGGGTTCAGAGCATATTTTCACTAATGATGGTGGAAACTCTAACGTCACTCTAGAAAGTTTATATAGTGCACTGTGGGATGGGGCTTATGTTACCGTTGAAACGAGTGGTGGAAACAGTGACGGGGCGAGTGAACCTACAGGTGGCAATATAACACTCGTTGATAGCTTTGACATGGATCTAAAAGCAGGTGGTGGTAGTGCAACCCTTGAATTATTGGCTCATCATGACATTAATATTAATGCCAATATTTACGATAGTGATACAACTGATTCACAAAAATTAAATATCATACTTAATGCCAATAGCAACTATCTATCTGGTGACGGTAGTGTGAATCCAGATCACCTCGGTGGCGATGTTAATATTAATGCTGATATATTTACTTACGGTGGATCATTTTCTGCCAGTGGCGATAATATTACTATTTTGTCAACCAAGCAGATTAATACCACAGGTAAAAAAAATACTGCAGGTGGAAACATTTCATTAACAGCAAACAATGGTTTTATCAGTACTGGCGCGCTAACGAGTAACGCTGGAACGGCATTTAATGCAGAAGGTAAAGAGGCTGGAGATATATCTCTATTTGCAACAGCAAATATTACCGTTGATGGAATTATGAGTGCAGTAGGGGCTGACGGAGAGCAAAAATCTGACAGTAAAGGTAAAGCCGGAGGAAATGCTGGTGATATTACCATCCAAACTGAAATTGGAACTGTTGACATTAAAAATGAAATTAATAATAGTGGTGGCAATGCAGATGGGGCTAGTAATAGATTAAGTGATTCCGCTAATGGCGGACAAAGTGGTTTAATCACTATTGGTGCCAAAGATGGTTTTACCATCGATACAGTTAAACTAAACACCATTACCAGTAATGGCGGTAAAGCCTTTGGTAATACCGGCGCGGGCGGTGCTGCACAAGCAATTACAGTGACGGCAAATTCAATTGAGCTTGCTGGTGACATTGAGAATAAAGGCGGTGCGTTAGATGCTAATGGTTCAGCTTCTACATTAGGAGCGGGTGGCGATGTGATTTTTAATGGCGCGGTTACCCTGAAAAATGCAGCAATATCTATTAATACAACCGGCAGTATCGGTGGTGATATTCGTTTTAAGTCTACTTTAAACGGCACACAAAACCTGACCTTAACGGGTAAAGATATTCAATTCACAGGCGAAGTTGGTAATGCTAGCCCGCTTTCAGATCTGATCGTTACTGCAACGGGTGGCATTCAAGCCAATGGCGGCATTAATGCCAATTCAATCGACCTTCAAGGTGCGACTACGGTTACTACCGGCGCATTAACTGCCACTAATATCATTGATGTTGCAGCAAGTGAGATTACAGTCGGAGCGCTTAATGCCAATTCAATCAAACTTCAAGGTGCGACTACGGTTACTACCGGCGCATTAACCGCCACAACTACAATTGATGTGTCAGGTAGCGATATTTCTGTAGGTACGCTTAATACCACTAATAATACTATTAACCTGACTGCCACCGATAATAGTGATGGCGGGACAGCAACGATCACTTTAAACGGCGATATCATTTCTGGTACAGGAGTTGTCGCGGTTAATGTAGATGGCGCTTTAAATGCAGATGCCTTAATCACGATTAATCACAGTGGTGATTTTACGTCTAGCAATATTACTCTCACTGGCGCCGAAACCGGTACTAGCAAGCTACAGGCCAGCAGTGCGCAAGCGAATACGTGGGATATCACCAATTTAGGTAATACCGTGGCAGGCCTGACGTTCCTCGGGTTTACTGAGTTAGTCGCAGGCAGCGAGGGTGATACGTTTAACATTGGTGCTACGGTTGGTAACCTAACGGGTGGTACGGGTAGTGATACCTTTGTATTAAAAACTGACGGCAATGTGACCGGGATTATTGATGGTGTTTCGGGAGATGATGATAAATTAGTGGGCTGGAATAGTTCAACAAATACCAATAGCTGGACGGTGGATACAACAAATACAGTCACTAATACTGTCAATTCAGTGATCTTCTCTAATATTGATGTATTACAGGGTGGGGACGGTAAAGATGAATTTACCGTTAACGCCTCCATTAAAGATGTGCTGGGTGGCGAAGGCGATGATGTTTTTGATATTAAAAGCACATCACTTGTCACGGGGTCTATTGACGGTGGTAATGGCACTAATGATGTTTTAAATCTTATGACGGCAGGGCAAACGCTCGACCTTTCAACACTGTCTAACATTGAAGCGGTGACGGCGCAGTCAACGGGCGCAGCTAATACACTGCAAGCGGGTAATGCAAGCAGTAATACTTGGAATGTATTAACCACGGCAAACAGCGGTCAAGTGGGCTCGATTAGCTTCAGTAATTTCGCCAACTTAGTGGCGGGCAGTGGGGGGGATATCTTTAATATTGACGCTGCGATTGGCAACCTAATGGGTGGCGATGAGGTTGATACTTTTAATATTAGCGCAACCACAGTAAGCATTAGCGCCGGTGATAATGATGACATTATTAATGTTGATGCTACTTCGTTAATTACGGGCAGTATTGACGGTGGTAATGGCACTAATGATGTTTTAAATCTTATGACA
>NZ_PJBZ01000135.1 GCF_002835995.1 Psychromonas sp. Urea-02u-13 | reverse complement strand
TATCACCGATACTCTCACACAAATTCCTAATCGTTTATTTATCAACAATAGCTTTGATCTCGAGTTTGAACGCTGTAAACGCTACCAGAGCAACTTTTCACTGATACTGATTGATATTGATCACTTTAAGCAAGTAAATGATAACCACGGCCATAACGTGGGCGATGACGTTTTAATAGATATTGCACTCATTCTAAAACAGAACATTAGACAATTAGACTTGTTAGGCCGCTGGGGGGGAGAAGAGTTTTTGATCATTTGTCCTGAAACGACGTTATTACAAGCAGAAATAGTGGCAGAGAAAATACGAGAAATCATTGAACAGTTTGAGTTCTTAGAAGCACTAAAACTAACCTGTAGTTTGGGTGTGACCCAATCTCATTCAACAGATAATAAAGAAACAATCTTTCAGCGTGCCGATAAAGCGCTTTATACAGCGAAAAACTCAGGGCGTAACCAAGTTATTTTAGAAGAAAAATAAAAAACATACTGTTAAAAATCATTAGCTTTCAAGATAAAAGAAAGAAAATAGCACGTGTAGTGGTTTCCTTTATTGACAGTAAAAACATTTAAACTATATTTTATTTGGTTGTTTTTGACCAAAAGGAGCGCAAACAACATCCGTTGAACGACACTAATAATCTATAGGTAAAAGTCATGAAATTAAGTTATACGTTATTTTTTCTCATGCTAGCGATTACCAGTGCTTCGCTAGTACTTTCTTTTATTGTGCAAAACCAGCTTCAGCTCCTAGGCATTAATGTGAGTTCCATTCTTTCAATAGGGTTACTTTTTGGAGCATCACTGTACGCCTTTGATGATTACAGCAAAGAAAAAACAATGAACTAGTCAACTTTGGTCATTAACCCGCTCTCTGAGAATTCACTGATATAGCCATAAATTAATTGAGGCGAGTGATGACGCCAACAGCCTCATTTATTTATTCATTCGTTGCAAGTAGTGTTAATGGAATGTTGATAAGAAACTGTAAGCTGCCGTGCTCAGAAGGGACACACGTAATTGAACCCGATAGCTTATGCACAACCTGATTATAAACAATGGGTAACCCTAGGCCGATACAATCAGATCCTCGTTTAGTGGTATAAAACAGATCGAATATCTTATCGATGTTCACACAACCTTTACCATTATCAGAGTAATTAATTTCCACTACATCATCGTGACGCACTGCCTTGATATTAATGCAAGGGGACAAGGTTTCCTCAAAAGCATGAGTGAGAGAGTTTTGTATCAGTTGTATCAACACATCGGTTAATACCGATTGGTAGCTGGTTAAAATCAGCTCATTTTGCACATCAACATTATATTGCATGCCAAGATCACTAAATCGATTTATATATACATTTGAAAATGAATCAAGTAATGACTTCATTGCAAATATTTGCAATTCATCGGCATTGTTATGAATCGATAATGATTTGAAATTATGTACTAACTGCACTGCACGCTGTAAATTATCGTGCAATAATTTGTAACCCAATGCCCAGGTTTTCTCGATTTGTTGTAGATCTTTACGTGTTAGCTGTTGAGTCTGTAGTTTTTCAAAGAAAGATTTTACTTCTTTATCTACTTGGGTCGTGGCGGTAACCATAATGCCGAGTGGCGTATTCAGTTCATGTGCAATACCAGACACAACCCCCACCATAGAGGCCATTTTTTCAGACTCAACTAATTTACTCTGCATCGATTTTAAGTGAGTAAGTGTTGATGCTAACTCTGTATTTGAGCATTCTAATGCACCAGTACGTTTAAACACTTGCTCTTCTAAACTTCCATTTAATTTACGCAAAGCAAGCGTATTTTGGCTTACTTTTTTCTGATATTTTTGAAAACGATTTTTAATAACATTGGAAAAAAGTAACGCTAAAAAAAGCAACAGCGCTGAAACAACAAGGCTGACAATGATGCTTTGTATTAATGCGGCATTATTAACTTTATTTAATTGCGCTTTTTTAAGCGCGACAATGTTATCGATATCGTTTAAGTAAGCACCACTGCCAATCGCCCATTGCCAATCATCAAACCCTTTTACAAAGGAACGTTTACGTGACGGCTCCCTAACACTTGGCTTGACACTGCCAGTATAAGAAATAAAACCTTCACCAGCTTGTGCGATTAATAACACCTCTTTGGTGATCGCATCAGCATTTGTTTCACGATAATTTATTCTATTTTGTTCAATATAACTTTGTTCTATATGGCTTAAGTAATGCCCCTGTTTATCAATAATGAAAATATAGCTTTCTTTGCCAAAACGTATTTTATTAATGCTTGTGAGTAGTTCTTTTTTTAATTCTTGTTCATAATCAGCAATATAGTCACCCGTGCCAATAAACCAATTAAAGGGAGGAAAATGTTTACTGTAACCAATCTTTTCATACTCTGTTTGTTTATCTGAGGGTTTCTTCCACCACCAAGTTGATACTCCTTCCCCCTGAATTTTGGCTATCTCACTTAACTCTTGAATAACAAAATGACCTTTAACATCTTGGAAATCCCAAAGGTTAGTATTCTCAATATGCGGTAAAATAGGATGCATTACAGAAGTGCCAGCACTATCATAAATAAAGAAGTAGCCACGCCCATTATTGAAGCGAATGTCTCTTAATGCATCTGAAATTAATGATTTGATCTCATCCTGACTACGATGCTTATTATTACGATAAATAGACATAGCAATCGCATGTGCTTCGCGTACGCGCGCTTGCAAGTTACTTTTTATTTTTTCAGTAGAGGAAGATTTTTCCGTTTTTATAACATCATAAACGCGCATCACAGTCGACTTAAGTAACGTTTCCATTTCCAGCATTGATTGCTTTTTTAATTGCTCAATTTCTTGCTTAAACTGAATCTGATGGTTTTCATAGAGGATGAAAATATAGAGGAGTGAAAATATAGCAACAAAAATAGGCGCAAGCTTGACGGTACGAAGAATTTTGATTTCATCTTTATGCAGCATTATTATTCCATAACAACGTATTCATCCACGATGGGCTTCAGTCTATTCTATATTCGTAAGTTATTGACCACTAAAACAATATATTTATATTAAAATAATTTATACGAGTTTGTTAAAAGAAAAATAATTAAATGACCAACTAAAGGTACACTGTAACTTCACTTTTCGCAAGACTAAGCCTGTTTATAAAACGAAGATGGTAGCTTCAGATCACATTTACCTAATACCCATTCCATGACTTTCTTTACCTGAGTTTATGTTTAATAAACAAACGAGTTTAAAGTTAAAATAACTGAAAACGGTTGTTCCCTTTGCAAAAATCCAACATAGCAATCGTTTCTTTTAACAAGCAACATTAATCAATTAGTTGGGGGGTTGCTTTAAGATGCCCTGTTTGAACATCTGCTGAAATATGTCACTGCACTTGATTCTTAAAGTATCACGTAATAAGCGTACTGCAGGGGTAATCGACTGTTTATTTGAACACACTAACCATAACTCTGTAGAACGAGGTTGATATTCAGGTAATACATTGACTAACCTGCCTGCCAGTAAATCTGCAGACATATCTAAACTCGATTTTGTAGCAAAACCATGTCCTGCAACACACCATCGTCTGACTAAATCTGCATCATTACTAATACGATTACTGGTCATTTTTACCTTAACCTTTTCATCACCTTTGGTGAATTCCCATTGGTCATAAACAACGCCATACATTTGATAAAAAAGGCCATTATAATCATTTAATTGTGCAGGATGTGAGGGTGTGCCGTGCTTTTTAAGATAATCCGGAGCAGCACATAATATTCCCGGTACATCGCAAATTTTAAAGCCATAGACACTTGCATCAGTTGGTGAGCCGTAACGCAGTGCCACATCCACAGAATCTCGATAAAAATCGATGTTACTATCACTTATGCTCACCCTTATGCTGACTTTAGGGTGCTTTTCCATAAACTCATCTAACCAAGGCAATGCCATATTTCGGCCTAAATCCGATGAAATGGCAATACGCAACTCACCATCAACAATATCAAGCTCGTCTTTCATGCTTTGTTTAGCAGTGCATAACATTTTTAAGGCTTGTTCACATTGTGGTAGGTAACGCTCTCCAGCAGCAGAAAGCCGTAAGCGACGCGTACTGCGTAGAAAAAGCTCAACACCTAAAGAAGCCTCAACACGCTTAACAGCTGCGCTAGCTGTCGCAGTACGCATATCTAGACTTTCAGCAGCACCAGTAATACTGCGAAACTCAGCCACTTTTAATATTACTTGTAAGTCTTCTATTAGCATGGTTCTCAAATATTTTTTGATAATGTTTCAAATATTACCCTGTTACTAACGTGTAAACCAATCGTTATTATGTTGTAACTACTCAGCACCCTGCTAAAACGTGTGCATTTTATACGAAAATAGACAGTAACTGCTCAGGACTAAGCTATTTATGCTTAGTTCAAGGCGAAAAAGCGCAGTTTAGTCGTTTAAATGAGCATTTTAAACACGGTTATCGTCAGATAACTGAAGCTTTATTTTGAACATACCTTAAATAGCGATGTACTGAGTAGTTACATTATGTTTTGAATATACAGCAATGGGAAAACCAATATGAGCACAATCACTATCGTTGCTAGCATCTTAGCTAAAACGGACAACATTGAATTAGTAAAATCAGAACTGTTAAAACTGATCACCATCACACGTGCTGAGCCAGGTTGCCTGCAATATGACTTACACCAAGATAATAATAATCCAGCGCAGTTCGTTTTTTACGAAAACTGGGCGTCAAAAGCATTATTACAAACGCACTTAGAAAGCCAACATATTGCCAGCTATGTCGCCGCAACCCAAGATGCTGTAGAAAAATTTGTCTTAAATGAAATGACTAAAATAGCTTAAATAACCTGATTTCTGGTTAATGAGCGCTTTTACTGAATATTTATAATGTAATGACTAAAATAGGTTAAATTAGGAAAGAAATATGACACATCCAATTATCGCAGACTTACAAACACGTTATACAGCTAAAAAATATGATGCTGACAAACGTGTTTCACAGCAAGACTTAACTATTATCAGCGAAGCTATGCGTTTATCTGCATCGTCAATTAACTCACAGCCTTGGAAATTTATAATCATTGAAAGTGACCAAGCCAAGCAACGCTTACATGATACCTTTGCCAATAAATTCCAATTTAATCAACCACATGCTAAAACAGCATCACATATCATTTTATTTGCTCATAACCCGCAATATAAACGCGAGGATTACGCACAAGTAATTAATCAAGATATTGCCAATAAGCGCAGCACTGAAGCGCAACGTGAACAAGCTTTTGGAGCCTATGCCTTTGTAGACTTAAATACAGATGAAGCTGGTAACAATGCATCTTGGACAAAAGCGCAAACCTATATTGCATTGGGTAATACTTTGCATACCCTCGCACGCTTAAATATTGACTCTACAACGATGGAAGGTATTGATAGCGAACTGATTAGTGATGTTTTTGCAAAAGAATTAGACGGTTATATCTGTGATGTGGCATTAGCTATTGGTTACCATGACCAAGCACAAGACTATAATCAGCCACTACCTAAATCACGACTAAGTACTGAGCAAGTCATTCAAATTTTATAAACCAGTAATGATTATAATTTGGGGCTGTGACTAAATACCCTTGTGTGATTGCCTCTGACTTTCAGAGGTAATCCTAATTTCGATAAGTGATGGTTGTGATAGGTGATGGTGCGATAAATGATATCAATTTATGGATCTTAACTCTTTTTTGCCAGCCCAACAATAAGATCTAACATCAGGTCAGATGCCCCTACATGCTCTGTCACATGAATGGCTAAATTAGGGTGTTTTAGCTTAGCTTGATTGATGATATTGGGAATATCTTGTACAACATGGTTGCCAGAATTAAGAAAGTAAGGCAATAAAACCACCGAAGATGCGCCCTCATTAACACTACTTTCAATCGCATCTAAAATACTCGGTTGCGCAATTTCTAAGAAACCCGCCTGATAAAGCTCATAACCCGCTAAATGTGTCGCTTTCAGCTGTTCTACTAAAGTAAATACTTCTTGATTTGATTGCTCTCGACGACTGCCATGTGCGATCAATAATAACGCTTTCATTGTGACTCTCTTAATTTTAATATGCTAGAAAAGTTAATTAGGCGTCATTATATAGGGTAATTAGATAGCGTAATTATGTAGCGTAATTATGTAGCGTAATACGAACGAATCAGAAATAAGATCACTTTTCTTATAAAGATAAGCTCAACCAGTAAGAAAACAGCTTACCAGTAATTCTAGATTCATCAATTTTC
>NZ_PJBZ01000134.1 GCF_002835995.1 Psychromonas sp. Urea-02u-13 | reverse complement strand
GTAAACTATAATAACTTAATATATTGATTTTATCTGATTCAAGTTATGGATGTCCCCGATTAGATTATAAAAGCCCGAGAAAGGCGGGGGATCTAAAAAAGGAGACATTCTACCGTCTCGTTAGCTTTCTTCCGTAGTTCCTATCTATAACAAATGTGAGCATCAATTGAATAAAATAATATATGCAGTACGCAGTGTAAATTTAGACAAAATCAAAATTGGTGAATCAAATGTACATTCACTATTTAATAGAATTAGATCACATCAAACAGGATCCGCTGATGAGCTCGAATTGCTTGGTGTACATTATGGGAAATTCCATACAGATAAAAAAATTCATCCTCTATTGAACTCAAGCCATTCGCATTTAGAATGGTTTAATAATACAGAAGAAGTTTCTAGCTTCATCAATACTAATTTTTTAGTTTTCCCTAAAGCATTGTCGCTTTTAACTGAGATTAGTTACTCTACGAGTCAGACAATTTCAACTGAAACTATTGCAATTTCTGAGTATGTTAAAGGTAAAATTAAAAATCATGAGTTAGATCTTTGGTTGGAAACGTTTGACATGCTTGAATATATAAAAGATGCAATTAGTAAGAATGCACATAAAAAAAGTAATAAGTAAAAGAATTAACAAGACTTCAAATATAAGAGCTAATATCTGGCTTGGTTTATTCAGGAATTGGGATCGTAAATAGATCGTCAAGGCCGAATTTATTATTGAATAATAATTTTTTCTACATATATACATAAATTTGTTAGAAAACTAATCGATAAAATCGAACTATTTTGCTATGATGCTTTTCAAAATTTTTAACGATACATTTATTACTGTTGTCGACATAAAAAAGACCAACCATAATATATTTGAAAAGACGAGAAAGATTAAATGAAGAGCGAAATTTGCAGTAATGAATGGTTAACTGAAAAAGTGATACCTGATTATAACCAATTTACTAAGACACTTAACATTGTGGATCTCTTCTCTGGGTGTGGTGGTTTAACGCTGGGTGCGATTGAAGCCGCTAAAAAACATCAGTTATCAAGTGATATAAAATTAGCTGTCGAGCTAAACCCACAAGCTGCAAGTACTTATGAAAAAAATTTCTCTCATAGTTTATCTACATTATTCAATGGCGATATCGAAGAGTTAATTACAAATTACCCTGGTGATGAATTATCGGAAGCAGAACTGAAATTACAGTCTGAAAATACAAACATTGACGTGCTTTTAGCTGGGCCTCCTTGCCAAGGCCATTCACGCCTTAATAATCATACTCGCTCTAAAGACCCTCGAAATAAACTTTATTTAAAAGTAATCCGCTTTGTTGAGCTGTGTAAGCCACAGTTTGTAATCATTGAAAATGTATTAAACATTAAACATGATGAAGGTAACGTACTCACTGAAAGTGCAAACTTTTTAGAAGGCATTGGTTACACGGTTGAAAACTTAGTGGTAAAAACTGCTGAATATGGCATTGCACAAAAACGTGTGCGTCATATTCAGGTAGCTAGTCTTAAACAGTTAGATCTTTCATTAGTCGCTTATGAGGAAAAAGCAGTACTTTCCGATGTAATCGCAGACATTATTGATAATTGTGAAAATTCAAAAAACACTTTCGATACTCCTTCAAAAACCAAGCATACTGAGAGAATTGATTATCTATTTGATAATGATGTGTATGATTTACCGAATGAAATGCGACCTGATTGTCATAAAAATAAACTGCATACTTATAAAACATCTTATGGTCGCTTAAGATGGGATAAACCATCAACAACGATCACTCGTGGCTTCAGCACAATGGGGCAGGGGCGATTTATTCACCCATTAAGACGTAGAACATTAACACCACATGAAGCTGCGCGTATTCAAGGCTTTCCTGATTTTTTTAGTTTTACAGAATATAAAACAAGAGGGAACTTGCACTTGATGATTGCAAATGCCGTCCCCCCTAAGATTAGTGCGATGCTAATTGATTTGTATCTATCTCAAAAAAATTAGTTCGCCTATAGTTAATCAACGAGATATTTTTTATTATTTATATAAGTGTCAAATGCAGTAACTGTGTGCTGCATGTATGAGCTAACGCTTGAGCTAACTTCTAAGAAGTTTTTTAAACTATTTTGTCTTCCAAGTTCAGAATACGATTTATTCCCATGAGATAAATCGTTCCGTGTTTTCTTTAATGTGTTGAAGTCTTCTTCTAGTTCATCTCTTCTAGGCCCATTCACTCGTATGTCATAGCTTTGTTTAATGTCATCAAAAGTGCTGAGAGTGACATTTCCGTTAAACAACTTTGTAAGATCGAGAGATGCGTCTGCGACATTTAAGTCTAAGTTATTTGTAACAGCCTTATAAATATTTGTATCATTTTTATGTACGGCAGAAAGTACTTTTCTTTGAATAGATGGTTTTAATTGACTATAGCCAACTTCATTATCCGAGAAATCATCGTAGAGCTTCTCCATACCGAGCGTGAGTGTAGACTCTACTTGATTGTAATTCATCATATGAATAACTGATTTTAAGATGTCTAATAATTCATCATTAATTTGAAGCTCTACATCATTAGAGCCTTTAATAGAAGAGTTAACTTGCTTTGAAAGGAAGCTGGTTAGCTTAATGATTAAATCTAAATCATCTTGTCTGGCATCAAGATCCTCTTGAAGCCCACTACTCATAATCTTCACCATTTAACAGCATGCTTTTAACATAGTTGATTCTGCGTTTAAGCTGATTTTCGTTGTTAGCACTATCTGCGCCAACTATTTCTTGGAATTTATCTTCAAATAGCCAATCTGAAATGTCAGATGCGGGTTCTAAATCTTCAGACTCTCTTAACGCTAATGCTGTGCCAATCGCTAATGCTTCATATCGTGCTCTTGGTGTCGTTTTACTTGTATCTGTTTTTCTAAAACCCATAGGGATATGTTTTTTAATGAACAGCATAGCCTTATTAAATTCTGATATATATTGATCGACAGGACATTCATCTAGTCGTGATGCTTCATTGTGTAAATACTCATCTAAAAACTCTTTGACCTTACCTTTATAATTTTCCATATTATTGGCATAAGCAAAGAAACGTAAAACAAATTCGCGGTGATCTGCATTCAATCGTTTCTTGGCTGAAAGTGGTGCTAGCTCAGCAAATATCGGGTCAAGAGAACAAGGTAATATCACATCCTTGTAGAATGAACTTTTAGCATCTTGACCACCATGGCGAATCTCCATTGACTCTAATGCTTTAGAGCCTGAGTTCATTCTTTCAAATAAATCTCTTCGATGGTCTTCAGTAACTTGCCCTTTTATTTCAACCAAGCGCATTGTTTCACGGAGAAAGCGTCTACGACGACCAGATGGCAAGTCTCTGAAATAAAAACCATCTAATTCAGTTATTTCTTTTAAGTGTTTAAGCGATACTTCATTGTGGAAAAAGTAATAAAGAGCTCTTAGTCGTTGAGAGCCATCAATAACCTCAAGAGCGTAATCACCATCAAGAGAGTCATCTTCTTCCGATGCATCGGTTTCACCAATGTATAAATATGGGATAGGGTAACCAAGTAAAATAGATTCAATAAAGCGAGAAGACTTTTTTTGGTCCCATTTATATTGTCTTTGATAATCAGGAATAAATAACTCATTCTCATCTTGATTATCAATGCTTATAAACTTCATTAATATTAGTTCGATAGACCATTCCCTAACTTGATATTGAAATTCATTACTCTTTATACGGATACGTGTCTCAGCTTCATTAACCAATGATTTTATTTTTGCTTTGATCGTGATTTTCTCTTGATCAGTTTTACATTTAGATAGCTGTTTATTTAATTCAGTAATATTCATTTATTCTCCAAAAGATAAATTACTTATCGATATTTAAAAACGAAAAAACCGCCTCATTGGACGGTTCTAAAATTCTTTATTCATTACAACTCTCTACCCACAAAAATCACCACACCGACAATGGTGAAATTACCGTTAATCGGTTGAATTTGTGTTGGCCATGCGGGGTTGGCTGCTTTTAAAAACTTATGACCACCTTCAATAATAAGCTGCTTAAATGTGGCTTCGTTTTCATCATCTAATCTAGCAACCACATATTTTCCGTTCGTTGGCTCTACTGCAGGGTCAACAAATATGAGATCACCTTCATTAAATTTAGGGCTCATACTCATGCCCTGAATTTTTAATAAGAAGGTTTTGTCACTGCATTTTACGGGGCAGGGGTAATGAATCGCATCTGCGGCATTAATTTCGTGAATACCAGACCAGTCACCCGCTTGAACCCAAGAGATAACCGGATATAAACCATGCAATTCAGGTCCTGCTACAACATTACTAACTTCAGTTGTTTTAGGTGCAAATGGTCCTTGACCATTTAAAAGCCAATCTGGGTCACAATTTAAGACTTTTGCTAAAGCATGGAGGTTTTTACCTTTTGGAGAGGTAATACCTTTTTCCCATTGGCTAATTGAAACTCTGCTAACACCTACTGCCTTAGCTGTTTCTGCTTGAGTAAGCCCTAAGTCTTTTCTTCTATCGGAAAAATTTTTATTAATCATGTAAAGATATCTTAACACTCTCAATGGAAAGTTTTGTTTTCTTTTTGCCTTTTTGTGGGAAAGTTTACTTTCATTGTCAGCTTTCTCCTTATACTGCAGAGAAAGTTTACTTTGCACTAACAAAGAAAAAGAAATGAAAAAGGCTGATGCAATTAAATATTTTAAAACCGTAAGTAAGTTAGCACAGGCTGTTGGGGTTACAAGAATGTCAGTAACTCAATGGGGTGAAGAAATCCCACAGCGTCGCGCTTTTGAAATAGAACGCATAACGAACGGCGAACTAAAAGCTGACTTCACACCCGTTAATCAGCAATCAGTACAAACTCATAGTGTCAGCCAGTGAGTTGCACTAATAAACCCTCTCAACAAAGTAATAAGGACTCATTATGAATATGACGTTATCCCTTGATACACCTTTGCTTAGCCTTTCTGAATATGCCTCTCGTACTGGTATATCCATTGATTCTGTTCGTAAACAAATGGAAAAGGGGCACTTGCCTTTTATCCAGCACGAAGTGCGTGGCACGCGTTACATCAACATGGTGCAACTCACACAACGCTGTGCAGAAGCTAATGCAGATAAGCGTTGGAACTAACTTGTTCGATTTCTTAGTAGGGAGTATGCGCAATGGAATGTCTGAATAAAACGGGTGGTTTCGGTGAGAACGCCCAAAAAAATTACGATGAAGCGTGTCATGCATTTTCGGCATCGAAAAACCTCGCACTGGTGAGTCGTTTTACTGGCGTAAAAAAATTGGGTGATAAGTTAAATCCTAGCCAGAGTCACAAACTTTCAGCCTTTGAACTGGGCCTGATTACGAAAGCATCAGGTGATTACACATTAGTAAACAGCATGTTGTTGTCACTGGATATGGTGGCGGTGAATGTTAGCCGTGATGGAAAGCCTGAAACGTTAGTTAAACGTGCATTACAAAATAGTGTTTTGAGCGGAAAGCTGGCTGAGCAGACATTAGAAAACGGTGGCGAAATTCGTTTACCTCGCCGTAAAGCACAAGCGTTATTAGATGTATGTAATGCAGGCATTGCGAACTTAGTGTTATTGGCAAATGACTTGGAGAATCGGTCGGGCGGTGCAACCCCGTTTTTATCAATGGGTGTGGACTTTGTTGTTCAGAATGGCGCGCCAGGATTGATGTAATGAGAGTGTTAACAATAAAGAAGAGGTAAGAAAAGCGTGATAACCAAGTCTGCAAACCTGATTACCACTTACAAACTAACGCGGAGTTAATTATGTCCAACGAATATAGCACAGCTTTAAAACTGGGTGCAACTGCACCTTTCATCTCAATCATGGCGTTATCTATTACTAAGCGCGTTGCGTTTGCTAATGCAGTCTCGGCATCACTGTTACCTGCGCTGAAAAGTGCACTGTTAAAAGGGGCTCATCATGCAAAATAAATCATTTAATACGAAAACGATCTAGGACACCCGCATCTTTTTGACTGAGCTTCAAAACGATCTAGGACACCCGCATCTTTTTGACTGAGCTTCAAAAGCAACCTATGGTTAAATAAACAGGATAGGTTTCCTTGGAGGTTTTATGACACAATCCCGCGACACGCTAATTTCACTTACCGATACCCCTTATTACCATTGTATATCCCGCTGTGTACGTCGTGCCTTTTTGTGTGGAGATGATAAATATTCAGGACAAAGCTTTGAGCACCGTCGACAGTGGATGATAGATCGAATCCGATTCTTAACGCATATTTTTTCAATTGAAGTGTGTGCTTAT
>NZ_PJBZ01000133.1 GCF_002835995.1 Psychromonas sp. Urea-02u-13 | reverse complement strand
TGAATACTTCACTTATTATCCAAATTCAGGTTTTTAGACATAATCTGATTAATAAATAACGCAAAAAGTATAATAAATAGTGCTATCCATGTATTGGTTTTAATCGATTCATTGGTTACTAGGGCACCAATAAAAACACCTACCGCAGGCACAATATAGTTCGTCATTGAGGTAAATACTGGACCTGAATTTTTAATACACATCATATATAGGTAGTAAACAACCCCAGCGCATATTGCTCCTAAGTATAGTATCGATAATATAGCGGTTGTCGACGTTGCTTGATATTCAAAAGGTGTAGTGATAAACGCGATAATAATTAATTGAATACTTGCCGCAGAAAGCACATTTCGAGCAACAATTAACGGGTGTTCATCTCTGACTCGATTCAGTAATAATAATGCAATGGCAAAGCATACTGCCGCAACGATAATCGCCAATGAGCTAACTAAGTTAATTTCTCCTGAGCCGGAAGATAGCTCAGGATAGAATAATACCACTAATCCGCTAAATCCGACTATTACGCTAATTGTATTGGCCGCATTAATTTTTACTCCTTTGACAAAAATAGGTGCTAACAATAATACATAAAATGGTAGTGTTCCCATCAATATGGCGGCAATCGAACTATCTAAATGTTGCTGCCCCCACGGAACCAGCACAAACGGAATTGCAGCTTCAAGTAATCCAATCACGCTAAATAAAATCCATTGCCTACTTGAGTTTTTTATCCCTATTGATCTGCAAATGAGAATTAAAGTAATTGCTCCAATGGTGGCACGTGTAGCTCCAATCCAAATAGGCGAGAAGCTAACCAAAGCGAACTCCTGAAATATAAATTGAGAGCCCCAAATGAGCCCAATCGCTAATAAAGTTAAATAGTTTTTAAAAAGCATTGTGAGTTAACCTAAATTATGTATATAAAAATGAACAGCATCACTACTATAAAGCATTTGTAGCATTAGCTATTTGAAGTGCCATCATGATAATCTCTGATGAATTTATTTCCATGTTGTAATTCCGCTTAAAAGACCGGAACGTTATTATCGCTTTTCTTCATTGAAGAAAATTTTAAAATATAATAGTTAGTGATCACGGAAAATACGAGTTGAATTGATTAGCTTATCTGAAATTCCATTGACTCTGAGTGCGTGCCAGAGAACGACTGCATTGATACTAAGTATAGGGACACCTACAATAGGCTCTAGCCTTTCAGCAACATTAATAAAACTCATGTTTGTTCCACATTGAACTACAGCGTCCAGGCCATTGCCTTTAGCATCAAGTAACTCCAATATAGCTTTTTCTTTAAGTCGATCTGGAATGTGAGCAATATGCTGAGTGTTTCCACAAGACAGCCCTACATCGGCTACTACATTGTAACCAAGCTCATTGAACATTTTCTTCGTTGACGTATTACCTTGAGCTTCGAAAGGAGTGATAATACCAATATTATTGGCATTATACTTATTCAATGCACTATCTATTGCCTCATGACATGTAGTCCAGTCTAAACCAGTTTTTAATTTTACATCTTCAGCAAGGGTAGATACTTCATCTATACCATATAATATATGCTCCAAGCTCATCCCCAGTATCATATAATCGGGGGCAGATAGAGTTGCGGTATTTACTGCTTCTTGTAATCCATCTAAGAATATTTTTTTATAGCGCTCTATATCTTCTTTATTGTGTATTTCAGGCTTGGGAGTAACAACATTAGATGTGTGAAATCCTATACCACGTAGAGATTCGACGTCATGGTTATTAATTAAGACACTCCATATTTCCTTTTCCATCGTCGTGTTGGTTGCAGGTATAATAAGACCAAATTTTTTATACAAGTGTAATGGGTCATCATAATTTCTATTTCTGTCTATATCTCCATAGTTTTTAATGAATTTGCCATTAAAATAAACTCCATCTTTAGAAAACACTGGCTTTGCTTCTTTTCTACTTAGAATGGGGTCAATATTGACACTTTTTATTTCACAAGGGAGTAAGTTATTTATCATCATTCTCTAATCTCTAATCTCTAATCGTTACTGTAAGCACCATTCCATTTGGATACTGCGTAACACCGAACAGTGGTTAATAGCTCGGTGTTTTTATTAAAATATCTTGTCTTTTTTGTATATCTGGTTCGTAGACATCCTTGGTCCAGCACTCTGGTTCAACATCTATCATTGAAACAGAGACAACATCATTAGGACAGGAGAAGCCATTTGAAACAATACTAGAAATTTTATTGGCAATACGTTCTTTATCTTCTCTAGAGATGTCGGTTGGAAAATGTTTAATTAATATATGTGGCATAGTGAACCCTCGCTTATGATGCTTTACGTTTTGATTTTTTCGTGACTTCTGAACTGTTTAATATCTCTGATATTTCTTGAGCTCCGCGCTTTGAAAGAGATTTGTAATGATCATATGTTAAGCTATATATTTCTGGCTTAGTTGAGTAGTAACCATTGTTATTGTCTATAAAAGAATAATCATCTCCGATTGATTGTAATATGGAAATGTTAGATTTTATTGTTCTTTTTTCTAATTCTTTAAATGTATATTTAAAATCATATGTTTCTTCAACTATGGAAACAATCCTTTCAATAGTACCTGTATCTATTTCTGGTATGCGGTTTTTAACAAAGCCAATAAATGAGTCTTTGCTATTAACAAAAATCAAACACTGGTCAAGATCACTACCTGATATTTTTCTAAAGAAAACGGAATATAAAATTGTTACAAATTTAGTGTTTTTGTAAGAAGTAATCTCTGCAGCGTCCTCTTCTGGAATGTTTAATTTTGGAGAACCAGGTGCAATCAGTCCTAGGTGTTTCACAACATCTCCCCCTTTTTCGAGCTGATAGGCTGTTTCGAAAGCTACTTTAGCCCCAAAAGAGTACCCCCATAAATAATATGGACCAGTTTTTTGTACTTCCTTAATCGCCTGAACATCAGCGATTGCCATTTCTTCTATAGTTGAATAGGGAACCTCGTTCGAGTTGATACCATAAGATTGAATGCCGTAAAATGCATTGTCAACACTTTCTGCTAAGTTTTTCAATCCCATCGGATACCCACCAAGTCCTGGCCAACAAAATATATTCTTATTGCCTTTTTTGTTATTTAAAGACAAAACTCTATTTATGATAACTTCTTTGTTAGTTAAGATATGCTCTTCAATTTTCTTGATTGTGCATCGTTCGAACAGTATTTGAAGAGGCAATGATAAACCCATACTTTCATTTATCTCAGATATGAGCATCACACCACTCAATGAATCCCCGCCAGATTCAAAAAATTCATCATTTATTGATACATTGTTATACTCTAGGATTGATGACCATAATCCACATAGTTTTTTTTGCAACTCGGTTTCAGGCTCGACACTAAGATAGTTATCACTTTTAACCTCTTTATAATGCATTTTTTCTAGCTGTTTGTTATCAACTTTCCCATTAGGGGTTTGTGGTATTGTGTGCAAAATTGATATTCTATTAGGTATCATATGTACAGGGAGTGTTCTTTTTAAATCATCCTTAAGAATCTCTGTTGGTCCTCTTGAATGAATGAGATCTTCCTTCATACCTTGTGAAAGTATTTGCTCTTTAGATATTGGTCCACCGATTGCAACGTAGAATGCTCCTACTTTTTTATTTTGATCTCCAAGTATCTCTTTCATTCTTGTGCAAGAGGGTAAGTCATAGCCTGTTTTCGAACTATAACCGGATGACATTAGGCCCAACCCTAATTCGTTAAGTTGAAGCTTTTGTAACTCTCTCCCCAACCAGATATATGAATCCCACCGATCTTCATCTTGTACAACCAAGGATATTCCGAAATGAGATTCACTATATACGCTCTGGTTTATGGCAATAACATCCTTTTTCCTAATCGTCTTTTCTGATACAAACTCAACGCCTCCATTGAAGTACTTATACATACCTGAAATCATCTCGCTGATTTTTGAATTATTGTTTTGAATATAAGTCTCGACAGGAGAATCGTATCTGGGATTTTCGCCTTCAATTAGCTCAAAAGAAGCAAGATATAAAGAATCACTTGTTGTAATAATCCCATTAGGGAACACGGTTGACTTAGATAGTGTTGAGACGTGCATTCCATATTCATTCAACACATTATCAAACATACCAACAATGTGCCCTGCTTCCATCTCTAAAACTTCTACCACATTGTTTTTGTATACGCATGAAATAGCCGACAGAATACCAACTAAATGGATCTTTACATTGCTATTGTAGTTAGAGTTACCTACAAGAATAAAAGTGTGGTTGGTTGGATCATAATAATAGACGCCATCATCAATGCCTGTGATATTCGTTAACTCAATATAGATTTGAACTGCATAAAGTGCTCCAGGTGAGGCATACGAATACTTAGGTAGCAACCTATCCTTACTATGGAACTGTCCAAACATTCTCATCATATAACCAACGTCATCGATGGATTTATCGAACGTGGTAATTTTTTTTGTATGGTGATGATTAGATACAAGCTTAATCAGATCGTCGGCTTCAAGTTTTCTTCCTTTAAAACTTCGGTATGTTTTCCTTCCGAACGCCTTTTTAGATTGATCTAATGTTTCCAACTTTCCTGGGAGTTTTATTTTTATTTCCCCCGCAAGAAAGGATCTTACACCCGGGTTAGATAGTTGTGCCTTGACTTGTCTTTTACTGTCTTTAGAAAGATGATGGCTTTGGCTTAACCCTTGATCCATGAGAGCTGCTTCCCTAGGATTTAGCTCGACATAAGCAGTTAGTTCCTTGTTTTCTGTCCTATTGTTTTCAGTTACAATAACACCAGCATACTTAACCCAGTCGTGATTTTCTATAGCGACTTTTACCTCATCTAGCTCTATTCTGTATCCTCTAACTTTTACTTGATTATCCTTTCTCGACACAAAATTTATATTACCAGCATTGTCCTTGTAACCTAGATCTCCTGTTTTATAAATTAAACTGTCCAAGCTTCCACCATAACAACTGCGAAGGATAAACTTATCAGTTGTTGCTTTGTCATTGTTATGGTATCCCGAAGATAATTGCATTCCGCTAATACAGATCTCCCCAACGTCATTATTCGCAACTAACTCACCTGATCCATTAATTATAAATATTTCAGTGTTTTTTACTGGAACTCCAATCGGTATTACATCTGGATAGGATCCTAGGTTATTTAGATCCACATTAAAGTGTGATGCATTGATAGTGCATTCTGTTGGGCCATAAAGGTTTATTAGACTTTTTTCAGGCATATTTTCTCTAAATTCTAGAGTGAGTTTTTTTGTTAAGGCCTCCCCCCCGCAATAAACTTCTACTAATGTATCACATGAGTAAAACTCATTGTATGACAGTAAAGCTTTGAGGAGAGTAGGAACACACTGAAGTGACGTCACGTTATGTTTTTTTATCTCTGATATTATTTTAACAGGATTTTTATACAAATCTGAATCACCAAGTACTACAGTTGTACCGCAGCATACGGATAGTATTTCCCACTGGGCTGCGTCGAAACTCATAGGAGTTTTTTGAAGAATAGTTTTTTCTTCATTGAAATTCAGGGATTCTGAAACCCATTTCATTTGATTGGTGATATTTCGATTATTGATCGGTACCCCTTTGGGCCTTCCTGTACTTCCTGATGTATAAATCATATAAACAGGGGAATCTTCTAAATCTTCAAATGAAGTAATGTTATCCAAACAGATGTTTATCGAGGAGTCGCTTAGTAGTTGCTCTCGGGTAATGATAAGCGTGTTATCATCAACAAAGTTTCGTAGCTTATTTACATACTTTTGTTTAGTGAAAATAACCTTAAGGTTAGAATCTGAAATCATATATTCGATTCTTTCATCTGGGTACTCGGGGGATAGTGGTATGTATCCCATGCCTGATAACAAAGCACCAAACACACAAAAATACATACTTTCATCCTGATCTGTATATATCCCAATATATTGCCCTTTGTTAACGAATGACTTATTTATGAAATTTGAAAGTAGCCCTGCACCTAAAACTATATCTCTATAGGTTAATTCTACGTCACCTTTTTTTACGACTATACTATTTGGCTTGGCCATATAGTGGCCCATAAACATTGACAATATTCCTACTTTTTTTTTACTATTCATAATATTTAAACTCAATTAATAATGTAAGAAAAAATAAGTTTCTGTAAAAACACCTTCTGTTTTTCATTCTGAAACTTATAAAATACAATTTTACCCCCCTCCCCCCAAAAAAAAACCTACGATTGTTGTAGGTTTTTATAAATAAAATGTGATGTGAATTTTTAAATAAAGATGTTTTTTGGCTCTTTCACTTTTCTGTTGGTATGGAAGTGTAGTGGTACAGTGATTTTGGCCACCTAGTTAGAGGTGATATTATTCATCTCACTCATTAAATA
>NZ_PJBZ01000070.1 GCF_002835995.1 Psychromonas sp. Urea-02u-13 | reverse complement strand
CGGTCTTAATTCATGAATCAGCTCTAAACGTTTTACTTTTTTGTTAAACAGAACTTGGCGCATTTCATCTAGCACACAAATTTGGAATATATTATTTGCTAGGTCGATACTAATTACGCTACATTTCATATTGGTCACTCCATGGGTTAGATTTGCTGAACACTCATCTAATATGGCACATTGCGATGCCTTCGTGGAGTGACCATCTCAGCACCCATAAACTTAAATTTTTAGTCTCTTGATTTCATTGGCATTAAAAATAGCTATTCATTATTTTCACAGTGAATTATGCGAAAACATATTGTCATGAACGGGCTAAGCTCTGCGTGCCCTTGTTGGAATAAATGATGGATGAGCGCAGACGAACAACTTTCTACGTGACTACCAATTATGCAGCTTAGCCAAACAAAGACTCCCGATAAAGCAACTCAGGAATGACGGGTGACACGGCTATTTTTATAACATTTAGGCAAATACTTCATTTCGGTAATCCAAATCCAATATATGCAACCATTTCATTGACGCACTACTTTACAAGCACTTACAATAGCCCTCAATAAATTATCTCTCTTAAAAGGTTTTGATATGGCTCTTCCCGATAAATTTATATTCTCCATGAACAGAGTGAGCAAGGTGGTTCCACCTAAGCGCACTATTTTAAAAGATATCTCTCTTAGCTTTTTCCCTGGCGCTAAAATCGGCGTTTTAGGTTTGAATGGCTCAGGTAAATCTACGTTATTAAAAATAATGGCGGGTGTTGATAAAGAGTACGAAGGTGAAGCACACGCTTTATCGGGTACAAAAATTGGTTACCTTCCGCAAGAGCCGATTCTTGATTTAGAAAAAAATGTACGTGAAGTCATTGAAGAAGGCGTCAGCGAAGTTAAAAATGCGTTAGCAGCATTAGACCAAGTCTATGCGGATTATGCAGTAGAAGGCGCGGATTTTGATGCGCTGGCTAAACGCCAAGGGCAACTTGAAGATATCATTGAAACACATGATGGTCATAACCTAGAAAACCAACTTGAACGTGCGGCTGATGCACTGCGTTTACCTGCTTGGGATCAACCGATTAAAGTACTTTCTGGTGGTGAACGTCGCCGTGTGGCTTTATGTCGTTTATTGCTTGAAAAACCTGACATGTTATTACTTGATGAGCCAACCAATCACTTGGATGCTGAATCTGTTGCATGGCTTGAGCGTTTCTTACACGACTACGAAGGGACTGTTGTTGCCATCACGCATGATAGATACTTCCTTGATAATGTAGCGGGTTGGATTTTAGAGCTTGACCGTGGTTACGGTATTCCATGGGAAGGTAACTACTCTTCATGGCTTGAGCAAAAAAATGATCGTCTTAAACAAGAAGCGTCTAAAGAGAAAGCGCGTCAACGCCAAATTGAGCAAGAGCTGGAATGGGTTCGTTCAAATGCGAAAGGACGTCAGTCTAAAAGCAAAGCGCGTTTATCACGTTTTGAAGAGCTTAATAATCAAGACTTCCAGAAACGTAACGAAACCAATGAGCTATTTATTCCAACCGGTCAGCGTTTAGGCGATCAAGTGGTTGATGTAAATAACTTAACTAAGTCATTTGATGGCCGTGTATTAATCGACGATTTAACCTTTAGTATTCCTAAAGGCGCTATCGTGGGTATTATCGGTGCCAATGGTGCAGGTAAATCAACGCTGTTTAAAATGTTAAGTGGCGCTGAAAAACCAGACTCTGGTGAGATTATCATTGGTGAATCAGTACAAATGGCCAGTGTTGAACAGTTCCGTGATCACATGGATGACAACGCGACCGTTTTCCAAGAGGTTTCTGGTGGTAGTGATATTATCCAAGTAGGTACGATTGAAATACCAAGTCGTGCTTATTTAGGTCGCTTTAACTTTAAAGGCACCGATCAACAAAAAACCGTGGGTAACCTTTCAGGTGGTGAGCGTGGTCGTTTACACCTTGCTAAACTGCTTAAATCTGGTGGTAACTTGTTATTACTCGATGAGCCAACCAATGATTTAGATATCGAAACGTTACGTGCACTTGAAGATGCATTGCTTGCCTTTGCTGGCTGTGTGATGGTGATTTCACATGACCGTTGGTTCTTAGACCGTATTGCAACACATATCATCGATTACCGCGATGAAGGTAAAGTGAACTTCTACGAAGGTAACTACACTGAATATGAAGCATGGTTGAAGAAAACCTTTGGTGCAGCAGCTGCTGAACCACATCGTATTAAGTACAAACGTATTAGTTAGGTTAACCCCTAAAAACAAAAAAGCCTCTATCAATAGAGGCTTTTTTTTCATATACGATAAACATCTGCACTAATTATAACCCCGTACATACTCAGCAGTCACAATATCCCCTAATGGCGATTCATGTGATGAATCTACTTTTTTATGTGTCACACCGCGTTTAGAAAAATAATGTTTAAGTTGTAATACTGAATGCTGGCTAGCCTCGTTTAATAACCGCGCTTTACATTCTGTACTGTTTTTATCTTTGTTTTTAAGCATATTAATCACCTTATATTTCAGTTCCACTAGCAGTATCAGACAAGCCCACCAGCGCCTTGCACCGATTGCTGACTATTTTCAACAAGAATAGCGGTGGCGGTTTTCTTTAAACTTAACCACTCGGCATCATCGATAAAAATTCCCTCTTTCCATGCTGTATGTTGCGTTTGAAGCAGTTCATTCGCATCAACCTGTGTGCTGTAACCATCGGATAACTCAGTAATATCAAAGTCCTGTACTGACAGCTCAATGGTCATATCGTGTAATTGCGCTTTGCTGTCAAAAAACAGCTCAGAAAAAAACAATTCGGGTATAACACAACCTCGATTCAGCACGCATAATGTGCGTTTAGGGCTACTGCCATTGTCCCATGCAGCCGAGCACGCAATGCCCTTTGAGGCTAACTTTACTAATTCACTAAAAGCCAGCCAGCGGTTATGACAGTTCTTTAAGGTTATTTTCAGCGATTTAAACCCCACCATATTTTCAATGGCATAATCCATCACCACCGGTAAATGACAAGCCACACTGCCGTTATGTAAATCAACCTCAAGGGTGTTTTGACTGTTGATATAAATGTCCGCCGGTAAGTCAATTTCTAACCCGAGGTACGCACTGGCGTTATTAAAATGACGTACGCCATGCAAACCCACCATTTGCAAATCAACCACCATATTGGCAATAACATCCGCTTCACCACAGGAACGGCGCATACCTAGAAAGGCTTTATTAACAGCCGTCACTAATTCATTGTGAGAAACGATCATAATTTTTTACCCTCGGACATTAGCCCATGATTTAACAATTCATTCTGATTTGGCAATAATGGAAATAACCAATCATCTTTTAATGTCTGCTGATGAATTTCATCGAGCAATGGCGCGCCTTGAAAAAAGGTCACACGCACCCATCTATCTGATCGCGGGTCAAAAGCCGTTGCGCCAAAAATAGATAATTTACAGCGCAGTAGATGAATAGGCAGTGCCTCTTTATGCAAAACATTCATTTGAATATCACCCATGACTTTGTTACCCAATGTCCAAACGCGCCTTGCAATGGTGCGATACTCAGGTTGCTTCACTAGAAATTCAGCCAAGGATAATGTCGGTGCGAGTTTAACCAGCGCGAGGTATAAATGATTTGCTTGGCGGCCAATATCTAAACGTGATTCTCGGTCTTCACCGGGTTCTTCTCCGCGTATGCCTAACCTTGGCTCTTCTTTGTCTTCAGAGCGATACCAGAACCAATACTGATTCTCTTGCTCTGTGTAATCTGTATTAATCGCCCAAGCGTAATTTTGTTTCAGTACCCGTAACAAGTCCTCAACTTTTTGACCACTTGGCAGAGACAGCGTTTCATCACAATTCATCTGCTCTTGATAGCTATCCACTAATTGCGGATAAATTTCCATCAAACAGGCCAGTAGAATCTCTTGTGTTTCTAAACTGAAATGAGCCGACTGCGCTAATAACGCACCCCAAGTCTGATGTTGTGCAACCCATCCCGCTAACTGACTAACAAGTTCTGTTAACTCAACGACCGCTAGCGCATTACACTCTTTTTGAACGTCGTTAATGGTCATTACCTGTTCAAGATGCTTAATCGCTTTTTGTAAAAAAAACTGTAATGGCACTAATTTAGCGCTCTCAGTTGCACATTCGAGCACAGCAGCTAAGGCTTTTTCTCGTGTTGTCATCCATTGATCAACCACACAAGGGTGATTAATGAGGTAAGGCGCCATGCCTAAACCCGTTGCATTACCCACGCCTAAATAACGTTGTAATTCACGATCTAAGGTTGCAGCTTGTTCACCACCGCGTTGTTTAGCGAGGTAATTAACCCAATCTAAACTAAATGCACGCAGTAGGTATACGGCACACATTTGAGCACTGAAAGACTGGTTAAAGTCAGGGTTGTTTTCTAATAGTTTAAAGTCGGCAATACCAAATTTCCCATTACCATAAACAGCGGTAGTACGTAGAATATAACCGACTTCTGCCAGCTCTTTTGCCGTTGGCTGCGTTCCTTTAGCAAGGTGTCCGACAATGTGTTCAAACACACGTACACTTTTGTTTGCTCGCGCTAATACCATGACATTATTGGGATTACGCCCCGCTTCTTGCAATGGCACATTGGCTTTCAATTTAGCCAGTAGGCTCATATCCACTTCACCATAAATCAGTGCGAAGGTGACATCCCATTTTTCAGCAATGACACGATCATTACGATCATCGTCCGCTATCTCATCGCAAAATACGACTAAGTGATAAATATGATTCGGTGTGGCTAATTTGTATATCACATGGCCAAAGCCCTGCGTGGAAAGTTGCCATTCATGTTGGCTGACTTTCCATTGTTGTTGTGCCATTTTACGAATCAATGTTCTGACAAAGCTAAGGCGAGTCTGGTGCATAGCCCCTAGTCTTTCTGGCGCCATCACAATTTCTGCATTGCGCATCTGTGTTTCAGTGTAGGTCCAACGATGTGCACTCATATTCCTCACCACTCTTTGATAGTTATAATAGTTTTTCATGTCCGAGAGGCTATGCACCCTCTCGATTTCAGCGACTTTGGTTAGTCTTATTTTTTTAGTGTTATTTTTGTTAGTGTTATAGCCCTTGCTCTTTAGCCATCTTTGACGCAATTTGTGGTGCGTTCCACAGTGATGGCAGCAAGATAAAAGAAACAGGAACAGCGGTGATCACAATGAAGGACTGCAGCGCAGAGATACCTCCGGAGCCAAGTGAGATTAATATTAATGCAGTGACCCCCATCATAACGCCCCAAAAAACACGAATAATGGCATTTGGCTCAGTCTCACCACTAATAACAACACTGATGGTATAGGTCATCGAGTCCCCTGTTGTGACGATAAATATCGTGGTCAAAATCAGGAATAAAATTGATACTAAGGTCGGCAATGGCAGCTGTTGTGTCATCGCTAATAATGCACCCGGTAAGTTAAAACCTTCAAATGCGCTACTCACACTGCCCGGGTTTGCAATTTCAAAGGCCAGCCCTGAGCCACCAACAATGGTGAACCAGAAACACGTTACTAGAGGGGCAATGACACTGATAGTAACAACCAACTGACGAATAGTACGACCACGAGAAATACGTGCAATAAAGATGGCCATCATCGGGCCATAACCCAAGAACCATCCCCAAAAGAAGACCGTCCACCAGCTTAACCAGCCTTCATCACCACGGTAAGTGGCCATTGGGATAAAGTTATCCAACATGCTACCGACACCTTGGATATAACTATTAAAGATGAAATTCGTTGGACCAAAAATCAGGATGTAAGCCATTAGCACCATCGCTAAAATAACGTTATAACGACTCAACATTTGCATCCCACGGTTTAACCCACTTAATGCAGATAAAGTGTACAAAACAATGGCAAAGATAATAATGATCAGTTGCGTGGTAAAACCATCGGGAATTTCAAACAACACATTTAATGCGTAACTCACTTGCAGACCTAAAAATCCAATAGGGCCGATAGTGCCGGCTGCCACCGCAACGATACAACATGCATCAATTAATGCGCCGGTATGGCCTTTAAGTGCACGCTCACCGAGTACGGGGTAAAGCAAAATACGTGGTTTTAGCGGTAAGCCTTTATCGTAATGTAAATGCATCACAACAATAGAGGTCAAACTGCCCACAATCGCCCAGGCTAAAAATCCCCAATGCATAAATGATTGTGATAATGCATTCACAGCGGCTTGTTGAGGATTGTCTTGCGCACCATAAAGGGGTGGCGCGCTGACAAAATGTGCAATTGGCTCTGCGGCGGCCCAAAAAACGCCCCCACCAGCGAGTAAGGTACAAAATATAATCGCCATCCAACGAAAGCCATCCATTTCAGGCGTTTTGATGCTGCCAAGAATAACCCGACCCGTGCGTCCCACAGCCAGACCAATACCAATCAAAAACGTCAGTAACAACAGTAACTGCCAATAAGGCCCAAAGAATTTTACCGCCCATGAAAACCCTGTATTCACTATGCTTGATAACATTTCACCATCATAGAGTGCGAACAAAACGAACAAGGCGATAAAACCGCCACTGTACCAAAAAGCGGGATTACTCAACCCCAGCTTATCAAAGGTACTGGATGGGCTATTTTCATTGAGTGCTTGGTTACTTAAAGATGACGTGTTATCACCTTCCACGTAAACAGCATGTTCACGCTTTGTGCTGTGACTTAAATCAGACATATTCGGGCTCCATTGATGACGTAGGTAGTGACCATATAAATAATGATGATAAGCGGGTTCTTTCCCCGCCTATGATTTGTCTATTAGGCGGGTTGTTTCCATGCTGAGTGGACAACTTTGTTTGACGTCGGCGCTAAACCGGCCTCTAAAAAGTTAAACCAATTCTCTCCCAATATTTTTCCTGTTTCAGATTCACTAAACCCTGAACGTATTAAACCGTTATAAATATTTTCCATGCCTGCGCTGCCACAAAACCAAGGTAATGCATCAGGCCATGCAGCATTGGTAGCAGACCCTTCGCCATAATCCATGGTTTTTGACCAACGGCCATTACGCATCCATTGCAAGACTTGTTGCGGTTGGTTAAGGCATAAATCGCTGCCGATGCCTAAATGTTCTACCCCAACTAAATCAGCCGTTTTCCCGACCATTTGACAGAAGTCTTCTAAGCTACATTGACTGCCATTAGGCAAGTGGAATGGGTATAAACTAAAGCCAATTAAGCCACCTCGTGCGGTTAAGGCTTTAATTACATCATTAGATTTATTACGCAGTGCATGGTGCGCGAAGTTAGGGTTTGCATGACTAATACAAATAGGGCGAGACGATAAATCAATCGCTTCAAGCGTTGAACGCTCTGCGCTATGTGACATATCAATCACCATACCCACACGATTCATCTCTTCGATAGCTTGCTTACCAAAACGGGTAATGCCGCTATCGTGTTGTTCATAACACCCAGTCGCTAACAAGCTTTGGTTATTATAAGTGAGCTGCATAATCAACAAACCTTGCTGACGCATCACTTCAATCAAACCTATTTCATCTTCAATCGGTGAGCAGTTCTGCGCGCCAAAATAGATACCCACTTTGCCGACACGTTTTGCAGTTGCTACATCTGCCATCGAATGAATCGGCATGATCAAATCCGCATTTTGCTCGAATCTTAAATTCCATTCAGCAAAACGCGTTAATGTTTCACGCGCATTTTCGTGGTACACCATAGTGGCGTGAACAGCCGTAATACCGCTATCTTTGAGTACTTGAAAGTATTCTCTATCCCAACGACAATACTGCAAGCCATCAATTATGATCCGTTTTTTATACATAATTATCCCTTAATACAATTACTTACATTGTTTCAAAACAGCTAACTGCTCACGACTAAGCCATTTATGATGAATGACTCATCTCAGGCTATTAATAAGCGCGTTGGTAAGCTGTTTTTACAACGGTATAAAATTCTTTTGCGTATTGGCCTTGCTCACGCGGACCAAAGCTTGACTCTTTTCGTCCACCAAACGGTACATGGTAATCGGTACCCGCAGTTGGCAAGTTGACCATCACACAGCCGGTTTGTGCTTGCTGTTTGAACATCGCACTGGTACGTAAACTTTGGGTAATAATGCCCCCAGTTAAACCAAATCGAGTATCGTTGGTAGTGGCAATCGCTTCTTCTAAATTAGCCACGCGAATAATGCTCGCCATTGGCGCAAACACTTCCTCTTGATTCACTTCCCAGCTATTTTGGGTATTCAAAAAGAGTGTTGGAGACATGTAATAACCGTCATGTTCTAAGTCCAAACGCTCGCCACCAAAGGCTAATTCAGCGCCACTTTGTTTGGCTTTAGCAATCCAATCAAAATTGGATTGTAATTGATTAGCATCCACTACAGGCCCCATAAACATGCCCTCTTTTAAAGCATGACCCACTTTTAATTCCGACATACGTTTAATCAGCGCATCAACATAGGCATCATGAACACCGTCCATTACCACTAAACGTGATGACGCTGTACATTTTTGACCTGCGCCTGAAAATGAACCTGCAATTGTTGCTTCAACGGCGGTATGAATATCCGCATCATCGGCAATCACTAAGGCATTTTTACTGCCCATCTCAAGTTGGCAACGTACAAAGTTTGGTGCCGTTGCGATGGCCACTTTACGTCCCGTATCAACAGAGCCCGTAAAGCTAACGCCATTAATTTCTTTTGAGTGAATAAGTGCATTACCCACTTCAGCACCATTACCCAGAATCAAGTTGAACGTCCCAGCTGGAATGCCCTGACGGTGAATAATCTCAGCTAAGGCCACGGCGCTCGCCGGTGTTAGGTTGGCAGGTTTCCAAATAACACTGTTACCAAACGCAAGGGCTGGGGCAATTTTCCAAGCAGCGGTTGCAGTCGGAAAATTCCAAGGCGAAATAATCGCAATCACCCCTACCGCTTCACGTGTCACTTCCACTGAAACGCCTGGTCGAACTGAATCGGCGCTATCACCTATTTGACGTAAAACTTCTGCTGCGAAATACTGAAAGAATTGACCTGCACGATAAATCTCGCCACGGCCTTCTAAAAACGGTTTACCCTCTTCACGAGAAAGTAACTTGCCCAGTTCATCACAACGTGCGATTAACTCATCACCGATGGCTTGTAATACAGCTTGTTTACGCTCAAGCGGGGTTTTTTCCCACTCTGGCTGCGCATTTTTTGCAGCCGCAATCGCTTGGTGAACTTGCGCTTCACTGGCCTGTGCAAAATCACCTAGGCTCTCTGTGATATCTGATGGGTTAATGTTTTTAATCGTGCTTGTGCCTGACTGCCATTGCCCGCCAATATAAAGCGAATTTTCTGTTTTTAGCGTTTCTGTTTGAAGCTGGTGTACTTGAGTCATGTTTGTATCCTTGTGATGGTTAGCGACCTTTATGCAGTCACTGGCCATATAAATAAGTGATTAATACTGTGATTAGGTTGTTTTTATTAACTAAATTATTTTCTAAAAAATGATTATTCGCTTTGAGAAACAGCAGCGTAAACTACAAATTCCACTAACATCTCTTCACGAGCGAGCCCAGCAACCACAATGGCAGCACGATTAGGATAAGGCGCATTAAAATACTCTGCGTAAATACTATTCACGGTTTTCAAATATTCGCGATCAGTCACATAAATTAATACTTGAAGCACAGAGTCTAAGGATTCGCCTGCACAAGTTAAGGTATGAGCTAGGTTACTAAAGGTTTGGCGTGTTTGCGCTTCGATACCACCAGCAACAACAGCGCCACTTTCATCAATCGGAATTTGTGCAGTATAAAGGGTACCGTTATTAACAATGGCCCATTCGAGCGGCGCTTTTGAAGCAAAGAGTGCTGTTTTAACAGGAAATTTAATGTTTTTATCGTTCATTTCATACTCACCATTAACAATAATTTAACAACTGGATAACAAGATGTTAGTACACTACCTTTTGAGTTCTGATAAATATAACGAGAAAATTATTACATTTGATAAGAAAAACTTATCACCTTATTAAGAACAAGGTAATTAGCGGGCTGACAAGAAAATGGGAGGCTCAAACTCCCTGAACACGAATAACTATTTTGTGATCCTGCTCTAAGAAGTGCTGTTTCAGCTTGTTCCATCGATTTAAAATATTAAGTGAAAAAGTACAGTTACGTGATTCAGATACAGTGACGGCCTTTGACTAACGATAAATAAATCGATAAAGTTTTTCCCCTTTGATAATAGAAATCTATCCACTTTCGCTAGCAGATTTAAGTGTCTGGTTAATCATCCGTTTAAAAGGCCCTCCCATGAATATTAAGCTACAACAATTAAGTCATTTTATAATGGTTGTCGAAGAAGGGGGATTTCGGGCCGCATCACAGCGAGCCAATCGTTCTCAAGCAGCCCTTTCCACCTCAATAAAAGAGCTTGAAAAAGTGCTCGGCCACTCACTCTTTGAAGCGGGAAACAAATCAACATTAACGGCATTTGGTGAAATCTGTTTACCCAAAATAATACAATTTTTGAAAAACTACCGTGCCTTAGACAGTGATTTACGCGCAGCAGCTGCAGGACAAGAGGGAAGAGTCAGAATAGCGAGCGTGCCTTCAGTGGCAGCCAAACTGATCACTAATGTATTAGGTCTATTTTGTGAAAAATATCCTAATGTAGAAGTCAGCTTAATTGATGATAATGCAGCCGGAGTCAGCGCGAGATTATTAGCAGGAGAAGTGGATTTAGCGCTGGGTAATATTTCTCATGTTGAAGATACCGCGATAGATTTTAGTCCGCTGATCACCGACCCGATTGGCGTGGTCTGCTTACCCGATAATCCCATCGCGTTACATGCGCAAGGCATAGAATGGCAAACCTTGTTAAGTCAGCCTTTTATAAGAAATGGAACGTGCACATTATTAGATCCCACCCCTGCGCGCGTGCTCAGTCAACATGCACTTTACTCAATAGAAAACATTACCTCTTTATTATCCGTATTAGAGCTGGGCATTGGTGTCACGACCTTACCTAAGCTTGCTTTTCCAAATAACGAGAGCCCGTTAATTTGGATCCCTTTAACGGATCCACCTCTTGAGCGTCAAATTGGTATTTTCAAACTGGCTAATAGAACCATTTCACCTCAAGCACAGATATTTCATGATTTATGCGTGCAATACCTCAACGATACCAAGCAATGTGAGTAAGCTTGGTTCTCTGCCAGGATAAAACACAGCACTCAGGTTAAATAATAATAACAATTGAAATTTGTCCGATTGTGATAATACCAAATGCAGCCAATCTATAACCTTATATTGCATAGGAAAAATCACTGCTCCCAAGGTATGAGTCGTTTTCAGCTTGAAAAAATCATCACACAGAGAGCGCTCGTTTTAACCAACAAGACGCAGCGCATATCAAACTCACTTGCGATACAAGCGCTTATTGCCAATAATATCTTAGCCAGTCATCAATAAAGGCTAAATATTCATCTATCATTAATAATACTTCGTCATATTTCCTTTCTGAACAGTTAATAAGTACAGAGGCAAACATGCTTAATAATGTAAGGTTATCAACCCTATTGGCACTCGGATTTGGAATATTGCTTTCCATTTCAATCACCACCTCTGTGCTTTCCTTCAGCGCGCTTAGTGATAATACGCAAAGCTTTAAGGACTATAGATTACTTGCTCGTGACACCAATTTAGCAGGTAGATTACAGGCGAATATGTTACTGGTACGTTTATATGTAAAAGAATTTTTCAAAACAGGTAGCCAAACAAGTGTTGAAAATTATCAGTCTCGACTTCAAAAACTTAATCTATTTTTAGACGAGGCACAACAAGAAATTCAAAAGCCAGAGCGGTCAAAAAAGATATCAATCATCAGTGAGTCAATTCATGATTACGTCAGAAATTTTGATACCGTCGTTGAACTCAAAGACCAAAGAGATCTCCTGGTATACGATAATTTAGACCCCGCGGGCATAGAAATGCGCATCAAACTTTCTGCGATTATGAAAAGTGCATTTAATGACAGAGACCCAGAAGCTTCCTACTATGCGGCACGTATGCAAGAGCATGTTTTACTCGCACGCCTTTATGCCAATAAGTTTCTCAACACCAATGCCCCCAAAGCATCACAACGTGCTGAGCAAGAAATTGGCATTAAACTTGACCCGTTAATAGTAATACTCGATAAGGAGCTCGAAAACCCGCAACGTCGACTTTTATTCAGCGAATTTCTTACCGCCAGAACCTTGTATCAAAAGCACTTAACGGCAATACAAAAATTAATTTCTACTCGTAATTCCATTATCAACAAACAGCTCGACGTCATTGGACCTGTCATTTCAAATGCAGCAGAAGACGTTAAACTCTCGGTAAAAAGTGACCAAGATATTTTAGGTCCCCTTTTGGTGAGCCAAAATGAACGCTTTTTAGTTTTCATTGGTTTTTTCTCTTTGTTTAGCACGCTATTTTCACTGGTTGTTGCTTGGTATATCAGTAAAAAAATCAAACACCCGATAGGTGGTGAGCCACTGGAAATAATGGCCATTACACAGCAAGTTGCACGTGGCTATACAGATATCGATTTTAAATCTAAACACGAATTAACGGGTATTTTTGCGGCATTAAAAGAGATGGTCAGATCATTAAACTTACGTGTCCAGCTTGCTCAAGAGATAGCAAAAGGTAACTTAGATACCGAAGTGACATTACTTTCCAGCGAAGACTCTTTAGGCCTTGCCTTGCAAAAAATGTTAACTGAATTAAAAGAAAGAAATAATAAATTATTACAGGAGAGCAAAGAAAAATCAGAGGTCATGGATAATATTGAACAACAAAACTGGCTGAAAACACAACTTGAAAAAATCAACTCCGCGATACAAGGCGTCAATAATTTACAGCACTTAACTGAAGAGGTAATACAACGACTTGCGGTCTCTGTGTCTGCTGGTCATGGCGTATTTTATATCTTAACCAAACCAGATAATGAAAAAGATGACATCCTGCTTAACCTCCTCGGCTCCTACGCATTTCAGCAAAGAAAACATGTTAGTAATCAGGTTGAGCTTGGCCAGGGACTGGTTGGTCAATGCGCACTAGAGAAAAAAGTGATCGTATTAACAGACGTACCCAATGAATATATACAAATATCTTCAGGTCTTGGCCAATATAAACCTTTAACAGTGATTGCCTTACCCGTGCTCTATGAAAATGACTGCCTAGGGGTCATTGAACTAGCCTCTTTCACCCCCTTTTCAACAATACAGCAAGATCTGCTTGGACAAATTGGCACTAGCTTAGGCGTGGTCATTAATAACGTACAAGCGCGCCAACGTATCGAAACGTTATTAGTTGATTCCAATAAACAAGCGGTCACATTACAAGAGCAACAAGAAGAGTTAAAAGCATCGAATGAAAATTTAATCGAGCAAACTCAACAACTAAAAGTATCTGAAGAGGAGCTGAGACAACAAAGTGAGGAGTTAACCGTCTCTAATGAGGAGTTAGGTAAAAAACAAAAAGATCTTCAAGCGCAAAAAGATCATATTGAAGCCTCGGAAAAAGCGCTAAGTATTCAAGCAAAAGAACTCACTATCGCCAGTAAATATAAATCTGAATTTTTAGCGAATATGAGCCATGAATTGAGAACCCCACTAAATAGCTTATTGTTATTATCAAAAAGTTTGGCAGAAAACAGTAGCGGGCATTTAGATGAGACAGAAGTAGAAGATGCCAACATCATTTATGATGGAGGGCAAAGTTTATTGTCACTCATCAATGACATACTCGACTTATCTAAAGTAGAAGCGGGGAAATTAAACATACATTTAGAAAATGTGCCTTTGCAACAAATTAAAAGTAGATTACTGCAGTTATTTAACCCCTTAGCGAATGATAAAAATATTAAATTAACAGCCGATATTGCCCTCGATTTACCTGAAAAAATAACCACCGATAGCCAACGATTAGACCAAATTTTACGTAACTTAATCTCTAACGCCATTAAATTCACCCCCGTAGGTGAAGTGAATATTAATTTCACTAAACCTGGCGAAGACATCCTCTTTAGAAATAACCACTTAACAGCACAAAACTGTATTGCGATTAGTGTTACTGATAGTGGTATTGGTATCAACGAAGATAAGATTCAAGCTATTTTTGAAGCGTTTCAACAAGAAGACGGTTCAACAAGCAGGAAATATGGTGGTACAGGGTTAGGGCTTACTATTGCACGAGAACTCAGTCACCTGTTAGGCGGAGAAATTCAACTAGAAAGTAAAGTTAATAGTGGCAGTTGTTTCACCTTATTTATTCCTATTAATAATGAGGGTGCTCATGAGCTAGATGAAGAAACAAAGCTCATTGAAAATGATATATCAACGCCTAAAAAAGAAGCCCCTGAAGCGCCCTCGGTGAAGGCCAGACATATCACTAATTTTGCAACAATGCAGCAAGAAATAGATCAGCAACTTAATGTGTTTATTGATGATGATAGATTCTCTATCAGCACTGCAGACAAATCCCTGTTAGTGATTGATGACGATAAGGTATTTGCTAGAATTTTAAGAGATCACGCGCGTAAAAATGGTTATAAATGTTTAGTCGCTGGCGATGGACGTTCCGGTATCTATTTAGCGCAACAACATAAACCCAGTGGCATTATTTTAGATTTAATGTTGCCGGATATTGATGGTCATCAGGTTTTAGAGCAACTCAAAGCAAGTAGCAAAACACGGAATATCCCCGTAGAGATCATTTCAGCCCATAGTGAAAATAAAAGTGAAGCGTTAACTCAAGGGGCAATTGGTTTACAAACTAAACCTGTGAGCAGTGAACAATTACAACAAGTGCTCAATGAAATAGAAAACCAATCAAAGGTAAAAACACAAAAAATATTAATTATTGAAGATGATAAAAATCACAGCACCGCAACAACTCGATTATTAGAAAATAGAGGATTGCAGGCAAACAGCGTTTCCACGGGTGAGGCAGGCATTAGTGAGATAACCACGGGGCAATACGACTGCGTGATATTAGACCTGGGTTTACCCGATATGACCGGCATTGAACTATTGCAGAAAATTAATAGTACAGAATTAGAACATTTACCTGCTTTCATCGTTTATACCGGTAAAGAACTGACTGATGCAGAGCAATCTGAATTAGACAAATACTCATCCACCGTGGTCATTAAAGGTGTCGATTCACCAGCACGTTTACTCGATGACATTTCACTATTTTTGCACAATATAGAAGAAAACGTTCAGCAGAATATCAGCGAAAAAGACAAACTATCGATGCGTTTATTACACGATGAAGACGACATGTTACAGGGCAGGAAAATATTACTGGCCGATGATGATATGCGTAATGCTTATGCCCTGTCTAAAAAACTACTGGCGATAGGTTGTGATGTTGAAATTGCTGATAACGGTAAAGAAGCACTGGAATTATTAGAAAAAAACAGTGATTTTGAGTTAATTCTGATGGATATCATGATGCCCATTATGGATGGTAATGAAGCGATGAGTAAAATCCGTAGCATGAAAGAGTATCAAAAAGTGCCCATTATTGCCTTAACCGCTAAAACAATGCCCGAAGATCGCGAGCTTGCATTAAAGTCTGGAGCCTCTGAATATTTAACAAAACCGATTGATTTTGAAAAGCTTATCTCTATTTTACGAATTTGGTTATTTAACCCAACATAATCTGAGCCAGAGCCTAAGCCTGATCACATTAAAGGAGAGTCTATTGGTAAGTAACCAAGCATCATCAGCGGAGACAGTCCCTGTTAATAAAGCAAGAAAGACAGCAAAGCAAAAAGCAGAAGCCATCACGGCTTTTGAAATGACCTTGTTACTACAGGCTATCAAGTTTCGTTACAATTATGACTTTAGTAATTACAGCCTCGGCTCACTCACTCGGCAAATAAATAACTGCCTGAACAAATATAAACTTAAAAACATAAGTGAATTGATTCCAAAAATATTGCATGAAAAAGGCTTTTTTACGCTGTTTTTACGAGAAATGTCGGTGACAGTCACGGAAATGTTCAGAGATCCCGAGGTGTTTAATACGCTCAGAGATACCGTATTAAGCGACTTAAAGAAACATGCTCATATTAATATTTGGCATGCCGGTTGCGCGACGGGTGAAGAAGTTTATTCTTTAGCCATTATGTTAAAAGAGGAAGGATTATTATCTCGTTGCCAAATTTATGCCACCGACTTTAATAACCACTCTATCGATATCGCAGAGCAAGGCATTTATAAAGCAGAAAAAATAAAAGGGTTTACTGAAAACTATCAACTAGCAAATGGTAAGGCCTCTTTTGCTGATTATTATCAAGCCAAACACAGTTATGCAAAAATGAGCGATTCCCTCAAAGAGCACATTACCTTCGCTCACCACGACCTAATTAAAGATTCTTGCTTCGCTAAGATGCACCTTATTGTATGCCGTAATGTACTCATTTATTTTAATAAGAATTTACAAAACCATGTGTTATCTCTTTTTCAACAAAGTTTACATCAAGGGGGGTATCTCTTATTAGGGGATAAAGAATCATTGGAATTTACCGATCAAAAAGACAACTTTTTAGTCGTCGCAAAAGCACAACGTATCTATCAGCGTAACTCTTAACGCATCAAGTAGATTGATAGCCGATAGCTGATGCTTAAAGAAACAACCACCAAGCTAAAAAAATAAATTAAAAATATAGCGCAACATCCCCTTTATTCGTTTCATATTCAAACTGTAACTTTCCAGCAACTTGAGTAAATTTTATAGCTTGCCCACCCTGTTCTATTTTACGAATATTATCTTCAATATCAGCCATTGCAGTTAATTGACCATTACTTTTGTTGCATTTTTTTGTGCTGGTTAATGAACCTTGTCCTGAAAAATTAGCCATCTTCTGTGAACGACTTTGCAATACTAAGGTGCAATATTCACGTGCAAAACGGTAGTTTACTATTTCACTGGCATCAGCAACCCAAACGAGATTTTCATCAGAGGCTTTTTTGAGTTTATCTAAAAAGTGTAAATATTCAGATTTAGCGACCGAATAATAAGACTCATCAGCCACCCCATGAAAGTATTGAATACCAAAACCTTCTCGTTCAATCGTCTCCTGTAAAAAAGCAGGTAAACGTTTGTTTTTACCTAACTTCCAATAAGGGCTCCAGTTGTGGAATAACTCTACTTTTAACTTATAAGGATTACTAAAATCTTTATGATTAATACCCAAATTTCCCGACCATTTGCCATTATTCTCAACGGGTGCACGCATCGCAATTAACTCTGAATGTTCGCGTACATAGGCATAACTTTCGTCGCTACCAATATCATAGGGTAATGCCATAAAAGTGGGGGTAAATCCGGTTTTGTTTTTAATCCTTTGATTCGCATCTGCGATATCACGTTTGTTATCCCAAATGACCTTAAAGTTGCTCTTTTCCCAGGTCGGTTTATAAGCGGGGGTATGGCGCATTGAATGGTTAAATAGCGTAAAACCGGCATTCACATGCTCACGGGCTTTTTCCCATAATGGTGCCCAACAGGTTTTGGCGATCACACCAAATGAAGCCGTTAACCCTCGCGCTAATAATGCAGGTACGACAATGGTATCGATACTGCCTTGCGTACCACCACAATAGTCATCGTGTTGCAGTGCATAAGCTGATTGTTTATTAAATTTCCAAGTGGCATTTTGAAGTGATAATTCTGGAGGTGTATTGGCGTGGCTATATGTGCTGTAGCCAGTTAATAGCAGAGTGGTCACCATTGTTGTTTTTAAAAGAGACATAAATTCAATCCTTGAATAATATTGACTGAATTGTCTCTTAAAAAATCAATGAAAACAGCAAAATGATGTGATTAATAGACAACCATCACCTATCTAGTGATGGCGCCCATTCGTTCAATTTATACCAATGTCACTAAATAGTGTGAGCCTTTACGAGAACTGGCTCATGGTATTATTTTCTCCCGAGGCTTTAAGTGCTTGGTCTCCTGAGAAATACTCTTTGTGATCGTCACCAATATTTGATCCCGACATATCTTGGTGTTTTACCGAAGCCAACGATTGTCTTATCTCTTTTCGTTGTACGTTTTCAACATAAGCGAGCATGCCACGCTCACCGAAGTATTCTTTGGTCAAGTTATCCGTTGATAACGCAGCGGTATGGTAAGTCGGTAGTGTGATCAGGTGATGGAAAATACCCGCATGTTTTGATGCTTCTTTTTGGAAATTCTGTATTTTAAGATCGGCTTCGCTAGCAAGCTCAGTATTATCGTAAAGTGGGCTCATCAAATCACTACGCTGATATGAACTCAAATCAATGCCCTCTTCTAACCAAGCATCAAAGACTTGCTGGCGGAAATTTAACGTCCAATTAAAAGACGGACTATTGTTATAAACCAACTTAGCATTAGGCACCACTTCGCGAATACGGTTCACCATGCCAGCAATCTGCTCGACATTTGGCGCTTCTGTTTCAATCCACAGTAAATCAGCGCCATGTTGCAGTGAAGTAATGCAATCAAGTACCACACGATCTTCACCTGTATCAGGTTTAAAACGCACGAGTCCGTTAGCCAGGCGATTAGGTTTAATCAGTTCACCCGCACGGCTAAGTACCATGTCACCTGAGTTCAAATCCGCTAACGAGTTGAGTTTTTCACCATCAATAAAGGCATTGTATTGCTCAGCTAAATCACCTGCATATTGAGAAACTGGGATTTTTTGCGTTAGCCCCGCCCCTAATGAATCCGTACGTGCAACGATAATGCCCTGCTCAACACCGAGCTCCATAAAGGCGTAACGTACGGCATTAATTTTTGCTAAAAAGTCTTCATGAGGCACAGTTACTTTGCCATCTTGATGCCCACATTGTTTGGCATCGGACACCTGATTTTCAATTTGAATACAACATGCCCCCGCTTCAATCATTTTTTTAGCTAATAAGTACGTTGCTTCTTCATTACCAAAACCCGCATCAATATCCGCAATGATAGGTACCACATGGGTTTCAAATTCATTGATCTGTTTTTGCACCGCTTGCATTGCCACTTGGTCGCCACGGCTTTGTGCGTCATCTAAGTCATTAAATAGATGATTCAGTTCACGTGCATCTGCTTGTTTTAAAAAGGTATATAACTCTTCAATTAACATCGGCACAGAGGTTTTCTCGTGCATTGATTGGTCCGGTAATGGGCCAAACTCTGAGCGCATCGCGGCCACCATCCAACCAGATAAATAGAGATAAGTGCCTTTTGTTGTGGTGAAATGTTTTTTAATAGAGATCATTTTTTGCTGACCAATAAAACCGTGCCAACAGCCTAACGATTGTGTGTAATTTTCACTATTCTCATCATAGGCTTGCATATCATTACGCATAATTTCTGCCGTGTAATTAGCAATGTCTAACCCCGTTTTAAAACGATTTTGCAGACGCATACGAGCCACATATTCTGGATTAATGGCATTCCAAGTTGTGCCCTGTTGGTTTACAAATTGGTCTGCGTTATTCATTTCAGCTTTATAATTCATCATTATTATCTCTCTATGCATAGTTATATTAAGGTAAGTTATGGTTTATTTATAGTGGTTAAAAATGTCTAGCATTGTTGCTTGGCTAATATGCGGTACTCATGTAATAGCGGTTCGGTATAACCGTTTGGCTGTGACTCTCCTTTAAAAATAAGTGCTCTAGCGGCCTGAAATGCAAGACTGTTTGCACAGTTAGGGCTCATAGTGCGGTAACCCGCAATACCTTCATTTTGTTTATCAACAATCAAGGCCATTTTTTCCATCACGCGGTTAACTTGTTCTTCATGACAGATGTTATGCATTAACCAATTACTAATATGCTGGCTTGAAATACGTAATGTGGCGCGATCTTCCATCAATCCGATATTGTTAATATCAGGGACTTTTGAACAACCAATGCCCATCTCAACCCAGCGCACCACATAACCTAAAATACTTTGAATATTATTCTCTAGCTCGCTGTTTATCTGCTCCGCGGTTAAACGCATATTCGTAGGCATAACAGGAATGCTTAACATGTCTTCAATCGTTGCAGGGGTGCGAGTTACAATCGATTTTTGCGCCTGAAAAACATCCACTTGGTGATAATGCAAAGCGTGTAACGTGGCAGCGGTTGGTGAAGGTACCCAAGCGGTATTAGCGCCTGAGTGTGGATGTGCAATTTTTTCGATCATCATTTGGCTCATTTCATCGGGCATCGCCCACATGCCTTTACCAATTTGCGCTTTGCCTGAAAAACCACAACGTAGACCCATTTCAACATTATTGTTCTCGTAAGCGCCTATCCATTGTTCATTTTTAAGCATCGCTTTAGGGTAAAAAGCACCGGCTAACATACTGCTATGAATTTCATCTCCCGTTCTATCTAAAAATCCCGTATTGATAAACACCACGCGAGACTTCGCCTCATAAATACACTGCTTTAGATTTAACGTAGTGCGGTGCGGCGCTCCTCATCCATAATGCCAAGCTTGATAGTATTTTCGGCAAGGTTTAACATCTGCTCAACACGACTAAATATTTGGCAGGTAAAACGTACCTCTTCAGGCCCGTGCATTTTAGGTTTTACAATATAGATGCTGCCTGCACGACTATTTCTAAATGTATCTCCGGCATTTTTTTGGAGGTCAATACTGCCAATAAGCGCAGTAATAACGGCATCAATGATACCTTCGGGTGCATTATTACCGTCAATATCCTGTATTAGATCCGTGCCCATCAAATGACCGACATTACGCACCATCAATAACGATCGGCCAGGCACACAGTACATTTCTCCCGATTTAGCGGTAAAGTTACGATCGTAATTTAATGAGCGCAGCACAGACTGCGTATTTTTAGTAAATGAGGCACTCAGGTTGCCTCGCATTAAACCAAACCAATTACGGTAAGCAGCAATTTTATCGTTGCTATCAACGGCAGAAACTGAATCTTCAAAATCCATAATAGTGGTCAATGCAGATTCCATTTGAATATCATCAACATCAGCTTTATCAGTCGCGCCAATTTTTCCGTGGCGGTCGATCTGTAATCCCACATGTAAACCATTGTTTTTTAATAATAGATAACTTGGGTCGTTTTTAGAGCCATCAAACGCTACAAACTGACAGGCTTGTTTTAGACCACTTTCACTGCCATCGGGGAAGAAAGCGAGTAGGTGTTGGTAATAAACCAAGTAACTCGATACCTGGTGATGAGAGCCTTCATTTAACGGGAAATGTGCATCTAAAAAATCTTTTGCTTTGTTGATAACGGCTTGACCGCGGTGTGCGTTAAAGCCTTTCTCATTGTTTAGCTCGCCATGCTTGCTAATAACGTCTGTGCCATAAAAAGCATCGTATAAACTCCCCCAACGCGCATTGGCAGCATTGAGAGCAAAGCGAGCATTACTTACTGGTACCACTAACTGTGGGCCTGCCATGGTTGAAATTTCAGGATCCACATTTTCTGTTTCAATAACAAAATCATCAATAGCGGGAGTGAGATAATCAATACCTTGCAAGAATTCACGGTAATCGTTTTTTGACGTTTCGCTCATGCTGTTTTCAGTCATAGGGTTTTCACGATGCCACTGATCAATTTGCGATTGCATTTGCTGACGTGTTGCTAATAACGCAGTGTTCTTGGCTGAAAAATCACTGATTAAACAGTTTAAGTCATACCAAAAATTCACACTGTTTAAAGGTGTCTGCGGCAAAATATCATCATTAATAAACTGATAAAAGGCAGGATTAATAGCGCACTGTTTCCGTTGAGGTAAATTCATATTTTGCTCCTTGGTATTATCAATTTATTTTTAAATAGAATTCGAAAACCTTGCCAACGCTCACTTTTCAAACTCTTTCTGCTTGTTTGTTATTCAACGCTTGTAACTACAGAGAAAAAATTCATATAATTTCACAAAGAAAATTACACAGTGTAAATTTTACAAAATGAAAATAAAAAAAAGCTTAGGAAGACAGTCTCATTTTTTGGGCACAAAGATACGTAATTTACGTAAACGTAACGGCTTAACACTGGAAGATTTGTCATCACGTTGCATTAAATTAGAAGCAGAATATGCGCCCTCCGTTTCCTATCTTTCAATGATTGAACGTGGCAAACGCGTGCCTAGTGAAGAGATGCTAGAAGTCATTGCGACCGTGTTTCAAAAACAGCCTCAATGGTTTTTAGATGATGCGCCAGAAGCGCAAGATATTACCCCCGAAAAAGGCAATAGAGGCGGGATAAAAGGCATGGCGCTTGAGCCTAGCTTTCTGTTTTCAAATGAAATACTTCAAATCGCTATTCCTGAAATGTTATCGCAAACCGGGACAACAGGACGCCAATTTGCACACCTATTAATTCGCGCACACCAAGAACACCACCAGAACCATTTCCCTGATTTAGAACGTGCAGCAGAAGAAATTGGTTTGAAAAAGATGCCTATCCACGTAGACGATTTAATGCAAATAAGTGAAGAGCGAGGATTAAAAATTCGTTGGTTCACCCGTTTGCCAGAAGATGAATTTGTCAGTGATAAAAGCAATAAAATGGTGACCTCTTATTTCCAACCTCCGAGCACGGTTTATCTCAATAAAATATTAAAGAAAAATATAACACGGTTAAAGTATGAACTTGCCGTGCACATTGGACACAATGTTTTACACAATAGTGATGGTGAAAAAAGCATTATGGTCGCTGGCGATCAAACCGAATACGATATTCAGAAAGAACAGTCCCCCTCTTCAAGCCAACTCGATGCACAGGATATTTTGCATGCTTGGCGTGATTTTGAATGCAGTTTTTTTGCCGCCGCTTTGCTTTGCCCTAAGGTGCCTTTTCGTCAACTACTTGATAGACAAGGTTATGAGATAGCAGTATGCAAACAAATAGAGGTGTCAGAATCGGTGGTAATGCGCCGAATGACAGCCGTTTCAGCTTACACGCACTGGCACTATTTTGATGCTTACGCACAGGGTAAATTAAAAGCGGTGTATCGCGGAAATGGTATTCCTTTACCCTGGGGAAATATGCGTATTGTGTGCGACCCTTGTCAGCATTGGTCAGTGTTTCGTATGTTAGATCAACAAGGTACGGGGACAGCAGCGCAGTTTTCTATTTTGAATGAAAATGGTATCGCTAAAATTTATTGCTGTGAGTCGATTAAAGTACAAGATCTCAATAATAGTCACCACGTATTGTGCACGGGCATTGAGTTAAACCCAGCAATCGCAGCACAGGGCCATGATGCAGTTGAATTGGTTAATGAATTACAACGCTTATGCATCGCCAATGGTGGTACCAGTAAAATTCCAGCGAAGATAAAAAAAGTGCTCATCAGTGTGGCACGTATTCTTAATATAAATTGGATAACCCGCGGCATTGAACAAGAGGCACAGCTTATTTGTGCACGTGGCGCCGTTTGTCCTAGAAAACCCAGTTGTTATTGTCAATAACCTGACTTTTGCTTAAGCAATCTATTAAGTCATCTATTAATTCAGTACCTCATCATCATTGAGGTGCCTTTTTACTAAACGGAAGTCATACCAAGAGCATTAAATATGTGGGTTTGTATTGCGCAGGAAAAATCAGTGCTATCAAGGCATGAATTGCAGGAAGTAGTTATTCTCCTTTCAAGATTCATAACGTAGATAGCGCCCGTTTTAACCAGCAAGACGGTTCATAAATTAAATGCGCTTGGTATAGAGACTCAGGGATAAACCATTAATGCGAACTTTAGTGCTGCTTATTGGTTTAAATGAGATTTTTTCAACAGCGTTATCGCAAGATAACTGAAACTATAACTACCCCGTCAAAGAGGAATAAAAATGATCACGTTAGGCGAATTTATTATTGAAAAACAGCAAGACTTTCCCGAGGCAAGCGGTGAATTAACCCTGCTATTAGGCGCTATCCGTTTAGCGGCTAAGGTGGTTAATCGAGAGATAAATAAAGCAGGGATTGCTGATATTACAGGTAGTACGGGGGTGGAGAATGTTCAAGGCGAAGTGCAACAGAAGCTTGACCTGTACGCTAATGATAAATTTAAAGCCGCATTAGAAGCGCGTGGTGAGGTTTGTGGTATTGCATCAGAAGAGGAAGATGAATTTATCTCCTTTGATAGTGAACGCGGTTGTAACAGTAAATACGTGGTATTGATGGACCCGCTTGATGGCTCATCAAATATCGATGTGAATGTGTCTGTGGGTACCATTTTTTCTATCTACAAACGTATTAGCCCACTCGGGACACCCGTTACCCTTGAAGATTTTTTACAACCCGGTGAAAAACAAGTGGCTGCAGGTTATGTCATTTATGGCTCTTCAACCATGCTGGTTTATAGCACCGGTAATGGCGTACATGGTTTTACCTGTGACCCTTCGCTAGGCGTATTTTACCTCTCACATGAAAACATGAAGATTCCTGAAGATGGACGAATCTATTCTATTAATGAAGGTAATTACCTCAAGTTTCCGCTCGGCGTTAAAAAATATCTGAAGTATTGCCAAGAGATAGATGAAGCCACGCAGCGCCCTTATACCTCTCGTTATATTGGTTCATTAGTGTCTGATTTTCATCGTAACTTATTAAAAGGAGGCATCTATATTTACCCTTCTACGGCGTCTGCGCCTGATGGGAAATTGCGTTTACTTTATGAATGTAATCCGATGGCTTTCTTGATGGAACAAGCAGGAGGCAAGGCGATAGATGGACAGCAACGTATTTTAGAAATCGTACCGACAGAGTTACATCAACGTATTCCTTTCTTCTGTGGTAGTAATAACATGGTTGATGTTGCGCAGGCCATGATGAAAGAACACGGGTAACTAAAGAGCATGGGTAACTAAAAAACAAGTGCCACTATCTAATGAGTGGCACTTATTAACAATAAATTAAACGTGTAAGTAGCGTTTAATTTTCTTGGTAGGGGTTTTGATAAAAGGTTCTGATTGCTCAAACACAGTGCAAATTTTTGAGTAATTGGCTAACAGTGTGTTCGCTTCTATTTTTATTTCTTCTAGAATAGCTAAAATTTCAGCGTGTAAAGCGGAGTCACTGGTATTATTGATGTTATGTGTTTCATCAAACAAATCATAATCGATATAAATTTTTGCCACGACTTTACTGTCTAATTCATACACCAAAGAATCAACCACTAGTGCGTGTTCGTTTATAACAGACTCAATGGCTTCAGGGTAAATGTTCTCACCGCTAGCGCCAATAATCACATTTTTACTACGACCATTAATGCTCAAAACACCATTTTTATCTATACAACCAAGATCACCGGTATTTAACCAACCGTCTTTATCTAATACTTCATCGGTACGCGCTTGGTCTTTGTAATAACCCATCATAATGTTAGGGCCACGAACATGTAATTCAGCATCGTTGCCTTCTTGTCCATGTTTTACAAATCTGTGCTCGATGCCTTCAGCTAACAATCCCGTTGTACCTACCGCTGTTTTACCCGGTATCGCACCCGCAATAATCGGTGCTGTTTCGGTTAAGCCATAACCAATCGCATAAGGGAATTCGGCTTCTTGTAAAAATTGTTCAACAAAAGGAGATAGCTTCGCACCGCCAATACCAAAAAGTCGTATTTTACCGCCAAAGCTTTCTTGTAATTTTTTCCCGGCAATTTTATTCAATTTTTTACGTACAAAAGGAACATGATTATAAAGATATTTAATCACTACATTTTTATTGAAGCTGGCTTGTACTTTTGATTTGTAAATTTTTTCAATCACTAAAGGCACACTCAGCATACAAGTTGGTTTTGTTTGCTGCATTGCCTTTAAGATGATTTTAGGCGCGGGTGTTTTATTAATATAATAAATTGAAGCCCCATTAGAAAAAGGCACTAAAAACCCAGCAGAACACTCAAAAGTGTGTGCCAGTGGCAAAATTGATAAAAAGCGATCACTTTCATTAATATCAATTAACTTTTGTGCTTGATATACCTGTGAAACTAAGTTTTTATGCGACAACATCACGCCTTTTGACTGGCCTGTTGTCCCTGAGGTATAAATGATCACAGCAAGGTCTTGTTCGTCAATAATGAGCTTATTAACAGGGTCCACTTTGCCCAACTTCGCTTTAAACTGAGCAAACTTTTCACTGCCCATGGCGAATAATTCTGATCGTTTTGAGAAGTTTTCAATTAGTGACAGCGTTTCTAACGAGAACACAAACTCTAATGAAGAGGTGAAATCATCTTCAGCAAGTTTGTTATTCATTTTATCGGAAAAAAAAATCAGTTTTGCTTCCGAATGCTTCACAATATGATGAACTTCATTGCTATGAAAATCCGGTAAAATAGGCACAGCAACCGCACCCATACTCGTAATAGCAATATAAACAATGCCCCAATTAGGCATATTTTCACTGCATATCGCGACTTTATCGCCTTGCTCTATTCCCGCTGAAATTAATAATTGTTGTAATGCTTGAACTTTTTGTTCTGCTTGCGCATAAGTAATCGTTTCACCATCAACGTTACCCACAAAAGTTCTCTCAGCGAACTGAGAAAAAGCCAGTGTCGAAACATCTAATAATGTCTTACTTTTACTAATTGATGACATAGTGCCCTACTGCTAAAAATAAAATTGAGAATTAAACTGGCCAACCGCCGAGTGCTTTTAACTTATTCACCATATAAAAAAACAGCTCTGCTGTTACCTCTGTATCATATAGCGCTGAATGTGCTTCTTTATTATCATAGGCGATATTTGCCTGCGCGCATGCTTTTGCTAAGACGGTTTGGCCTAAAACGAGTCCTGCCATACTGGCGGTATCGAATGTTGCAAAGGGATGGAATGGCACACGTTTCAAGTTACATCTATGTGTTGCTTGATTAATAAAGCCTTGGTCAAAAGCGGCATTATGCGCAACGATAATTGAACGATTACAGCCATTCAATTTTTGATGTTTACGTACCAGCTTAAAAATGTCTGTCAGCGCATCACGCTCATCAACCGCAGCACGCAGTGGGTTAAAAGGGTCAATCCCAGTAAATTCTAACGCCTTAGGATCAAAATTCGCGCCCTCGAACGGGTGCACATTAAAATGTATTTTGTCCGCGCAATATAAGTAACCTTGCTCATCCATCGCAGGAAAAATAGCCGCAATCTCAAGCATTGCATCTGTTTGTGATACTAATCCAGATGTTTCAATATCAATGATAACGGGGTAATAACCACGAAAGCGTTTGGCTAATAAGTTTTCCATAGAATGCTCATAATAAAAATGAGGGAGGAGTATACCCGTTATCATTAAAGGTGCAAAACTCCGAAGGGCAATAGATTGGTCGTCATCGTTGTCGATTTTAGCGTTTAAGTAAAACTCAATTGAAAATGCTCAAATAGTGCACGTTATATGTATAAATAAACGTTAAAAAACTAAAATACAAAGTATTTTTATGGATAACGGGTATTTATTCATAAAGCGACTAAATTAAACTAAAGAAAATATTCTCACTGCCGATAATTTGGTAATCGAGCAGAATTAATGGAATTAATTATGAAAATACAGATAATGGCAACGCTACTGTTATGCATTAATAGCAGTTATGCTGCTAATAAAAATTACAACGCTAGCATTGATAACTCATTATGGTATATCTCTAGTTCTACCCCTATTCAATGCACGCTTGAACACCCTATTCCGCGATACGGCCAAGCTCATTTTGAAGCTAAGGCAAGTAAATACGTTAATTTAGACTTTATTTTGCACAGTAAAAGAGCCTTACCGAAAACACGTTCTGTGCTGTTAAAGTCTGTCCCGCCACAATGGCGACCGGGCAGTGAAGCGTTCACTATCGGTAAAGTCACGTTCCACCAGCAATTTGATGGTTATGTCACCCGTCAAAATGCATGGCAAATGCTCAGTGAGCTTGAAAATGGGAAATACCCCACTTTTTATTATCAAGATTGGTATAACAAAGATCAAACAACCAGTATTGGCCTGTCATCCATTAATTTTATGGATAGTTATGATGAGTTTAATAATTGCATCGATCAGCTTTTACCGTATAACTTTGATGACATCGCTTACAGTATTCTTAAGTACAATAAAAATGGTGTAAAACTCACTTCATTCTCTAAAAAACGATTGAAAATGATTGGCGATTATATAAAACACGATGAAAATATAAGTGTGGTGCTGGTATCGGGTTACTCCGATAGTTACGGGGCAAAATATCGTAACTTACAGCTCTCAGAGCAACGTGCAACATCAGTAAAAGAGTATTTGGCACAGATAGGTTTAGATGATGAAAAAATTCAGGTTAAAGGTTATGGCGAGAAGCACCATGTCGCCGATAACAGGAATGTTTTAGGCCGTATGCAAAATAGACGTGTTGTTATCTCTATCGAAAGAGAAGAGATTTAAATAGCGAACAAAGCTGAACTGCAAGGTATTAGCACGCTATTGAGTTACATTTTTCACTCGTTTGGGATTAAGTGAAACATTCAAAATTAATTCTTCTCATTTCTGCCCAGAAGTAAGCTCCTGAGCAGAGCATTCATTATTTCTTCATTTTACTCATTAAATCTGCAAACGGGTTGTAAGTCGAACTTGCTTGCAAGTCATCCCCCGCTTCTACGCTACTGCCGTACATATCAGCCTGTGTGTATTTATCATGCTCATGATCATGACAATAAATACATAATAACTCCCAGTTACTACCGTCTTGTGGATTGTTACTATGATCATGGTCCATATGGTGCACTGTTAGCTCTTTTAAATTGGAATACACAAACTCACGCGCACATTTCCCACACACCCAAGGTATTAGCTTCAGCGCCTTATCGCGGTAGTCACTCTCTAAACTTTTATAATTACTTGGGATATAAGCCATACATTTCTCTTTTCAATATCGAATAGTGCTTAGTTTAGCTTTATCCAAGCACCGCGTAAAACACAATTAAAAACGAAAGCCATGTGCGCCTAACATTGCGCCCAAAATTGTTATTAAACTCACAGTGAGTAAAATGATGTGCATCATGTGCACACGCTTAAATGTTTTTTTGCTGTCTATTAACGCCTGCTTTCTAAACCAAGCATGCAAAAATAACGGCTCAAAAACAAATAAGACTAACGTAAACAGTAACCAGACAATCACCATTAAATGCATCCACCAAAACTCGGCCTGTAAAAATCGCCCCCAAATCTGCATAAAATCAATCATGTATAGTCCGGTCAGTAAAGTGATGACAGTCGTAATACGCGCTTGAATAGCAAACTTGCCTTCTAACTTTTCAAAAAGCGCCAGCCTGTCATGAATATCAGGGATCTGCTTTAAAGAAGGGATTAACACTGTGGTGACAAAGGCCACACCGCCAATCCACAATACGATGGCAAAAATATGTAACGCACGTGCAAGGGTAAAACTGGTAAAGGCTTCCATACATTTGCGACCTCAATAAGAATGAAATAATATCCTAGCAAATAATTCAACTATTATTCCTTGATCTTAATTACTTAAAGTACAATTAATCTTGTATACTGGTGTTTATTTTTATTGTTAACTTTCAAGTAGGTCTTTTATGGTTCTTTTTTCGCAAGAAATACACATACTCGTTACAACAGCATTAACTGAACTACAGGCATCTCAAGCCTCTGGTCGCACGTCAAAAAGCCCACTTAATGAAGCGCATTATTTAGGTGCTTGGGTAACGAATGCGATGAAGCAAAAACGTTTTGATAGCATTACAGTGCCAGTACTTAAAGCTTGGCAGAGTAGAGCACGTAGCCAGGGCAAAAACTCAGGATTAAAAGCGTCATTTCTTTACCTGCAAAAATGTTACAACCAAGTATTAGATGAGCAAAAACAGGTACAAGCAGTCACCCTTTCACAATTACAAGCGGTTGTTGCAAAACTTGAAGCTGCGCAGTGGATGGTTAATATCGATTTAGTGGTAGGTGCTAAGCTGAATCGCCACAGTGGCGGTGCGGCTTCATTAATTATCTGTGAAGATCAAATGTTACAGTGCTTTGATGAAGAAGGTATTTTAGTAAAGCCGATTTCGCTTTATTTACGCGGTGATTTACCAGAACTTGTTAAACTCGCTTTTGCGAACAACTTATTACTGCACAAAATTACTGATTATAAATCAAAAGTAAAATATCACGGCGAATTCATTATTCACCCAAATAATGACGGTGATAAATTACCTGAGTTTCCCGTTGAAGCAATAACAGAAGAGTAATTTATTGATGCCAGTAATTAATCAACAAAGTTCAATTTTATCTGAGCAAGAGTTACAATTACTGACATCCTATTCAAATCAACCCCAGCAAACCATGTTTACCGTTTACAGTTACCAGTACAACCAACCTCTCCCCGAGTGCCGGATAAATTCATCAAACTCTCTTGAGCAACTCATTCTAATGCTCACCGCTAGCCCGCATGGCGTCGCCGTGCTACTAACCGATGGCATAGAGCTTGAGCCTGCATTAGCTAAGCTAATCAGCCTACTGACACATCGTGCTGATATTCGTGTATTTTGGTTAGGCTCCTTACCGAGTATGGATACCAATTTACCGGTCTTTATACATTGTATTGATGAAGCGCACTTAGCCACCAACGTACTGCAGTGGAAAAATTATATTACGCGTACCTTTAGTGAATGGTTAGCGCATTATTCAGTTGCTTTTATTACTGAGGATGAAAATAAAAAGATAAGTCATCAACAGCATTTATCTTCAATCGGATTAAGGCACGTTGAATACTTCACGGCACAGGCCGCGTTAAGCAAACTTAACAATCAAAAGTTATTAATCATCGATATTGATATTTTGGGTTTAAGACTGATCGAAGTATTAAAGGCGTTAGCGCATAACGAACAATCTCCTATCATTATCATTTATGGGCAACGCCCTAATAATCTATGCCGCGCCACCTATACACTGATTAAAAACAAAGGTTTTCCTATTTTAGCGAGCCTCACTGAACCCCCCAATAAAGCGCAATGGCATAAATTACTTTCTTCCCTTTTTTCAAAGGTTTATTTAAAGCTTTGGGTGAGCGAAGAGCAAGTAGAAAGTGGATCGTATCCGATCTATGATTTACTAACAGAGTCGGTTAGTAGCTACTTTTGCTCCTATGGCATGCGTAAAAAGCAGATTGCTAGGTTACAAAAAACAGATGGAATTCGCTACATTATTAATGTGCAAAGCCTACAAGATTGGCTTAGCACTGGCATTAAAAGAGGGATGCGCGGCGAATTAGCACGGGAGATGCGCGGCGAATTAGCACGGGAGCTGAATTGCGATCAGTACACTATCGATATCTGCATTGAGTATCCGGAAAATATCCAACAAACCTCCACTCTATTTTCAATATTAGTGATGGCACGTTTATCAAATGCAAAGATTTATTGGCTTGTTGAAAACGAACACAATTTATTAACTGGACTGCTGACAAATTTCCCTATCTCAGATGTCATCTTGTCGGAGTCGTTAAGTCATATGCTCATCACAGACCCTTCCGATGTGTTGCTCGACTTTATTGAACAAGCACAAAAGCAACAGGTACAACTTATTGCAACGTTACAACCAAGTAAAAGCACTAATGAAGCATTAGCACTCTACGGTATTGAGTCTGTTCTTAACAAACAGCGCTATATTGAGTAGTTGAAATAGAAGGCTCAGAGAGGTTAGTTGTTATTAACTCTTTTTGAATCAATTTTAATAAAAACAGTTCACGCTCAACAGACATGCCTTTTTTACCGCTTTCTGCAATCGTCTTTTCATTATGTTTTATCGCGTCAGTAATCGGCAACCAAACAACTTGCATGCCATTTTTTATTTCATAATCTTCAAAATTTGTCGCGCCTAACTGTTCATCAATTTCACAGCTAAAACAATATGACTTCATTTTCATAAGATCAAAGTCGTCTTTATACCAAGGGCGCACTTCTTCATACAAACCAAATTCTTTAATATTACGAATATTTTTGGCCCCCGTTTCTTCAAGCAATTCACGTTTAAAACCACAAAGTAGATCTTCGCCTTTATCCACGCCACCACCTGGTAAGGTGTAATCGTCGTAGCGCTGGGTATATAAAAGCAGAATGCTATCGCCTTTTAAAACGATGGCACGTGTTGCAATACGCTCAAAGCTGCTTTGTTGCTTTTGAGTGATATCGGGATGAACAGTTGATCTTAATAAGCGCATAATAATAGGTCCAGCAGCAACAGGCGATGAAAAGCGAGTGATTAAAAAAAAGGCGATTATACACAGGGGATGAGATCTTGATAACCTTTAATTATCTCACTCACATCGAGAGTCGGATTTTTGGCCATGCGCTGGTAATGTTTTATTGTTTGTTGCAGATAAAGCTGATGTTCTACATAGTCAAAATTCCACATTTTATCGCCAACTAATGACACAAAACAATCTGTACTTTTGTTCAGCGCGCGTTGGTCGATATGCAGCACTTCATAGAAACGTTTATTCTCTTCAACGATCACTTCATCAATCAAACGACAGTTTTGATCCTTTAAATACGCTCGTAACTGATGATTATGATGAACGGGAGACAAAATAAACTCAACATTAAAAGCACGGCAATGTGGAAAAAGTACTTTTAATAAAGTAATCAATAACTGACCGCCAATACCCGCAATAATGATAAGGTGCTTTTTCTGTTCAGCACCAGAGTCAATGTCATATTCGGCAATTGGCAATGTCGCAACATCTAAACAATGCACAGACCACTCACTCTTTCCTTGATAATAACGGCTTAGTTTATTGTCTATCTCGTTCAATAATGGCGCGACAACATCGACAAAATGAATGTGCCCGGCTTTATCATTTTTAAGCAATTGAAAACCTAATAAACCGTGGTCGCAACAACAATCCCAGATATGATCGTAATCGCGCCCCGCCATGGCTTCAATGCGTGTCAAACGTTTACCTAACTTCACTTTATTAGCATCACTCACTGCGCATACTCAATGCAATACGCTTTCGTTGTAAATCAACTTCAAGTACTTTTACCGAGACTATCTGCCCCGCTTTCACAATTTGAGTCGGGTCAGAGACAAATTTATCGGCCATGTGGGAGATGTGTACTAATCCATCTTGATGTACACCAATATCCACAAAGGCACCAAAATTGGTGACATTAGAAATCACCCCTTGCAGTCTCAATCCGACTTCTAAATCCGCTATTTTATTAATGCCTTTGGTGTAACTCACGGTTTGAAATTCAGGACGAGGATCACGATGAGGTTTTATCAACTCTTGTTTAATCGCCTGTATCGACAACAAACCAAACTGTTCATCAACTAATGGTGCATCCTGCACTTGTTCAAGCAGTTGTGTCTCGCTCAGTAAACGAGAAAGTGGCACGCTTAACTGCTTGGCCATGTTATTCACCATGTAATAACTCTCTGGGTGCACGGCACTGTTATCAAGTTGGTTTTTAGCTTCACTAATACGTAAAAAACCCGCGCTCTGTTCAAAGGCTTTATTACCTAAACGAGGTACTTTTTTAAGGGTATTACGTGAGGTAAATAAACCCACTTGCTCACGGTAATCAACGATGTTTTGTGCAATCGTGCTATTGAGTCCAGCAATAAAGGTCAATAACGAGACAGAAGCACTGTTAAGATCCACACCCACTACGTTGACACAATCCTCGACGACAGCTTGCAAACGCTTACTCAACTGCGTTTGATTCACATCATGCTGATACAAACCAACACCAATGGCTTTTGCGTCTATTTTTACCAATTCAGCCAGTGGATCTTGTAAGCGTCTGGCAATAGAGATCGCCCCTCTGATCGACACATCCAAATTAGGAAATTCATGGCTTGCTAATTCAGAAGCGGAATAAACCGATGCGCCTGCTTCACTGACAATCAACTGTTTAATCTTTTGTTCAGGCGCACTTGAATCAATGCTTTCAATACACTCAGTAATAAACTGCTCACTCTCGCGTGATGCCGTACCATTACCAATTGCAACAAGGTCAACGTTGTGCGCTTTTAAGAGCATAACCACTTTGTGTTTAGCATTGTCGTATTGTTTCTGAGGAGCGTGTGGATAGATAGTTTCACTGACCAGGTATTTTCCCGTTTGGTCAATAATCGCGACTTTACAGCCACTTTTAAAACCAGGATCTAGCCCCATGACGACTTTACGTCCCGCGGGCGCACTCATTAAGAGATCTTTTAAATTAGTGGCAAAAAGATTAATCGCATTGTCGTAAGCTTTCTCTTTTAATGCAGACGTGATCTGTGTTTCTAGCATACCCAGTAATTTAGACTTCCAGGCTTTTTTAATCACTTCAACGCGCCAATTATTAGCGGCTAGCCCTTTTAAGGAAAAACCCAAGTGTGAAGCAATCAATATCTCGCAATAAGCCGTTTTGATGCTTTTATCTTGTCTTGGGTCGGTATCCAATTTAAGGCGTAAAAACCCTTCACTTTTACCGCGTAGAATGGCTAATAACCGATGTGGCTGAATGCGTTTGACCGGTTCACTGTAATCGTAATAATCTTTAAACTTGATCGCTTCCTGCTCTTTGCCTTTAATCACCGTCGCTTTAAAACAAGCGTTATTAACCAATTGATTTTTAAGTTTATCCAAGAGGTTAATATCAACGGATAAACGTTCAATGATAATTTGCATCGCCCCAGTTAATACTTCATCGGAGCTTGCAAACGCAGCACAGATATACTGCTTACTCACACGTTGTTGATCACTGTCAGGCTGGAACCACAATTTATCAGCCAGACTTTCAAGGCCGGCATCAATCGCTAATTGCGCTTTATTAACTCGTTTGCTTTTAAAGGGCAGATACAGCTGCTCTAATAGCGTTTTACTGGTGCTTTGCTGTATTTTTTCGCTTAACGATGCTGTTAATTTACCCGACTCCGTTAACGCTTTTAAAATGGCACTACGGCGGGTTGCTAACTCACGACCATAGATTAAACGGCTTTCTAATGAGCGCAGTTGTTTATCATCAAGGCCTTTGGTTATCTCTTTACGATAACGCGCAATAAAAGGCACGGTATTACCATCATCATAAAGCGTGATAAAGGTATTCACCTGTTGTTCAGAAATCGTTAGCTCAAGCGCAAGTTGTTTATTTAGTGCTAGTATATTCATGTTTTTATTCTTATTCTTACTTAAATTTTTATTATTACGTGGCTAACCGCTACATACAACAATAAAGGGTTTAGAGATGATCAACTTTGCAGTCATTGGTAGTAATTGGATAACCGAAAAATTTGTTAATGCAACCCGTATTGATAATGAACTTTCTCTTTGTGCAGTTTACTCGCGCACATTACAAAGCGCACAGGTATTTGCTGATAAACTTTCTGTAACGACTTGTTATGATGACCTTAACACGCTTAAACAAGATAAAAACATTGAAGCCGTTTATATCGCCAGTCCAAATTCTCTGCATTTCGAGCAATCAATGCAAATGCTTAAAGCGGGCAAACATGTTATCTGTGAAAAACCGTTAGCCTCTAATGCCAAACAAGTCGAACTGCTTTTTAAAACGGCAATCGAAAATAATGTCATTCTGTTTGAAGCGTATATGACTGCACACTTACCTAACTTTCAGAAAATTAAAGACAACTTACCGAAATTAGGTCAATTGCGTAAAGCCAATATCCATTACTGCCAATACTCCTCACGCTACCCCGCATATTTAGCAGGTGACAACCCTAATACGTTTAATCCTCAATTCTCTAATGGCTCAATCATGGACATTGGTTATTATTGTATTGCCTTTACCGTTGCACTCTTTGGTAAACCTAAAAAAATACAAGCCAGTGCACATTTACTGGCATCAGGTGTTGATGGGTGCGGTACGGCGATTCTCGATTATGGACAGTTTTCCGTGACCATTGACCACTCTAAAATCAGCAATTCACAGCTTAATAATGAGATTCAAGGGGAAAATGGATCATTACTTATCGAACGTGTCGCACTCTGTGAAAAAGTACTATTAATACAAGAAAATGAACACAATATCAGTGCACCTCAGGTCGATAACAGCATGGTTTATGAAGCCCGATTTTTTGCCAAGCAAATAAACGAAAACAAAATGCATGAAGAAACAGTGCAACGTGCTAAGACCACATCGGCCGTTATTACTGAAATAAGACGCTTAACTGGGGTTAAATTCCCTGCAGATGCTGAATAAAGAGACAAAATGGCATTATCTCTTTGATCAAGATCTCCTTTTACTGTAAATTTGCGCGTCATAAACTCATTTCATAAAACTAATATTGGTGCAAACGTGTTTTCAAATTTTTATCAAAAATCAATTATCTCAATTTCGCTCGCATTGGCTATGCCCGCCTTTGCAGAGCAACCACTTGAAGAGCAAGCATTAAGCGAAACTCAAGTCGAAATATATCAAACAAAAGCCACCAACTCTTCTTGGGAAGAGAAAGAAATCGATCCGAGCTTTTATGATAGTCCCTACCAGGTTTCTCTTTTTAGTTCATCTAATGGTGAAGACTCTGAGCGTTTGTTGTCACAAACCTCTTCTATTTTTGGTTTAGGTTTGGGTGTTGTTGGCGTATTAGCCGTCATGCCGTCATCGATTACCAACTGGGAAAGCAGTGACGAAGGGCTTATACAAAAATGGTCTGACAACGTTAAAGAAGGGCCAGTTTGGGATCGAGATGATGTGGTTTTAAACTATGTGATGCACCCTTATTTTGGTGGTGTTTATTACCAATCGGCACGTAAATCAGGCTACCGTCAATGGGATGCATTCTTGTATTCTACTGTTATGTCAACTTTCTTTTGGGAATACGGCATAGAAGCGTTTGCTGAAGTTCCTTCACTGCAAGACTTAGTGGTAACACCGGTACTGGGTTGGGCATACGGCGAATGGGCTTATACCACTGAACGTGATATTTGGGTTGATGGCGGTACAGTTTTAGGATCAGAATATTTAGGTAATACCGCCCTATTCTTCTTAGACCCTGTTGATTCTCTAGGGCGAAACTTTAACTACCTATTTGGTAAAGATATTATTAAAGCCGGTACAGGTTACTTCACATTTAATGAAGTCGCACTACCTTACGGTAACGAAACTGAAAACCAAGTTGGCCTAAAAATCAGTTATATTTTTGGCGAAGACGATAGCCCTGCCTTACCAGGAATCAGTGGTAAACGTGTTGTACAATCACGTTACGAAAACCGTACTCAAGACCCTGTAAACACCGGTATTATCGGTATTTCTGCGGGCGCTATTATGGTTGATTTAGACAGCGAATGGGCCAAAGAAAGCGCTTGGGGTTATCAGTGGTCGTTAGGTCTCTACTTTACACGTAGTTTTTCTACACGCTTAAACTACAGCCGTGCCACTGTTGAAGATAAAAATGCTGGCGATAGTGTTATCTATGAAAACTATGGTATCGATGGCCAGTATTACTTCAATAGTGAAGAAGACTTACGTCCCTTTATCACTGCAGGTCTGGGTGAGATGATGAGCGATGAAGATAATGACCAAAAGCGTTTTCAAATGAATGCGGGTGCAGGTTTACATTATAAAATCAATAGTAACTGGGCGATTCAAACAGATTGGCGCCATTATTACAGTACACGTACTGAAACACAGGAAGACCAATTCGGTACTGCAATTATCTACCGCTTTGGTGAAGGTGAACAAGGCCTATAAGCTCTAGGACTTTGATTTCGTAACTACTCAACACCCTGCTAACACGTGTTTTTTCATACGAAAATAGACAGTAACTGCTCAGAACTAAGCTATTTATGCTTAGTTCAAGGCGAAAAAGCGCAGTTTAGTCGTTTAAATGAGCATTTTTTAACGATGAAATAGGCTTAAATAGCGACGTGCTGAGTAGTTACTAAGTTAGCTATGTATCTCACTCCAATATTCGGCGATTTGCTCCTCTGATGGCATTTCGCCGTGTTCTATCTTTTTGATCACTCTGCATGGATTCCCCACTGCGATAACATCACAGGGTATATCTTTAGTCACAATACTACCCGCACCAATCACGCTGCGCGAACCAATCGTTACGCCACCTAAAACAACACTTCCCGCACCTAGCCAGACATTATCCCCTAATACAATCGGCTCTGCACAAGCATAAGGCTTGATACGTTCAGCCAAATCAACAGGATGATCTACCGTACAAATAACCACATTGGGGGCAATCAATACATAATCGCCAATGGTCACAGGTGCGATATCTAAAATCTTCACATCATAATTGATAAAACCTCCCTCACCAAAAAAGATATCGGAGCCCATATCACATTGAAAAGGCGGTTCAATATGCGTGCCTTTATATTGTCCAAATAATGAGCTTAAAATATCATGGCGTTTTTCATTTTCACTTGGACGTGAAAAATTAAAATCGTAGAGTTTTTCTTTACAGGCTAACTGATGTTTAACTAAGTCTTTATTAATCAATAGTTGCACTGAAAAATCGGCTATTTTTTTACTCATGCCACCCTCACTGTTTTTAATTTTTTGTAAAAAACTGCGGTATACATCTGTTACCGCCCACTTTGCGAGCAATAGCAGATAATGATAATTAATTAAACATTAGTAACTACTCAGCACCCGGCTAAAACGGGTGCTTTTTATACGAAAATAGACAGTAACTGCTCAGGACTAAGTTATTTATGCTTAGTTCAAGGCGAAAAAGCGCAGTTTAGTCGTTTAAATGAGCATTTTTAACGATGAAATAGGCTTAAATAGCGACGTCCTGAGTAGTTATAAACCATTAATTAAACCTTAAACCATTACCCTGTGTTGTCAGTTGGCCCGCTAAACCACTGCCAATTGAGAGGCCTAATTTTTCGATGATCTCTGTAAAGGCTGACGCTTTCACTGAGTAATCAACAATCTCTTCCGCTTTTATGATGTCTCTTGCTACAAAACCCGGGCTACCTAAACCATCAATCAAACCTAATGTAAGCGCTTGCTCACCGTTCCAGATAAGTCCTGAGTATAACTTTTCATTTTTTTCAGCTTGTTTAATACGATCGCCACGGCCCTCTTGCACCACTTTGATAAACTGCTGATGTGTGACATCTAATACTTCTTGCCAAAATGCAGCTTCACTTGGTTTCTCAGTTGAAAAAGGGTCTAAAAAGGCTTTATGCTCTCCCGAGGTAAAGTGGCGACGTTTCACACCCACTTTTTCCATCAAATCAACAAAACCAAAACTAGAAGCGGTCACACCAATTGAGCCCACTAAACTGGCTTTATCGGCATATATTTCGTCTGCACCGGCTGCCATGTAATAACCACCCGACGCGCCTAACTCAGCAATCACTGCATAGAGTTTTTTCTCAGGATATAAACCACGTAGACGTTTAATTTCATCATAAACGTAACCGGCTTGCACTGGGCTTCCGCCGGGGCTATTAATCACTAACATCACCGCTTTACTGTGTTCATTTTTAAAGGCTGCGCGTAAACCTGTGACAATACTGTTGGCGTTCGCTTCTTGATCTGCAGCTATGACACCATTAACACGCACCATGGCGGTATGTGTTTGCTCACTTTTCTCGTCGCTGCTCGGTGTGGAATTAACAATTAATAACAATGCAACAAACAGATAAGTGAACGTAAGGCCTTTGAATAAGATGCCCCAACGACGTGCTTTTTTTTGCTCTGCGAAGGTTTCTTTGATAATACCTTTAACCCACTGATCTTCTGCTTTATTACTTTCGCTCATTGCTTTATCCTGATCTATAGTTGGACTCTTAACCTATCAATATAATTGTGACAAGACAAGGACAAACTATGTTTCATAAATTACTATTTTTCATCAGCTTATGCATGGCAACCAGCACACTTTTGGCGGCCGATAGCAGTGATTTCACAACCACTGATAGCAGCCAAAATGCAGGCGTTCATGGCAAACCCTTAGTGGAACGTTACGTGCTTGATGAGCTAAAGTCCCTGCGCCATGACTTCCAAGATTTAGAACGTAATTTAACCATTGCCATGACCGATAGAGAGCTTGCCGTTGCAGACAAGTCGCTGGGTTATGCCTCTAATACCGTGACCTACTTTTTCTATATTATTGCCGGTGTTGCCTCACTGATTGCGATGATAGGTTGGCAATCACTACGTGAAATTCGTGACAACACAAAGAAAATGGCCAATCAACAGATTCAAGTCATCTCTGAACAATATGAAAAACAGTTCCAAGTATTAGAGAAAGATTTAAGACGAAAAACACGCCGTATTGCTGATAACCATATAGAAATTGAAAAGATTAATGAGATACATAATTTGTGGTTACGCGCGCAAAAAGCGCAAACACCTGAGCAGAAAACAGAAGCTTATGATGAAATATTAAAAATTCGTCCGGGTGATTTAGAAGCATTAACCTCAAAAGCGGATGCGGTAATGGAAATGCGTGAATTCCATTGGGCACTGAGCATTTGTAACCGAGTATTAGAAGTAGACGATACGAATCAAAATGCCCTCTATCAGCGCGCTTGTGCTTACGCGTGTTTGGGGGTTGAAGAACAAGCGATCTATGACCTTACACGCGCCATTGATGGACGTATTGCCCTTAAAGAGTTAGCAGCCGATGAAGCCGACTTTGAGAATTTAAAAGGCAATGAGAAATATGAAACCTTAATATCCAGTGACTAGTATCGAGTGATTAGTATTAAATTTCACTCCTTTTATGTTTTACATATATTCAACGGTGTTTATAGCAAATGTATTAAATATGTGAACATGTATTACGCAGGAAAAATGAGTGCTAACAAGGCATGAGTTGCAGAAAGTAGTTATTCTCCTTTCAAGACTCATAACGCAGATAGCGCTCGTTTTAACAAGTAAGACTGAACACAAATTAAATACGCTTGGTATTAATAGTAGCCTCAAGTACCGTTGAATATATGCGCTAGCCTAATCAGATAAAGACAGGGAAAACAGGTTCATTAGATTATTAACGTCAGTGTTAAATAGCACTCACAATACCTACTGAACCCCTTCTTTTTATCGTCCCTGCTTAACCACCCACTTTTTAAGCTCAGTGATATCACTTTCATAATTTAATTTCATTAACTCAACCCAATCATCAATGTTATCCCACCAAGCAGGTAGTTCTGGAGATTGCACTTTCTGCGCTAACATTTGAATGCGCTTTAATCCCACAGAGCCGGCGGCACCTTTAATTTTATGTGCCTCACTGACAATACCCAGCTTATCTTTTGCCACCATATTTGAGTCTAATATACGCATGTAATCAGGCATCAATTTAGTAAATAAAGCAATATTATCTAACATAACAGTGGTGGGTAAAAATTCCATTAACTCTAATAACATCGCACTATCAAAAAGCGGTTCGACAGGATCTGCTTTGAGCTTATCAGGGGTAATAATCAGCGACTCTTGTGGCTTGAGTTGGGTGAAAAAACGTCTAACAACGTCATTAAAAGAGCGCACTGTGAGTGGTTTTCCGAGTGCGTCATCCATCCCCTTTTTGGTAAAGTCTTGTTTATCTGAAAAGATATTCGCCGTTAATGCCACAATCGGTGGTAAGTCTTGGTATTTTTCGCGTAATAATGCAGTCACCTGATAACCGTCCATATCAGGTAACTGAATATCCATCAAAATGAGTTGATAGCGGTGTTCAGATACCTTTTGCAAGGCTTGTTCACCATTAATCGCCACATCAACCTGATGGCCTAATTTTTCTAATAATGCTTTGGCAACCACCACATTAAGCTCAATGTCTTCAACAAGCAAAATAGACAATGCCGGTAACTTGCTTGGTTCAATGGGTTTATTAATACGTTGTTCAAGAAACTTAACCGGTAAACACAGTTTAAAGGTACTGCCTTGGTCGACTTCACTGGTGACCGTTATTTTACCCTGCATGGCATCAACAATCTGTTTCGACACCGCAAGACCAATTCCCGTGCCTGTTGCATGACGATTGCCTTTAACTTGATAATACATCGCAAATATTTTTTCTAATTGATCCGCCGGAATACCAATACCTGAATCTTGCACTGCAAAACAAAGATGTTCGTCAGCGGTACCTTCATGCTCACAAAAACAGCGAATGGTCACTTGCCCTTGTTCTGTAAATTTCACTGCATTACTCACCAGATTCCAAAGTACTTGGCGCAAACGTGTATCGTCTGCTTGTATAAAGTTAGGTAATACATCTGTTTGTTCAAAATGCAGCGTGAGCCCTTTTTGTTCCGTTTGAATAAACGCTAAACTTTCCAAGTCACTGATAAAATCAAGCATATCAATATCGTTACTGACCAAATTTAAACGTCGGCGATCAAGCTTATCAAGATCAACAATGTCATTAAAAATATTACCCAGCGTAATAGCACTCATATGAATGGTTTTAAGGTGCTTCGTTTGCTCTGTCGTTAGTTGTTCATCGAGCAACATACGACTCAGGCCAACAATGCCATTAAGTGGCGTGCGCAGCTCATGGCTAATGGTTGAAATAAAAGTAGTTTTATCGTGACTGGCTTTTTCTAAAGATTCTTGATGTTTTTTACGTTCTGTAATATCACGGCCAAAACCAATAATACCGACACAAACATGCTTAACGTTATACAGCGGTAATGCACGTACTTCGAAGAACGCTTGACGACCATCAGGATAATGCAACCAATGTTCATGTATTTGCTCCTGTTCGGTTTCCTGTGCTTTTTGATCGCGTTTCACCACCTGTTGCGCATACTCATCGGGATAGATATCAAAAGGGGTAAGGCCAATTAATTGTGCAGCCGTGCGACCAGTAACCAACTCCATGGCTTTATTACAACTTACAAACGCGCCTTTTAAATCTCTATGAAAAAACAGGTCCGGAGAGGTGTCTAAAAACGAATGTAATAATATGGTGTGTTCTTGCAATAACTTTTGGCTTTTTTGACGCTCAATCATTTCGCTTTCAAGTTCTCTTGTTTTTTGTTGATCCGTTGCAAGCATGACTTGCAAACGTGCGACGGTATTATCTAAGCGTTGACGCGCTTCTTCCAGATCACCCACGACAACGGTTAAAAAATACACCGCCCAAGGGGTTATTAATAAACCCAAAATAATCGAACGAGAGATATCCACAATATCGAGAGGGTCATTAAAATAATAAGCCAGTACCATTTGTAATATTGCGTCGGCAGTGAAAATAGCCAAAGCCAGTAATAGGCTAAAACGAAATGCACCTAAGCGTTTTAAAAGGGAAACATAATAATGTACCCATGTTTTTAAATTAAATATGCTCATGCCACTCTCTGTGAAAAATAAAGCACAATTGTAAGCAATATTCCCCTTAAATTATTCAGGTTATTACACATTTTAACGATTATTTTTCACATCAGCGCTTAATAAGTCTCTTTTGTGTTCATTAAACAAGCACTTTTATCAATCACTGATAATCCTTTTCATTTGGTGGTTTTTAATTGTCTCGAAGACGTTTATAATCCACCGCCTAAATTTACTAATTTTACTATCGTGTTGAAGGGAGTTTTTTCTCATGGCAATGCCAGATATCGCAAATAGCGCACAAGCTCAAACTGAAGGTACATTAGACAGAGTTGGAATGAGCAACATTGAACTACCGCTTATGGTCCAAACTGATGATTGTGCACCACAGCAAGTTAGTGCCAGTGCTGAACTGTTCGTTAACCTAGGTGATGCGCAAGCGAAAGGCATTCACATGTCACGTTTGTATTTACAGTTAGACCAGTTATCAACTGAGTCAGAATTAACATTACAAACACTATCAACACTATTAGAAGGTTTTATTGAAAGCCACAGTGATCTTAGTCAGCAAGCCTTTGTAAAGTTTGAATTTGATTATCATCTACGCCGTAAATCTTTAATCAGTGAAAAACGCGGTTGGAAAGCTTACCCGGTTGTTCTTATTGGTCAATTAATTGATGGTGAATTCAACGTAGAACTACAAGTGAGTGTGCCTTATTCATCTACTTGTCCTTGTTCTGCCGCACTTGCTCGCCAGCTTATTCAAAATACCTTTGCAGAAAAATATGCAGCGCAAGAGAACATTGAAAAAGAAGAAGTATTGCAGTGGTTAGGTTCAACACAAGGTATTGTTGCAACACCGCATAGCCAACGTAGTGTGGTTGAAGTGAAAGTTAAACTTAACACGGCGAATAATACCTTCCCGGTGATTGAGCTCATTGACCTAATTGAAAATACACTTAAAACGCCCGTTCAAGCAGCTGTAAAGCGTGAAGATGAACAAGAGTTTGCACGTTTAAATGGCCAAAACTTAATGTTTTGTGAAGATGCTGCAAGACAACTTCAGTACGCGCTTAATCCTGAAGTTAAATTTGATGATTTCTGGTTACGTGTAAACCATTATGAAAGCTTGCATGCACATGATGCAGTATCAATTACGACTAAAGGTATTAAAGACGGCTACCAAGCCTAATTTTTCTTATTTTAGTCATAAAAAAAGGAGCTCATTGAGCTCCCTTTTTTGTTGCTACTTTTTCTACCAATACATTAGATTCTAATTGTGCACACTGATTTGATCACGTCCGGACATTTTAGCGTCATATAACGCGCCATCAGCCTCAGCGACTAGCATCTTCATGGTATTCAAATCACTTGGGAAGATACTCGATAAACCCAGACTCATAGTGACATAACGACTCACATCAGAATGTAGATGTTCCACCTTGGTTTTATTAATCGCTTCACGTAATTTTTCAACCGCACGAAATACTTTAGTCGCATTGCCCCCTTTAATGATAACAACAAACTCCTCACCACCGTATCGAGCAGCAAAACAGCCCATCTCACTAGCGGCATTGTTAAGTGCTAATGCAATGATTTTTAATGTCTCATCACCCATTTGGTGGCCATAGTTATCATTATAAGGTTTGAAGTAGTCGATATCACACATCACAATAGAGAGCATCTCTTGCTCATCACACGCTTCCTGCCAAAGCATTGTGAAACGTTCATCAAATGAACGTCGATTAGCAATGTTAGTTAATTGGTCGTTTAACATTTTCTGTTCAAAGTCCGATGCGTCAGAGCTGAGTTTTTCCTCGGTTAATTTACGTGCTGTAATATCTCGGGCCATAATAACAATGCCCTGGTAATGACTTTCTTCATCGTTAAATGGCGCTTTATGTACTTCGTACCAGGTTTTCTTATTGCCAGAGAACAGTAACTCTTCAAAAATAATGGGCTCACCAGAGGCTAATACTTCTTTATTTTGGCGTTCCGCCCAGTCAGCTCTATCCGATGGCATAAGCTCAGTTTGCAATTTACCAATAATATCATCCGGGCAAGCATTCATTAATTTCGCAAAAGAGTTATTCGCGCCAATGATTCGCCCTTCATGATCTAACAAACCAATGGGGTCATAGCTAGCAGCAAAAACAGTACTTAATAAAACACTCTGTTTCGACAACGCTTTTTCTGTTTCTTTACGCTGTATATTTTCAACTTTGAGTTGTTTGGTTAAATTATGTAATGCCGTAATGTCACTGTCGATGGATAAAATGGCAAAAATAGTGCCTTTATCGTTATATAAAGGCACTTTGGTGACATTCACTAGGCTTAAATCTGCAGATTTTTTCTGTTGAATCCACTCTTGGCTATTATAAGTTTCACCCGTCCAAACAGCAGCTTCTTGCTGTTTTTGTTTTTTAATCGCAGGCACTGCCATCATATCTGCAACACTGCGCCCAGTTGCGTGCGCCACGGTGGTATTATTGACTTCAGCCCACGCAGTATTACAGCCAACAATAGTGCCCTTAGGTGATTTAAATGAAATTTGCTCTGGAATTGAATCCAATACTTTACGTAATAATTCACGTTCTTCTGTGAGTTTTCGTTCCGCGCTAAGCAGTGCCGTCACATCTTTTAAATGGCATAACCAAGCGGTTTTTCGTTTGTAATGAATGCGTTTGGCAAATATTTCAATATCATGAAAGGTATCATCCACTAATAAACGTACTAGGCCATTATCGATAACAGTTTGGTGACTCGCTTTATTGATAAAGCGCGATAATAGCAGCTGATTTTCAGCCTCTTCAAAGATGAATTTATTTTTTTTCTTCTTAAAAGGAAATAATGATTTCACTTCATCATTAAGATAAAAAATAGTGTTGCCGTCTAATGCAAAAATCGCTAGCGGATATGGAGAGGAATCAAGCACATCTTTAAATTGACGATCTTTTTTACGTTTTGAACGACCGATAAGTATAAAAATAAGAAACAATCCACTAATCAGCAAAAGGTTACGTGCCATAGCAGCTGAAGCCCCCCACCACGGGTTATTAATATTAGCGAAGGCCGTGCGCATTTGCGTATTCAATTGTTCAAATTGGTTCCCCCATTGTAACCATTTGACTAATGTCTGTTGCTCAACAGGCAAATAAGCAAATAATTGGTTATCACCGTCATTGGCAGATTTTTTTTGTAAGAAACTACTGAGTATGCTGTCTAACAAACCCTTGTTTTCTAATCCAAAGTTAAAAATAACCACGGCATCAATTTCATCTTGATATAGATCGATTAATAGCTCTAGCACCCCTGGGTATTCTTTATAAATAAGATGCGTTTTATCAACAAACAAAGGTAATTTCTGTGCCTGAGGGAACAGCCCACCCACAAGAATAACATCAGCGTGATCCGTTAATGCGTGAGAAAGTTTTTGGCTAATCGGAGAAAAATGATAGAAATCTGTTTTAAGGTTTAACAATGGCGTTTTGTTTAACCTTTTAAGCGCACGATTAGACGCCTGCAAGCCACTATATAAAGCAGGTCGATTGTCTACTAACGAGGTATACAGGTCTTCTTGTAAGTAAGGCTCCATTTTTACCGCAATGCCAGTTGTTAAAGACCACGAAAGCCAAAAGTCAGCGTACAAACCCTGTGCCTTTTTATGAGAATTAAAGCCTGAATAAGGGAGGTTTTGGTCTAAATAAACAACGACTTGGCTAGGCTTAGTAGATTCATTTAAAGCCGCAAAAGAAGGGGCTGATATACACAAGAAAATCATGAGGCATGTAAACGATTTAAGCATTATAGAATAGTTCCAAAATAGAGCAGAACTCTAATTTTAGCCTACTGCTTAGCTAAAGGTAATTTTATAATCAATATTACTTGCGAGCCTTCACACTTTTATGGGAATTTAAAATCAAAAAAGGCCACTAAAAATGGCCTTTGAATTTTTCTTGTTTATCTTTTATCTATGCCCTGCTACTTGGAGATACGGACTAAAAAGCAAAAACAACATCAAACCATAATTCATTATCGTCATTCCAATGTGCGCCAACGGCAAAGGCACCAGAAATTTGCGCCCCAACATCTAAGGTTGTATCCCATTCATTTACGTCATAGCCTTTCATTGCATAGGTATAAGTTGGGGTAATACCAACCCAAAAGATATGATTTATTTTGTAGCGTGTTGTTGCTTCGAACTGGATGTAAGTCGTTGTATTATCAACATATTCACCCCATAACATGCCTAAATTAAGTTTTGGGTAAACGATAAGTTTACTTTCCATCAAAGGTATTTTCGCAAATACACCGACCACAGAATCATTCGTATCGGTTAAATCCCAAAGGTCCCTTCCCCAGCTTGTCTCAACAGTAAAACCAGAGTTTGTCACCGCATTTAACAACAAGTAATTCACATTGTAATAATCAAGGTCGTTCATCGCTTCAACGGTAATTTTATGCTTATACTGGCCGTTTAAATAGCCACCATAACTCGCACTAACGTCAACGCCTTCACTGCCACCACCCACGTTCACATTCGAATAAACAGCAAGAGGATCACTCAGGTCATGCCATACTTCTCCATTCTCTCCCTGCTGATTAGCGAATAATGAACTAGAAACGAGGGCAAGTAATGCAATAGAACTTTTTTTAGCAAACGTTTTAATAAACATTTTTTATTTCCAGATAAAGAGATTAAATAGACGTTTACCGCGTTTAATTAGCGTGTATTGACCAAACAAAGCATCTGCTTTTTGCACTAACATTTCGCTATCCGTCGCTTTTACACCATTGATGCTCACTGCACCATTTTGAGTAAATTCACGTGCCATTTTATTTGATTTTGCAAGCTCACAGCTGGTCAATAATTCAACCAAGCTTTTTTCAGACTCTGTTACTTGTGTTGATGGTAAACCATCCTGTGCAAGTTGTTTAAGATCTGATTCACTTAATGCGCTTAAATCACCAGAGAACAAAGCTTCTGTAATACGCTCAGAAGAAGCTAATCCTTCTTCGCCGTGCACTAAACGAGTGACTTCTTTCGCTAAAATAGCTTGACCTTCAGGACGCCCTTTTATCGCTTTATCTTTTGCTTCAATCGCTTCAATTTCACTAATAGAAAGGAAAGTAAAGAAACGTAAGAATTTGTAAACATCTGCGTCTAATGTAGTGATCCAAAATTGGAAAAAGGCATAAGGAGACGTTTTTGTTGCATCAAGCCAAATCGTACCTGATTCTGTTTTACCAAATTTAGTGCCGTCTGCTTTTGTTACTAGTGGCAGTGTTAAACCAAATACTTTTTGTTGGTTCATGCGACGAGTAAGGTCAATACCACCGGTGATATTACCCCATTGATCAGAGCCACCAATTTGTAGAGAACAGCCATTCATTTTATTAAGCGCTGCAAAATCATAAGACTGTAGCAACATATAGCTAAATTCAGTAAAAGAGATACCCGCGCCTTCACGGTCGATTCGTTGTTTAACAGACTCTTTTTGAATCATAGCGTTAACACTAAAGTGTTTACCGACGTCACGCAAAAATGAAATGGCATCCATCTCACCAATCCAATCAAGGTTATTAACCACTTCAGCCGCATTTTCTTGCTCGCCGAATTCAATAAAGGCACTGACTTGCGCTTTTATTTTAGCCACCCAGTTTTCAACAACATCATCAGTATTAAGTTTACGTTCAGCCGCTTTAAAACTCGGATCGCCAATCAGTCCTGTTGCACCGCCAACTAAAGCCAATGGCTTATGACCCGCTTCTTGGAAACGTTTAAGCGTTAATAGGGGTACTAGGCTACCTATATGTAAGCTATCCGCTGTTGGATCAAAACCACAATATAGCGTCTGACAACCACTTGATAAATGTTCGTGTAACTCTTCATCGGCTGTTGTTTGTGCAACAAGTCCGCGCGCTTTTAAATCTTCAAGTAAAGCATTCATGCTTATGTTCCCTAATCATTAAACTATTTCATAAATATGCTGTCGATTTTACACAGTTAATAGAAACAAAAAAACCATTCCGTGAAGAAGTTGTGCCGATTGTGCTAACATTAGGCTTTTATAATGAAATTACAGAGAGTTAAGCAATGAAAATAGGCATTATCGGGGCAATGGATGAAGAAGTCAGCATCCTAAAAGCAAAATTGGAAAATATACAAACAACAAATATTGCAGGTTGTGAATTTTACCAAGGCCAACTTAATGGCAAAGAAGTTATTTTAACTAAATCAGGTATTGGTAAAGTTGCAGCAGCAGTCGCAACAACATTATTATTAGAGCGTTTCCAACCAGATACCATTATTAACACAGGATCTGCAGGCGGTTACGATACAAGCTTAAATGTTGGCGACATTGTTATCTCTACCGAAGTACGTTTTCACGATGTGGATTTAACTGCTTTTGGATATGAAATTGGTCAAATGGCGCAACTGCCAGCAGCCTTTGAAGCCGATAAAGCATTAATTGCTGTTGCCCAAGATGCAGCACAAACGATAGAAGACCTTAATATTATTCAAGGCCTTATCTGTACCGGTGATATCTTTATGGCAGATCCGAAAAAAGCAGAAATTGCACGTAACAACTTCCCAACAATGGCTGCATGTGAAATGGAAGCAGCGGCCATTGCACAGGTTTGTCATCAATTTAAAGTGCCTTTTGTCATCATTCGCTCTTTGTCAGATATTGCAGGTAAAAAATCAGAACTTTCATTTGAACAATACCTACCGATTGCAGCTAAAAATGCCTCAGTACTGGTAGAAGCTATTGTTGATAGATTAAGTTAAGTGGACTCTTTGATAAGCTTTATAGAGCAGTACAGCGTCTACTTTTCAATAGTAACCGTTGCCCTGCTCTCATTCTTTGTGTCCCTACCCAAAGACCTTAATCCGCTTTCAGCCGTTGAACTTATTTTTAAGCAGATTGCAGTCAAAGTTAATTTGGACACTCGCAGTGATGGTTATAAACGCTTAGCGAGCCTGTTATCCATTAGCCTTATTTACTTCCCCACTATTCTTATTGTCAGCCAATTGTACAATATTGTGTTTCAACCTATCACTATCGATATAGTCATGCTTTTTGTCTTACTTTCATGGCATGATAAAAAGCTAGTTTATTTACAAGTCAGTAATGCCTTAAAGCGTAATAACTTAGCCCAAGCAAAATTCAAGCTAGATGCGATTACCGAGCGAGAAACAAAACCGTTATCATTAATGGGTGTTAATAAAGCGACGATTGAATCCATGGTTTTACAACTGTGTGCATCTTGGTTTGCCGTTCTTTTTTGGTATATGGTTGCAGGTATTTATGCGGCTATTTTCTACCGCACGGTACAAATTTGTGCGCAGCAATGGAACGCTAAAAACAATGCATTTAAGGCATTAACAACATTTCCTAGCCTTTTTTACAGCATTATGTTGTTCCCCGTCCATTTGTTAGTCAGTTTTACCTTTTCTCTCTACGACAAACCATTACAAAATCTGCCTAAGAAATTCAAACAAAGCATACATTGGCACCATTTTTCTTCTGGGTTGATGTTATCTAGCTTTGCATTAAGTATGCAGTTTGAGCTCGGTGGTGTACGCCTTTATAAAGATCAAAAGATAACCTATGCAACCTTGGGTAATACTAGCGCACCAGAGATAGAACAAATCGATCTCTCATTACAACGCCTCAGTTTAAGTGCCTGGTTCTGGTTATTCTGTTTTAGCGGCTATACCTTCTTCCCCTTATTACGTGAATTTATGCAGATCTGATCCCTTCAATCTGCCTGTTAAATTGGCTTAATTCACAAATAATCAACACAACCTCTTTACTGTTTAAATAAACAGTATTAGACTGTTTATTTAAACAGTCTTTTTGAGGTGTGAAAAATTATGCTTAATCAATTAACCGTGCAACATTTTGCCATTGTTCAATTTTTAGAATTAGAATTTAGTCACGGTATGACCACAATCACTGGTGAAACTGGCGCTGGTAAATCAATTGCCATTGATGCACTTGGTTTATGCCTCGGTTCACGAGCAGATGCAAACATGGTTAGAGTCGGTACCGACAAAGCAGAAATTAGTGCTCGTTTTACCTTAACCGATACCCCACACGCAAAACAATGGTTAGTGAATAACGATCTTGAAAGTGACGACGATATAAACGACTGTTTATTACGTCGCACAGTCAATAAAGAGGGTCGCTCACGTGCTTACATTAACGGCACACCAGTCCCTGTTTCACAACTCAAAAGCCTGGGCCAATTGTTAGTGAACATTCACGGTCAGCACGCACACCAAAGCCTGCTTAAAAGCGAAATCCAACTGTCCATTATTGACGAATATGCTGCACATCATCAGCTATTACAAAAAGTAAAAGATACTTATCAAGGTTGGCACTTTTTAAATAAACAGTTAAAACAGCAACAGTTAAATCAACAAGAAAAACAAGCACGTAAGCAACTGCTGGAATATCAAATACAAGAACTCGATGAATTCACATTAGCGGAAGAGGAGTTTGAACAGATTGAAGTTGAACACAAACGCTTAGCAAACGGTGGCGCACTATTAGAAAGTTGCCAGTTAACGTTGAATCATCTTAGCGAAGGTGAACAGACAGATGCGTTGACATTGTTACGTAGTAGTATCAGTGCACTTGAAGCACAAGTTGAAAATGATAAAAACTTAGAAAACATTATCGCTACACTACAAGAATCACTGATTCAAATAGAAGACGCGAGTTATGAATTACGTAATTTCAGCGAAAACCTAGAACTTGACCCTGAAAAATTTCAACAGTTAGAATCACGTATGAGTGATGCCCTTTCGCTGGCGAGAAAACATCAAGTTCAACCCGAATTTCTGTACTCGCATCATCAAAAACTAAGCAAAGAATTTAAACAACTTAACAGTGGCGAATTACAAATTGAGCAACTTAGCGCGGATTTAGAAGTCGCAGAAAATAGCTATTATCAACATGCTAAAAAATTGAGCCATAGTCGTAATCGTTACGCAAAAGAGCTAAGTAAAAAAATAACCTCCAGTATTCAAAAATTGAATATGCAAGATGGTATTTTCCATATTCAGCTAGTTGAAAACAGTCATCATGCGCTAAGCCCATTAGGCCTTGATAATATTGAATTTCAAGTTAAAACCAATGCAGGTCAAACACTACAAAGTTTAGCCAAAGTCGCCTCTGGTGGTGAGTTGTCGCGTATTGGATTGGCAATGCAGGTTATTATCAGCCAACGTGTTGCGACCCCTACGCTTATATTTGATGAAGTCGATGTGGGTATTAGTGGCGCAACTGCTGCTGTCGTTGGAAAGTTATTACGTAGTTTGGGTGAACAAACACAAATATTTTGTGTGACACATCTTCCTCAGGTTGCCGGTAATGGTCATCAACAAATGTTTGTCGCCAAGCAAAGTAATGGTAAAAACACCAATACAACTATGGTTAAATTAAGCGAGAAAGACCGCCTTAATGAATTAGCACGATTAGTCGGTGGTGATAACATTACAGCGCATACGCTAGCCAATGCAAAAGAGCTGTTAGTGAATACGGTTTCGTAAAAAGTAATCATTTATTAGTCTTCAGTGACAAGATATTCTTTTTAAAGTCACTTTTAAAAGAATATCTTGTGCTAATAAACCTCAGTAAATACAGTAGTCACCTCAGTAGTTAATACTATTATGTTGTAAGGCATGAGTACTCATGTTTCGAGATTTTCTTTAATCATCTGCGGCTTTTTTTTCAACTAACCTAGCAATACTCATTAAACACTTACTATTTGAATTCAAGGTGTAAAGAAATAAAGCCAAAGTAGATTATAAAATGCCTTTGTTAATTCCTCCGTTAAAACCCTCAACTGACATTAAACAGTTATCCTCCTTTCAACATTCATCACGCAGATAACACTCGTCAAGACTGAGAACAGATGTAATCAGGTTGCTATTACTACCCGCCCCATTCATTTAACGACCTGAATTTACACAGGAAAAAGAAGCTGCTTATAAAACATTTCGTTTCGGGGTGAAGAGTTTGTTATTTTGGTGAAATATTACGATGCTATCGATGTAATGTAGGCGTTCGAGCGTAGTAGAGTTGTTATCGCGACACATCAATATGCAAAAATAGCTTCATTAACTATCAGTATAGGAGGCACTGAAATTACCACACAAACAGATCCTAGAAACGTTATTGAAGCTACTGATTGTGCGTTATATTATGCCAAGCAACAGGGCAGAAACCAATCTCATATCTACTAAAAGTTAATACTAGAAAATAAAATCAGTGCGCCGAATGACAGTTTTAGTGATTCAGAGGTTGACTTTTTTTGAACTGAATTACAAAAAAAGTCGATAGCCATACCGTCATAGAGCACAATCAATTATGATAGAGCCATGTGAACGCTCACATGACTTCAAGCAATAGGCTTCAGGCAATAACAAAGCAACGACCATCACCAACAGGCAGATATAACTAACATGAAATTGCGCTTTTTTTATCTCTTATTCCCCCTCATTTTTACGGGCTGTGCCCTTCCTCCTGATCCAGAGTTGCAGATCAATAATTCATGGGAGTCACACAAAAACCAACTTGAGCAATTAACCGATTGGTCTCTTTCTGGAAAATTGGGTATTTTCTCACCCGAGGGTCGAGAGTCGGTCAATATAAATTGGCAACAGTCTAAAAATGGCTTTCATATTCGCCTTAATGGCCCGCTGGGTATCAATGTATTAGACATACAAAAGGTAGATAACAACAACGTCATTATTGATGGTGAAAAGTACCATTCAAATAACCCAGAGCAATTAATTGCAGAGCTATCTGGCATGGTGTTACCAATAGAACAATTACAACAATGGATAAAAGGTAACCCAAGTGGTGCAAGTTATCAGTTAGACGATAACCACCAACTGAGCAGTTTATTAGGCGGACAAACAAGCACTGGCTTGTGGTTAATAAATTATGCGGATTATCGCACCATTGAGCAGATAAATTTACCTCATAAGCTGCAGTTAACACGTGGTGATTTACGCTTAAAATTCAAAATATCAAACTGGCAAATACCTATACAAAGACCTGTGCAAACACCTTCACAACAATAAATAAAATAAGAAGTAAATTATGTTAAAAACTGACGCTATCCGATGGCCCGCGCCCGCTAAATTGAATCTCTTTCTCTATATCAACGGCCAACGTGAAGATGGTTACCACGAATTACAAACTCTTTTTCAGTTTATTGATTTATGTGATTATTTAACCATGACAGCCAATACGTCAGGTGAAATAGTTATCAGCCCAGACATTGAAGGTTTGCCAATGCAAGATAACCTTATCTTCAAAGCAGCCACAATGTTAAAGCAATATGGTGATGTAAATTTAGGCGTAAATATCCACCTTGAAAAAAACCTACCGATGGGAGGAGGCCTTGGAGGCGGATCGTCAGATGCAGCGACCACATTACTAGCATTAAATTATCACTGGGATCTCAATTTAACAAGAACACAACTGGCACAAATTGGGTTGTCTTTAGGCGCTGATTTACCTATATTTATCGCCGGTAAAGCATCCATTGCAGAGGGTGTAGGAGAACAACTCACAAGTGTCTCGCCCCTAGAGAATCACTACTTAGTAGCGACACCTGATTGCCATATATCGACACCCGCGGTGTTCCAAAATACGGACCTTATTCGTAACACACCTAAGCGCTCTTTAGCACACTTAATGCATCAAGATTGGCTCAATAATTGCGAACCTGTCGTAAAAAATAGTTATCCTAAGGTTGCCAAGGTTATCGACTGGTTGGTAGAATACGCACCGACTCGATTGACTGGCACTGGTGCATGTGTTTTTAGCACATTCCCCACAGCCCAAGAAGCACAAGTTGTATTAGATAAGAGCCCTTCATGGTTAACTGCTTTTTCCTGCAAAGGATTAAACACTTCTCCCGTTAATGCGCTTTTATCGACGTTAGAATAATATTGTGGTTGATTTAACGGTCAGCTACTCATGTTAATAAGCATGTTGCTTTTTAACATCAAATCCCAGGATTACAGAGGTCCTCAAAGTGCCAAATATGAAACTATTTGCAGGTAACGCGACACCAGAATTAGCTCAGAAAATTGCTGACCGTCTTTTCATCAAACTAGGAAGCGCTGAAGTTGGCCGTTTTAGTGATGGCGAGATACACGTACAAATTAATGAAAATGTACGTGGCGATGATATTTTCATCGTGCAATCAACGTGTGCACCAACCAATGATAACTTAATGGAATTAATCGTAATGATTGATGCAATGCGTCGCGCTTCAGCTGGCCGCATTACTGCTGTTATCCCTTACTTTGGTTATGCTCGTCAAGATCGCCGTGTTCGTTCAAGTCGTGTTCCAATTACTGCAAAAGTTGTTGCTGACTTCTTGTCTAATGTAGGTGTTGATCGTGTATTAACGGTAGACTTACACGCAGAGCAAATTCAAGGTTTCTTTGATGTGCCTGTTGATAACGTATTTGGTAGCTCAGTACTACTTGAAGATATGTTAGAGAAAAAATTAGATAATCCAATGATTGTTTCGCCTGATATTGGCGGTGTTGTACGTGCACGTGCTCACGCAAAATTATTAGATGATGCTGATCTTGCTATTATCGACAAACGTCGCCCTAAAGCGAACGTTGCACAAGTAATGCACTTAATTGGTGATGTTGAAGGTCGCCATTGTATTATCGTAGATGACATGATTGATACCGGTGGTACTTTATGTCAAGCAGCCGTTGCACTAAAAGAACGTGGTGCCCTTTCTGTTTATGCTTATGCTACGCACGCAGTATTTTCTGGAAAAGCAGCTGAAAACATCAAAAACTCTGCCATTGATGAATTCATTGTTACCGATTCAATTCCGCTTTCAGCAGAGATTGCTGCAACCGGTAAAGTTAAGCAACTTACTTTAAGTGGTATGTTGGCTGAAGCGATTCGTCGTGTCAGTAACGAAGAGTCAATTTCAGCAATGTTTCATTACTAAATTGATAAGCACTGATTAGTGAGTGCTTAAAAAATTAAAACGCCTTTTTAGGCGTTTTTTTTTGCTTTTCATTTGTACAAATATGTTGGGTGCGTTATTATGGCGCGCCTTTTTTATACGCTCATTTACGAGCCAAAAGGTGATTTTGTCTGGTCGCAAGATAAAATCTATTTTTTTTGAGGAAGCAACTTTCGCTTTCTCGCTATTGGAGTTACACAATGTCTATTAAATTAGTTGCACAAACACGTACAGACCTAGGGAAAGGTTCGAGCCGCCGCCTTCGTCACGCAGACCTAGTACCAGCAATCGTATACGGTGCAGGCAAAGAGCCAGTATCACTTACTTTTGAACAAAAAGAATTACGTAAAGTTGAATGTGTTGAAGCGTTTTACTCTTCAATCCTTGACCTACAAATTGACGGTGCTTCTGAGCCAGTTTTACTTAAAGCTGTTCAACGTCACGCGTTCAAAGAGCAAATCCAACATTTAGATCTTCTACGTGTTGATGCTGCTAAGAAACTTCATACAACTGTTCCACTTCACTTCATCAACGAAGATGCATCTGAAGCAGTTAAAAGTGGCGGTGTTGTTTCACGTATCGCTAACGATGTTGAAGTTGCTTGTCTACCTAAAGACCTACCGTCTTTTGTTGAAGTTGATCTAGCTGCAGTTGAGCTTGGTGCTACTGTTCATATTTCTGACCTAGTATTCCCTGCTGGCGTTGAATCTGTTGAACTATCTAAAGGTACTGCACATGACCTTCCTCTTGTAACTATTGCACTTGCTAAGAAAGCAGCAGTAGAAGAAGAAGCAGCAGTAGTAGAAGCAGCAGCTGAATAATAATCGTGTCAACAACGATTAAACTGCTTGTGGGCCTGGCTAATCCAGGCCCAGAATACGTACAAACAAGACACAATGCCGGTCAATGGTTTTTAAACCAACTCGCCTCACAAGAAAATATCCAACTCAAAGCAGAAGCAAAATTTTATGGTTTAACTGGCCGTATTCAATTTGCTGGTAACGATCTGCGACTTCTTGTTCCAACTACCTTTATGAACCTTAGTGGCAAATCAGTTGCAGCTATGGCGAATTTTTATCGCATAAAACCCGAAGAGATACTTGTCGCACATGACGAACTTGATCTTTCTCCCGGTGTCGCGAAGTTTAAATTAGGTGGTGGTCATGGTGGGCATAATGGCTTGCGTGATATTATTAGCCAACTTGGTAATAATAAGAATTTCTATCGTTTGCGTATTGGTATTGGTCACCCCGGTGACAAAAATAGAGTCAGTGGTTTTGTACTAGGCAAAGCACCTAGATCGGAACAAGATCTCATTGACCAAAGTATTGATGAAGCAGCACGTTGTATGCCTATTTTAGGCCAAGACGGGTTAGCTATAGCGATGAATCGCTTGCACAGTTTTAAAGCACAATAAAATTAAATAGAGTGTATCTACTTGTCCCCCATTAACATGGGTGCTGTTTGGCGGTTTAAATAAGCTTAAATCGCGATCAATTGAGTAGTTACAATAGAGTCAACAAATCAAAGGGTATATAACATGGGTTTCAAATGTGGCATCGTAGGATTACCAAATGTAGGTAAATCTACTCTCTTTAACGCACTTACTAAAGCGGGCATTGAAGCTGCAAACTTCCCGTTTTGTACTATTGAACCAAATACAGGCATTGTTCCTGTTCCTGATCCTCGCCTTGATAAGCTTTCTGAAATAGTAAAGCCAGAGCGTGTTATCCCAACAACGATGGAGTTTGTTGATATTGCAGGCCTTGTTGAAGGTGCATCAAAGGGTGAAGGACTAGGTAATAAATTCCTTGCAAATATTCGCGAAACCGATGCAATTGGCCATGTAGTACGTTGTTTCCATGATGATAATATCGTACACGTATCGGGTAAAATAGACCCACAAGATGATATCGATATCATCAATACTGAACTTGCACTTGCTGATTTAGAAAGCTGCGATCGTAGTATCTTACGTATTGCTAAAAAAGCAAAAGGCGGCGATAAAGACGCTAAGTTTGAACTACCTGTATTAGAGAAAGTAAAGGTACATCTTGAAGCTGATGGCATGGTACGTGGCCTAGATTTAGATACTGACGAGAAAGCGGCGATTGCTTACTTAAACTTCTTAACAGGTAAACCTACGATGTATATTGCTAACGTTGCTGAAGATGGCTTCGAAGACAATGAATATCTTGATGTTGTACGTGCGATTGCAGAGAAAGAAAATGCGGTTGTAGTACCTGTATGTGCTTCTATTGAATCAGAAATTTCTGAGCTTGATGAAGAAGACAAAGCAGACTTCTTAGAAGCAATTGGCCAAGATGAGCCAGGTTTAAACCGTGTTATTTACAGCGGTTACCAACTTCTACATCTACAAACGTACTTTACTGCGGGTGTTAAAGAAGTACGCGCATGGACAGTTTCGATTGGCGCAACAGCACCACAAGCAGCCGGTGTTATTCACAGTGATTTTGAACGTGGTTTTATCCGTGCAGAAACGGTTAGTTATGCTGATTTCGTTGAGTTTGGTGGTGAATCTGGCGCAAAAGAAGCGGGTAAATTACGCTCTGAAGGTAAGAAATATATTACTCAAGACGGTGATGTCATTCACTTCCGTTTTAACGTGTAACTCTTTTTTGTTATACGCAGTATGAAAAAGGCAACCAATCGGTTGCCTTTTTGCTTTATGATGACATTTCAATACGATTACGGCCATTCTCTTTAGCTGCATATAGCGCTTCGTCGGCACGTTTTAATAAACGCTCAAAAGTCGCATCTTCAGCAACCAGTTTTGCCATACCAATACTCACCGTTACCCCGATACCATGCGGATTAAGCTGCTCTATTTTAGTTCGAATCCGCTCTGCTTTAACCAAGGCATTTTTTAAATCACAGGGGTCAAACATAACAACAAACTCTTCGCCGCCAAAGCGAGCCGCAATATCTTCACTACGATTATCAGATACTAGTGTTGAAGCAACCAATTTAAGAATTTCATCACCCATCGGATGCCCATGGGTATCATTAATATTCTTGAAGTGATCGATATCTATCATCAATACCCATAAATTATATTTATGGCGTAACGCACGAGCGACCTTTTTAGTCGCCATATCAATTAAATAATGACGATTATAAAGCCCGGTTAATTGATCAAAAAAGGCCATTTTATTTAATTTGTCACGCTGTAGCTTTAAGGTGATATGTGTTTTTACACGTGCAATAACAATGGCAGGACGAATAGGTTTGGTAATATAATCCACAGCACCTAGTAGCAACCCTTTCTCTTCGTCTTTATCACCGAGCAAACCCGTTACAAAAATAACCGGTATATCTGCGGTATCATCACTTGATTTCAATTTTTGGCAGACTTCATAACCATTCATACCCGGCATTTCAACATCCAATAGGATAAGGTCTGGTTTGGGCTCTGCTTGTGCGATTTGTAAACATTGCAAACCGTTAGTGGCCACCTTGATACGATGATCGTCTTTTACACAGGCGGCTAACACTTGTAAATTGGTCGGAGAGTCATCAACAATTAGAATTAGTGCTTTATCTGACATTTAACTATTTCCTTTATTTATCTGCTCTAATTGAACAATAATTTTTTCAGTAAGTTGTTGTGCGCTAGCAAGGTCGAAGAGCATAATCATCTGTTGTAATTCTTTTAGCCATTCATTAATTTGATGACCAAAAGTACTTTCGATAAGCGGGTTTAGCTCTTCACTTTCAATATAATCACTCTCTGCCAGGCGTAAATTTAAAGCACATAAGAATGCAATGGCCTGTTCAATTGAGAGACTTTCTTCGCATGAATTTTGTTCCATAGTATTAACGATATATTGGTTAAACTCATCCTTTAATTCATGATAACTGAGTGATAATTCATCAAACAAACTGAGATATGCTTGCTCTGCTGACCTTTTATCTTCTGACTTAGCCAACGCTTCAAGTTGAGCACAATAATAACTTAGTTTTAACCCACTTAAATTGGCCGATGCGCCTTTAATGGTGTGTGCTAATAATGCAATTTCTTTATCATCACCTTGCTGCACCGCATCAGAAAGTTGCTCTATTTTCGATGGAATCTCTTCGATAAAAGTATTAATTAAAGAAATTAACAATGACTCTTTATTCACCAATCGCTGTAGCGCTTCCGCTTGATGCCAACAGATTAAATCCCCTTCGCTAGCGAGGCTAACCTTTTTATCGGCGACAGGGGTGACTGAAACAGGTGCGACAATACCTAATTTCTCGGCATCAAGTGCTAACCATTGGTACAGTTTACTTTCCAGTAAAGCGGGGTCAATCGGTTTACCGATATAATCATCCATACCAGACTGTAAACATTTCTCGCGATCGCCTTCCATCGCATTTGCCGTCATGGCAATAATCGGAATGCTTTTATAATGATCTCCAGCATCGCCGTGGCGAATATTATAAGTCGTTTGATATCCATCCATCACAGGCATTTGGCAATCCATGTAGATAACATCATAAGGTTTGTCTTTTGAACTATTATTTAGAATATCAAGCGCTTGCTGACCATCTTCAGCGATATCTGCGCTAAACCCAAACTCTTGTAATATGCCTAAAGCGACCATTTGATTTACTTTATTATCCTCAACCAATAATATTTTCACGGCGGTTTTATCAAATACAGGATCTTCAATTAGCACACTTTTCTGAACTAACGATGCCAAATAATCATGTGTAACTAACGGCATGGCTTCGCTGAATGTTTCGCCATTATCAACAACCACACTTAATGCTTTGAATAGGTCTGAAGTGGTTGCAGGTTTAGGGAAATAAGCGTTAAAACCCAATTTGGCAAAAAAGTTCGGCTCATTTTGAATCGAAATGGATGTCATCATCACTAGCTTCATCTCATCAAAACGACTGTCAGCACGCAGTATTTTACCTAATTCTGCGCCATCCATTTCGGGCATTTGCATATCCAATAAAGCGACATCGAAATTGCTTTCTGGGGATGACCAACACTCAGAGCAAAGTTGTAATGCCTGCTTTCCACTTGTCGCTTCTGTTACGGTCGCCCCCCAATGCTCTAATTGGCCACGAAGTACTTCTAAATTAGTTAAGTTATCATCCACAATGAGTAAATTTAATTTACTAATATCAATCCTTGGTAAAACACGCTGAGATTGTTGGCTGGTTTTTAAATTTGCACTAAAACTGAACGTGCTGCCTTTACCTAATTGACTCGTGGCCCGCACATCTCCGCCCATCAATTGTGATAATTTTTTACAAATAGCAAGGCCTAACCCTGTACCACCATATTTTCTAGTAGTGGATGCATCGACTTGCGTAAAAGTGTCAAATAAATCATTTATTTTCCCCTCTGCAATGCCAATACCAGAGTCTTCAACATCACATTGTAAAACTAACAACCCTTCTTCTTTTTCCTCTAACCATGCGGTAATTTTCACTTCACCCTGCTCAGTAAACTTAATCGCATTACTGATTAAATTTGTCGCTATTTGACGTAGTCGCCCAGGGTCTCCTTTTACCATAGAGTCGTCTATCGCAGTCACATCAAGAATTATCTCAACCCCTTTTTCTTGTGCTCGTAATGCCATTGCTTCTGAAAGCTCTCCTAGCATCTCTCTTAAATTAAAATCGATAATATCAAGTTCCATTTTCCCCGCTTCAACTTTGGAGAAATCTAAAATGTCGTTGATTAAGACCAATAATGATTCTGCACTGGATTTGGCTAATTCCGCTTTATGCTTTTGATCTTTATTAAGCTCACTATTAAGTAACAGCCCTAACATACCCAGTACGCCATTCATTGGCGTGCGAATTTCATGGCTCATACTGGCTAAAAAATCGCCTTTTAACTGACTGTTTTGTAATGCGGTTTCGGTTGCACTTTTTAACAGTTTATTCGCTTTATCACGTAAAATAGCATTAGTGAAGATAGCAGCGCCTTCCGCTAATAGTTGAGTTTTTTCACCATCAAGTACACTGTTTACCTCAGTGAACAGTAAAATAATCCCGACTAAATTATTATTGTCGCCTTCAATCCCATCAAGTTCACTGGTTAACGGCAAAATAAAATGGCCGTGCTCACCATGCTCTTCGCAGCCTTTCTCATTGCAAAAGTCATTAACTACAAGACCATTAGAGTGCAAACTTTGATGGCATAACGCTAATAACTTCTCTTCATCTGCTAACTGATGCGTAGAAAAGTGGCCTTGCTTAGCAATAAGCTCAAAAGATTGGTTTTCATTATTAAAGGTATATATGCAAGCTTTTGGAATAAGATTAAATTTCGGTAACTCAAAAAGATGTAACAAACCGTCTGACAGCTGTTTCTGTAGTGAATTTTCACGGGAAAATGAACTGCTGATAGCCAATTTAATCGCGGCTATTTTTAAACCCATTTGTTGTTGCTGTTCAAATACCTTTTGTTTGCTCACATCCGTGCGAATAGCAATATATTGTTGCACCACTCCTTTGTCATCTTTATAAGGCGTAATAGTAGTTTCGACCCAATATAACTCGCCATTTTGATTACGATTACAGATAACACCATGCCAAACTAAACCGCTACTAATGGTTTTATACATTTCAATAAAAAAACTTTTAGGATGCGTGCCAGAATTTAATAATCGATGATTTGAGCCAATTAACTTCTCATGATTATAACCACTAATCTCGCAGAACTTATCATTAACAAAAACAATGGTGCCCGCTATATCAGTAATCGCCACAATGGCATGTTGATCAAGTGCGTATTGCTGACTCGATAATTCACTTAATGCATCACGAAGCTGCTGGTTGCTCTTACTTATCTCTAATTCTGTTTTCTGTTGCTTTGTTAACATATTATTAAATGAATTTGCCAGCTGGCCTATTTCATTATTTACAACAATATCAACTTGTTGATTATCTTTTCCTAGGGCAACATTCTGGCTCGCTTCAGAGAGTTTTTGCAGAGGAGTGGTAATACGTTTCACCAGGAAAAAGACAATACCGCCAATAATAACAATAGAGAAGAGCAGCATAATGAGCGTCGCTTTTGCCATTTTGTTGCTTGCTTCAAAAATTTCGGCGCTATCTATTTCACTGATCAGTAGCCAATCAATATTATGAATAACCACTAACTGGTGAATACCAAATACTTTATTTCCCGCAGGGCCTTGGTATTCAAAAATCACTTCATTAGCGACTTGGTTTTGTGCCTCGCTATGATGCCCTGAATACCAGCGTTTAAATTGTTCTGTTTTTATTTCTTGTGTTAACACTGTGGCCAAGTCATTCAACACAGGGGTGCGTAATAAACCATCGTCAGCAACAAAATAGTGTCTCTGGGAGGAGTTAACATCATCTTGGTGGATCATTCTTTCAAAGATACTATCGAGACGTAACTGCATCGCATAAATCCCGATGATATCGCCTGCATCATCAAATACTGGTGCGGTTAAAAAACCTGAAATGAGTTCTTTAGAAGCACTATAACGCTCTAAATCCGAAAAAAGTGTCTTTCCATCATTAAGTGTCTCAAAAGCCACTTGAGCAAACTTACTATCTGATAATGCTCCGTTAATTAAGTTATCGCCTAAATACAGCTTGTTTTTGACCGTAAACAAAATATTTCCTTGTTTATCAATTAAAAAAAGATCATAGATATAATCATAGCTATTGCTTAAATTAACTAAATCATCTTGTAAGCCTTCTGTTTTAATTAACCAATCATCGCTCTTTACATAGTTTTTTAAGGTCTCTTCACTGTTCCCCCACCCTGTGCTTATTTGCTCAAGTAACTGACTCGTGACTTGTCCCCGAGCCTGTACGTTAATATCAACAAAGCGGTATGAAAACCAATTATTAATAAATTGATAACTCGCCTCTGAACTTTGATATAGCTTGTCTTCAGTCACAGTCAACAAACTTTGCTTCGCTTGCTGATAATTCACTAAAGAAGTGATACTCATGGGTACCAATGACAGTAACAAAAACCAAAACATTAAATTATTAAACAATGATTTTGACTTTTTAAATTTATTTTTAATTTCCAAAGGGTTAACTCTCTTGAATAATTATAAAAAAAGTGCGAGAAAATGATGACGGGCAACACCGTGCTTTGTAGACAATATGGCTTGCTTGGAAAGATAAGAATGACGCACTTTGTCGTTTTTATTAAAAGAAAAAAGGAAAGTGTGAACAAAGAAATTTAATAAAAAAAGTGATTTACAGAGTAACAATAATGATTTGAGAGGTTATATTGCATTTAATAGTCCAAAGCTTATTTCGTTAAAAGTAAGCTTAGACTATTATTTGATTATTATGCGCTGAAGTAACTGATTTATTGAAGTTAAATTATTTAAGCGTTTTTGTTGTGCTGGTATATTTAGTCTTCTAATAAACGATAAACTGATAACCCAATTAGCGACTGCATCTTTTCTTGACCTACTTTATCAGAAAAACCATCAAAGCCTTTTTTCGCCAGTGTTTTTCCCAATGTATCACTTGAAATAGCACCAATAAAAAACTTTAAGCAGTTCCTGAATTGTAAATTTTCAAGCGCGATGAGCCAACTTTCAGTAATTGATTTTTCAGTTGAAAAATCTAATTGCCCAGCAACGAATTGTGCAACTTGCCCCTGAAAAGCGCTCATCATGGCATCTTTATTTGGCACAATGCGCTGTACACCCCCACGAGAGAGTCCAGTATGTTTAGCAATTGAGCCGTAGCTTATTGCTTCCCATCCTTTTTCCATGAAGATATCAACAATCGCTTGATGAATGCGTTTCTCTGTTAATAACGCTTGTTTTTGAGTACTTTTAGCCATTTTTTATCACTTCCATTTGATAATTGCAGATAATTTAATCGGTACAAATTTCAATTTGCACCCCTTTTTCTTTTAATAATTGCAAAATTTTATTCTCTGAGTGTGAATCTGTCACTAGTAAATTGAGTTTATTACTGTCACATACTTTATATGTGCCCATTTTACCTAGTTTCAACGATGATCCTAAGACAATAACTTGCTCTGATTGTTCAATAATTGTTGATAAAGTTTCTGCTTCATCTAATTGATTGATGCTTAGCCCTTTATTGGGGTGCAATGCACACACGCCTAAAAAGCAGCTGTCAAAATGAATCTTGCGTAACATGGCATTGGTAGTAGCACCTAATGCCATCACCGCAGACTTTAGTATTTTACCACCTAATAAAATAAGCTCAATGTTATCATGATACATTAATTTACTGGCGACCAAAGGACTCGGTGTTACAACGGTAAAATTAAAATGTGTCGGCAAGTTCATTGCGAGCTGTAAACAAGTCGTGCCCGAATCAATTAAAATAGTCTGATTAGGTTTTATAAATTTAATAGCGGCTAAGGCAATACGCTTTTTGAGCGGGTCAACTTCGTCTTGTCGTTCACGATAAGCTTCCGATTCTTGCTGCAATGGCAAAGCACCACCATGCACTCGGCGTAATAACTTATCTTCATCAAGCTGTTTGAGGTCACGCCTAATGGTATCTTCAGAAACAGTTAATGCTTGGCTCAACTCTGTCGCGTAAACGCGCCCCTGTTGGCAAAGTAGGTCTAAAATCTTATTATGTCTTTCTTGCTGTAGCATCATTAACCTTTCTTATATTGTTGATCAAGTACACTATACCCTGCGCCCGCTTTTTTATGTACATGGATTTGGTGATTAATACGCTCTTTTAGTGCATCAACATGCGAAATGATGCCAATTAGTTTACCTGTCGAGTTCAAACGTTCTAAAGCATCCAGCGCCATGGCTAAGGTATTTTCATCTAATGTGCCAAAACCTTCGTCTAAAAATAACGATTCTATCTGGGTTTTATGACTCACTAAATTCGATAATGCCAGCGCTAACCCTAAGCTCACCAAGAAACTCTCACCACCAGAAAGTGTTTTTACATCACGCACACTGTTTGCTTGCCAACAGTCAATCACTTGAAGTGCGAGTTCTTCATCAACATTTCTTTTTAATAAATAACGCTGGTCTAAGTTAGCCATCTCTCTATTTGCGAGATGGATTAAGTTGTCCAGTGTTAAGCCCTGTGCAAACTTTCTAAATTTACTGCCATCAGCTTGCCCAATCAGTTTATTTAACAGATCCCAGTGCTCAGCCGTTTCTTTAAAGTCATTTTGCTTCGTCTGTAAATCTTGTTGTTTTTGCTTATTATTATTATCAGTTTGTAGCAATGTCTTGTTAGTAATCAGTGCTTCATTAACTTCAGACAGCTGAATTTGTAATTGCGCTAGTTTCTCTAATAACTGTTCATTGTCTAACTCACTCGATTTTTTTTCATTGTGTAGGCGATTCTGTAGTTCAATGCCTTCTAACTGTGTTTTCCGGGTCAGTAATTGATCATTTAACAGGGCTAACCTTGCTTGTAAATCGCTAAGATCTTGGTGTGATAAACACGCATTTTCGAAGGCTAATTGAGTTACAAATTGGCTTGCTGATAATTTAATCTCGAAGGCCTGTCGCGCATGGGTGACATGACTCGTCATCTTTTGCTGGGCGCTGTTAAGGGAGTTCAGTACCGCTTGAATGCCTTCCTCTTCAAGCTTGAGTGCCGTCACCTTACTTTGAGCGCTTTCTGCATTATGATTCACAACTTGCAGCAGTTGATCATAACCTTGCTGTAATTGCGCACTGCTTTTTTCTGAAAACAAATGAATACGCTGAGATTGCAACGCACTTTTACCCGATTGCAGTGTCTCAATGCCTTTCTCTGAATCCTCAAATGCTTGCTGTAAATGACTTAACGCTTGTAACTGAAGTTGCTCTTGTTGCATTAATTGTACTAATGTTTCATTACTGGTTTTCTGACTCAGAATCAGACGACTGACACACTCAATCGCTAACTTTTGTTCACTAAGCCATTGTGTTGGCGCTAATAAAATATGGGTTAATACAAAATATTCAGGTAATACCTGACTCACTTTGTCTTTTAAGCTATCAAGGTCATTGGTGATCGTGGTTAATTGCTCAGTGTTCTGCTGTATCGTGTTTTTCTGCAGGCTGGATTGATTATTAGCATCATTTATCTGCACTTGTTGCTCAGATAATTGTTGGAGCAAAATTTCTTTCTCTTGCAACAACGGCGCACTTTGTTGTTCATTAAATTGCAGCAGCTGTAGCTGTTGACTAATAAGGGTTATCTGCTTATCGACTGTCTGCGCTTGCTCAGTTAATAACGCGACACTCGTGGTGATATAAGTCAGCTGTAATAACTGACTATAAGTATTATTACACCATTGCCCCTCTAACTCAGACTTCTCTGCTTGTTGCTGCAAACACACATTTTTCAAGTCATTGACCTGCGTAATGAGTGATTTAATCACTGCATTTAATTCTGCATATTCAGTTTTTTTAAGGTATAAATCGTTACTTTTTTGATTTAAACGCGACTCTGTCCCTTCAATATCGAGGGGTTGGTGCTCATCAATCGCAGGATGCTGTAGCGAACCACAAAGAGGACAAGGTTTATCAACTTCAAGTTGTAATTGTAAGTCCTGCACGCTACGCAGTAGGTTATCTTGTTTAAGCAATGTTTTTAAATCTTGCTCCTCTAGGGCTAACTGTTTGCCCTGTTTTTCAAGCTCTGCTAGTTCCAATTGAGACGTGCTTAACACCCCCTCCTTCTCGCTCATGGTCTTTTGAGAGAATGCGTTGTCGGCATTTAACTTATCAAGTGAGCGAGTCAATTGCATCAAACTCAATAAAGCCGCTTTATTATTATTTAATAAGGCTAACTGCTCATTTGCATCGGGTCCTAGCAAGGTTAATAACTGCGTTTTCTCTGATTGATAACGCACTAAGTCGGTATCTATGCGGCTAAGTTTCTGAGTAGACTGCTCGCTAGCCTGCTGTAATTGTAATTGCGATTTCTCATTGATGGCTAACTGCGATTCGAAATCACCTATTTTATGAAGCAAAACAGCGTGTTTTTCTGACTCGCGCTGGTAAGCAATCAAAAGGTGTTCAATCATTGCGATATGTTCGTTATCAATAGCAAGAGACTGTTTTTCCGCTATTTGTGCCTCAATCGTTTGTAATGCAACTTGTTGCTCTTGTAACTGTTGTTTAGTGGCAATCAGTCCACTGTTCGCTTGTGTGAGTTGCACCTTCTTCAATTGATGAGCAGGTTGCTTCGCTATTATCTCTTTTTCAAATGTACCTATCTCTTTATCCATCGGTATTAATTGTTCAGTTAATACCTGCATCTGCTGTTTATGGCTCTGCTGAGCTTGCTGCTGGCTAATAGATAATAACGACGACTCACTTTGCGCCACAGTGAGCTGTGATTGTAATAAAGCAAAAACATGATTACGCTCTACTATTTGCTCTTGGTTTGCATCCGCTGATTTCTGTTGTTCATTTAAATGCACAAAGTCAGGTAAAATTAACTGTGCCTGCTGTGCTGCTGTGATTTTATTATTATCAGGCTCAAAGTCAGTAAGCGCTTGTGTGGATTTTTGAGTTTCTGAGTTAGCATCAAGTAATATGTTTTTAAGCCTAACGGCTTCAAGGTGCCACTGTAATGCTTGCTCGAACGTTTTTATTTCATCGCGTTTAATATCAGTTTGTTGCTGTAAAGTATGGGTATCTTCCTTTAATTGCATTAACGCTTCATCATCTAACACATCTAATAAGGCAGACTGGCTAGTCAACAAGGTTAACTCAGCTTGTATGGCTTTATTACGCTCAAAAATATGCTTTGATATTTGCGCATATATTTCAGTGCCGGTCAGCTCTTCTAATAGCTCGGCTCTGTCTTTAGGACTGGCATTTAAAAAAGCGGCAAAACCGCCCTGTGCTAACAGCATCGACTTTGTGAAACGTGAGAAATCCAGCCCGGTTAGACTAATGACTTGCTTCAATACTTCACTGCTTTTAGTGCAAAGGATGATATCCCCTTCAATCTCCGCTAATTCACAAATTGGCGCTTGAAGTTTGCCATCACTCTTTTTACGTGCTCGACTTTGTGCCCAAGAAACACGGTAACCCTTGCCTTTGACGCTAAATTCAACTTCCGCGGAGCACTCTCCGGTACCACGAGTCATCAATTCATTTTTACTTTGCGTTAATTTATCAAGGCGTGGTGTTTGCTGATAGAGTGCTAAACAGATTGCATCCAATAAGGTACTTTTACCGGCACCTGTATGCCCGGTGATAACAAAAAGGCCGTTATCGATAAATTCTTGGCCTTGAAAATCAATTTTCCATTCGCCTTTTAAGGAATTTAAGTTTTCAAATTGAAGAGAAAGTATTTTCATGATTGTTGCTCCAATTCTTCAACGCTTTGCGCAAAGAGTAGTTTTAAGTGCTTCTGTTGCGCCTCACTAATATATTCTGCATCTGCACATTCTAAACGGTACTGAAAAAGGTCTTGCGGCTTTAGCGCGTCTAATGTTTCTATTTGCTCAGTTTGCCATTGGCTATGTTCATCTATTTTAGGCATGCTGATTTTTAAAATTTCTACCGCACTGCCCTCTACAAACGTGTTCAACAGGGCTTGTACATCACTTCGGTAAAATGACTCTTGTACTTTAACTTCTACCCAAACAGATTCAGCGCTTTCAATCAAGGTGGTTAATACCCCCTGAATGGCTTCCATATCTCCTTTGATCACTTGTAGTTTTTGGAAGTTTGGAATAACGACTTCGGACGTCGTGAGCTCCCTTTGAGCATTAAACTCAACAATAATCACACTTTTTTCATGGTTCGATTCATCAAAACTCAGTGCAAGAGGAGAACCGCTGTAACGGATGTGCTCACTTTTCTGCACTTTTTGAGAACGATGTAAGTGCCCAAGTGCAATATAATCAAACTGAGGAAATAGCTGTGCAGGGAAAGCCGTCAGTGTGCCTATATAGATATCACGTACTGACTCAGAGACAGAACAACCCACTGCGGTTAAATGTCCCGTTGCGAGAAGTGGTGTTTTATCCTCTGTTTTTTGTGCGTTGGCTAATTGATAAATATCTTGATAGGTTTGTGCAATGCCCTGCTGCAAGCTCATCTGCTTTTGTGCAGCAGAACTCCCCGACTCACTCATCATGACATCGGTTGCTCTTAAAAATGGCAACGCACAAATAATGGCTTCATTATTATGTTTATCGCTGACGGTAATCATGTGATCAGTTAAGTCTTCACTTAAACCTGCCAATACAGAGACGTTTAATGCTTTTAATAAACTTTTACTTTCATTTAATACCGCAACGCTGTCGTGATTACCTGACACAATAACCAAATGTGCGCAGTTTACTTTTTGTAATTTAACAATGAAATCACTATACAATTTACGCGCGTAAGAAGCTGGCGATGCAGTATCAAAAATATCCCCTGCCACCATCACTACATCGATAGATTCTCTATCAACGATTTCAATTAACCAGTTTAAAAAAGCAAGGTGTTCTGCTTCGCGACTTTTCATCATGAAATGCTGACCAAGGTGCCAATCTGACGTGTGTAGTATTCTCATTTAAATTCTCATCTGTTAACTGAATCAATAGTTTAACAATTCCATTGTTAGAAAACCCTTTTTAGTTATTTAAAAGAATACTGTTTAGATAATTAGCAGTTTTAGATCGAAATAAGAGCAACTTGTTTGACAAATAAGCAAACACAATAAAAACCACATTTTTTATTAAAAAACAGTTGACGAGTGTGGGCGAACTCAGCATAATGCGCCACATCGAGACAACGACTGGTTAGACAGAAACGAGTTAAGATAAAGCAAAATGGCTACATAGCTCAGTTGGTTAGAGCACATCACTCATAATGATGGGGTCCCTAGTTCAAATCTAGGTGTAGCCACCATTTGCTTTTGCGGAAGTGGCGGAATTGGTAGACGCGCTAGATTTAGGTTCTAGTATCGTAAGATGTGAGAGTTCAAGTCTCTCTTTCCGCACCATTCTTAACCTAGTTAAGAAGCCATAGCGAAGACAACGCTTAATAATTACAATTGAGATATCACCTAATTGGTAAGATATCGTGAGATTTCAACATAGGATCTCGGGATTTCGAATCACGATTCTCAGCGAAGACAACGCTAAATTACAGTTGGGATATCGCCAAGCGGTAAGGCACCGGGTTTTGATCTCGGGATTCAGAGGTTCAAATCCTCTTATCCCAGCCACATTCTTTAATTTGTTTGCAATATAACGAGTTAAAAAATACTTGAAGAAGTTTAAACTTAGCGGGTATCGCTTAAAACTATAAAAAGCGAAGAAAACGCTTAACAATAACAACTGGGATATCGCCAAGCGGTAAGGCACCGGGTTTTGATCTCGGGATTCAGAGGTTCAAATCCTCTTATCCCAGCCATGCGGAAGTGGCGGAATTGGTAGACGCGCTAGATTTAGGTTCTAGTATCGTAAGATGTGAGAGTTCAAGTCTCTCTTTCCGCACCATTACTTTCTTACGAAAGTAATAAATCAACCAGCCTCTGCTGGTTTTTTTATACCTAACTTTTATAGTTAGTGCACGATGGCTACATAGCTCAGTTGGTTAGAGCACATCACTCATAATGATGGGGTCCCTAGTTCAAATCTAGGTGTAGCCACCATTACTTTTTAATTAAAGTAATGAAATATCTAGCAATAGCTGGTTATTAGAAATGACTTAACAGTCAAAAGCAAAAATGGCTACATAGCTCAGTTGGTTAGAGCACATCACTCATAATGATGGGGTCCCTAGTTCAAATCTAGGTGTAGCCACCATTTGCTTATTGCGGAAGTGGCGGAATTGGTAGACGCGCTAGATTTAGGTTCTAGTATCGTAAGATGTGAGAGTTCAAGTCTCTCTTTCCGCACCATTCTTAACTTAGTTAAGAAGCCAGCGAAAATAACGCTTAAAAATTAAAATTGAGATATCACTAAGCGATACTCAAGGCGAAGATAACGTCTAATCATTACAGTTGGGATATCGCCAAGCGGTAAGGCACCGGGTTTTGATCTCGGGATTCAGAGGTTCAAATCCTCTTATCCCAGCCACATTGTTTAATTTGTTTGAAATATAACGAGTTAAAAAATACTTGAAGAAGTTTAAACTCAGCGAAGACAACGCTTAATAAATACAATGAGATATCACCTATTGGTAAGGTATCGCGAGATTTTAACATAGGATCTCGGGATTTCGAATCACGATTCTCAAAGCGAAGACAACGCTAAATAAATACAGTTGGGATATCGCCAAGCGGTAAGGCACCGGGTTTTGATCTCGGGATTCAGAGGTTCAAATCCTCTTATCCCAGCCACATTTTTAAAATTCATTTACAACACAATGAATTTTTGAATACTTGAAGAAGTTTAAACTTAGCGTAGACAACGCTTAATAATCACAGTTGGGATATCGCCAAGCGGTAAGGCACCGGGTTTTGATCTCGGGATTCAGAGGTTCAAATCCTCTTATCCCAGCCACATTTTTTAATTAGTTTTTGACTGATTAATAAATACTTGGAGAAGTATAAACTTAGCGGGTATCGCTTAAAATTACAGTTGGGATATCGCCAAGCGGTAATGCACCGCTAGATTTTAATATAGGATCTCGGCATTCAAGACTTAGGTCTTTTTATCCCAGCCATGCGGAAGTGGCGGAATTGGTAGACGCGCTAGATTTAGGTTCTAGTATCGTAAGATGTGAGAGTTCAAGTCTCTCTTTCCGCACCATTACTCTTTTACGAGAGTAAATAAATTAACCAGCTAATGCTGGTTTTTTTATGCATAAAATTTAAGAAAGTAAAAAAACTAAGTAAGCTGACCACGAAGTAAGGCTTTTAACCTTCTTTTTCTTCGTGCCTTCGTGGTTAATTGCTTTTGAAGTTGTTTAAGCAGATAGTCTTTTATTTAGATAAATAAGACAAACCCACTGACCAAAGCTACCCACCAAACCACTGCGTTACACAGAGAACACGAAGTAAGATTTTTAACCTTCTTTTTCTTCGTATCTTCCTGGTGAATTGCTTTTGAGCTTATTTAAGTACGACGACTAAACTGGTCTGGTTATATTTATAATGCACTTATCGTGCTACTGCGCATCATCACTCTTTTGCAAGCGTAAAAAAACCAGCTGTTAGCTGGTTAATTTATACCTAATATTTTCGGTAACTACATTTAGAGAGTAAAAATCACATCTCTATTTAGTTAATTGTTTTAATACCGCGCTGGTTATTTTATCCAGAGCGACCACTTGATCAACGCCCCCTACTTTCACCGCTTCTTTAGGCATGCCATAAACAATACAACTTTCTTCGTCTTGACCAAAATTAAAAGCCCCTGCTTGTTTCATCTTTAACATTCCCAGAGCGCCATCTTTACCCATACCAGTCAGTATAACACCCACAGCCTGTTTTCCCACACAGATAGCCACGGAATCAAAAAGCACATCAACTGAGGGACGATGCCGATTGACAGGTTCCTCTTGATTTAGCTGCGTGTAATAGTTATCACCTCTTTTAGATAACAGCATATGGTTTGCACCAGGTGCAATGTAAGCACAACCCGGTTTAATGAGTTCGTTATGTGTTGCTTCTTTTACCTGGATAACACAATTATTATTTAACCTAGCTGCAAATGATGCAGTGAACCCAGCGGGCATATGCTGCGTGATTACAATCGGAGGGCAATCTTCTGGCATGCTCAATAAAAAATGATTTATCGCTTCAGTACCGCCTGTTGATGCTCCAACAGCAATCACTTTTTGAGCGCTTATCACTGAGTTACCGATGCGTGCTCTTTTCTCTGCGCGTGGAATATTACTGACAACTTTAACTTGTTTAATTTTTGCCACAGAGGCAGCGCGTATTTTATCAGCAATTAACTCACCGTAGGCGCGCATCTCTTGCATCTGGTCCATTTTAGGTTTGGTAATAAAATCTACGGCGCCTAAGCTGAGTGCTTGGATAGTAACCGCTGAACTTTTATCCGTTAATGTAGAAATCATCAATACCGGCATCGGTCTGAGTTTCATTAATTTCTCAAGGAAGTCGAGACCATTCATTTTAGGCATCTCAACGTCTAATGTTAATACATCAGGGTTTAGTGATTTGATCATCGTTCGCGCAATCAATGGATCAGGTGCACTGCCCACAACCTCCATGTCCACTTGCGCATCAATAACTTCAGTTAAAATACGTCTAATAAGTGCGGAGTCATCAACAATTAAAACCTTAATCGTCATATCGTATTTCCTTTGAATTTAAATCATCATTAATCAAATAGCTCAATTTCACCTTCAATGTCAGTTTTATTCACTTTACTGAAGTAGCGATCTTCCTGTTTCTCGATTTCATGATCATAAGTATCAGTTAGTTTTCGTACCATCACTTTACCAGTTTGTGGAAAAAAACAAATTTTTCTAGGGTATATATCCCCCAAATCAGAAGCAATAATAGGCAGTGATTCGTTCCGTAAATAATCAACAATAAAAGTACTGTTATCTTTACCAATATCAAGGCTAGTAAAACTGTGCATTACTTTGCCACCACCAAATACTTTAGCCACTAAATCCTCACGCTTACCACCCAACTGAATAATATGGTTAATTAAGATCTCCATCGCATAGTTGCCATAACGTGCTGACTTATTAAAATCTAAACTGGCTTTGCCGGGTAGCATAAAGTGATTTAGCCCTCCAATACCCCGTTTTTTGTCCCAAATACAGGCAGAAACACAAGAGCCTAACACCGTCATCAATAATGTATTCTTAGTGCTGATGTAATACTCACCAGGTAATACTCTTACGGCATCACATTTGAATTTTTTATCAAAATATGTGGTTGTGGCTAAATGCTCTCTGTCCATTTTATTTCCTTAACAACGCACATAGACGGTTTGTTTATCGAGCTTAAAAATACGACTGGCTTCAGGGAAACTCTCAGAATGCCCCACAAATAACAAGCCACCTTTATTTAAATGTTTTGAAAAATCCTCAAGTAATTTATATTGTGTCGCTTTATCAAAATAGATCATGACATTACGGCAAAAAATAAAGTCAAACTTTCCTTTCATTGGCCAATTTGATAATAAATTTAACTGATTAAAGGTGATCAGGGATTTTAATTCCGGTCGAATCATCACTTGTCCGGCTTGTGCGCCATTGCCCTTTAAAAAGAAATGTTCTTTTTGTAAAGAAGATAATTTATCAATGGTATCAAACTGATATATTCCTTTTTCAGCTTTTGCTAGTACCTGTGTATCCAAATCCGTCGCTAATATTTTAACCGGTGGATTTAACTTGCCAAATGCACTCGCGACTGTCATTGCAATGCTATAAGGCTCCTCTCCTGTTGAACTTGCTGCACACCAAATCTTAATGGGTTTGTCTGTACTCGCACGTGCATAATTATCTTTTAAATGGCGAGATAATCGCGTGAAATGATGATTTTCACGGAAAAAAGACGTTAAGTTGGTGGTCAGTGCATTAATAAACTCTTCCCACTCTGGATGGTCAGTATTATCAAGTAATTGCAGGTAAGTATCAAAACGGTGAATTTTATGTTTACGCAAGCGTTTCGCTAAGCGGCTGTACACTAAATCATTTTTTTGTTCACTGAGTGAAATGCCTGCGTGTTCATAAATTAACTTTTGTACATGGGCAAAATCATTAGCTGTAAAAACAAATTCTCGATCACTAGACATAGGTGAATCCTGTGAAACATTACCCCCTCTCGTATTAGAGGGGGTTAATGATTAAAATTCAGACCACTCATCACCAGCAATTGCTTTAGCTTTGCTGAAGGAAGCACCTGCTTTACTGCTTTCAATGGCACGAGAGTTCTTATTCATCGCAGATGATGCGCTACCAACACCGGTGTTAAATACGCTGACTGAGACACTTAAGTTACCCGCTTGCTCTTCTAATGATTCAGCGGCTGCTGCTGCTTGCTCAACTAACGCTGCGTTTTGCTGTGTCACTTCATCCATTTGTGTGATCGCCTGACTCACCTGATCAATACCCGCACTTTGCTCCTCAGATGCAGTGGCAATTTCAGCCATAATATCGGTCACACTCTTAACTGCATTAACAATTTCATCCATGGTATTACCCGCTTCGTCAACGAGTTTTGCGCCGACTTCTACTTTATCAACCGAATCTCCAATGAGCGTTTTAATCTCTTTAGCGGCAGCGGCCGAACGTTGTGCCAGGCTACGCACTTCTGATGCCACCACGGCGAAACCTCGACCTTGCTCTCCAGCACGCGCAGCTTCTACTGCAGCGTTTAAAGCGAGGATATTAGTTTGGAAAGCAATGCCATCAATCACCGAGATAATATCGACAATTTCTCGCGAGCTATCATTAATATCACTCATTGTTTTCACTACTTTACCAACAACATCGCCCCCCTTAATCGCGATTTCTGATGCGCCGTTAGCCAGTAGATTCGCTTCTTTTGCATTCTCAGCATTTTGTTTTACGGTGGTTGTTAACTCTTCCATGCTTGATGCGGTTTCTTCAAGACTAGAGGCTTGCTCTTCGGTACGTTGTGAAAGATCACTGTTACCCATCGCAATCTCTTTGGAAGCCGTATTAATGGTATCGGTTGCTTCTTGAATCTGTAATACAATCTCTTTTAGCTTATCGGCCGTTAAATTAGAATCATCTTTTAGCTGCCCAAAAGTACCTTCATAATCATTGGTAATACGGTCTGTCAGATCCCCTTTTGAGAGTGCTGATAACATACGTACCACTTCTGTTAAGCCTGTTTCACTGGTTTCCATCAAGCTATTAATTGCTTCACTTAACTGCGTGAAGAATTTGTTTTTGCCTTCTAATTCCATACGACGAGTAAAGTCACCAGCAATCGCACCGTTAACCACACTCTCAACCTCTTTTTCAACCGCAACTTCTGAGGTTCTATCCGTCCATTCAACCACTGAGCCTAAACGTGTGCCTTCATCATTAATAATTGGGTTTGCGACCAATAAGAAAGTACGTCCGCCAACAATAATTTCAGCTTGGAATTCAGAGGTAAAGGTAGCGAGCAGTTTTTTCTGATGCTCAGGATTTTTATGGAATTGATCAATATTACCGCCGAGTAATTTATCAACATCAAAGTTGGGTAAGTCTTTACGTAAGTCTTCCTGCGCATTTTGCAACATCGGCACAATTGAATCATTCATATAAATGATATTACGGTTGTTATCAGCAATCATTACGTTGGTACGCACACTGTCTAAGCCAATTTTGATACGTGTTGCGTCATTAGCGGTACGTTTCATATTTTCGACTTCGAAACCTAACTTTATCTGCATCATTTTCAGCAATATTAATACTTCGCTTATTTCATCTTCGGTATCAATTTCTATATCAAAGGCATAGTTACCTTGGCATAATTCTCGTAAGTAGCCCTGCGCTCTACCCGTCGGGATTAGCAATAAATTACTCAATTTACGCACAAAAACAAAACCAATAATCAGTACCAGAAAACCAATAATAAACATGATGGTAGTTTCATTGCCAATCTCTTTCTGATTATCATCATGCAGTTTTATATTGCTTGCTAGGTGTTCAGAAAGTGTCGCTTTAGCTGTTAAGGGCATCGATTGAAGTTGCTCAATCTCTTGCGCTGTTAACTGTCCATTTTTTGCGATAGAGTCTTTCAAATCGTGCAAGATGAGGTTTACTTTTTGTTCTTGTTTAAGGTTATCTATATACTCGCCATAAATAGTTTCTAATACTTCATTAGTATGTGAATTAACAACAAAACCACCCCCTAAACTAATCAATATTGCAGCGACTGCTAAAATGTACAACATGTTTAGACGTTGTTTAAAGTTTATCTTTTTGAAAAAAGCGAGCTTCTCAGTCCATTTTGACGTAACAACCGCCCCATGAACAATTTTCATGTTGCCTTGTTTACCCTGTTTAAATAGATTGTAAATACCCGATATAGTGTCGATATCACTACGTGAAGCCGCTTGACGTACTGACATGTAACCAGTAATTTGACCATTTTCAATAATCGGTGTGGCATTTGCTTTCACCCAATAAAAATCACCATTTTTACATCTGTTTTTTACAAAACCGGTCCAAGGTTTACCCGCTTTTAGGTCGCGCCATAAATCTTCAAAGGCTTCAGCAGGCATATCTGGATGACGCACAATATTCTGTGGTTGCCCCATCAATTCAGACTCAACAAAGCCACTAATACGTAAAAAATCATCGTTGATATAAGTGATATTCCCTTGCATGTCCGTATTAGAAACAATTAAATCTTTATCTGTTAAAATATATTCGTTATTCGTTATTGGCGTGTTATTTCGCATAGTAGATACCTTTAAACTCGATAAAATTAATGATTTATAAAATGGTGTAATATACGTATTTGTTACTCAACTAATGCTTCCACTAATGCCATCTCTTTACTGGTCATTAAATTTTCTATATCAATTAAAATCAACATCCTTTCGTCAACCACCCCTAATCCTTTGAGATATTGAGTATCGAGTGCCGAACCAAACTCAGGTGCCTCTTTAATTTGTGACTCATTCAGCGAGATAACATCGGAAACGCCGTCAACTACCATGCCTACAACACGATTAGCGACATTCAAAATAATCACTACGGTCATTTCATCGTAAGTCACATCACCTAAGCTGAATTTGATACGCATATCTACAATCGGCACGATAATACCGCGTAGATTGATCACCCCTTTTATAAACTCGGGCATATTAGCGATAGTCGTTACCGCGTCATATCCACGAATTTCCTGTACCGTAAGAATATCAATACCGTATTCTTCTAAACCAAGCGTAAAGGTTAAATAGCCATTATCATCACTGTTACTCATCTCGGCGATAAAACTGCTTGCAGCCTCATTTTCATTATCTTTCATCATCTTCTCCACTTAAATTAATCACTTGCACTAACAAGGCCTGCAACATCCAAAATGAGAGCAACGGTGCCATCACCCATAATCGTCGCCCCTGATATACACGGCACAGTATGAAAATTGGTCTCTAAACTTTTCAGCACGACTTGTTGTTGCCCTTCTAACTGGTCTACCAATAGCGCTATTTTTTTATTGTTACTCTCAAGCAATACTAAAATTCCATCGTTTGCTTGCTTAATATCCGTGTCGATATTAAACAACTCATGCAAAGCAAGCAGTGGAATATAATCCCCGCGCACTTTCACCACGGTACCTTTACCACTAATACTTTTAATATCATCAACCTGAGGCTGTAATGATTCTGAGATAAAGGTTAATGGGATGATGAATATCTGCCCGGCGACTGAAATAGACATACCATCTAAAATGGCTAACGTCAGCGGTAAACGTATTGAGATAGTTGAACCAATGCCCGCTTCAGAATGGATATCAACCTGTCCGCCCATACCGTGAATATTACGTTTCACGACATCCATACCAACACCACGACCCGATACATCAGTGACTTTATCTGCGGTTGAAAAACCAGCTGAAAAGATAAGCTGATAAACCTCAGAGTCAGACATACTGTCGTTAACATCCAATCCTCTTTCTAAGGCTTTTTCGAGAATTTTTTCGCGGTTTAGTCCTGCACCATCATCAGTGATATTGATGACGACATTGCCACCTTCATAAAAGGCAAGCAGTGTAATAGTGCCGACTTCAGGTTTGCCATTCGCAAGACGCTCTTCTGGCATTTCAATACCATGATCGATACTGTTACGAATAAGATGAGTCAATGGATCTGCCAGCTGTTCCACTAAACCTTTATCAAGTTCAGTCTCATCACCGACCATGCGTAGCTCTATTTTTTTGTTTAATTTACTCGAAAGGTCACGGACAACACGCGGAAAACGACCAAATACAAAGCTAATCGGCATCATGCGAATCGACATAACAGATTCTTGCAGATCACGTGTATTACGCTCTAACTGAGTGAGACGATTTAATAAAACATCGTGTTCAGAGGGATCAAGCTCATTGGATATTTGCATTAACATAGCTTGGGTAATAACCAGTTCACCCACTTGATTAATCAGTTGATCCACTTTTTCGGTATTAACACGAATGGATGTTTCTGTTGTGTTTGCAGTTTTACTTGTGGCGCGTTTATTAACCGTTTTTGTAGCGCTTACCTTTTTAGATGCCTTGCTTTTTATTGTACTTTTAGCAGCAGCAACTTTAGCCGTTGGTGGCTCTTCATCTTCAAATAGTCCAAAACCTTCTTCTTCAACGGGGGCAACATTCTCAGGTTTAGTTTCTGGTGTTGGAGATTCTTCAAAGAAACCAAAGCTTTCCTCTACTTTTTCCTCAACATCAGAAGACGGCGATTCATTTTCCGATGATTCATTAAAGAAGCCAAAATCAGCTTCTTTTTGATCGTCCTCGGCAACAGGTTCTTCATCAAAGAAACCAAAGCTATCGTCCTGTACCTGACTGATGCCGTTAATAATGATTGATTCTGGCTCTGCTACAAATGAGATATTATCAATAATTTCATCATCGCTAACAGCGCAATCAGATAAGACGACTTGCCACTTTGTGAACTGTTCAGCATCTTCAGATTGTGAGGTTAATTGACCGAATTTTGCCAACTCTTCCAGTAGATGACTGACATCTTCATCCTTTAAAACCAGAAATGAAATGTTCTTTTCTGCTTGGAGGGCACCAGAATCAACTTCGCTAGCACTACAAGGCGTGGGGGTTTCTTCGCTAGAGAGTCTGTCTAATAATGTGCACACCGCTTTAATTCTTTCACTGTCTACCGCTTCCCCGCCATCTTGATGTACTGTTTTTTGTTCCCCTAAAATGTCGCCTGCCTTTAGAAAGGCATCTATCATTTCAGTGGTCAGGGTTAGCTCTTCTTTACGCAGTTTATCCAATAGCGTTTCGAGGATATGCGTCACTTCTGTCATATCATCAAAGCCAAAAATACCCGCTCCCCCTTTGATGGAATGAGCGGCCCGAAATATTGCATTCAAATCTTCCAAATTTGGAGAAGCTACCTCTATATCGAGCAGCAAGGCTTCCATATTGGTTAAATGTTCAGAGACTTCTTCAAAGAAAACAGCGTTAAACTGTTGCATATCTATCGACATATCAACTACCTGTTCTGAAATGGATACTCAAGGGGCGAACTAACCTAGCACTTTCGATGTTAATTCCAACAATTTTGCAGGGTTAAAAGGTTTAACCATCCAACCTGTTGCACCAGCTGCTTTACCTTTTGCTTTCATATCAGCGCCGGCTTCAGTGGTTAACATAACGATAGGTGTACGTTGATAACTCGGTAAACCACGCAATGATTTCACTAACGTAAGACCATCCATGCGGGGCATATTTTGATCTGTTAACACAAAGTCATAACTCGCTTTTTTACACATATCTAGCCCTTCTTGGCCATCTTTTGCCAATGAGACTTGATACTTTGCAGAGAGTAAGGTCACTTGCACCATTTGACGAATTGAAACAGAATCATCAACTACTAAAATATGTTTTGCCATGTTAAATTCCCTCGACTTCATTACACAAAATAATTAAAAGAACTCTACTTCACCACTATCCATACTTGATGATGAAACAGGGTTATGTAACCGTTGATCTTTTTTCTCTTTAAACGTTTTCAATACATCATCTACCTCAATAGCAATATTAACGCCTGGTATTTTTTCTACTTCACACATCACGTCACTTAAGTGTGAAACACCATCTAAAGTAAACTGTAAACTTTGGATGCTAATATCACCGAACTGCAAACCGCGCATCGCGTCATGCACGGCCTCAAGAAGCTCAGAAGCTAAGCCATCAAGATTTTGTGTCATTTTAAGGTCGTTATCTGCTTTATGGGTAAGCTGAGATATCGCCGCATTCACTTCATCTTTTGAATCATGTACATAATCCACATCTTGCACGGCTATATTTTTTACTTCTTTTGATAAGTCGGCAATCAAGGTATTAATGGCCGATAGTTGTTGTTGAATATTGTGACTCACTTTTGAAGAACTATCGGAGAGTGAGCGAACCTCGCCAGCAACCACAGCGAAACCACGGCCAGCGTCACCTGCACGTGCAGCTTCAATAGCCGCATTAAGTGCTAATAAATTCGTTTGTGAAGCGATTTGCTCAATGCCTTGCAAAGCATTCATTACGCCAGGCATCTGCGCACTAATATGATCTACTTTTTCAAGCAGGTAGATAGACTCATTACCCATGTTCGTGGCGATTTCAACAAAGTGATTAAGTGTTTTAGAGGTTTTTTCAGCAAAGTCACGCATATCCATTTCTACGCATGAACCTTCGTCTGAGACCTCTGCACTGAGCAGTGTATGTATGTGGGTTTGTTGCTGATTTAATAACTCTTGGATAGCCATAAACGCATTGGTTAGGGTGTTAATTGCGCCTTCTTGTGTTCCTATCAGATCAGCTAAATCAGATTTACTCTCTTGTAAGCTACTACTGCAGAGTGATGCGAGGCCTTTAGTACTGGTTAATATTTTATCGCAGCTTTCGATTTGATGACTATTGGAATTAAAGCAATTTTCACCTTGCAATGGTAATTGATCCACGGTTTTGAGGTAACCCGTTAAAATAATCATAACGGCTAATATAAAAATAATGACAAGTTCTGCGGGGATATATTGTAAGGCAAGCAACGAGATAATAAGAAGCACTGAAATATAAATCATTCTTTTCAGCTTTACATTTTTCACCATCTTTAACAGCCTTGTTTTATTTAACAATGAGTTAACTGTAGACAGGTTTCTTGAAAGTTAATATTTTATTTTTTATTGATTCCTTTTAATTGAAGCAGGTCACTAAATTCACAACTTATTGACCTTACTCAAGGTCAATTGCTCGAATTGCTTGTTTTAAAAAGTTTGAGTGCGCTTGAAATTTAGCGGCATCTTTCGCCTTTTTAGTGGCATGTAATTGACTTTCAACCCCTACTAATTCTTGAAATAACCAGCCTCTAATCATTGAATAATAACGGCTGTCCGTACCATATAAACGAATAGTTTTCAGGGCTTGTTCATCTCTAGTCGTTAATGCTAGTTGCAGTGTTTGAACCACTTCTCCGACTTGAGAAGCCGTACTACGCGTCTCTTCGACACCTCCGTTGCTTGCAAACAACTGATTTGAAATGATAATAACAAAAAACGCAGAGATTATTTTTTTGCTTAACGTCATGTAATTTCCTGAAGTTTCATTATATAAAAAGGGATAACGCTTAGTTTACCGCTTTCCTAATTTATGCGCGATATATAAACAAAATAAACACAGAGAATGTTCTCAAGATGGTGTAAAAAAACAAACGTTAGCGCAACAAAAAATATCATCGTAGCTATAACCCTCTAATTTCACTGCGATCAGTTGTCACTAAAACATCACACAAAAACCGTTGGTATTAGTAATAAATAATGCCCCACTTCAGGGGGTAAAACAATGAGCTCTCACGGCATCAAATACGGGTCGATACATTAGTTATGAACCTTGTTTACTGCCGATTAGATAGATCTCGTCTGCGTTAAAAAGCAGTCGTGCATTGAGGGTTGGCCATAATAAAAACAAATCAGATGATTAAATAATCGTTTTATTATTTCTCTGTGAAATTTCGGACTAATGCTTAGTAAACCCTTCATTAAGTGTTAAATTAGCGCAGAATTTATTGAATGAGACGGTCTGATGATTATCAAAAAAGAATGGCGAATTTTAACCGTAGGTGATGGCGATCTGTCTTTCTCCTATTCACTGTATAAACATCATCAGCCACGTAATATGACCGCCACGGTATACGACTCACTAGAGACGATGACCAACAAATACGCTGATAATGCTTATCTTAAGCTTGTAGATAATGATGTTTCTTTACTGTTTGGTTTTGATGTTACCGATGAAAGCAGTTGGTCAACACTGGCTAAGCAGCAGTTTGATGTGGTTATTTTTCAGTTTCCATTATTACCTGCATTTCGCTCTTTTGATGAGTATAAAGGCCATGGCGAAGCAGTGAGCATTAATACACTTAATCGTGCTTTATTACGCACCTTTTTGAAAAATGCTTTTCGTTATTTTTTAGATCCAAATGGCGAACAACTGTGCTTTATTACTTCAAAGGATGTAAAGCCCTACCGAGAGTGGAATATCGAGAACGCATTACATCAACATACCAATATCCATTTCCAAGGATCTTCACTTTTTGATATTAACCATTTTCCTGATTATAAAGTACGTAACGTCGATAGAGATAAACATGTACGCGATACGCAGGGAAGGACTTATGTGTGGAGTTTACAAGAAAACCATTCATTAAAAATGGAATTAGACGCGGCGGTTTATCAGGATGCTGATTGTTGTACTATTTGCCGAGCGGGGCCTTTCACCACCAGCCTCGACAATAATGAACACAATGCCAGTAAAAAGCACCAACAGATGATGCAATTTGAGGCACAGTGGTTAGCTAAAATAACAGCGGAATAATACCCATGCGTTTATTTAGCGGCTTGAATAGCTTCAAAAGCAGCGAGTTGCTCAGCGGTTGCTGGAAGCTGATGATTCACTTTCCATTGCTCGTAAGGCATACTATAAACTAACTCTCTGGCTTGATCAGAATCAAGATCAACATTTAATGCGCCAGCTTCTGCCATCATCCACTTTGATAAGCAGTTACGGCAGAAACCAGCTAAATTCATTAATTCGATATTTTGTACATCCTTGCGACTATCAAGATGTGTTAATAAACGACGAAATGCAGCTGCTTCTATTTGTGTTTGTTGTTCTGGGCTCATAGCTTTTCCTAAAAGAGTTAAAATAACAATATGTTAGCATCTATTTTTAAATGAACATCTATAATTTTTCTTAACACTTATTATACGGATTTTTTATGCAATCAACCTCTAGTCAATCACAAGGTTTATTACTTTTTAAGTTATCAGCATTGCAAAGTTTTGCGCTTGGTACACTTAAAATTCAAGAAATCGTGCCCTACCAGCCTTTAACACAATTGCCCAATGCCGATAGTAATATCATCGGGGCAACCAGTATTCGAGGTCAAACGCTCTCCATTATCGATATGGCAGCTGCCGTTGGTTACCCACCGATTAGTGAAGCAGAAAAGCCAAACTGTGTGATTATTATTACCGATTGTAGCCGTCAACACGTGGGATTTTTAGTCCGTAAAATAGAGCGCATTATAGAGTGTAATTGGAAAAACATTGATCCCCCACCCAGTTCATTAGGCCATAAAACCTACATTACTGGCATTACACGTTTTGAAGAGAAGCTTATTCAATTATTAGATATTGAACTGCTACTGTCACAAATATTCCCAGATAATGACGATCATTCTGTTGAGATAACCGGTGTTCAAAAAGGCCTGTTACAAAATGAAAGCATTCTATTAGTAGATGACTCCGCTGTCGCGCGTAAACAACTCGAGAACGCATTAACACGTATCGATGTGCCATTTAGAGTCTGTAAGAACGGCAATGATGCATTACAGGTGATGCAGGAATGCGCAGCTAAAGATGATCCTATTAGCATTTTAGTCAGTGATATTGAAATGCCAGGTTTAGATGGTTACGAACTGACCTTTGAAGTGCGCAGTATCAAAGAGATTGCGAATACATATATCATTCTTCATACCTCGCTTTCCAGTGAAATGAGTGTTGATAGAGCACAACAAGTTGGCGCTAATGACGCATTAACTAAATTTGTTGCCCAAGCGCTCATTGATGCCATGCTAAAAGGCGTTTCAAAGGCATAAAAAAAGGCTTGAAATATTCAAGCCCTTAAACACTCTATTTTCTAAAAAATAATGCTGTTGCCACTAATACATTATTTGTTTTTAATTTTATCTTCCCAGAACGTTGCCTTTTTAATGCCCAATTTTAGCGGGTCAAAGGTATACACTTCTTTTTTCTCTTTACGCTGTGCTTCATAATCTTTTAATGCTTTAAGCGCAGGTCTTCCCATAAAGAAGATAATTAATAAACCCACAATATTTAACCATGCCATGAGACCAACCCCAACATCACCAAGTCCCCATGCTAAATTAGCGGTTTTAATGGTGCCGTAGAATGTTGCAATCATCAGTGCCAGTTTAAGTATGAAGGTAAAGTTAGGCATTTTTAAGGTGCGACGAATGTAAGCAACATTGGTTTCAGCAATATAATAATAAGCCAAAATAGTCGTAAACGAGAAGAAGAATAACGCCAGTGCAATAAACGGTTTACCGACACCCGGTAAGACTTTTTCAACGGCCATCTGTGTAAATGCAGGGCTGTTAGCGGCAATGTCTGCAGCGACATTTTGCACTAAAAAGGTTTCACCCGCGCCATGTACGTTATAAGCGCCAGTAATTAAAATAACAAACGCAGTCGCTGAACAAACAAACAAGGTGTCGATATAAACCGAGAATGCTTGTACTAACCCTTGCTGTGCAGGATGTTCAACTTCAGCGGCAGCTGCAGCATGAGGACCAGTACCTTGACCCGCTTCATTTGAATAAACACCACGCTTAACCCCCCAACCGATTGCAGCACCAAAACCTGCCATCGGCGTAAATGCATCACCAATAATCATGGCAAAAATACCAGGAAGCTCGGTAATATGTAAGGCAATAATCACACAGGCGATGATCATATAAGCCAATGCCATAAACGGCACAACATATTGCGTAAAACTCGCGATACGCTTCACACCACCAAAAATGATAAAACCGAGTAATAATACAATACCCGCTGCAGTGGCTATTTTGGTTGCGCTAATAATGCCAATGCCCGTATCTATCATCTCCCCCGAACCAAAGGCCAGTTCCACGGCGTTACCGATACTGTTTGATTGAATACCCGGTAATAACAAGCCGCAGGCAGCAATGGTTGCCAGTGCAAAAATAATGGCATACCATTTTTGGCCGGTAACTTTTTCAATATAATACGCGGGACCACCACGGTATTGTCCGTCATCCACCTCTTTATAGATTTGTGCTAACGTCGATTCTGTATATGCCGTTGCGGCACCTAAAAATGCAACCACCCACATCCAAAAAACAGCGCCTGGACCACCAAAACCGATAGCGGCAGCCACACCAGCAATATTACCCGTCCCCACACGACCGGACAGTGAAACTGCTAATGCTTGAAATGAGGAAATACCGTGTTCAGATTTTTTCCCCGACAACAATAATCGCCACATTTCACGAAATAAGCGCACCTGCACAAAACGTGTTTGAATTGAGTAAAAAAGGCCCGCCGCTAAACATAGATAGATCAGCGCAGGACTCCAAATAATTCCATTTAAAAAATCAACAACAGATTGCAAGGTCATACTCCAAATAATATTTTTAAAACATAGTTTTAAAAGGTATCACTGCCACTCATAAGAAGCAAAGATGAGTCTCTTTTTTACTTGTTAGCGCACGGTTTGTTGAGCACGTTTAAAATCTGGCATTTATGTCGCTCACCTTCAGAGCAGCAATGCACGACTTCAAGTAGCTCTGCAGCTAAGAGTTGTAATTGCGTTATTTTCTGTAATACGTCTTGTAAGTGTTTGTTTGCTATCTCATGTGCTTCGTAGGGCGCGTGTTGCTGGCAGGTTTGCAAATGAATCAGTTGGCGTATCTCTTCAAGGCTAAAACCTAATGCGCGGCAATGCCTAACAAAATTGAGGCGCTGCAAGTGCACGTCGTTATAACGACGTTGATTACCCTCACTGCGCTCTGCCACGGGTAAAATATCAATCTCTTCGTAATAACGAATCGTCGGAATTTTACACGATGTTATTTTAGCTAATTGCCCAATGCTATATATCGCCATTTTGATTTCCCTTTTAAAACATTTAACACGTTAGTGATTGATACCTTGGCCACACTTACTATTTGAATCTAAGCTTTAAATCATGGCCTATAAAACTTTTTACAAATAACACTTGAACCTCTAGTCACTAGAGGTTTTATACTTACTTTAATGTAATTATTTAATTAAGGAAAGAAAATGGCCGGATGTTGTGGTGGACACTCACACTTTGATGGGATGAGTGAAAAATATAAACGTATATTATGGTATGTCATTGCAATTAATGGTGTCATGTTTTTTGTTGAGATGATCGCGGGTATTGGCGCACAATCACAGGCATTACAAGCCGACGCATTAGACTTTTTAGGTGATACGCTTACCTACGGCATCAGTTTATGGGCCATCGGCAAGTCTCTTCAACTGCGCAGTAACGTTGCCCTCTTTAAAGGTTATAGTTTGCTATTAATGGCATTGTGGGTATTTGGCTCTACTCTGTATCGTTTCTTCTTTTTAAATATGCCTGATGCAACAACCATGGGCGCGATTGCTCTACTTGCGTTTGCAGCCAATGTCATCAGCGTATTACTGTTAATGCGCTATAAAGACGGTGATGCAAATGTGCGTTCAGTTTGGTTATGCAGCCGTAATGACGCTATCGGCAATTTAGTCGTACTGGTCGCTGCATCCGGTGTTTGGTATACCGATAGCGCAGTACCAGACTTATTAGTCGCATTTGTACTCGCTAGCTTATTTTTAAGCTCTGCAATACAAATCATCAAACAAGCAAAATTAGAAAAGTCGCAGCAACAGACAGTGAGTAGCACTGACAATCATTAGCGGAGCGCTTTGAATTAATAGGTTTTTCCTGCGTAATACTTAAGCATCGAATGAATGTCATTACGTTAAGTGGAAAAACCTTGCTTCTTACCCAAGCAAGGGATAATTTGTAAGGCAATGATTTTTATTCCCTAAACTCCTGCTAGGAAAATTTATGAAGCATTGCCTATACTCTTTTCGCCGTTGTCCTTATGCAATGCGCGCTCGACTTGCCATCGCCTATAGTGGTCAGAGTGTACAATTACGCGAGATCATCTTAAAAGAGAAACCCGCTGAAATGCTTGCGCTCTCTTCTAAAGGCACAGTACCGGTATTAGCCTTGCAAAGTGATGAAGTATTAGATGAAAGCTTAGACATTATGGGCTGGGCACTTTCATTGAATGATCCCGACCAGTGGTTATCAGGCAATATTCATGCGATGTTAGCCTTGATTGATGAAAATGACTTTGAGTTTAAAGGCTGGCTTGACCGTTACAAATACGCAGATCGCTTTCCTGAGTACGAGGAAAGCTATTATCGTGAACAATGTGAAGATTTTTTAATACAGTTAGAACAGCGTTTGGCTAACAGTGATTATCTGTTTTCTGAAAAATTGAGTCTTGCTGATATCGCTATTTTTCCCTTTATTCGTCAGTTTGCAGCCGTTGATCAAACATGGTTTCAACAAGCTCCCTACCCTCATCTACAAAAATGGCTCGACTCGCTTATCAATGCTTCATTGTTTAAATCGATAATGCAAAAGTATCCAACTTGGCTAACCAGCCAAACAGAGCATACCTTTCCATAACATCAAATTTTTTGAACAAACTATTCTCTTTCTATCTGTTTGATTATTCTATAACTTGATTACAATATAGAAAATTAATTAACAGTGAATTAACAATCAATTAACAAAGGCGGAAAAATGTCTCAATCTGTATCACAATATAGCCGTGTTGCAAAAATCATCCATTGGCTTTCTGCCGTGACTATTTTTACGTTATTTGCGCTTGGTTATTGGATGGTTGATTTAACCTATTACAGTGAATGGTACAAAATAGGCCCGCATTGGCATAAGTCGGTAGGATTAACACTTTTTACACTGACAGTGCTACGTATTATTTACAAAAAATTTCAACAGTCACCCGCTATTGAAGGGGCAACTTGGGAAAAGCTGGGCGCAAAAATCGCTCATATAGTGATGTATATCTTGCTTTTTGCGACCTTTATTTCAGGTTATATGATTTCAACCGCTGACGGTCGAGGCATCGAGGTTTTTAACTTCTTTACTCTGCCGGGGTTAGGTTCTTTTATTGAAAATCAAGAAGATATAGCTGGTGATGTACATTTTTATCTCACCTATACTCTGATTGCTTTAGCCTTGTTACATGCAGCAGCTGCACTTAAACACCACTTTATTAATAAAGACAATACACTTAAAAAAATGATCTAATACGATTATTAATTATGAATAAAAAGGAATTACAATGAAAAAAATATTACTTCTTACGACACTTGCATCTGTGTTTGCATTACCAACAATGGCTAATGCTGCAGATTATAAAATCGATACAAACGGTGCACATGCGTCGGTAAACTTTAAAGTAAGCCATTTAGGTTATAGCTTTATTCAAGGTCGATTTAATACTTTTTCTGGTGACTTTAGCTTTGATGAAAAAAATATAGAAGCATCAAAAGTATCTGTTAGCATCGATACAAGCAGCTTAGATTCAAATCATGCAGAGCGTGATAAACATCTTAAAAGCGATGATTTCATCAATGCAGGAAAATTCTCAACCTCTACTTTTGTCAGTAATAAAGTGGTTAAAAAAGCAGATGGTGGCTTAGCAATCAGCGGTGACTTAACATTACACGGCGTGACTAAGAACATTACCCTAGACGCACAGTTTATTGGTGAAGGGACAGATCCATGGGGTGGTTACCGTGCAGGTTTTGAAGCAACAACACGCTTAGAATTAAAAGACTTTGGTATCAAAGTAATGGGTGCATCAAGTTATGTTGATATGAACCTTCAAGTTGAAGGTGTTAAACAGTAAATAAACCATTGCGCTAGGGTAAACTTAGCGCAACTTACTCTCCGTTAGCTATAAATTACGCTTTACTTCCCTTTTCTATCCCACGTTAGTTCTCTCTTGACGCAAATTTGATACCATGGTTCATCGATTACAATAGAGATAACGTTAGATATTATGCAATGGTTAAACTTTTTTTCAATTAAGCAAAAACTCGCCAGTTTACTCTTCTTTCTCCTAATCTCCGTTAGTTACCTCGTTATTAGTACTATCAGTGATGCCAATCAACACAAACAAAACAACATGAAAATTGAGGTTGCACAACAACAGCATTTAGTCGTTGAGCAATTTATTAATGCTTTTTTCTTTGCTCGACAACAGACCATTATTAGCGGTGAAAAAACCAGTACCAACGAAATAAAAAAGAACCAATTTCTTTTTGAACAAAACCTAAAAGCGATGCTTTATGGCGGTAAAACGTATATCGATTTCTCGATGAAAAACAGTCTTTATCATGAAGCAATCAGCAATGAAATAATTAGAGAAGAGATTAAAAGCAGCCAAAAGCTGTGGAAAGACTTACAAAGCGCAAGCCAAAACCTACCATTAGAAATAATTAATATTGAACAACTCACTATTTTCCACCATTTAAGCAATCGATTGCGTGAAAAACTAAACACCATAGTCACTTCACTGACCTTACAACGTGATAAAAATGAGCGACAAGGCTTGTTAATCTTACAACTTAGTTGGTTATTTATTCTGATTATGGGGTCAATTTTTGCTTGGTTAATCGCACGTAACATTATTCAACCTTTAGAAGGCATTGCTAACGTCGCATCGCGCATACGCTTAGGTGACTTACAATCATACCCCATTGCAGAAACCCATCATGATGAACTTGGCACCTTACTTTATCAGGCCGATGAAATGCGCCTTGTTTTGAGTGAAGTGATGCTGAGTATTCAACAGCATAATCAACAAATTGTGCACTCCTCAGCGCAGGCAAAACAGTTATCTGAAGAGATGAATAGTTTGCATCATTTACAATATAACGAGCATACAAATGTACTCGGTCAATTAAACACCCTAGAGCAACAAAATACGGCACAGCTTAACTTGCTTGCACAACATGCTGACTTCAACGTTATCAATCGACAAACAATTGCACACCATCAACAATCATTACAAATGGCTATCGATAGCATAAAAGCACTGCAACAATGCAATAATATCAATACAGAAAGCCTTACTACTGTGAGCCTAGATGCTCAGCAACTTTATGATGTATTAGAAAATATCGAAACAATCGCGATTAAAACACAAGCATTAGCAAGTAAAGCCACCATAGATGCAACCCATGCAGGCAAAGCGAGTGAACAGTTCACCCTAGTGGCAAACCAAGTGGCGCATTACTCGGCAATAACGGCCACTGATATCGCGGCTATCTCCCCCCTTGTTACACAGTTTAAAGAGCAACTTAACCACTTAGCCGTTTCTGTTTCTGAAACCGACAAGCAGCTAAGTCAATCACAGCAACAGTTTTTACAAGGCACACACCTTGTTAACGCTTTATATCAACAGCTCGACTCACAGCAGCAACATTCGCTTAACTTAACGCAACAAAATGAGCTGCAGGCCTTACAAATACGCACAACCCATACCGTGCTTGAAAAAACCTTATCTTTATTAAAAGAAAGTGGTGAAAAAACCGAGGCGAGTAATTTATTTGTAAGAGATTTAAACAAGATATCAGTGCAACTTGAACAGCTATCGCATGACTTTAAGCTTGATGAGAAAGAAAATAGAACACGCAGAGGCAACGATAAACGCCTTTATCCACGCATCGCTAATCAATTAACCATCACGCTTCAACAGGCAGAAAATACTTTACAGGGGTTAACACAGGATTTAAGTCTCACGGGTTTGCAGTTAAAATCAATGAAGTCCGTGGTCTTTGATCAACAAACAGCGGTTACTTTTATTATTGATTTACCCAGTCGAGAAGCAGACAGTCAAATTAGACGCTTTAACTTACTAGGTGATGTTGTTCACTATGAACAACAAGGTGATATTTTTTATTATGGCGTACATTTCCGTCCCCTTAGCGAACAGCAGAAAAGTACGCTACAGGAAATATTTGATTACTTTGATAAGAAATCAGAATTTAAACACGCAGCTTTTTAGAAAAAATATTGTAACTACTCAGCACCCAGCTAAAACGTGTGCTTTTGATACAAAAATAGACAGTAACGGCTCAGAACTAAGCTATTTATGCTTAGTTCAAGGCGAAAAAGCGCAGTTTAGTCGTTTAAATACTTCGTACATCCTGTACTACGCCCTTCGGGCCAACCTACGGATGTTCAAATTTATTCCCGATAAATTTATGAGCATTTTCAACACGGTTATCGCAAGATAACTGAAGCTTTACCTGAACAGACCTTAAATAGCGACGCCCTGAGTAGTTACAAAATATTAACCACGTAATTGCAGCGTAACCAAGACAATACCATGATCGGTACTTTGACCATCTCTTTCAAAAATAGGATTGATTAGGTGGCGATCATAGGTTTCATAATGGCTCACCGAAAATGTACTTTTATTGTATTTAGCATCAAACTCACAGGAGACAAGTATGTGATCCAATACAGAGCTTGTTTCACCAAAGTAATGAGTAGGTTCACGTAATTGCCCGGCAAAGTTATCGCTGTCTTGAAATAGATTCCACACATCCTGTAAACAATACTTTTCTAAGAATGCATTTTTATCAATTTGAGAAACAAACCTAAGATTATCCGTGACTAGTTGGGTTAATACACCGTCACTTAAACTGTTGTTAAAGTCACCCATTAATAACATCGGTTTAGCCGTTTCAGCTTTACGTTTTATCATCTCAACCATCAATAGCGTTGCTTCGCTACCACGTTGTATTGTAGAGCCCCATCCGCCAGCAACATTCGCTTTTAACGATTCAATAATGTTTTCTTCACCGGATAACTGCGCTTCTTCAGCATGTTCAAAAAGTGCTCTCTTAGACTTGAAATGCACGACATAACAGTCACACTCACCGATATGTGGCAAGTCGATCGTTGCACGTAATATTTTTCGGCTAAAAGAAAAGTCCTCAGCCAGCCCCATTTCACCTGCAAGAGTTTGATCAAATTCAACGGCATAAACATCGGTAATAGGATAACGCGAGGCAATCGCAACGACCGGGGAATAACAAATAAAGTCATCAACCACAGTACATTCATCAACCACAGCGAAATAATCATATCCCGCGGCTTTAACCAGTTCCTTGAGCGATTCAGGGCTAAATACCTCTTGAAAACCAATGACATCGGCTTGGGATTCATTGAGGTAATCAGTGATCCACTTTTGCTTTTTTTGCCATTGTTCAGCACTTAAAATACGATCGAATTCGTAACACGCAAAAGGTGGCTCAAGGTAGTTCAAGAGGTTAAAAGTAGCTATTTTTAATATGCTATTTGCGATTTCCAATGTCATTTTCTTCTAGGGAGTATCAGTGATGTGGAGTTTAACCCACTCGGCGCAATAATAACTATCTAAATAACGATCGCCACGATCACAGAGCAACGTCACAATCGATCCCTTTTCTCCCTTCGCCTGCATTTCTCGCGCAAGTTGTAATACACCCACCATATTAGTGCCTGTGCTCGGGCCAACTTTGCGTCCCAAAATGGTTTCTAACCACAACATCGCATCCACTGATTCACTATCGGGAACTTTAATCATTCGATCGATTAAAGAAGCAATAAAGGATGGTTCAACACGCGGGCGACCAATACCCTCTATTCGGCTACTTTGAGAGGAACATAATGCTTTATTACCGGTTTTATAATATTCATTAAACACAGAATGTTGCGGGTCGGTCACGACTAAATCGCAGCTCAATTGGTTATAACGGATATAGCGACCAATCGTTGCACTAGTGCCGCCTGTACCAGCGCTTACAACCACATATTTAGGAACAGGATATGCTTCGAGCGACATCTGCTTAAAAATAGATTCTGCAATATTATTATTACCACGCCAATCGGTCGCACGCTCCGCATAGGTAAATTGGTCCATATAGTAACCATTAAGCTCTTTTGCTAAGTGTTCCGATTGTGCGTAAATCATGTCGGTAGACTCAACGAGGTGGCATTCTCCACCATAGTTTTTAATCAATGTTATTTTTTCAGGGCTGATACTTTTAGCCATCACGGCAATAAATCTAAGCCCTAATAAACGCGAGAAATAGGCTTCTGAAATAGCAGTACTGCCTGAAGAGGCTTCAATAATTGTAGTGTTCTCATTAATATTGCCATTACACAAGGCATACAAAAAGAGCGAGCGCGCCAGACGATGCTTTAAACTACCCGTTGGATGCGTACTTTCATCTTTTAAGTAGATATCGATGCCTGAAAATTCCGGTAAGGCAACCTTAATCAAATGTGTATCTGCACTGCGTTGATAATCGGCTTTAATCAGTGCAATCGCATCATTAACCCACGCTCTTTCATTATTCATATTGATCTATTCCTTTTGATAGTTTTACTAAGTATAAATAACAACACAGAGAATTTTTATCTTATATTACTTAAAATCATTGATTAAATAGAAAAATTTCCTTAAATTTAGGCGTATAAGTAGAAATTTAATCTGATCGGAGTTTCATGTGGATAAAATAGACAAGCATATTTTGAAATTATTACAGCAAGATTGCTCATTACCTTTGCAGCAACTGGCCGATAAATTAAATTTAACAACAACTCCCTGCTGGAATAGAATTAAGCGCTTAGAAAATCAAGGCATGATAAAACAACGGGTTGCTTTATTAGATGCAGATAAAGTCGGTTTAGAGCTGATTGCTTTTGTGCAGATTAAAACTCAACAGCACTCTGAAGCTTGGTTCGAGCATTTTGTATTACAGGTAAAGGGCTTTTCACAGGTGATGGAGTTTTACCGTATGGCAGGCGAATATGATTACATGCTCAAGGTATTAGTGAAAGATATGCGTAGTTATGATCAGTTTTACAAAACTTTAGTCAACAATGTCAGTGGTTTAACCGATGTGAACTCTAGTTTTGCCATGGAGCAACTTAAATATACTACCGAATTACCACTCTAATAAAACAACACTATGTCTGTTTTATTAGAGATAAAGTAATGACAGCGACTATTTAGCAGCTAAAGCCGGCGTAGAAAAGGTAATACCAGACCAACCATTAAGCATAAACTGACGGATGTTTTGATGATCATCATTTTGAGGATGCTGTAATACATCGTTACGGTAATAAATACCAAAACACGCTAAGGTTTGTTGCTCTGTTAGCTTTTGTAATGAGGCAAAAGAAAACAGCTTACATGAACCTGAGTTTTGACCCGCTTCATTTTCCTGTTTCCCATTGCTAAATGCACTTTCTGAGAAATGGTAGTTTGCTTCAATCGTCGCCATGGTCTCTGTAAATTCAACCGATTCAGGTACTGTTTTTAATTTATCTAAAAAAGTGTTTATTAACATCGTATTTCCCTATTGTTTTTGTCTTGTTTTAATATTGCTATCTAATCAAAATAGATAGTATTGTCCTTTGGTAGGTTTTCAGCACTAACCTCATCACCTTTGATACGTTTCTCTTCGTCAGCCCACTCACCTAAATCGATAAGTTGACAACGCTTACTACAAAACGGACGGTGTAGGCTTTCTTTTACCCATTCCACTTCTTTTTTACAAGTAGGACAATTTACTTTCATTTTTATTCCTCTGCTTATCTAACAGCAAATCTGTTTAAAATTTATATTTTCAGAGAGATGATTTTCTATATCAGTACTCATGAAACGAATAGAGTATCTATCTTTATGGCCACTTATCATGGGATAAACCGCAAATGAAGTATCAAGTTCAATACTGACAAAGCAGCTATTTTCAACAACACCTTGATAAAAACCATTCACAGCAACTTTTTTTGAGGACGTTCCCTGTGAGCGTTTAATTTTTAAAAATAGAATCAGCGCTTTTTGTAATCCATCGAAATGGGCTAACCATACATCGGCGTCTTTACTTTGCTTTTTAGGACCTTCCGCAAGCCAAAAATGATATTGTGGTAAATCAAAATTACAGCTCCCGCTTGGAATACAAAAGCGTTGTTTTAATGACGTTAAAAAACGGTTTGTTTTAAAATAACGCAATTGTTTAGGCATTGCGATCACCGCTTCGATTAGGCGCTCAATTTCTGTTAACAAATCAGAGACTGCTTGTTGATCAACTTCATCGTGCTGTAGCCATGCTTTGGTTTGTAGCGCGAGTTCGCGTAAATCTTTAATTAAATCATGTCGGATATCACAGCGTTCACTCAGCTCTAATAACTCAAATAATGCTTTAAAGAACACAGTGGCATCACTTTCATGCGTGAACTGTTTACTTTTTATTAGCTGTAAGAAGAGAAATTCAAAACGTAAATAACTACGCATTTTTTCATTTAACGGGTATTCAAAAGTGATCATATTAGTCATTTTTATCTCATTCCTTCGATTACTGGCTATTGTAACGCCCGAAGTTGTTTATCTAAAGCTATTACCGAACTTTCTAACTGTTGCAGTGAAATATCGCCGTTATCAATAACAAAATCGGCTTTTTCTAAACGTTGTACCCGGCCAATTTGGCTTGCCATAATGGATTTTATGGTATCACGACAACTATTATCGCGCGCGCTTGCACGCTCTATCTGTAGACTTTCATTAATATCCACCACAATCACATAATCGCAATAAGCAGTTAAGTTATTCTCAAACAATAAAGGCGCTTCTAATAATACATATTCACCTTTTGCTGCTTTCAACTGCATTAACATCTGCTTTCGAATAATGGGGTGTAATAAGTTATTTAACCAGTCTTTTTTACTTTCATCGTTGAAAATAATCTCACGCAGTTTAGACCGATTTAACTCGCCCTTATCGAGAATATCCAAGCCAAAATAATCACTGATTTTTGCCAGACTTGGCTGTCCTTTTTTGACCACCAAACGCGCAACAACATCAGCATCAACCACTTCAATGCCCAGTTGACTAAAAAATCTTGAAACGGTTGATTTACCGCTGCCTATTCCGCCCGTTAACCCTATGATTAAACTCATCGACTTTCCTTAAATTTGTTTTAACCATTTTATAAGAGTTATGTTATTAAATCTTAACTTCATGCTAAAATTAATTTTTATTATTTTTTAGACAGCGTGGAAACAAAATCATGGTTGAAGAAGAAATTGCACAAAGTGTTAAAATTGCTCTGCATGAAGATTTAAATGGTTTATCACCATCAGAGGGTGATATTACCGCCAATTTAATCCCTGAAGATAAACAAGCCAAAGCGATTGTTATTACCCGTGAAGATGCAATTTTTTGTGGGCAAGCATGGACGCAGGAAGTATTTAGACAACTCGGTGATAGTGTAACAATCACTTGGTACGTCAAAGACGGTGATTTTGTTAAAGCGAACAGCACTTTATTTTCCCTTGAAGGCTGTGCTCGCACGTTACTGACTGGCGAACGCAGTGCGCTTAACTTTATTCAAACACTTTCTGGTATCTCGACACGTGTAAAACAATACATGGACTTAATTCGCGATACCAACTGTAAACTTCTTGATACACGTAAAACATTACCTGGTTTACGTAATGCCTCTAAATACGCGGTATTATGTGGTGGTGGTTTCAATCATCGCTTAGGTTTGTTTGATGCTTACCTTATTAAAGAAAACCATATTTTAGCCTGTGGCGGTATTAAACAAGCGATTGATATGGCAAACCAGCAACATCCAGAACGTTGGGTGGAAGTGGAAGTTGAAAGTATTGATGAGCTAAAACAAGCCCTTGATGCGGGTGCACAACGTGTCATGTTAGATAACTTTACCGTGCCAATGATGATTGAAGCGGTAGAGATAAACCGCAACAATGAACATACGGCGGATTTAGAAGTTTCTGGTAATGTCACGACCAGTACCATTTTAAGTTATGCAAGCACAGGTGTTGATTACATTTCTGTCGGCGCATTAACAAAACATGTTAATGCCGTTGACTTATCAATGCGATTTGTTGATTAGCAGCAATTGTAATTGGTATACGTTTGCAGACTTTATAAAACGCCCTAGACTGAGTACAGACTAGGGAGTTTTTATGCCATTTATCTTATTATTTGTACTTTTTTTTACACCTTTATTACACGCTAATAACCCACCGATACAACTCGCTACAAAATATCACCAAGACATTATTGTTAACCATTACTGGGTCAGTGAAAAACTCGATGGCGTGCGCGCGTATTGGAATGGACAACATCTCATTTCACGCCAAGGCAATGTATTCCCCGCCCCTAAGTGGTTCACTAAAGACTTTCCTAATATCGCCCTTGATGGTGAATTATGGATAGCAAGAGGGACATTTGAGCAAGTATCAGGCATTGTGCGTACACAAAAAGGGGGCGAGCAAGACTGGAAAAAAATCTCGTTTATGATTTTTGACTTACCTAGTTCTTTAGCCGCTTTTACACAGCGCTTAACGATAATGGAAAAATTCGTTAATAACAGCCCTTCCCCTTATTTAAAGATGATTCATCAGCAAAAATTCACCAGTCACCAGGCATTACAAATAAAACTGGATAAGGTCATCGAAGGTGGAGGAGAAGGTTTGATGCTTCACCATATCAACGCCTATTACCAAGTGAAACGTAATCAAGACTTAATGAAACTGAAGCGTTATGACGATGCAGAAGCCGTCGTGTTAGGTTACACCGCAGGCAAAGGTAAACATAAAGGAAGAATGGGCGCCTTGTTAGTTAAAAATGCACAAGGCGTTAGCTTTAAAATAGGCACGGGTTTTACCGATGAGGAGCGAGATAATCCTCCTGCGATAGGCACGACTATTACCTACCAATACATTGGTTTCACCAAAAATGGCGTCCCGCGTTTTACCTCTTATTTACGTCTTCGGGTTATAAACGCGCCTTAATCAATAAACCCAGAATGATATGGCAGGCATGATTAAGGGGTTTAACTGAGTCTTGTGTATTGCCCATTGCAGATAGCTGTTGGTAATAAACTCTATATTCAACAATCACTTCAGCGGTCATCGTCTCTGTCAGTTCCGCACACAGACAGATCTCTGTTAATAGAGGTACAATTTTTTGAAATGCATCATGATGTTCAGAAAAGTAGATAATATTGCTCATATCGCCTCCTTTTCTTATAGTTTAGCAATCACCGTTTTATTTGCTTCAGGAAAATCATAACTCTCTAATGCTTTATGAGATACCCATTTAATCGGTTGACCCTCTTTTCCAAATGCCTCTCCCGTAAATTTTGTGACAAGATAAAAATGTAGATTTAATTGCTTGTCGCCATAATCGAAGAACAGCTTCTCAAAAAGTGTATAGTCAGTAGCAACTAACCCAACCTCTTCATGCAATTCACGTAACATTGCCTCTTCAGGAGTTTCATTTTCTTCTACTTTTCCGCCAGGGAACTCCCACTTACCGCCTTGATGACTGTCTGATGGTCTTAATGCGATTAAGTAGCTTTGATCATTTTTTTTAACAATCGCAATACTAATATTAATAATTTTCATAGAATCTCGTTATCTCACTTTTTAAGCAAAAAAAATGGCTCAAAAGAACCATTTTTTCTGTCGGTCATTAATCTTTAAACGCTTAATTTACCGTGGCATTGCTTGAACTTTTTACCTGAACCACATGGGCAAGGCTCATTACGTCCAACTTTTCGCTCTTCACGAACAAACGGGTCATCGTGATCGTTTGATACTGCTTCACCATTTGAAGCACCAGCGTGTTGCATTTCTAGTTTCGCTTTTTCATCTGCAAGACGACGCTGTTCTGCGATTGCTTCCACTTCTTCTTTGCTTTGAACTTGTACCTTAGAAAGAATCGTCACAACATCCTGTTTTAAGTTGTCTAACATCTCTAGGAACATCTCGTAAGATTCACGCTTATATTCTTGCTTTGGATCTTTCTGCGCGTAACCACGTAGATGAATACCTTGACGCAAATGATCCATTGACGCTAAGTGTTCTTTCCAGAGAGTGTCAATAGTTTGCAACATGACTGATTTTTCAAAACCTGAAATAATCTCAGTACCCACTTGTTCTTTTTTAGCGGCATAAGATTCTTTAGCATGCGTTAAAATATTATCGCGAATCGTTTCTTCTTGAAGATTGGCATCATCGATTAACCATTGCTGAACCGGTAATTCGATTAAGAATTCAGATTTTAGTTTGCGCTCTAACGCTTCTAAATCCCACTGTTCTGTTAATGATTGTTGTGGTACGTATTGATCAACACAATCGTTAAACACGTCATCCCAGATTCCATCAATCGTTTCTGTAATCTCTTCACTGTCCATGACACCGTTACGTTGCTGATAAACAACTTTACGTTGATCATTCGCCACGTCATCAAAATCAAGTAATGATTTACGCATATCAAAGTTACGGCCTTCAACTTTACGTTGTGCATTTTCAATCGCACGTGTCACCCAAGGATGCTCTATCGCTTCGCCATCTTCCATGCCTAATTTTTTCATCATGTTAGATACTTTTTCAGATGCAAAAATACGCATCAAAGAATCTTCCATTGATAAGTAAAAACGACTTTCACCTGCATCACCTTGACGACCAGCACGACCACGTAGCTGATTATCAATACGACGAGATTCATGGCGTTCAGTACCGATGATATATAAACCACCGGCCTCTAGTACCATTTTATGCTCTGATTGCCATGTTAACGTTTCAGCTTCTTTTTGAGCGTCAGTCAGGGCACCTAATTTTTCAAGACGCGCTTGTAGATTACCGCCTAACACAATATCTGTACCACGACCGGCCATATTGGTTGCGATAGTCACTGAGCCTAATGCACCGGCTTGTGCAATAATATCCGCTTCTTTTTCATGGAATTTCGCATTTAAAACACTGTGTTTTATTTTTGCTTCAGTCATTAATTTTGATAAAAGCTCAGAGTTTTCAATCGATACTGTACCAATTAGCACAGGTTGACGACGTTCAAGGCGATCTTGGATATCTTTAATAATTGCTTGGTATTTTTCTTTTTCAGTTAAATAAACAAGATCACCACCATCAAGGCGAGCCATGGGTTTATTGGTTGGAAGTACAATTGTTTCTAAGCTGTAAATAGATTGGAACTCAAAGGCTTCAGTATCCGCAGTACCTGTCATGCCCGATAGTTTGTCGTATAAACGGAAGAAGTTTTGGAACGTAATTGAAGCAAGCGTTTGGTTTTCATTTTGAATTTCAACGCCCTCTTTTGCTTCAACCGCTTGATGTAAACCTTCAGACCAGCGACGACCCGGCATTGTACGCCCAGTGTGCTCATCAACAATAACCACTTCACCTTGCTCTGTCACAATGTATTCAACATCTTTTTCAAATAAGGTATGTGCGCGAAGTGCCGCATTTGCATGGTGTAACAGGCTAATGCTTGATGCTGAATATAACGATTGATCCTGTGCTAATAGACCACGATCTTGTAGAATTTGTTCTACTTTCTCTTGTCCACGCTCAGTCAAAAGAACTTGTTTGCTCTTTTCATCAATCGTGTAATCGCCTTCTCCTACGTACTCTTCAGTGTCTTCTTGATCCTGAAGTAATAACATTGGAATAACCGTATTTAGCTCGTTGTAAAGTTGTGCATCACCATCAGTAGGACCCGAGATGATTAACGGTGTACGTGCTTCATCAATTAAGATTGAATCAACTTCATCGACAATTGCATAGTGTAATGGTTTCATTACACGCTGTGATGCTTCAAACGCCATGTTGTCACGTAGGTAATCAAAACCAAACTCATTATTAGTACCGTAAGTAATATCGGCTTGATATGCATCGCGCTTTGCTTCACCTTGCATACCAGATAAATTAATACCTACCGTTAGGCCTAAGAATTCAAATAATTGTGCGTTCCATTCTGCATCACGTTTTGCAAGGTAATCATTCACAGTAATAACGTGTACGCCCTTACCCGTTAGTGCATTTAGGTAAGCGGGTAATGTTGCCGTTAATGTTTTACCTTCACCCGTACGCATTTCTGCAATTTTATTTTCATTTAAAATGATGCCACCGATTAACTGCACATCAAAATGACGCATACCAAAAACACGAATCGATGCGCTACGTACAACAGCAAAAGCTTCTACAAGAATCGAATCTAAATCTTCGCCAGACTCAACACGCTGTTTAAATTCAGCGGTTTTAGCTTTTAATTCAATATCAGAAAGCGACTCCATTTGAGGCTCTAGCTTATTAATCTCATCAACGACCTTACGAAGTTTCTTTAAGTAACGGTCGTTACGACTGCCTATTATTTTTGTTATTAGCTGTGTGATCATTTTACTTTTCTCATTGTTTAAAATTAAATTTTTTACCGAGCCTAACCCGCTATGCGATGGATATAATAATCGGGATCTACCTGCCGACCATTTTTTAATACTTCATAATGAATATGTGGTCCTGTTGAGCGTCCTGAACTGCCCATTACCGCAACCTGTTGCCCTTTGCTCACAATCTCGCCTACTTTAACGGTTAGTTCAATAGCATGAGCATAACGTGTTACTAACCCATTACCATGATGTAACTCAACCATCAGTCCGTAACCCCCTCTTTTTCCGGATTCGATGACAACACCGGCTGCCGTTGCAACTAATGGCATACCTGTAGGACCTGCAATATCAACACCTTTATGACTTCTTAGTTTCCCTGAAAAAGGGTCTTTACGTGTACCGTAAAGCGATGAAATCCAAGAGCCCTTGCCTCTTACTGGTCTACCAGAAATGAATGACTCATCTAGCAGATGGCGATTGTTAAGTGCAATTTCAAGGCGTGTGAGTTGTTTTTCTTTTTTTATAAGACGTAGGTCAATGTTTTCAATAGTCTGGAGTAAAAGTGAGGACTGGAAAGTATCATTAGAGGCCACTTTTTCTACTTTCCCTGTCGCTGGTATTGTTTCAAAATCAAACTCCTCTTTTGGCAGTTTTGATTTTTCAACGAGGCGTTCACCCAACATATTCAAACGACTAACTTTAGCCTCTAATTCTCCTAATTTACTGCTCAGTACAATCAGCTTTTCATCGCTCTGTATTTTAATAAGCTGCAAGTATTTATCTTTGCTTATATCATGCTCATTAAGCGCAGTAATTTTAAATTGTGCCAGTTGATTTTTATAGTGTGATTGAATAAACCAAGTACTAGTCGTGAAGAGAATAATAAACAAAAAAGGAATTAACAAAAACCTGTTTTTTGTTAAAGAAAAAGTATGATCTTTTTCCTCTCTTGAATAGATTACCGTTATACTCATAATATGAATTCACTGTTGATAATATAAATGAATAGAAGACGCCAGCCCAAACCTGTTGCGCAGTTGCTCAAAAAAAGCGGACTGCAGTATGACCTGCCCCTATTCACGAAGTTGGATAGTTTACTACAAAGCTTTTTGAAACAACATAATATCAAAGGCTGTCGTGTAGGAAATTTACAAAATGGGAGCTTGCTTATAGAAATTCCCAACGCAAATTGGATGATGCGCTTACAATTTATGCGTAATGACTTACTTAGCATATTACGCCAGGCTTCACCGGGTTTATTAAAAATAAATATTAAAGTGAACCCGCGCCTCGAAATAGATAAAAGTGTTGTTAGTAAAGCTAAAAAAAGACCTAAGATACGCGCAACTAAAATGTCAGAAGATGTAGCCGATAGCTTTTTAGCCATGGCGGATGATGCCGACCCCGCACTTAAAAAAGCACTACAATCACTGGCCCTCTTCTCACAAAAAAAGAGCTAACGAGACTATTTTTC
>NZ_PJBZ01000039.1 GCF_002835995.1 Psychromonas sp. Urea-02u-13 | reverse complement strand
TACAATCCACATTATGAGTGCCTCACTTAGGTTCATTGTGCCTATAAATCAGTAATATCGCGTATTTTCCTCATAGTATATTCTCCCTCACCATTTTTAGAAATTAAACAGGTATTTCGTTTGTTGTTATCTATTTCAGATAAGCGATTTTTGATTTTTAAGATTGTTTGAAATATTGGGATGTCCTGTCTTAATTGTCGTGAAATATTGGGATGTCCTGTCTTAATTGTCGTTGAAACCATAAAAATTACTTCCGCCATATCTTAAAATCATTAGATTCTCTTACTTAATAAATATTACGATGTTTAATGTAGAACAATAAACACTTCCGCCAATTTTGGCGGATTTATTTATTTTACACCACTCGAACCTTAAAACCAGCAACTTATTTTATAATATGTTAACCACTATGCAACTAACTGATAATTGCATAGTGTTTCAGCTGACTCGAATGAAACGATACCTGATGTGAGAGGAACTGGTGTGCTTTCCGTGAGCATGCCGTTTTTGAATGTCATGAATACACGTGTGATACCGTGTTTGCTAACAAAGTCATTTTCTAATTTTTCGGGTACGGGTTGTTTTATCTCTTTGTCTAAGATGTTCAGTACCCAATGACGAAAATCTTTGGCTTCTTCTATTCGTGCGTATCTTCAATATGGGACATCCACCTCAGAAGAGGCAAATGTTACCTATGCGCATACCTTTAAAAATAATTTGCCGTTGGTAAGTTGGGTACAAGCAGGGTGTTGGTCAGGTATTGAACCGCTAGCTCCTTCTGAAGTTGAATATTACTTATGCCCCGTTAATTGCAGTCCCAAATCCTTTGTCTTAAAAGTACAAGGGGAAAGTATGCGACCACGATTCAATGAAGGAGACCATATTTTTGTTGACCCAGAGGCACAACCAGAAAATGGCTCTTACGTTGTCGCACGCTTAGAAGATGAAAATCAAGCAACCTTTAAACAGTTAATTCTTGATGGTAACAAAAAACATTTAAAAGCCCTCAATCCCGATTGGCCTACTAAATTTATCGAAATAAACGGTAATTGCACTATTGTAGGTAAAATAATTTACAAGGGCGAGAAGTTCTAAAAAAGGCATAACAATCAAATTGTCACGGATGAGAAAATGGCTGTAAAAAGTGGAATGCAGATATTCGCCCAAGTGGTCGCAGTGGGAAATGGTACCGTAATCGATTACGTTACCATTTTACTAGTTAGGATTGTTTCACTTTAGATAACCAACAGGCATAAAAAAGCCCGCTATTTAGCGGGCTGACTATTGATGTTTTTCTGTTCGACTATTTACTATAGTTCCCTAGGCTTCGGGACAAGTGCATCTAACCCGACGACAATGCCTGTTAATGCACTTAAAATAAGAGGCATTAATATTATATCACTGTCAAATAAAGGGTGGTTTTTAAAACCATGCAATATCATTAGACCAAGCAATAAAGAACTGGCAACTGATGCGGATGTGTAAAGCTCACTCACTTTCCCTTTGAGCAGTTTCCAGTTATGGTCGCTAGTATGAGCACTATACTTATCAATCAGCACGTGGAATAAAAATAGAATAATGATCCACGAAAAATAGAATTTAATCAGCTGTTCTGTCGTCTGAGGATCGATTAAAAATAAAAGCATTAAGCTTTTATAAAGGTGTAAACAGCCAATCCCATTGATGTGATTGCTACAGTAGCAAAAACAACATTATCAGAAAAACTTACGGCAGGTAGAAATGATAGTCCGCCTAAAAAAGCAAGACCAAGACCAGCGCCACCAACACTCGCCTGTAGAGTATATTTTATTTTTTTAATTGTTGGCATAATATTTCCTTCTTCTAAAACACGATCACTAAGTCGTAAATTTTTATATTTATATAGCTCAAATATACAGCTAATCCTTGTAAGCACAAACCAATTAACCTTGTTTAATACTGTCCTACACTCACCTATACTATCTAACCAGTTCAAGTACTTTCTATATAAGGTTTAAAAAACAGTGAGTCTGACCAAAAAAAATAAGAAATGGCATGCTGATATTCGTCCAAGTGGACGCGATGGGAAACGATACCGCAAGCAGTTTGATACAAAAACAGAAGCAGAAAACTGGCCGCGTCATATTATTTCGATTCACAATCAAAAAGAATGGATAGATAAGCCAAAAGAAACACGAAAGTTAAGTGAGCTAATTGAATTATGGTGGCACTATCACGCCCAACATTTAAAACGGGCAAATGCTTATTTAACTCGAGCAAATAAACTATGCAGAATGTTAAATGATCCAACAAGCCATGAAATTACTACGCCGTTACTCGCTGATTTTCAAGCAATACGTTTAAGCAAAGTAAGTCCTTCAACATATAACCGCGACATGGTATCTCTAAGTAATGTCTATACGGTTCTAAAGGAAAAAGAGTTAATACATTGTGATAACCCCTTCGCGCATTTAAAAATTAAAGAAGTAGCGCCTGACTTAAGCTTTTTAAGTATTGATGAAATTAAGCTGGTTTTATCTCATCTTAAAGGGAGCCATTTATTGATCGTTAAAATATGTTTGAGTACTGGGGCACGATTTATTGAAGCTGAAACACTTAAATATTCAAACGTATTAAAAGACAAGATCACCTTCACAGATACTAAAAGTGGAAAGCCGCGCACAGTGCCGATCAGTTTTGAATTGTATTCAGAATTAAAATTACTGGCAAAAGGGGATAATGGAAGATTGTTTGATAATTGTTACAGTGAGTTTTTAAAGAAATTTAAGCAACTGGATATACATTTGTTAAAAGGACAAGTAACACATGTTATGCGCCACAGTTTCGCAAGCCATTACATCATCAACGGTGGTAACCTGTTAAATCTACAAAAAATACTTGGCCACAGTAATATTTTAATTACGATGAAATACGCACACCTGAGCCCTGATTACTTAAAAGACGTATTAGATAAGAACCCGTTAAATAACTTATAACAGCGTCCACATTTTGACCCAACAGCCCCGTATTAGTCAGTATTGGCTAGTGTTAGATAGTGCCTAACCCCCTTTAAACACGCGTAACAAGTTGATATTAAAGACACAAAAAAACCACCCGTAGGTGGTTTCTTGTTATTCGCGCGCAATGTGAGAATTACAGGCCTTTAATTAAGAATTTTACCGTTGCCGCCATTTCGTCATCGCTACAATCACTACATGTACCACGAGGAGGCATCGCATTAAAACCTTCAATAGCATGTTTAATCAATGTAGCTTCACCCTTAGCAATATGAGAAGCCCATGCATCAGCGTTGCCTTTAATTGGCGCGCCTGCGGCTCCCGTTCCGTGACAAGCAACACAGAATGTATTGTAAATTTTTTCACCTGAACGTGGACCTGCAGGTTCATCTGAGTCTCCGCCCACGCTTACCGTTGCAATTTCACCGTCTAAATAAACATCACCGACTGGCGCGATACGCTCTACGATACTTCCTTCAGCCATCGTTTGCGCAAAAACAGTTGCGCTAAATAAGCTAGCAGTTAAACCAATAAGTAGGGTGATACGTTTAATAAGCTGCACAGTAAACTCCATTTATAATTGTAGTATGTTGAATTTTTGTTGATTATACCCGTTACCACTCAAGATGCAAAATTCAGCAATTGGAGAGGTGAACAGATTTTAGGCAGAAAGCTGATGATCTAACTGGTTCAATCAAAACTTTCTAACAACGAAGGTGTTTGCCTCTCCGATTGCCCTATGGGTCACTAGTTCGGACACCAACTCAGCGTTGAAACATTCGATAAGGACTAGTCATCTAAGGATTAAAGTCTTTATTTAAATCCTACCGGTAGACGATTAGCGAAGCTAATCTCTCGAAAGGTCATCATATTTCGCCTTGCCTTGGTGGACGAGCTAGCGACTGAATAAAGCATCTTGGGTGATAACGGATATGAACCCATCCCCTTACAACTACCAATATTTTTATAAGGGTTATTGTTTCCAGTTCACTATTTTTTTCTCTTTACCGGTTAATAAACGGCGAATGTTGCTGATATGACGCAATATAATCAAAATAGAGAGCATAATAACGGGTGTCGTGTATTCAGGTTTTATCTGCTCCACATAAAAAGGAGCGGCTAACGCAGTCACAATCGCAGCCAGTGAAGCATAACCACTCACGGCAACGGTAAACAACCAAGTCACTATCAATAATCCCGTCATATCCATGCCTAATGGCAACAATGACCCTAAACCTGTGGCAACGGCTTTACCGCCTTGAAATTGAAAATAGGGAGGGTAAATATGCCCAAGACAAACCGCCATCCCAACCAGACCAATTCCCACAGGGGAATAACCTAAAAAATAGGCTAGATAAACCGGTAAAGTGCCTTTTAAAAGGTCAAAAATAAGCACCGCACTCGCGGCTTGTGCATGGTGAAAGCGTAATATATTAGTGGTGCCTGGATTTTTAGATCCACGTGTTCTTGGATCAGGCCAACCTTTTAATCTACAAAGTAAAATGGCCCCGTTCAAGCCACCAACAAGGTAAGCGAAAATTATAAATAAAAGAGTCGTAAGGTAAATCATTTGTACTTATTTCCTCTTAATCAGGTAAAATACTGCGCTTTGATAATACGCGCTATTACAGCAGAGCGATAGGGTATAAAGATGGATATTGTTTTTATTAAGCAGTTAGAAGTGATTACGACTATTGGTGTTTATGAATGGGAAAAATCACTGCAACAGAAGCTCTATTTTGATTTAGAAATGGCTTTTGATAACCGCCCCGCAGCATTAAATGATGATATTAACCTCGCGCTTAATTATTTTAGCGTTTCAGAGGTGGTTAATCAGTTTGCCCAAAAACATCAATTTGAACTGATTGAAACCATGGCAGAACGTGTGGCAGCTTTAATCATGGAGCAGTTTTCTGTGCCGTGGATAAAACTCACTCTACATAAACCAGGTGCACTACCAAAAGCTCAAAGCTTAGGTGTACAAATTGAGCGTGGTGCACGCTAGTGGCAAAGGTGTTTGTTGGCATTGGTTCAAGTATCGATAGACAGGTAAACATCCGTTTAGGCATTCAAGCATTACAAAATGTGTTTGGTGAATTAAATGTATCCCCTATTTATGAGAGTGAAGCCGTGGGTTTTAATGGCTGTAATTTTTATAATTTGGTTGTTTCATTTAATAGTTTATTAGATGCACAGGCCATTATTAAAAAGTTAAAAAAGATAGAAGTACAACAAGGACGTCCAGAAAAGGCCATTAAATTTGCGCCACGCACACTCGATTTAGATCTGTTATTACATGATCAATTAATTGATTTAACGATTGATCTACCACGTGCTGAAATTCTTACCAACGCCTTTGTTTTACAACCTTTATCTGAATTAGCCCCCGAGCTTAAACATCCTATTTTAAATGAACCTTATGAAATATTATGGCGAAAATTTCCTAAGGCACAACAAAAACTGTGGCAGATTAATGCCATGATTAACTAGAGAGTATTTATGTCTACACTTGAAATTGTCGTACTGGCTTTGATCCAAGGTTTAACTGAATTTTTACCTATCTCAAGCTCTGCACACCTTATTTTACCTTCTGTATTACTCGGTTGGCAGGATCAGGGTTTAGCCTTTGATCTTGTATTAAATATCGGTACATTATTGGCTGTATTAATCTATTTTCGCCGTGAAGTCACCAACATGTCGCTGGCATGGGTCGGCTCAATAAAAACAAAACAGCAAACCCAAGATAGTAAACTAGCATGGTGGATTTTATGGTCAACGGTACCAGCCGCTGCCATTGGGTTTTTAGGTAAAGACTTAATCGAAACTTACCTGCGCAGTGGTTATGTTATTGCGGTAACAACATTAGTATTTGGTTTATTACTTTGGTGGGCAGATTCACAAGCTAAGCAAATGAAAACGGAATATCAAACAGGTTTAAAAGGTGCGTTAATTATTGGTTTTGCGCAGGTTTTAGCATTAATTCCCGGCACATCTCGCTCAGGTATCACTATTACAGCCGGCCTCATGTTAGGGCTGACACGTAATGCAGCTGCTCGTTTCTCTTTCTTAATGTCTATTCCAATTATTTCATTAGCGGCGGGTTATGACTTACTGAAGTTTATTCTTTCTGATACGGCTGTCGATTGGGCTGGGTTATTCTTAGGGGCGGGTGTTTCGTTCATTAGTGCGATTTTATGTATCCATGTTTTCCTCATCTTATTAAATAAAGTCGGCATGTTACCCTTTGTTATCTATCGCTTAATATTAGCCGCCGTGCTGTTTTATGTATTAACGTAAGCCGCTTACAAAAACGAGTACACTGCCAAACCGGGTAGTGTACTCAGCAACTATCATCATCTTGCAAATACTGCTTTACTATATCAATCGTTAATTCATTTGATATCAACTAACGCTTGTTGTTTATATGCATTAACTACTTCAATACGTGCATTTAATAACGCCTGCTTTATTTCTGCACCTTCAATACCTTGCTTAATAATATCTTGAACATTAACTGTTAACGCCACCTGAAACGCCTGCCATACATAATCAGCGGTTGGATAAGGATTATTTTCAAAACCTGTTCGCCCTTTAGAATCAGCCACACAACACTGTAACATCTGTAAAAAACGTTGCGGTTTTCGCCATGCATCACAACTGTTCATGAGCTTTAACAAAGTACTCGCTTTGAGCTCAAAAGCGCTATGGATCATAGTATGATGTTCACTCACCATTAACGCTAAATCACGGCATTCATTAGGGACTTTTAAACGTTTACAGAAAGACTTTATCACGGATAATCCTAATAACCCATGACCTTTATGGCTTGGCCATTTATCTTTGGGCGTTAATGCTTTCCCTAAATCATGTACTAAACAGGCGAAACGAAAGGCAATCGAATCAGATAATAAAGCAGCCTGCTCCACCACCATTAACGTATGAATGCCGGTGTCTATTTCAGGGTGCCATCTCTTCGGCGCGGGGATGCCGTATAAACAATCTATTTCAGGGAATAAAACCGCTAACGCACTACAATCTCGTAATATTTGAAAATAGATATGTGGCGCATCTGTCGCTAATGCTTTTTCAGTTTCTGCCCAGACACGTTCAGGGGTTAAATGGGCAAGTTCACCACTTTCTGCCAATGCTTTCATCAGTAATAAAGTTTCAGGTGCAATGCTAAAACCAAGCTTATAAAAACGCGCCGCAAAACGAGCAACACGTAAGACGCGTAGTGGATCTTCACTAAAAGCAGGTGAAACATGGCGCAAGACTTTCAGCTTGATATCTTGCAAACCATTATGAGGATCGAACCTTTCCCCTGATTCATCTTCAGCAATCGCATTAATGGTTAAGTCACGGCGAATGAGATCATCTTCAAGGCTGACATTTTGTCCGCTATAACAGCTAAAACCGTTATAACCATTGCCTTTTTTACGCTCCGTACGTGCCAGTGCGTATTCCTCACCCGTTTTCGGATGTAAAAAGACAGGAAACTCTTTGCCTACTTGTTGATAACCAAGTGCTAGAAGCTGTGCTGGGCTTGAACCAACCACCATGTAATCACAATCTTTAATTGTAAGTTGTAATAATTTGTCGCGAACTGCGCCCCCGACCAAATATATACGCATTGTTTTCCCCTTCTCTCGCTATTTTCGTTATTATAATAGATCTATTAAATTCTAACTATTAATTTGGGCTTCTGCATGTATCAAGAATTTTTCTCTTTAACTCAACAGCCCTTTTCGATAGCGCCTGCACCTGATTTTCTTTTCTTCACTGAGCAACATAAAGAAGCACTTGCCCATCTGACTTATGGTTTGCAAGGCAACGGTGGTTTTGTTGTATTAACTGGCGAAGTCGGCACAGGCAAAACAACCATTTGCCAATTCTTATTACAGGATATGCCAGAAGGGACTGACATCGCGTCAATTACCAACCCTAGCGTTTCTGAAATCACCTTGTTAGTTGAAATTTGTGATCAGTTTTCTATTCAATATGACCAGAATAACATTAGCTTAAAAACCATGTTTGATGCACTGGCATCATGGATGTTAGACAATCACCAACACGGCCGTCATGCCATTGTTTTAATCGACGAAGCACAACATCTTTCATTCAAAGTGTTAGAACAACTACGCCTGTTAACTAATATTGAATCTGACAACCAAAAACCACTGCAAATTATTCTTGTTGGACAAACGGAATTACAAAAAAAGTTATTAACCACTGAGTTACGCCAATTATCACAACGTATCACAGCCCGTTATCACTTGCGCGCCTTAAACAAACCAGAAACCAATTTTTACATTCATCACCGTCTTAATATCTCCGGTGCAAAAGGGCCAATCTTTGATCCCAAAGCGATTCCCACTATTTTCAGAGCCAGTCACGGTATTCCACGCTTAATTAATCAGATATGCGATCGTTGCTTATTAAGTGCTTATACAAAATCTTCTATTTCAGTGACCCCAAAGATTGCCAAAAAAGCGATTAGTGAAGCAGAGTTACCTAAAAAAGAAAATCCGTTAAAACCTTATTTTCCTTACACCATTGCTATTACATCTGTTATTTTACTGGTACTGCTAATTAATAGCCAAGCACCAACTATCGCCACTTATTTTGAAGACTCTGAAAAAGAAGCCATGCAACAAGAGTGGTTGAGAGTGATTAACACCGCTAAAGAACAACCGGAAACGCTGCAAATAGAGATGCCAGCAGCGGAGGTCTTAACGATGACAAAAGAGCCGGCATTCGATGTGTCATTGACCCCTTCGGGCACACTATTAGCAATGCCTAGCACCAGTTATAGCTTACAGTTAACCGCCTTACCCGATGAAAGAGCAGTGCATTCATTTTTTATGCAACATCAGCAGCTTCAAGGGAAAACATACCTTTATCAAGGCGCAAGTTCAGGTGACGATAATTATGTTATTTTACTGGGCACCTTTAATACCTATAAAATGGCAAAATTAGCGAGTAAAGAGCTTAAAAAGAACTTTCCAGAGATTGACCCATGGATTAAAGATTACAAAACCATACACAGCAATATAAGATAAAACATTTTTGATCTAGCAAATCACAACATTGCTTTGCCTGTTTGTCCGCCATTACGTTAAAATACTCGAATCATGGACGATATCTTTATTTCTTTAGGTTAATTATGTACCAAGAATTTTTTTCATTAAAAATGAAACCTTTTTCGATCTCACCCGATCCCAGTTTCCTTTTTTTAAGCGAGCGACACAAAGAAGCTATTGCACATCTGCAACACGGCTTGCAAGGCTATGGAGGCTTTGCACTGTTAACAGGTGAAGTGGGCACGGGTAAAACCACCATCTGTCGCTCTTTAGTTAAAAATATGAGTGATGATACCGACATCGCTTTTATCCTAAATCCTGCGTTAAATGAAGTTGAATTGCTAACCACTATTTGTGATAGCTTCAATATTCAATATCAAAAAGACAATTTACGATCGCTGTTTAACGAGCTCAGTAGTTGGATGATTGATAATCATCTAAAAAACCGCCATGCCATTGTATTAATAGATGAAGCCCAGCACCTTAGCTTTGCGGCTTTAGAACAGCTACGTTTGCTTACTAACATTGAAACTAACGATAAAAAACCGCTACAGGTTATTTTAATTGGTCAAACAGAACTACAAGAAAAGCTAAAACAAGATGAATTTCGCCAACTAGCACAGCGTATTACCGCGCGTTATCATCTGCTTTCATTGACCCAGCAAGAGAGCAATTTATACATTCAACATCGGCTTAATGTTGCTGGCTCAATTCACGCTATATTTGACAAATCCGCACTACAAGAAATTTTTAAGAAGTGTAATGGCACACCACGCTTAACCAATATACTTTGCGATAGAAGCTTACTCGCGGCTTATACACAAGACAGCCATATAGTGACCTTAAAAATGGTTCAACAGGTCATTAAAGAGGTACACTTTTCGCATACTAATACTCAAAAGTTATCTTTGATATCTCACTGGCGCTTAATAACATTAGTTATTTTAAGTGTTTTTTCGTTATTACAGGCCCCTAAAATCGCGCACTATATGTACGCCGATAGCTTGTTCTCATCATTCTCTGATAACACTTCTGTTGAACAACCGAACGCACTGAGCTCAGAGTTGTTAAATAAACAGTGGTTTGATGCTTATCCGCAATTAGACCTCTCTCAGAGTCGATACGAGAATGCTTTGTCTAATCTGTATTCAATATGGGGTTATCAAGCGAAGAGCAAGCAGGCAACCTGTCAGCAAGGTCGTTCAGTCTTATTAACGTGTTACACACGAAAAATAAACCTAGAAAAACTAAAACAGCTCAACTACCCAGGTGTGGTGCGCTTAGAAAAAGACAGTGAAAACGCTTTATATGCCGTTGTTTATCAAATAGCGGATAATTATCAGTTATTAATCGATGGGCATTTAATCACTGTGACAGAGACATGGTTTAAAACCTATTGGAGTGGCGACTTTACACTACTTTGGAAAGCTCCTTTTCCTTTGAAAGGCGCAATAAAATTTGGCCAGAAGGGCAAGGAGGTAGCATGGTTAGCTAATCAATTAAACAAAGAACAGGGATGGCCAAGCGAGAATAAAACACGCTTTGACCTACGTTTACTGGAGCAAGTGAGTGCATTTCAACGTGAGCAAGGATTAATGGACGATGGCATAGTTGGCCCGCGAACATTAATGCCACTGATGCAACTGGCAGCGCCCAATTCACCTCGATTATTGCAGGAAGCAAACTAATGTCGACAATTTTACAAGCCTTACAAAAAAGAAAATTTGATCAAGCAGGCGGACCTCCACCCGTTATTCAACAGCCCAATAAAGCCCTACACTGGAAAATAGCCGCCTCGGCAGCCCTTTTTATTATTATCGCGTTATTAAGCGCCCTAATATACCTGTTGCTTAATCCTCGCGGTGAGGCACAAACATACTCAGCGCCCACAGCTTTAGTACAGCCGGTGGTAAATAATCATTTAGTGAAAGTCACTTTTGAAACAAAACCGCTGCCCGTTTTGGTGCCTAAAGTGAAGAAAGTGGCACCGGTAAAAGTATCAAGCAAACCCAAACAGGTGGCAAAAATAGCACCTAGCAGAGAGAAGGGCATCGAGAAAAGTATGGCGACTGAAGAGCCGTCAACGGATCTACAGAAACGTTTTGAGTTAGCCCTCTTACTGACTGATATTGAACAGAATGAAAATCCGACGGATGAGTTCACTGAAGAAGAAGGTATGAACGATGGCAGTGACATTCGTGAAATGAGCAGTGCTTTTCAAGATAAAGTCCCCTTCATTCGTTATGACTCACACATGTATTCATCCGTGGTGAATGACCGCTGGATACGTATTAATGGCGAGACGCTAAAAGAAGGTGAGTTTGATAGTACAGGGCAACTTGAGCTCTTAGAAATACAACCACAGCGCAGTATATTTCGCTTAGAGCGACAAAGCTTTAGTGTTGAATCATTAACAGATTGGAAAGGATATTAAATATTAGCTAACAGCTGATAGCTGATAGCTGATAGCTGATAGCTGATAGCTGATAGCTGATAGCTGATAGCTGTCAGCTAATCACTGACAGCTATGTTTCTCTTACCAGTTATTCGTACGCTTTTTACGACGTGGAAGAAACGGAATAACAAGACCAATCAGTAAACCCAAAAACAATACACCGCCGCCGTTTAGCAACCATTGCATTTGTACACGATCATCTTTTGTATCTTGTAAAAGATCTAATTCTAAATTACGTGCTTTAACATCTAAAACCTGTTGTTGTAATAATGACTTTTCCAGCTCTAAATTTTCTACTAGCACAATTTGATCTTGAAAAAGTTGCTCTTTATCAGCCAAACTTTTACGGTTTTCTGATGCAATGTTCTTTAACTTATCCTGCGACGCTTTTAATTCTTTCTGTACGGTAGGCAGTAAGTTTTTTGCTGGCAGTGTTTTTTGTAGTTCTGCTAATTTCATCCAACCAATTTTTCCTGCCGATGATTTAATCTGCATAAATTTGGTTTTTTTATCGTACTTTAGCGTATTCACTTGAGTACCCACTTTAAGTGTTCCAATAATGCGATAGTCTAAACCAGGACCTGAATGCAGATATACAAATACATCATCACTGATATAACGCGTTTCAGAAAAACTATTCATTGAAAACGTTAAAAGAAGCATTGTAAGTAGTGTGTTAATTATTTTCAAAAGAGCTCACCTGTCACCAATAATAAAATAAGCGGTTAGTTTAAAGCAATTATCTCGAAGAAAAAGCCCTAATAACAAAAAAGAGAGCCGAAGCTCTCTTTTGATTTTAGTTATTTAGAAAATAATTAGCTAAATATACCTTTTAAGATGTAGAAGAACACAATCGATAGACCTGCACCAATAGGTAATGTAACTACCCAAGAGATAACGATATTGCGTACTACACCTAAGTTCAATGCAGCGATACCACGCGCCATACCGACACCTAAAACAGCACCAACAAGCGTTTGTGTTGTAGAGATAGGTAAACCTGTTCCTGATGCAATAACAACCGTTGAAGCGGCCGCTAGCTCTGCAGCAAAACCACGACTTGGTGTTAAATGCGTAATACCCGTGCCAATCGTCGCCATTACGCGCTTACCGAAGATAGCAAGACCTAATACGATACCAATACCACCGAGTGGTAAAATCCACCATGCAATTGCCGCTTTATCAACGATTTCACCGTTATGACCAACAATACTAACCACTGCAGCTAGTGGACCAATCGCATTAGCAACGTCATTTGAACCATGGGCAAATGCCATTGCACAGGCAGTAACAATCATTAACACCGCAAATATTTTCTCTACATTTGCAAAGTGCATTTTTTTATCCGCTTGTGGATCAATCTTAACGCGACTTACAAAAAATTTACCTACAACCGCAACGATGAGACCGGCGATGGTAGCTAATGCAAACGCTTCAGCCGTTGAAAAGTGTAAACCAACGTGTTTCAGACCCTTAACAATCGTCACTAATGACAACATGAAACCCGCTAAAAACATGTAAATAGGCACATAACGTTTAGCATTTTTAATCGGGTCACTAGTATTAAAAATAAGTTTTTGTGAACTCATAAATATAAAGTAAGCAATAATACCCGAGATAAGCGGGGTAATAACCCAGCTACCCACGATACCTAAGACTTTTGACCAAGTGACACTATCCATGCCAACACCAACGGCAGAGAAGCCCACAATAGCGCCAACAATAGAATGCGTCGTTGATACAGGCCAACCGTAATAAGACGCTATAATTAGCCATGTACCCGCAGCTAATAGCGCGGCCGTCATACCAAATACCAATAGCTCAGGTTGTTCAATATAAAAACTTGCATCAATGATGCCTTTACGAATAGTTGAAGTTACTTCCCCCCCCGCTAAGTAAGCACCTGCAAATTCAAAGATCATCGCAATAATAATTGCTTGTTTAATGGTTAATGCTTTTGAGCCAACCGATGTTCCCATTGCATTAGCAACATCGTTTGCACCAATACCCCATGCCATTAAAAAACCAACTACGGCAGCAAAAATAACTAACGTTTCGCCGTGTACTGCTAAAATATCCATGTTTAACTCCTAGTGAATATTATGAACGCGCAAGAATGAGTTCAAGCTGTGTACCAATTAATTCTGAGTGATCAGCTAGTTGACCAACCCACTCTAAAATTTGATAAAGAAACATCACATCCACGGGATTATAATGTTGCTCAATCGCTAATAAATTACGACGTAAACGAATTTGTAAAGAATCCGTATCGTCTTCAATGCTTTCTAGTACTTCAATCATCTGAGTAACGATATCAACTTCACGCCCTTTAAAGCCAGTTTCGAGTAACTCATCTAACTCATTGATTGCTTTACGTGCTTGTTTTACCGCATCAACACTACGGTCAACATACGCGATAAAATCAGTAAATATTTCTTTTGGTATTTGTAACTGACGTCCATAAATACGACCAGCAATGTCTTTTGCCGTGTTAGCAATTTTATCTTGACGATTAACCAGCTCAAGCAAATCACTGCGATCAATCGGCATGAACAAACCTCTAGGCAGCGTTAAACGTAATTCACGTTTAAGCTCATCGGCTTCTTTTTCTAATGTAGAAATTTGTTTACGAATTCTTTCTGCTTCAACCCAATCAGGTTTTGCACTAGCATGAAAAAATGAAACTAATAACTCACTGCAAGCAGTAACTTTATCGATATGCATCTGAATCGGTTTAATTGGAGATTTAGCAAAAACCCCAAATATTGAATTAACTGGCATAATTTACCTTTTTATTTAAATGATCAAATTGAACAACAAATATGCGGCGCATGTTATCTTTCTTTTCAACACAATTGAACCTGAATTTAGTATAATTCACAAAATTATTACGTATTAATTGTTTAAATTCCCCAGCATATAGGTTTAGCAAAGAAATTATGGAAGTAGAAATAGAGTTAAAGTTCATTTTTAATGCAACGTTTGCCGCTGATTTATACAACACATTAAGTAATTTTCACTGTATTTCCCATAAAACACAGTTTTTACACAACGTGTATTTTGATACAGCAGAACGCCGTTTGCGTCAATTTGACATGGGATTACGTGTTCGCACCATTGACGAAAAGTCAGTACAAACCATTAAAACGGCCGGTCGCGTGATTGGTGGATTACACCAACGCCCAGAATATAATGAGCCAATTGAAGGGTTACGCCCCAAATTAGCACGCTTTAATAATAAGATTTGGCCTGAAAACTGTGATATTCAGGCATTGGAACAGTCACTGACACCTATTTTTAGTACCGATTTTGAACGCCAAACGTGGTTAATTGAAATCGCCGATGGCACATTAATTGAAGTCGCTTATGACACAGGGTTTATTGAAACGAACAAAGGTAAAATGCCAATTTGTGAAGTCGAGCTAGAGCTTGTAAAAGGCGATGAGAAGCAATTATTCACTTTAGGCCATGAAATAGCACAAATACCCGATGTACGCCTTGGTAATGTCAGTAAAGCACAACGCGGCTATATGCTCGCCGATAATGCCACCTTCCAAATTAAGCCACTTAGCCACTCTAGCGTGAGCGAGAATGACTCAATTCAGCAAGCTTTATTAATTAATATGCAACATGGTTTAAAACAGCTTCAGTACCATGAAAATTGTTATATCGAAAATAAACAGATAGAGGCACTACAGGAATTATTAAAGGGCGTTAAGTTTTTACATCAAAACATTATTATCTTTAAAAATGAGCTTCCAGGACTCAACAAAGCCCCTTGGATTGAAGATTTACATTGGTTAGCACGTTCGTTCTCATGGTTAGATGAACATTTCACTCAAGCGCGTTTATTAGAAGATAAAGCCTATTATTTACGAAAACTACCCAAGTATAAAAGCATTGTTAGCACATTAAAAGAACAGCAAAATGCGTTGCCGGATAGCGCATCAATTAGCGCGTTATTGACGTCTAACCGATACTGTCAATTTGTATTGTCGTTTACTCAATGGTTAATTTTAATAGAAAAAAACACCTTTTCAGGTAAAAAAAGCACCAGTATCAGCACATTTTCAAGTGACTATTTGAATAAAGCATGGGGACAACTCAGTCTCTCACTGAAAAATAGTGATACCTTCACGGCACAACAGTTTCTTGCCTCTCAAGGTATGTTAGAAAGTAACTTATTAATCGGCTTAAGCTTAGGTAATGTTTTTCCAGAAAAAAAACGTGATCAATTTCATTCACATTGGGCTGATATAAAACAAGGCTTAAACGAATTTTCTATGATTAACTTAATTAACGAAATTGCTCTCGATGAAACAGATAGTGCATTGCAATACGACTATTTAAAATGGGTTAAACGCAAAGAAAAATCACTACTCAGCGCTTTACTGCAATCAAAACAACAAGCGTTGTTGAAGGCCGTTTATTGGCGTACAGAGGGCTAATCACCACACGACAATTTAGTGATGAAAATATCACATACAAACTAACTTCACAGTTCTGTTTTATATTGTGAAATTAGCGACATATAGTAGTAAATAAATGTAAAATTTAGTTACTACTATTTCAATTTATTTTCAATTTATTCGCCAGCTAAATATAATAATAACTAACTGCGAATAAACACTTTTTAATTCACGTGGGTATTTACATGTCTCAATCAAAATTAACAAATTTAGCGCAAAAAATATCGCAACTATCAGCTAATAGCAAAGTAACTCTTTTAGTTGTTTTGGGTGCATTACTTTTCCTCATTCACAGTAGCTTTAGTAAAAGCAGTGACAATCTTTGGTTAAACATTCTCTTTTTAGGTGGTTTTAGCATTATTTTATACCTCGGTGCTTTTTTACAGAAAAAGCATTTACACAATACCAATACACAGGTGTCTCAAGCAATTTCCGAAAATACACTTGCGGATTACGCACAAAAATTGACTAACAGCGAAGTGAACGCAACATTACATTTGTTATGCGAGCAAGCGTCCCTTGCGCAGCAAAAAACAGCAAGCCAAGAGCAAGAAGTAAAAGAGCTAACTGAAGTGTCTGAGCATTTAGGCATTTGTATGGAGATAATTAATGATGCCATACAGGAAGAGTTTGGGCAGATTGAACAACTTGCAACAGCAATGAATCAAATGACAGCCACCGTTAAAGAAGTTGCTAGTAATGCGGGTAGCGCATCAGCCTCAACAACAGAAGCTTCAGATGTTGCACAGGAAGGTAGCCAATTTGTTGATGCAACAATTAAAACCATTAACTCCTTATCAACGAACATAGGTGCATCAGCCGATGCGGTTAATAATGTTGAATTAAAAGTAGAAGGTATCGGTAGCGTTGTTGATACTATTCGCAGTATTTCAGAGCAAACAAATCTACTCGCACTTAATGCTGCGATTGAAGCGGCAAGAGCCGGTGAAGCAGGTCGTGGTTTTGCCGTGGTAGCGGATGAAGTCCGTAATCTTGCTAAGCGTACTCAGGATGCCACCGTTGAAATACAAGGTATGATTGAGCAACTACAAAAAAGTGCGCAAGAAGCGGTAAGCTTAATGGGAAAAAGTGTTAATGAAGCAGATATTGGGGTGGATCAAGTAACTCAAGCTGGTACTAAGCTCGCGGGTATTGTTGAAAAGGTAGCGCATATTTCTGATATGAACTACCAGATAGCATCAGCAGCAGAAGAGCAAACAACCGTTGCAGCCGATATCAATGAAAACCTAGAATTAGTGAAAGAAGTCGTTGAAGGCTCTGTCACCGTTCTACAGGAAGTGACTGAAATGGCTGAAACAATCAGTGGTCATGCAAAAGCACTCGCTTAACTCCCCCATTTTCCCACCAAAAAACGGCTCATAGAGCCGTTTTTTTATTTTTGGCACTTTTATCTAGTTACTAACAACGTAAGCTTACACTGCACTTAATTTGTCGATTCCACTCTCTTTATTATACCGACCTATAAATCCGCAGCATGAGCGGATACCATTCGCTATAAACCTGTTTGAAAGCCCCCTCCCTCGCCATAACAAGAAGGCGTTCTTATGCCCGGTGTTTTTCAAGACAGTTGGCACTAATTAGTTTAACGCCCTAAATTTACGACGAAAAAGTGGAATTTAGTGTTGTGATAACATTAGTAATAGGCTATGGCAGTACGATAAATGAATTTATTAATCACAAAGAGAAAAGCGCTAAAGGGGTAGGGTATAGGTATAAATATAGGGTTAGGAACTAGACAATAAAAAGCCATTATTAAACTAATAATGGCTTTTTGAGGGTATTGTTATTGCAGACTAGATAATAAACTTATTAATTTCTTTATTAATATTCTCACCAATACCAGACAGTTGCTGACTCGTGCTGACCGTTTGATTAGCACCTTCATAGGTTCTTTCCGTTGAGTCTGAAATATTAGTCACGTTACGCGCTATTTCTTCGGTAACATTAGTCTGCTCTTCAGAGGCAGTCGCAATCTGTAGATTCATATCTGAAATACGTGAAACCGATTCTGATATTTTTCCTAATGAAGCGCCCGCTTCTCCTGCTTTTTGTACACTAACATCACTGGTTGTTCGGCTTTTCTTCATTGATTCAACCGCGCGATGTGCACCATTTTGTAAGCTTTCAATTTTTGCATTGATGACTTTAGTACTTTCTTGGGTTTTACCCGCTAAGCTTCTTACTTCATCGGCAACGACTGCAAAACCACGACCCTGCTCTCCCGCTCGAGCAGCTTCTATTGCCGCATTTAACGCTAATAAGTTAGTTTGATCCGCAATGCCTCGAATAACGTCTAAAACAGTACTAATGCCGGCAACTTCAACTTCTAAGTCGGCAATATCTTTTTCTGCTGAAGTGAGATTGTCTGCTAACCCTTGGATAGAAGAAATTGCCTCTTCCACCACTTGATTTATCACTAAGCCTTCTTCGTCAGCATCATGAGCAGCAGCGGCAGCGCCCTGTGCATTGAGTGCAATCTCCGCGGCAGCCGCAGACATTTCAGCAACAGCCGTTGCAACTTGTTCTGTTTCTTGTCGTTGCTGCCCCATTTCATGTTTACTTTGCTCTGAAATATCATTCATTTGCTGTGCAATAATCGTCATATCATCAGACTGCACTTTAAAGTCTTGCATCATCAAGTGAATATTTTCTACAAAGCGATTAAAGTGTTTAGCGAGCTCACCTAATTCGTCTTTTGTAGTAACCTGTAAACGCTGTGTTAAATCAGCATCACCTTCCGCAATGTCTTGCATCGCTACCTTTAACTCTCTTAACGGTTTTGTTAAACGGCTTAATAAAAGGCTTAATAAAATAATGGTCATAATAACTGCAACAGGCGTTAATATTAACGAACCATTACGGATATCATCCATTGATGAAAACGCTTTATTTTCATCAACTTCAACAGCTAAATACCAATCAAGTGAGGGCACACCCTTTATTGCATAATAACCCACAAGGTAGTCTTTGCCTGCGCGCTGCTTCTTCACTAATTTTGACTGCAATTTAATATCATGTTCAGGGTAGATATCTCTGAGGTTTTTCCCATACATGTTGCTGTCATTGTGAACTAGTATCTGACCTTCTTTCGAGACTAAGAACACTTGCCCTGTATTTGAAAAATTAACCAGTTTTAACATTTCAGAAATATAATTTAATGAAATGTCGCCAGCGCTTACACCCGTAAATTGACCATTATTTTTAATCGGTGCTAAAGCAGAAATCACTAGGCCACCAGTAGTGACATCAATATAAGGTTCAGTGAAAGAACCCTGCCCTAATTTTTTAGCCGCAATATACCAAGGACGAATACGCGGATCATAATCGGCGGGAAGCAGTGCCTTAGGATCATCCATCACCATATCCGCTTGCTCACTCGCAACATAAACAGAAATGAATTCATTAGATTTTTGGACAATAGAAAGCAGTGAACGATCCATGTCCGTCGAAATCCCCTCTGTCACATTCGCAACAGACTGAATCGCCAATAATTTCCCATTTAACCAGTTAGCAATATTAATAGATGCTGTATTAGAGGTTTCCTGTAAATTACTTTGTAGGTTTTCCTGAGTATTTTGTTTTACGATCTCATAATTTACAATCGACAAAATAATCAAACCTATTGTGATTATCACAGCAGAAGCGACTGTTATTTTTTGAGAAAAACTTAAATTGGCCATCTTATTCCCTATTAGATTTATTTTGAATTTTTGATAGATAAACTATAGAAGAAATTTACAAACTAACTTCATTAAATTGCTGTTTAATAAAGGTTATTATTAGAATTAAGTAGAATAACCACGTTTAGCTTGTTTTTTCGTCTTAAAAGGCAAAAAAAAACACTTACATACCGGCTAGTTAGCCATTATGTAAGTGTTAATAGGAACCTATTAAAAGCGTGTTAGTTAATTAATATTCTTTTCAGTGATGCTTTCTAAAGATAAATAAACTTCACTTTCTCTATCTTTCTTGGCACAAATAGATAATAAATCATCAATAAAATGCTGCAGTGCGCGGTATTCAATTTGTTTCACTTTTTGCTGTTGAGTGGCTGTCAACATGTGATACATAGTGGCAGCACCAAAATCACCAAAAATAATATTAGCCTGCTCATCCAGCAAAGTATTATGCGCATATAGGTCACCGTGGCACACTTGATTAGAATGTAAGTGTTCAAACACCGCTTGCATCTGTTTTACTATTTTATCAATGTGATCAATCGACAAAGAAAATTCAGCAGGGAAGGTATCGCGGGTGCAACTTTGTAAACTAGGAGGCAGGCCTAAATTTTTATAGTGAGCAGGGATTAGATCCATAATCAAAGCAAGTTCACCTGTAGTTTCAACCTGAGCTAAAGATTGTACTAGATTTTCATGATTACCCACTTTCAAACAAGCCTGTAATTCATCTTGTGGATAACCATCACTTGTCACTTCCCCTTTAAATACTTTAACAGCAATATCCTCAGGGAATTGAGATTGTGGCGCATTCCAACTTGCTTGATAAATAACACCTGATGCCCCCTGTCCCAACACATTCTTTAAGCTGTAACTTGAGGTTTCAATGCTGGGTACCGACTTGATTTTTACCTCTGACTGACAAAATGGATTACCTGCAAAGGCAAGCCAAGCAAGTCGAGGCAGATTTAATAACGACTCAGGGCACTCAGTTAACTGGTTAGCGGAGATTCGCACAAGCTCAAGGTTAACTAATTGAGAAATCGTAGTGGGCAATGTTGTTAAGCAGTTACCTGCTAAGGCTAATTTTTGTAAGCGAGGGCGCTGCCCTAAACTCTCAGGCAATGTTGTAATTTTATTATCGGTTAAAATTAACCAACGTAATTTTTTAGGCAACGAAGTGGCTGGCACTTCCTTTATTTGATTAGACTTGAAACCAACCATCTCTAAGTTTTCACATTCACCGAGCACTGCAGGTAGTGTTTCAAAGCGGTTATTTGAGGCAAAGATTATTTTCAATTTATGTAACTGCGTGATCTCGCTAGGCAGTGTAGAAAGCAGGTTATTAGACAGATCAAGTGTTTCGAGACTGTCAGCTAATGTCAAAATAGCCAGAGGGAATTCTGTGAGGTTTTCAGAAAGAGAAAGACGCTTGATACCCGCTAATTCGCCAGCATTTAATTGAGATAGAGTGTGCAAGATAGAAAACCTTTTAATCATTCATTAAAAAATTGACCAGTTTAAAGGGATCGATAGTAAGAAAACAGCATTTATTCCTGATTTAATAAAGCAGGGTCAAAAGGGGGAGTAGCGACTAACAAGAGGAGGTTTTACTGAAGAAGATGCAGGCAGCTTCTTCAATAGGTAAATAATGAAGATTTATCTCGTAGAGATTAATCCACTGATAACATATCACCGCTGCTTTCGAGCCAGTTTTTTCTATCTGACGCGCGTTTTTTAGCAAGCAACATATCCATCATCTCTAGCATTTTTTCAGAATCAACACTGGTTAATTGCACTAAACGGCGAGTGTTTGGGTCCATCGTTGTTTCACGAAGCTGATCAGGGTTCATTTCACCCAATCCTTTAAAGCGTTGCACACCTACTTTACCGCGTTTCTTCTCCGCTTCAATTCTATCTAAAATGCCTTCTTTCTCTGATTCATCTAATGCATAAAAAACTTCTTTACCGACATCAATACGGTACAAAGGAGGCATGGCAACATAGAAATGCCCTGCATCTACAACCGCACGGAAATGTTGCACAAACAGCGCACAAATCAGTGTCGCGATATGTAGACCATCGGAATCGGCATCGGCAAGAATACATATTTTCCCGTAACGTAATCCGGACAAATCAGAAGAAGCTGGATCGATACCAATCGCAATAGAGATATTATGTATCTCTTCTGAGTTTAAAATAGTATCTGACTCATCTTCCCAAGTATTTTTAATCTTGCCTCGTAGCGGTAAAATAGCTTGAAATTCACGATCACGCGCTTGTTTTGCAGAACCGCCCGCAGAATCACCTTCCACTAAAAACAGCTCTCCACGCTCAGGATCTTGCCCTGAACAATCGGTTAATTTCCCAGGTAATGCAGGCCCTTGAGTAATTTTTTTACGTGCAACTTTTTTACTTTTACGCGTACGTGTTTGTGCATTACTAATACAAAACTCAGCTAATACTTCCGCTTCATTTACATTAGCATTAAGCCAAAGACTAAATGCATCTTTTACCACACCCGAAACAAAAGCAGCACACTGACGAGAAGATAAACGTTCTTTGGTTTGCCCTGCAAACTGTGGCTCTTTAATTTTTACAGAAAGAATATAAGCACACTTTTCCCAGATATCTTCTGGGCTAATTTTAATACCACGAGGCAGTAAATTACGAATATCACAAAACTCACGCATCGCATCGAGCAGGCCTTGTCTAAAACCGTTAACGTGTGTGCCACCTTGTGAAGTAGGAATCAGGTTTACATAACTCTCGGAAATAGAGTCGCCACCTTCAGGCAACCAAACAACGGCCCAATCAGCTGTTTCTCTGTTTGCAGTAAACTTTCCAATAAAGGGTGTGGCGGGTAATAATTCGTTTTCAGAAACAGCTTCAAGCAGATAGTCATTCAAACCATCCTGATAACACCATTCATAACTGTTTTTATTAACGCGATCTTTAAACTTAATGCTTAAACCTGGGCATAAAACCGCTTTTGCTTTAAGTAAATGTAACAAACGAGAGACTGAGAATTTAAAACTATCGAAGTATTTAGGATCTGGTCGAAAGTGAACACTGGTACCCGTATTGCGTTGGCCACACGTGCCTGTTTCACTTAGTTCTTCAGCTTTATCACCATTTTCAAAGGCAATATGAAAAACTTTTGCATCACGGCGAATACTGACATCAACACGGGTTGATAAAGCATTAACAACAGAGATACCTACACCGTGTAAACCACCTGATATTTCATAGTTTTTACCTGAAAATTTACCACCCGCGTGTAACTTACAAAAAATAAGTTCGACACCGGATATTTTTTCTTCGGGATGAATATCAACTGGCATACCTCGGCCATCATCAATAACTTCTAAGGATTGATCTTCATGCAGAATAACTTGTATTGATGTGGCATGGCCTGCAAGTGCTTCATCGACTGAGTTGTCTATAACTTCTTGAGCAAGGTGATTAGGGCGATTTGTTTCTGTGTACATACCCGGGCGATGACGAACAGGGTCAAGTCCGTTTAAAACTTCAATGGAATCGGAATTGTATTGTTCGCTCATGATGCACCTTGTTAACGATTAGAAAGAAGCTAAATATAGTTTAAAGTAGCTTAAAAGAGGAATTTAATTATATCAGGAATAAAGCGTTCAAACCCAATAAAACTATGGTCTCCTTCTTTTTCACAGGTTATTTTACAGCCTTGGTATTTTGTTATTGCCTGCTGGTAATCTAAAACCTCATCACCTTGCTGTAATAGTACCCAGCTATTTTGTGGTCTATTGATGATTTTTACATCAAGCGCCTTTAACTGTGTCATAAAGTCTTCATTAATATAATAAGGCGTTTCTAAATACGGATGAACCTGTTCTCCCGCATACGCTTTTAATAATAAATAAGGGGTAACGGCAGGATTAACTAAAATAACTTTAGCTTTATAGGTTTCGGCAACCTGAGTAGCCAGGTATCCACCTAATGAACTACCAACAACAGCAATCTCATCATCTTTATATTGCTCAAAAATGGACGCTATCAATTGCCACATTTCACCGGGTAAACAAGGAAGCTGTGGGCAAACAAAGATTATTTCAGGGTGGTGTTTTGCTAGGAATGTCGCAAGTTGACGTGCTTTGAGGGACGCAGGAGAGCTATGAAAACCATGAAGTGATAATAAGACCTTTGCCATTAATAACCCGTTGCATCAGCATCCACTGGAAAAGCATCTTTATTAATACGCTCAACCACAGTTTCAATTTCACCCGAAGCTGTTAAGCGCAGGTAACGATAGCCCGGTGCAACGCTATCTAAGGAAAAATCATCGCTATTAGGTTTAAATTGTACGCAAGTAGAAGGGGTGGTAATAAATCGAACACCGTCTTTTAGCGTATCTATCGCTTGATGTACATGTCCAGAAAGCACTGCGGCCACATTGGAAAAGGGTTTTATAAGATCAAGGAAAGCATCATTATTTTTTAAAATATGCTGATCAAGCCATGCACTGCCCACCGGTAGAACATGATGATGGACACAAATTAATGTGTTTTTATTAGGATTTTCTATAAGTGTTTGTTGTAAAAACTCAAGTTGCAATGCACTCAATAAACCGTGTGGTACACCTTCAACTTGCGAATCTAATAAGATAACTTGCCAGTACTCACTTTCAATTACTTTAGTTTGTGCAAGACCCTCTGCTAATAAACTAGGTAACATAACAGACTGCATATCATGGTTGCCGGGTAACCAGTAACATGGCAGGTTTAACGTTTTGATGTGTTTACTAAAATCTGAATAGGACTGCGCGGAATGATCTTGAGAAAGATCACCCGTTGATAATACCGCTTGGCAATTTTTGTATTTACTTGCATGTTTAACAACAGCTTCAAAGCTTTGCACCGTTTTAATGCCAAGCAAGTCTTTTTCTCTATCAGCAAAAAGATGAGTGTCTGTTATCTGCAAAAAAGCTAAGTCGCCCTGCGCGTCTGCTTTTAATTGTACGGCTTTGCTGTTCATAGTACCTATTAATCTAAAAATAATTTATTCAGTAAAAAGTTAAAATGATTATAAATTAAACACGCTATTTATCATCATGCAAGTGAGAAATTTTACCATTTGTGCGCAGTTGAATATGAACTAATGGTAAAAAGTGTAGGTGATACCTCATTTCCTTTTACACTAAATTAACAAATGAATTTGTTTTTATAATTTCAAGCCTTTATTTTTATTTATTTGTAACCATAACAAGGCAATAACAGTGGCTGAGTTATTAATTTTCCCTTCCATGATCCACTGATAAGCAGTCTCTCTTGCCACGACATGCACACGGATATCTTCACCTTCTTCTTCTAAACCGTGTAATCCACCCGCCTGCTCACTATCAACTGAGCCAATATAAATATCGACATGTTCCGTTGAACCACCCGGACTTAACAAACAATTCATAATAAATTGTGTAGATTTCAGTGTTAAACCAGCTTCTTCTAACGCTTCTCGTTTAACCACCTCAACAGAAACTTCTCCCGCTTCAATAATGCCCGCGACAAGTTCAAATAACCAAGGAGACTGATCAGTTTCTATTGCGCCAAAGCGAAACTGCTCGATTAACACCACAGTATCGTTATTGATATCGTAGGGTAGGACGGCGGCTGCGTGTCCGCGTTCAAAAATTTCTCGTTGAATTTCAGGGCTCCAACCACCTGCGAATAATTTATGCTTTAGGGTATATTTATTACACTGGAAAAAACCTTTATATAAAGGCTGCTTATTTAAAATCGTTAAGTCTTCTTTTCCATAACTAACGGGTTCTGCTTGCCCCAAAAGTGAATGTTCGTTCATTATCTGCTAACCTCTCTGTTTATAGATATCCATTTGATTTTTTATAATACACTTTCACAAAATTATGGTAGCCTGCTTAAACCATAATAATGCATGCCTAATAGGAAACTTTGTAATGTTTAAACGACTCTCCATCGCTTCAATTGTTGCTTTAACTACTTTTAATTCAAGCGCAATTGCTGATTCTTTATTGCAAGTTTATCAAACAGCAAAAATTAAAGATCCCATTATTCTTAAAAGCAAAGCACAATACGACTTTTATTATGAAAAAATCAATGAAGCTGACGCGGCTTTGTTACCACAAGTTGGTTTTGGCTTAAATGCTGGTTATACACAGACAAGTGAAGATGATAACGGCAATGACTCAACAAACTCAAACTACGGCGCTAACCTTTCGTTAACACAATCGTTATACAATGGTGCATATTGGCAACAGGTTGATTTAGCTGAAAAGCAAGCGACTCAATACGCCACTATTTACGGTTATGCAGCACAAGACCTATTGTTCCGCGCTTCAAAAGCTTACTTTGATGTTTTACGTGCCGATGAAGCAGTAAAATCAGTTAAAGCCAATAAACGTGCAGTTGAACGTCAGCTTGAACAAACTAAACAACGTTTTGATGTAGGTTTAATTGCCATTACAGACGTACATGAAGCACAAGCTGAATATGACCGAACAAATGCAGATCTTATCTCTGCAGAAAACTCTTTGGCTAATAGCTACTACGTTTTACGTGAGTTAACGGGTGAAGATGTATTAAATATTTCTTACCTTAATACTGATACTTTTGACCCACAAGAAATTGATGGTGATGTAAAGTTTTGGCGTAATAAAGCACTAGAGCACAACTTACAATTACACGGTAAACGTATCTCTAAAGAGCTGGCTAAAATGCAAATCGATTTAGCAGAGACAGGCCATTCACCAACGCTTGATTTTACTGCAGGCATTGGTTACAACAACAGTGATTACGATATAGATGCTCGTGATACTGATATGAGTAATGGTACGATTGGCATTCAATTAAATGTGCCAATTTATACCGGTGGTGCAATCACATCACGTGTTAAACAAGCACAATACGGTTATGTAATGGCCAGTGAAGATCTAGTACAAACATTCCGTAGTACTGAAGCACAAATCAACAGTGGTTATAACAATGTTCGCGCATCACTTAGCTCGATTACCGCTTATGAGCAAACAGTGACTTCATCGAACAGTGCACTTGAAGCAACAGAAGCAGGCTTTGAAGTAGGTACACGTACTATCGTTGATGTATTAGATGCGACACGTAGTTTGTATGCATCTGAAAACCAACTTGCTAACGCACGTTACGATTACATTATTAACATGTTACAACTTAAGTATTCAGCAGGCACATTGTCTGAACAGGATATTATGGATGTATCTTCAGGCCTTATCGAGCAAGATCCGAAGGCTGATCCAGTAGAAAAGAAATAAAAAACTAACTTAATCTTTAAAGTTAAAATCAATAGCTAACTCCTTTTTTGGTGTTAGCTATTTTTTTGTCTATTTTTTATCTACCTCATTGTTGTTACTATTTTGTTAAAAATATATTAAAACATATTGAATTTACGGCTATTTTTTTGATCTACTTCAACTTTTAATTTTCAATCACCTGAGAGAATCACTTGTCAGTTACGATTAATTGACAATGGAAGTTACAATTAAATCTCTTAAGGATAAGATATGAAATACAAATTAAATAAAATAGTGTTAGCACTCGGTTTATTACCGTTTGCTGTAAATGCAACAACAGAAGAGTAAATTAATACTCAATACCAAAGCGTAAGCACGGAGCAAGCAACGGTATTAGGCGAGAACGAATTAGTTGATTACCAATTAAAGTCATTAGACGGCCAGGAAGTCGCTGTTTATGAGGGTGATATTATTCTTGGTGATCACCAAGAGATGCAAACAGAAGGTGTACCTTCTTTTGTCATTAGTGATTTTTCTAATGATGACTTTTCAGCAAAAGCATCATGGGGTGGTAAAACGACTTGGCCAAATGGTGTCGTACCTTACACATTCAAATCTAATGTACCAAGCAACGATAGAACGACCATTTTAAATGCCATGAAATGGCTTGAAAAAGCAGCAAAAGTAACGTTCGTAGAGCGCAGTAGCGAAGTGGGTTACATTGAAATTATACGTGGTGATGGCTGTTATTCACACGTCGGTCGTATAGGTTCAAAACAGCCTGTTTCAATCGGTCCAGGTTGTGGCACAACAGGTATTGTTGCTCATGAGTTTTTACATGCATTAGGTTTTTATCATGAACAATCACGCGCCGATCGCGATCAGCATGTGAATATTCATTGGAAAAATATCGAGGAGGGCAAGGAAAGTAACTTCAATAAAGGCGCAAGCGTAACTGCCTCTGTCGGTCCTTACGATGTTAAATCTATCATGCATTATAGCTCTCGTGCATTCAGTATTAATGGCCAAGCAACCATCACCTCGAACAACCCTAGTGTTCCAAGTTCAGCACTTGGTCAACGTTCAAAACTGACTGACCTTGATATTACAGCACTGCAACAGGTTTACGGCACACCCACTGGTACAACACCACCAAAACCAGATCCGATTGATGATGTTTTAGTCAATGGCAAAACAGTTTCAAGCAAAGGTAGCAAAGCAGAACAAGTTTTCTACACCATCAAAGTACCAGCAAGCAGCCGCTTAACGGTAAACATTCAAGGTGGTAGTGGTGATGCAGATCTCTACGTGAAGAAAGGCAGTAAACCATCAGCAACTAGCTATGATTGTCGTCCTTATAAAGATGGGAATAGTGAAAGTTGCCCAATTGAAAATGCAATGGGCACTTATCATATAATGCTTCAGGGTTATGCTGATTTTGCTAACGTACAACTGACTGCAAGTTACAGTACAACACCAACAACAGTGACTGTTCCACCAACAGGTTCTTGTAATGGCGCGTGGGATTCAGGAAAAATGTACAACACGGGTGATACAAGCACTATCGATGGAAAAACTTATCGTGCGAACTGGTGGACGAAAGGTCAATCCCCTTCAACAAACAGTGGTCAATGGCAGGTTTGGAGCTTTGTTTCTAACTGTTAGTCATTAATTAACAGCATAAAATAAGGGGCAAATTATCGCCCCTTTTTCACGTCTACTTAACTCAGATTCAATGATTAATGTTCGTTACGAATCGTTTTAATAATTTCAGTTGTAGAGCAGCCTTCTTCAAACTGAAGAACACGTACTTCACCACCATTCGCGATAACTTCGGCGCCACCGGCAATCTCTTCAACTTTGTAATCGCCACCTTTTACTAACATATCAGGTAAAATATTAGCGATTAAGCGCTGAGGGGTATCTTCAGTAAACTCAATCACCCAATCAACTGCGCCTAATCCAGCAAGTACCGCCATGCGGCGATCAACAGGATTTACAGGGCGACCAGCGCCTTTTAAGCCACGTACTGAAGCATCACTATTTACGGCAACAATTAAACGTTCACCCTGTTCACGCGCAGTATTAAGGTATGAAACATGTCCAGCATGCAAAATATCAAAACAGCCATTAGTCATCACCACTTTTTCACCACGATGCTGTGCTAGCTGCACTGCTACTTTTAACTGCTCTTCAGTTAACGCACCAAAACCAATCTCTTGTTGGCTATAAACTGCATTAGCCAGTTCAATGGTATTAACCGTTGAAGTACCAATTTTTCCAACAACAACACCAGCGGCAGCGTTTGCTAACGTACAGGCATCTTCAAAAGAACTGCCAGCAGCCAATGAGGTTGCTAACACAGAGATCACAGTGTCTCCGGCGCCCGTTACATCATAAACTTCTTGTGCTTGAGTCGGTAAGTGAAAAGCTTCAGCGCCTTCACGTACTAATGTCATACCGTGCTCGCTACGTGTTACTAATATAGCTTGTAGATCAAACTTTTTAACTAGCTTTAAAGCACGCTCAACCAATTGCTGATCTGTCTTACAATGGCCAACAACCGCTTCGAACTCTGAAAGATTTGGTGTTAACAATGTTGCACCACGATATTTTTCAAAGTCAGATCCTTTTGGATCAATTAATACTTTCACATTTTGTTTTTTAGCTAGCTGAATCATTTTCTGTACATCAGAAAGCGAGCCTTTATTATAATCAGAAAGAATAACAACGCTGTTTTCAGTGACCAAACCTGCTTGCATTTTTTCTAGAATAGGGGCGCTATCAACATCATGGAAGCTTTCTTCAAAGTCCAAACGTAAAAGCTGTTGATGACGACTTAACACACGTAATTTAGTGATTGTTGGAAAATCTTCTACAACAACAAAATCAGTCGTTACATGTACCGATTCAAGGCCTTTTGCTAACGTGCGTGCAGGTTCATCATTACCCACTAAGCCAATTAAATGCGCTTTAGCACCTAAAGCAGCAACATTTAAAGCAACATTGGCTGCGCCACCAGGGCGATCTTCAATTTGTTCAACTTTAACAATAGGCACCGGGGCTTCTGGAGAGATACGTCCCGTTGGACCATGCCAGTACCGATCTAACATAACATCGCCAATAACTAATACTTGTGCTTTTTCATATTCAGGTAATGTTGTTTTCATATTATCTCTTTTATTGTTAAATATTGCTGACTGCTAAGGTTATCACATTTTTATTATTTAACGATGCACCTCATTGATAAAAATCATAAGAAATGAAGACAAGAGGTTACACAAAATAGCGACTTGCTATACTCACTTTTCTGCCTATTGGAGTATGAATGATGCTAACCATGTTATGCGTGGACAGTGATTTACAGCGTCTTGCACAAATCAAGCAAGATCTGCTTCCCTTAAGCGCAACACTGCAGCTTGTTGAAGCAACAACGCTCTATGAAGCACGTCAACTTATCGTACAAAATAGTGATACTTTTGCACTTATCTTATGCGCTCAATATTTATCTGATGGTGATGCGCTGTCTTTATTTACACATTCTCAATGCCAAATCATTCGAAAAATAGTTTACGCACAGGACCCTAGCACGCAACAATTAATGAACTGTATTAACCAAGGTAACATTGATTATTTCTTCCCCCTACCCTATCAAAAAAAGTCACTAACACAGTTAATAGAAACACAAATGAGTAACTATCGAATTACCCATCATCAACAAAAACCATTAGCAGAACACGCTCAATCAGCCCCCTTCAACGAAACAAGATTACTCAAGCCCACTGGATTTCAGGACAGGTTTCTTGATTATTCACTTTATAGCGATACAGAACTTTCTAATTTGGTTATTCAATCTTTGTATAAAATACTAGAAAACAATGACGAACATAATGTACGTCGTCGTTATCATGCGAATCATATTCTCACTCGAGAAGGGCAAAAAAATCGTTTTTTATGGTTTATTACCAAAGGAGAAGTTCTGCTTAAAAAACGCAATGCACAGGGAGAAACGCAAGACATCACCATAATGCAAGCAGGTAGTATGGTAGGAGGAATGTCCTTTTTAACCGAAGAAGTGGCATTCAGTACTGGCATCGCGCTGGTAGATACCGAGGTTTTAAAAGTTGATAATGCGATTTTCTCGCAAATAATGCACTCACACAGCGCTTTGTTAGCGCCATTTACCAACCTATTATTACGTAATTTCAATCGTCGCTTACAGCACAGTATATCGACAGAGCTTGCGCTACAAGATACCTTAAAGTCATTAGATGTAGCCCATCAACATCTAATTGAGAGTGAAAAAATGGCGGTTTTAGGGCAACTTGTCGCAGGAGTCGCACATGAACTCAATAACCCAGTTGCAGCTATTCTACGTGGCTCAGATACGCTTATTAGTTTAATAACAACTTTGCTCGGGCATGATAATAAAAGTGAATTTTCTCAGCTGGCGCAACAAACCTTACAACGAGGATTAACTGTTACGCCAATATCAACCTCTGAGGCAAGAAACCGCATTAAACACTTATTACCCTTAGTCGGTGACAAAAATATCGCCAAAAAATTGGTTAATATGCAACTTGATAAAGAGGATATTCCATTACAAATAGGTCACGACTTTTCGCAGACAGTTACCCTGTTAAGTCAATATCATCAGGCTGGCACTATTTTGCGCAATAGTAATGTATGCGCAACTCGTATTGCGAACTTAGTCAAAAGCCTAAAACATTATGCTGGGCAAGATAGTGCGACTTTCAGCGCGACTAATATTCATGAGGGCTTAGAAGAGACACTGGTTATTTTTGAAAATAAGCTTAAAAATTACCAAGTGATTAAAGAATACCAACAACTGCCACAGATAGAGTGCCACCCCATCGAACTTGAACAGGTTTGGACAAATATCATCGCCAATGCCATTGATGCAACGAAGGGCCAAGGCAAGTTAACTATATCGACCGTTTATTTACCCTATGAACACTCACCTAAGGTGCAAGTGATCATTGAGGATAATGGAGAAGGTATGACAAAAAACGTCTTAGAGAAGATATTTGAGCTTAATTACACCAGTAAACGTGAAGGTAACTTTGGCTTAGGCATTGGTTTAACTATTTGCTCACAAATTATAAAGCGGCACGCAGGAAGCATTGAGGTTGAATCGAAAATAAATGAATTTACCCGTTTTATCATCACCCTACCGGTGTTTAATGCGTATATTGAAAATGAACGTTCTGCGCTTATTTCTCATCAATTCGATTAATAAAGAATAATAAAACAAACATAATAGCGATTAACATTAACTGTAAATACATTCGATCCCCTAAGACAAAAACGGAAATAGCAAAACTTCCAACGACCAATAATATGATCTGCTTTTTTCGTTTTTTCTCTATTCTCTTATCAGACTCCCAATCAGCGAGTAAAGGGCCAATATAAGGGGTTGTTAATAATATATCGTGAAAGCGCTTAGAACTACGCGCAAAACACGCCAGCGCTAATATAAAGAAAGGAGTAGTGGGTAATAAAGGCAGTACGATGCCAATCACACCTAATAAAATACAAATAAAGGCAATACAGATTAATAGATAACGTTTTATATACTGCACTGTTAACTCCAAAAATTAAGCAAAAAAAAGCACTCCGAAGAGTGCTCTATCATACCAACTGAGTTGGTATTACTTACAATTAGATAAAAAGACTATTTCTTTTTACCAAGCTTCTCTTTAATACGAGCAGCCTTACCAGTAAGTTCACGTAAGTAGTAAAGTTTAGCTTGGCGAACCACACCACGACGTTTAACTTCAACGCTTCCTACAAGTGGGCTATGTGTTTGGAATACACGCTCAACACCTTCAGCATTCGACATTTTACGAACAGTGAAGTTTGAGTGTAAACCACGGTTACGCTTAGCGATAACAACACCTTCAAATGCTTGAAGACGCTCTTTTTCACCTTCTTTTACGCGAACACGTACAATAACAGTATCACCTTGCGCGAACGCTGGGATATCTGTACGTAACTGTTCATCGTTAATTGCTTGTATAATATTGCTCATTTTAATACCTTTTATATCTAGTTAGCTAATAACATCGCTGGTCAGTGGGAGTCACTTTTCCAGAGCAGCAAGCAGTTTTGCTTGCTCGTCAGTCAGAGCTAGATCATTTAATAAATCGGGTCTTCTTTGTTTCGTGCGCAGTAATGATTGTTCAAGTCGCCAAAGACGAATCTTTTCATGATCACCACTTAATAATACACTCGGTACAGACTCTCCATCTAATACCTCTGGGCGCGTGTAGTGAGGACAATCAAGCAATCCATCCGCGAAGGAGTCTTGCTCAGCTGATAACACATGACCTAAAACACCGGGTACGAAACGCACCATAGCATCAATTAAAATCATGGCTGGTAGCTCACCGCCACTTAACACATAATCACCTACCGACCACTCTTCGTCGACTAAGCTTTCAATTATGCGTTCGTCTATGCCTTCATAACGCCCTGCTACTAAAATCAAAGCTTGTGACTCTGATGCTAATTGCTGTGCGCCTGCATGGTCTAAACGTCTGCCTTGAGGAGAAAGATAAATTACCTTTGCCTCGTGCCCTGCTTCTTTAGCTGCCTGTTTTGCTGCGTTGATAGCATCCCGTAAAGGTTGCACCATCATCAACATACCAGGACCACCGCCATAGGGACGATCATCGACCGTTCTATGTTTATCCGCAGTGAAATCACGAGGATTCCAACTTTGGATTGAAAGCAGATTATTTTTAATCGCTCGACCTGTTACCCCGTTCTCGCTAATGGCCCGAAACATGTCCGGGAAGAGGCTTACAACCCCAATCCACATCGCTTTTCTCCTAGGGTAATCAGAAATCAGGTTCCCAATTAACTGTAATTAGTTTGCCAGCAATATCTACGTGAGATACGACTTGCTCTTTAATGAACGGAATTAACCGCTCTTTCTGCCCAAAAGCATCATTCGAGTTGGCTTTAACCACAAGCACATCTTTAGAGCCTGTTTCCATCATTTCGGTGACAACACCTAAATGATAACCTTGGTCAGTATTTACCTGACACCCGATCAAATCACGCCAATAGAAATCATTTTCCAATTCAGGAAACTCACCTGCGTTTACAAGAAGTTCAACACCAACAAGGGCTTGTGCTTCTTCGCGAACATCAAATGCATCTATTTTTGCAACGAAGGTATTACCATGAGTTTTCCATTCAGTGATATTCACGTCTTGGATTCGCCCCTGATACTTCATCAACAATGGCTTGTATTGAAAAATACTTTCAGCATCATCGGTGTAGGAGTGAATTTTTAACCAGCCTTTAATGCCGTGAACGGCACCAAATTTTCCGATTACAATTGGCTCTGCTATGTTGCTCACCTGAATCTCCTCACCTAACTGCAATTATGCAGCTACTGCGTTGTCTTTTACTAATTTAGCTACACGATCACTAAGCTGTGCACCAAGGCCAAGCCAGTGGTCAATGCGATCTGTGTCTAAACGTAATTTTTCTGCATTACCTTGTGCTGTTGGGTTAAAGAAACCAACTTTTTCAAGGAAACGGCCGTCACGTGCGTTACGGCTATCTGTTACTACTACTTGGTAGAATGGGCGCTTTTTTTGGCCGCCGCGAGCTAAACGAATAGTTACCATATCGTCCTCTATATATTGTTAAACGTATAATTGGCCAGCTAATGCTGACCGCCTGCTTTTGTAGAAAGCTGCCGAATCATACTCTTTTGCACGAAAATAACAATCAAAATCACATTTTCGAATAAAAAATAAACAGCAAAAAAAACACTATAGGCACAAAAAAGCCAAATCCGAAGATTTGGCTTTTTATTAAAACTGATTATTTACCTGCTATTGCCGTAAATGGCTAGATAATTACTTCTTACGGAAACCACCTAGACCAGGAGGCATTCCCATTGCGCCGCCCATACCGCCAGCGCCACCCATCATGCCTTGCATACCAGACATCATTTTACGCATACCGCCTTTACCAGACATCTTCTTCATCATTTTTTGCATCTGAGTGAACTGCTTAAGCAATTTATTCACATCTTGAATCTGAGTACCAGAGCCAGCTGCAATACGGCGCTTACGGCCACCTTTAATGATTTCAGGTTTTGCACGTTCTTTCTTAGTCATTGAATTGATGATGGCTTCCATTTGATTAGTCGCTTTATCATTCACTTGATCTTTCATTGCATCAGGAACTTGACCCATTCCAGGTAGCTTGTCCATCATGCCTGCCATGCCACCCATGCCTTTCATTTGCACAAGTTGGTCACGGAAATCTTCTAAATCAAAACCTTTACCTTTAGTGATTTTTTTAGCGAGTTTATCCGCTTTTACTTTATCTACTTTTTGCTCAAGATCTTCGATAAGGGTTAAAACATCACCCATGCCTAAAATACGTGACGCGATTCTGTCAGGGTGGAATGATTCTAATGCATCAATTTTCTCACCCATACCGATAAATTTAATCGGCTTACCGGTGATATGACGAATAGAAAGCGCAGCACCACCACGTGCATCACCATCGGCTTTGGTTAAGATAATACCTGTTAATGGTAACGCTTCATTAAAGGCCTTTGCAGTATTCGCCGCATCTTGACCTGTCATTGCATCAACAACAAACAGTGTTTCGATAGGTGTAATCGCAGCGTGAAGATCTTTAATCTCGTTCATCATGTCAGTATCAACATGTAAACGACCGGCCGTATCGACAATCACGACATCAATAAATTTCTTTTTAGCGTGGTCAATGGCCGCATTAGCGATATCAATCGGCTTTTGCGTGATATCACTTGGGAAGAACTCTACGCCAACTTCAGCTGCTAATGTTTCTAACTGCTTGATAGCAGCAGGACGGTAAATATCCGCACTTACGACTAAGACTGATTTTTTTTCTTTGTTTTTTAATAACAAGGCCAATTTAGCAACAGAGGTGGTTTTACCCGCACCTTGTAAACCTGCCATTAATAAAACAGCCGGTGGTTGCATCGCTAGGTTTAGCGATTCATTAACATCACCCATAGCAGATTCAAGTTCGCTTTGAACGATCTTAAGAAACGCTTGGCCTGGGTTTAGTGTTTTGGTCACTTCACGACCGACAGCACGCTTTTTAACCGCCTGAATAAAGTCGCGAACAACAGGTAAGGCAACATCGGCTTCTAATAGCGCCATACGTACTTCACGTAACGTACCCTTGATATTGTCTTCTGTTAAGCGGCCTTTACCACTGATCGTTTTTAGGGTTTTCGACAATCGGTCGGTTAAATTCTCAAACATGCTTCGCTCTCGTTACTAGAAATTAAAATAGAATGGTAGATATTATACGCAACATTGCCTTTCAAAGTAGTATTAACTTCTCATCCGCTAAAATTTGCATATAATTGCTAACTTAAGTAAATACGAAAATGGATTGATATGGACTATTTAGCATTAATAAGTGGAATTTTTTACCTTGTCGCGGCAGTTGTTGCTAGCAAGCAACTACTTTCATCCCAGAAGCCACTTTCAAGCACTTTTTTGATTCCTATCGTGATAGCGCTGTCGACGCATGCGACTTGGTTATACCAGCACGTATTTATGCTTGGTGGACAAGACTTACAAATCTTAAATGTGGTCTCATTAGTCACCTTTATTATCTCGTTACTCAGTACAGCCGCCAGCAAACGTTTAAATACCGGCGTATTGTTACCCGTTGTTTATGGTTTCACTGTTATTAATTTTATCGCTGTTACTTATTTGCCAAGCCACTTTGTCACGCATTTAGAAACACACCCAGCAGTCGGTTCACACATTATTATTGCACTACTCGCTTATTCAACCATGACTATTGCGAGCTTATTTGCACTACAGCTTGCTTATTTAGATCACCGTCTAAAAAATCATAAATTACCACTGACTAAAATTAATATGCCGCCAATAATGACCCTTGAAAAAAGCCTTTTTCAGTTTATTTTTATCGGCTTTATTTTATTAAGTTGTACATTGTTGACAGGTTTTATCTTTTTAGAAGATATGTTTGCACAGGGCAAAGCGCATAAAGCGATATTGTCGATGATTGCATGGGTAATTTATGGGGTACTACTGTGGGGCCATTATAAGCAAGGATGGCGTGGCCGTTTAACCGTTTATATCACCATCGTGGGCTCTTCACTGCTCACTCTTGCTTATTTTGGTAGTCGCTTTGTACGCGAGATAATCCTTACCTGAACACCTTTACAGCGCCTTATCTAAAACCCAGCTAGGGCGCAACTTTTCTCTAAAATTTCACTTTCATTACCTTGTTTTTCTGCAATACGTTGTCCACGTAAACATTCCCACTGAGTAACAGGTTGTTGCTTATGCCACGCATTCATCAGCTGTAGTTGTTGGCGGCTCATCGTATATCTGTCGTATGTTTGGTGCATATACAGGTAACTACGGGCAATCATGCCACGTGCATTTTTAGGTGGCTCTGCTTTACCTTTGACAATTTTCATTGCACAGCTACCAAAACTACTTTTCTCTGTATTTAACAAAACAAAGTTATAGTTACTACGGCTCGCATTAACCGCGCCAATTGCAGGGTAAAGGTTATACATGTCTGATTGCATCAAACGATATTGCTGATTGGTCTTTTCCGCGCAGCGTCTTCCTTTAAAGGTTTTACCCTTACTATTAATACAACTGTCATCACCCTCACGCCATGCTTTAAAATTACGCCCAAAGTTTTCCGCAGGAACGACATGTTCCCATTCCACTTTTTTTGCACGTTTTATATATTTTGTCGTGCTAAAACCGCTCGGGAAAGTCACCTTCTTTTTAGCATCAAAATCCGCTTCGCAATAAATTGTTTTACGCTCTTGGTCAGTTTTATAAACATCCCTTTCAAGCATTTTTTTTGCTTTGCTAAAAGAGTTGTTTGTTTCGTTACCTTGATTGGCAAAAACAGAAAGCGGTAATAAAAGCAGTAAAATGAAATATTTGATGATAAATCCAGCGATAAAATAAAAAAGCGAGTTTACCAGTACAGCAACAACTCGCTTAATTAAATAAAACTCACTAAATCATCAGGAAACCAAGCTGTTAGTCTTCAGCTGTCAGCTATCAGTAAGTTCAAAAGCAGTGGGACAAGCAATTAGCGGTCAGCTATCAGTAAGTTCAAAAGCAGTGGGATAAGCTATTAGCGGTCAGCTATCAGTAAGTTCAAAAGCAGTGGGACAAGCAATTAGCCTTCAGCGGTCAGCGGTCAGCTATCAGTAAGTTCAAAAGCAGTGGGACAAGCTATTAGCCTTCAGCGGTCAGCTATCAGTAAGTTCAAAAGCAGTGGGACAAGAAATTAGCCTTCAGCGGTCAGCTATCAGTAAGTTCAAAAGCAGTGGGACAAGCTATTAGCCTTCAGCGGTCAGCTATCAGTAAGTTCAAAAGCAGTGGTTAGCGGTAGGTTTAGTGTTTTAGGTTTTAGGTTTTAGGTTTTAGGTTTTAACTGACAGCTGACAACTGATCGCTAACAGCTTTCTGATAGGTTTTAACTGACAGCTGACAACTGATCGCTAACAGCTTTCTGATAGGTTTTAACTGACAGCTGACAACTGATCGCTAACAGCTTTCTGATAGATTTTAACTAACAGCTGATAGCTAACGGCCGACAGCTTTATTACAGATACAAAAAAACCCTAACAGTTTTCACTATTAGGGTTTTATAAGAACGAGCTAATTAAGAAATATTATTTCTTTTTAGCCGCTTCTTTTTCTTCTTTAACTTTAGCAATAACTGCTTCAGCTACAGAAGAAGGAGTAGGCATGTAGTTTTTGAACTCCATAGAGAACTGACCACGGCCTGAAGTCATTGTACGTAGTGAACCGATGTAACCAAACATTTCTGAAAGAGGTACGTCAGCTTTAATACGAACACCAGAAGCACCAGGCTCTTGACCAGCGATCATACCACGACGACGACTAAGGTCACCGATTACATCACCAACATGGTCATCAGGAGTAAACACGTCTACAGACATGATTGGCTCAAGAAGTTGTGCGCCCGCTTTAGGGATAGACTGACGGAATGCACCACGTGCTGCTAATTCAAATGCTACTGCAGATGAATCCACGGCGTGGAAACCACCATCGTAAAGTTCAATTTCAACGTCAAGTACAGGGAAACCAGCTAAAACACCAGTATCCATCATGCCTTTGAAGCCTTTCTCAATCGCTGGGAAGAATTCTTTTGGTACATTACCACCAGTAACGATAGATTTGAACGTAAAGCCAGAACCAGGTTCGCCAGGCTTGATACGGTAATCGATCTTACCGAATTGACCAGAACCACCAGATTGTTTCTTATGCGTGTAAGAATCTTCAGTTTCTTGCGTGATAGTTTCACGGTAAGCAACTTGAGGTTCGCCAACTAATAGCTCAACGCCATATGTACGCTTAAGAATATCTACTTTAATGTCTAAGTGAAGCTCACCCATACCAGACAAGATTGTTTCGCCTGAATCGATATCAGTTTCAACTTTAAACGTAGGATCTTCTGCAACCATTTTACCGATAGCAATACCCATTTTCTCAGTAGAACCTTTATCTTTTGGTGTAACAGAGATAGAGATTACTGGGTTAGGGAATACCATTGCTTCTAGAACGATTGGGTTCTTTGGATCACATAATGTGTGACCAGTTTGAACGTTAGTCTTCATACCAACGATAGCGATGATATCACCCGCTTGCGCTGATTGAAGTTCGTTACGATCATCTGCTTGCATTTCACACATACGACCAACACGCTCAGTTTTACCTGTTGCAGCGTTCATGATTGTATCGCCTTTCTTCAACGTACCTGAGTAGATACGTACGAAAGTTAATGAACCAAAACGGTCATCAGTGATTTTGAATGCTAGTGCTTTGAAAGATTCTTCAGTAGAAACGATTGCGTATTCGCCGTTTGGCTCGCCTTCGTCATCTGTAAGCGGTTGTGGATCAACATCTGTTGGACAAGGTAGGTAATCAACAACAGCGTCAAGAATGTTTTGAACACCTTTGTTCTTGAATGCAGAACCACAGTAAGTTGGGAAGAAGTCCATTGTACGAGTACCCATACGGATACAACGTTTAATGTCTGCTAAAGATGGCTCTTCGCCTTCAAGATATGCTTCAAGAAGCTCATCATCTTGACCTAGTGCTTCTTCAAGCAACATTTCACGGTATTCTTCAACTTTGTCAACCATGTCCGCAGGAACATCTTCAACTTTGAAGTTTTCTGGAAGACCAGAGTCATCCCAGATGAATGCTTTACGAGTAAGCAGGTCAACAACACCAACGAAATCATCTTCGATACCGATTGGTAGAACCATTACTAGTGGGTTAGCACCAAGAACGTCTTGAGTTTGCTTAACAACGCGGTAAAAATCAGCACCCATACGGTCTAATTTGTTTACGAAGATAATACGAGCTACTCGTGAGTCATTCGCGTAACGCCAGTTAGTTTCTGATTGTGGTTCAACACCACCAGAACCACAGAATACACCAATACCACCATCAAGTACTTTAAGAGAACGGTATACTTCAACAGTGAAGTCAACGTGTCCAGGAGTATCGATAACGTTAAAACGGTGATCGTCCCAGAAACAAGTTACAGCAGCAGACTGGATAGTAATACCGCGCTCAGCTTCCTGTTCCATGAAGTCAGTTGTAGATTCGCCGTCATGTACTTCACCAGTTTTGTGGATCTGGCCAGTAAGTTTTAGGATACGCTCTGTAGTAGTAGTTTTACCCGCATCAACGTGCGCGAAAATACCGATATTTCTGTATTTACTTAAATCTGTCATTTTTTATACTCTGTATTAGTAATAAAATTGTGGTCAATATTCCGCGCGCATTATACCTAACGTTACTGTTAAACAGAACACAGAAATTGCAAAAAACTGAAAATATGTTGTTTTTTTCACCGTAATTTCACTTGAAATAGGTAAAAACAGCAAATTATTAGAGAAGATCTCATTAAAAGTGTCGTCTTGGGCAGACGATTTTTTATTAAGTAATTAAAACCAGTGCAAATAACATCGCAAAAACGAAAGTGCCAATCGCAGTATTTTTTAACTGTTCATTAAATTGATCACCCGATGATGGGTTTTCATGAATGGCACTATTTAATGCATTACAACTTTTAATCAATGGGCTCATCGCGAGTAAAAACAGATATTGCCAAGTTTGCGTGCTTTCAAGGTTAAACAAGTAATAACCTGCAAGCAGTGGCGCTAATGAGATTAAACACAAATGATATTTAAAAGCAGCGGCTCGGCCAAGTAACACCACTAAGGTAGTTTTATTGTGTTTACGGTCATTTTCGATATCACGGATATTATTGATGTTTAAAACCGCAGCCGATAACAAACCAATACTGGATGCAGGTAAGACTAATAACCAATCAAAACTTAATGCGTAGAGATAAAAGCTACCAATCACGCCTAATAAACCAAAAAACAAAAATACTGCAACATCACCCAAAGCACGGTAGCCATAGGGCAACTTTCCGAGGGTATAAGTAATAGCGGCGATAATAGCGAGCACACCTAAACCTAAGAAAACTAACCAACTAAATAGGTCATCATTTAATGCCAGCAATAATAAACTCAATCCACTGACCAGCGTCAAAGCAATGGTTATTATAATGGCATTTTTCATCGCCTTCGCAGTGATTAAGCCTGTCTGCATGGCGCGTATTGGACCAACTCGGTTTTCATCATCCGCGCCACTAAGTGCATCGCCATAATCATTCGCTAGATTAGAAAGAATTTGTAATAACAAAGCGGTCGTCAGCGACAGTAAAAAGATAGACAGGTCAAAAACCTGGTGATGTACGGCGATACCTGCACCCACAATAATGGAAGCGGCTGCAAGTGGTAAGGTGCGTAAACGTAGGGCGCTTAGCCAAACAGGAAGGTTCTTCATCTAATATTCCAACATCTATATTGTGGCAGGGTTATTTTCACGCTACATTAGCAAAATATCCCCTATAAATATAGATACCAGAAAAGCGTGGTTTTTATCAATGATTGAAGAAATTTGTAAACAATTACTCGCGTTTCAAAATGCGCAAGGCGATTTCCCGAAAAAAAATCTGAGCATCTCACTTGAACCTGTCATGTTGTTAACCTTATTAAAAGCACAAATAGATATTTTCCCTGCTATTTATTGGCAAGATAAAGAGTTACAACAACGTATTGTTTGTTTTGGCGCGATAGATGACAAACTGGCGATTCCGCATGTTTGTAATGAGGCACGATATTACGGGGGTCTCGCATTCCAACAGCAAGGGGATCAATGGCCAGGTTTCCCCGCAACACGCTTTATTCGCCCTGCGTTAGAGTTTATCGAAGAAAATAATAGCCTCACCTTGACCTGTCATTTTGATGGTAATTTTTGTATCGAAGACACACTCGCCCTGGTCCACAAATTGCGTTCTCCCGTTACTTTACAAAAAATGAATACACTGCAAATTTCTCGCAGTGATCTACCGGGTAAACAGCAGTGGTCAGGGCTCGTTGACTTATGTATAGAATATAAAGCGCTGCTGCCTAAGGTGGTCTTATCTCGCCAAACGGAACTCATTTGTTCAGAAACGATTGATCATTGTGATTTACTTTGCCAATGGGAAAAAGCTAATCCAGCCAGCTTCCATTTCAGTTTTCAGTTTAATAAAGACGATGTGTTTATCGGTTGTTCCCCTGAGCGATTATTTAGCCGTACAGGCAGAACACTACATACAGAAGCATTAGCAGGAACGGTCAACCGAGGCCGTAATGACCGAGAAGATAATATATTATTACAAAGCCTGCTCACGGATAAAAAAATTGATCGTGAAAACTACTTAGTACAAGAGTTTATCATCGCCAATTTGATGAGTTTAAAAGCACAAGTTCATTGCGAACAACCCCATGTAATGCAATTACATAATGTGCAGCACCTTTGTGTGCCCATTAAAGCAGAGCTACTCACAACCACTAAAGATGCTGAATTACTTTATAAGTTGCATCCCACACCGGCTGTCGGTGGAACCCCTAAATTACCCGCATTACAATTTATTAATGATAAAGAACCCTATTGTCGTGGTTGGTATGCGGGTGCGGTTGGTTATATTAGCCAGCATAAAAGTGATTTTAGCGTGGCGATTCGCAGTGCGTTAATCAGTGCTAATAAAATAAAACTATTTGCTGGTGCAGGTATTGTGACAGGATCTATTGCCGATCAAGAATGGCAAGAACTGGATAATAAAATACACACAGTCTTAGATATCCTCACTCAAACAGAAGATAAATAATGAAAGTAAGTGACGTATTTTCAGCTAACGCAAGCAATATCAATTTGTTATGGGCTTCACTTTTTGTTGAAGAGTTAATACGCCATGGTATTAGCGATTTTTGCATTGCGCCAGGCTCACGCTCAACCCCCTTAACACTTGCGGTTGCCAATCACCCCTGCGCAAAAACACATATACACTTTGATGAACGCGGGCTCGGATTTTTAGCATTAGGCCTGAGCCAAGCAAGTCAAAAACCCGTGGTTATCATCACCACCTCAGGTACTGCAGTGGCTAACTTATACCCCGCGGTGATTGAAGCTAAACAGAGTGGTCTGCCTTTAATTGTTATCTCTGCCGACAGACCCGCCTCATTAATTGATTGTGACGCAAACCAAGCGATTGAGCAGCAACATATTTTTGCACGTTATCCTGTTTTTTTTGCTCAAATAGTACAACCTAGCACTGACATAAAAGCAAACTACCTATTAACAACCATTGATCACGGCCTTAATAAACAACAAAACCAACCTGGCCCTATCCATTTTAATATCGCCTTTGCTGAGCCTCTCTATCCAACGGCAGAGATGACAAATTATCAAGGCTATTTAACTAGCTTGAAAGAATGGCCATCAAATAACCGACCTTTTACTCAGTTTGTCAGAAACAAAACCCTAACATTACCTAAATCGAATCCGTTAACGGGAAAAAAAGTACTGGTCATCATGGCTAAAATAGCCGATCAGAAACAGGAAACGGCAGTGAGCCAATTCTGTGAAAAGAACAATATATTGCTCTTTAGTGATATTCAGTCTTCACAATGCAGTGCGACTAACAATCTGCCTTATTACGACTTATTACTTATTAACGATAACTTTAATGCTTTGTTACAGCAGGCTGATATTGTTATTCAGTTTGGCGAGCAGTTAATCAGTAAACGTTTAGCGACCTTTATCAATAACTTTAAAGGTAAATTACAGCAAGTTGCTCCCGGCGAAACACGTATAGACCCGCATCATCAAGTCGACAAACGTTTTAGTTGCGATGCGACGCAGTGGATTGATGCGCAAATCATTGAACCTTCTGACACGAATAACGATTGGCATAATGCTCTACAGCAATGCCATCAGCAAATTGCACATCAGGTCATCCAGCCCTTCTTGAGCATTCAACCTTATAGTGAAATGAAAGTGGTTGAGCAGCTAGATAAACAATTACCTAGCACTAGCCAACTATTTATAGGTAATAGCATGCCGATCCGTTTGGCCGATATGTTTATGCTTAAAAATAAGTGTCCTATTTATACGAATAGAGGCGCGAGCGGCATTGATGGCTTGTTAGCAACCGCGATTGGCGTTGCCAAACACAATCAAAAAATAACCACCCTACTCATTGGTGATAATTCTTTTTTATATGATTTGAATTCATTAGCAATGATTAAACAGCTTCACAGTCACTTCATTATTATTGTGATTAATAATGATGGAGGTTCAATCTTCAATCAGTTACCCGTACCCGAACTACAAAAAGAAATTTTTTATCAACTACCCCATGGCCTTAACTTTAAAGCAAGCTGTGAGCAATTTTGTATTGATTATTACAATCCAAATCAACTTATTGATTTTGAAGCGTCTTATAATCAATGCTTACAGGGCAAACACTCACTCATTGAGGTGACGCTTGAAAATCAGCAAAGCGCGACTCAATTGCAACAATTAAAAGAGCAGATTCAATATGCCACTATATAAACATCAACAGGGTTGTCGCAGTAAACCTACTTTAGTCTTTTTACACGGATTTTTAGGCAGTAGCAGTGATTGGCATGAAACTATCGATTTGCTCAAAGAGCATTTTCATTGTGTCACCATTGATCTTCCTGGACACGGCGCTTCAGTTGCGACAGCAGGTTCATTAAAAGATGGTTTTAATCATTGCCATCAATTAATCAAGAATGCCCTTGATGACCTTGAAGTTAATAGCTACACACTGATTGGTTATTCGCTTGGTGGACGCATTGCATTGGATTACGCGCGTACTCAAAACGATACCCGCTTAACTGCCTTGTTACTTGAATCAAGCCATACCGGTTTAACAGATCAAGACACTAAAGAACGTCGCTTTATGCAAGACCATAGCTGGGCGAAGAAATTTGCGACTGAAAGCATCGTAGAAACATTATACGAATGGTATGACCAATCGATATTTAGCGATCTTAGTGATAGAAAAAAAGAGATGATTATCAGCAAGCGTGAAGATAATTTTGGTGTGCCATTAGCCAACATGTTATTAGCGACCAGCTTGGGTAAACAAATAGATGCCCTGCCTTATTTACAACAAACAAAACTTGCGGTGCATTATTGTTTTGGTGGTAAAGATAAAAAATTCAAAGCCTTCTCAGCACAATTAGAGGGCTTTAAACACATTAACATCGTTAAATTTGACCTTGCTGGGCATAATACCCATCAACACGATGCGCTACAATTTGCCCAATATATATTACAAAACTTAAAATAGTGCCATCGTCGAGGTTTGAACCTTAATGACGGCTTCATAAAGACAATAGAGTTGATTATTTATGACTGATTTTTACGCCCCGATTACTTGGTTAAACAGTAAATTAGAATTTACCGATATCACTTATCTAAAAGCCGATGATATTGCCAAAATCACCATTAACCGCCCACAGGTTCGTAATGCATTTCGCCCGCAAACGGTGAATGAGATGATGCAAGCCATGAACGATGCCCGTTATGACGAAAGCATTGGCGTGATTATATTAACCGGTGAAGGAGATCTCGCCTTCTGTTCGGGTGGTGATCAGAGTATTCGTGGCGATTCAGGTTATAAAGATGAGTTTGGTGGTGGCCATCATCTTAATGTCTTAGATTTTCAACGCCAAATCCGTACTTGCCCGAAACCAGTCATTGCAATGGTGGCAGGTTATGCGGTGGGTGGCGGTCATGTTTTACATATGATGTGTGACTTAACCATAGCAGCAGACAACGCGCAGTTTGGCCAAACCGGTCCTAAAGTGGGATCTTTTGATGGTGGCTGGGGTGCGAGTTATATGGCACGTATAGTCGGCCAGAAGAAAGCACGTGAAATTTGGTTCTTATGCCGTATGTATGATGCACAAGAAGCCGTTGATATGGGTCTTGTCAATACAGTGGTGCCTTTAGCAGATCTTGAAAAAGAAACCGTTAAATGGTGTCGTGAAATTCTACAAAACAGCCCAATGGCATTACGCTGCTTAAAAGCGGCATTAAACGCAGATTGTGATGGTCAGGCAGGTTTACAAGAATTAGCCGGCAACGCAACCATGCTTTTTTATATGAGTGAAGAAGGCCAAGAAGGTCGTAACGCATTCAATGAAAAACGTAAACCAGATTTTTCTAAATTTGGCCGTAACCCATAATTTAAAATAATTAACCACGAAGGCATGGGATGAAGGTTATAACACTCATCCCTTTTTCTTCGTGTTCTCTGTGTAGCGCAGCGACTTCGTGGTTGTATTTTTAATTTTAATTAGTCATTTCATTATTATTTAAGAAAGCATGATAGTTTAATCGACTTTCCTTGTATTCCTCTCTTATCAATAGATAAAAACTATGGATCTAATCGGTATAAACAATTCGATTCTGACTATAATTTCCCGCATGCTGTCGGACATAAATAAGCATAATTTAGATTTAACCAACTATTGTTAAACTATTCTTTATTAAGAGGAAATACTCATGGTATTAGTAACAAAACAAGCACCTGATTTTACATCTGCAGCAGTACTAGGCAATGGCGAAATCGTAGATAACTTTAACTTTTCTGAATTCACTAAAGGTAAAGAAGCAGTTATCTTTTTCTACCCGCTTGATTTCACTTTTGTATGTCCTTCTGAATTAATCGCATTCGATAAACGTTTTGGTGAATTCCAAGCACGTGGTGTTGAAGTAATTGGTGTTTCAATCGATTCACAATTCTCTCATAACGCATGGCGTAACACTGCAATCAACGACGGTGGCATTGGCGCAGTTCAATACCCACTAGTTGCTGATGTTAAGCACACAATTTGTCAAGCATACGGCGTTGAATTTGAAGAAGCTGGCGTTGCATTACGTGGTTCTTTCTTAATCGACAAAAACGGCGTTGTTCGTCATCAAGTAGTTAACGATCTTCCACTAGGCCGTAACGTAGATGAAATGTTACGTATGGTTGATGCACTTCAATTCCACGAAGAGCACGGTGAAGTTTGTCCTGCACAATGGGCTAAAGACAAAGCTGGTATGGACGCTTCTCCAGAAGGTGTTGCAAAATACCTAGCGGCTAACGCTGACGATCTATAAGAATCAGCTAACAGCTAAAAAAAAAGACCTCAATGAGGTCTTTTTTTTAGCTTATTTTTTTAGTTACTTCAATGATGCATAATATGCAGCGATATTAGCCATATTTTGATCAGAAAGCGCGGTTGCTTGTGGCGTCATAATCGCAGACATACCACCTTTACGTTGCCCAGACTTATACGCTTTTAATGACGAGACTAAGTAAGCTTCTTTTTGCCCTTTTAGATTCGGGTAAATAGGTACTGCTGAAATCCCATCTGCACCATGACAAGCAGCACACACTGCAGCTTTTGCTTTACCAGCAACCGCATCTCCTGCTGCAAATGCAAAACTTGGCAAAGCCAGAATAAGTGATGCGATCAATAATTTCTTCATAACAACTCCTTTGGTTAAAAATAAAAAATTCTAATTTATTGTAACCTCTTCATTTTTAATGAAACAGTAATATTAAAAATAGCCTTAACGAATATGATACAGCGCATTAATATTGTCTAAACTATCGAAGCTAATTTTCAGATCTTTTAACAAACCATCTTTCACTGAATAGATTAACCCATGCACTGTTAATGCTTGGCCATTCGCCCACGCTTTTTGTACACAAGTGGTATGACAGACATTTTTAGCCTGTTCGATAACATTAAGCTCAGTTAAATAGTTCAAACGTTGCTGTTCACTCATCTCATCGGTAAAGCGATCACTATATTGCACATAAACATCTTTAATATTGCACATAAACGTCTTTAATATTACGTAACCAACCATCAATTAGGTCAAAAGACTGTTTCTGCATCGCAGCTTTAATACCGCCACAGTCATAATGGCCGGTCACAATAATATGTTTTACTTTTAAAACATCGACCGCATATTTAATCACAGACATACAATTCAAATCAGTGTGAACCACTAAGTTAGCAATATTACGATGCACAAAAACATCACCGGGTAACAGACCTAAAAGTTGATTTTCAGGTACACGACTATCTGAACAACCTATCCACAAATATTCAGGTAATTGTTGGTTCGCCAAGCGCGCAAAGAACTCAGGATCTTCCTTACTGATCTCAATTGCCCACTTCTCATTGTTTTTTAATAATTCATCCAATAAACTCATCTTCTTTCTCTATTTAAAAAGCCTTAAATACCATGCTTATTCCATACCAATCACTTGATAACGAAACACTGCATAACTTAATCGAATCTTTTATATTACGTGAAGGAACGGACTATGGTGAAGCAGAAATCTCATTGAATGAAAAAAGCCAAAAAGTACGTCTACAAATAGAAAGTGGTGCAGTACTGATCCTCTACTCCGAGCTTTCAGAAAGCGTTACGCTTATCGCCAAAGAGCAGTTTAATGCACAAACAATGCAATAGCTGTTCAGTATTCACACAATCCGTTGATACTAGCTTCATTAAAATATAATAGATTTAGATTAAAATAATCATTTCGTCTGCTAAATTTTGTTGCTTTTTGACAAAGATCTAATTTCTAATAAAACATCGACCCATTAATGTTATCGGCAACACGTAAAAAGAGATACAATTGGGGAACTTATTAATAGCAGCAAAGTCATTTAGCTCCTGTTGCAAAAATAACAACGAGAGATAGCCTTTTAGCTATTCAACACAGATTAAGGAAGTACCATGATCATCACTAAACCACAAACAGATCCAACATTAGAATGGTTTTTATCACATTGTCATACGCATAAGTATCCGGCAAAAAGTATGTTGATCCATGCGGGCGAAAAAGCAGATACTTTATACTTCATCGTGAAAGGTTCTGTTGCTGTTGTTATTAAAGATGAAGAAGGTAAAGAGATGATCTTGTCTTACCTGAATCAAGGCGACTTTTTAGGTGAATTAGGCTTATTTGATAAAGCTGATGAGCCTATCCGTAGTGCTTCTGTTAAAGCAAAATCACCATGTGAAGTAGCTGAGATTTCATACAAGAAATTCCAACAGTTAATCACAGTAAACCCTGAAATCTTAATGCGTCTTTCTAACCAAATGGCTAATCGTCTACAGATTACTAGTCAGAAAGTGGGTAACTTAGCATTCTTAGATGTAACAGGTCGTATTGCAAACACATTATTAGATCTAGCTAAACAGCCTGATGCGATGACTCATCCAGACGGTATGCAGATTAAAATTACACGTCAAGAAATTGGTCAGATCGTTGGTTGTTCACGTGAAACTGTGGGTCGTATTCTTAAGATGCTTGAAGAACAAGGTCTTATTTCAGCACACGGTAAAACAATTGTAGTATTTGGCACGCGCTAAATCACAACAATCAAATTGATAACAAAAAACCGCACTTGTTGCGGTTTTTTTATACGCAAAAATCAGAGTGTGACTTAAAATAGACAATACCAATATAAAGTTATCATTAGGGGTTATTATGCACTTTTCTTTGTCTAGAAAAAAATTCAGCCTACAGATTCATATCATTATATTATTTACTATTTTAATTATCATTTCAGGTATCTCCCTCGGCTGGTATAGCTATTCTCAACTTAGCCAAAGTATGCTTAATGATGGGAAATCATTATTTACTAAATCAAGCGTCAAAGTGGTCACCAGAATAAATAGGGAAAGCGACCACATACATACTATGCTCAAAATACTTAAAGCCTCACACATAACCCAACTCACTAGCGCACAAAAGAAAATAAATGTATTACCGGTCTTGTCTGAAATGCTCAAGAATACCCCCAGCCTTTCTGCACTTTTTGTGGCCTACCCAAATGACGACTTCTTCCTCTATAAAAAAACACCTTCTAGCACAGTTTTAAAGCAATACAGCGCACCAGAAAATAGTTATTTTATGTTAACGCTGCGTCAATCGGGGGAAACTAAACATCGCTTTTACGATCAACAAAGTCAGTTACTTAAGATAGTGGCTGATTCTGATTATAATCTTCAAATAAGCCAGCGTCCTTGGTATCAAACAGCAAAAAACAGCGAGAAATATATCATCACCGAAGCCTACCTCTTTCATGCCAGCCAAGAGTTTGGTGTAACTCTCGCTGTTGAAGATAAAGATAATGGCGCAGTCATTGGTGCCGATTATACGCTCAGTAATTTATCCAAATTACTGCAAGAATTTAAGGCTTACCCAAGTAGTCAACGTATTGTCGTTGATCAAGCCGGGCAAGTGATTGCCTATCAAGACACTGAAAAATTATTATCTAAAAACGGCAAGTTCAATAAATTTAAATCTGTTGAATCACTAGAGTTACCTGTATTAGCGCACATGTTTGAGCATTACAAAGGACAAAAAGGCAGTATCTTATTTTCTTTTAATGGCGAAGATTGGTTAGGTAAAGTCTCTGCAGTTTCAGCAAAAGGTAACTTACTCTTATTTCAAGTTGTTAAAACCAAAGAGCTATTATCAGACGCTTACAAATTACGTTATAAAAGCATGCTGATTACTTTGCTAATAATTTTAACAACCCTGCCTATCGCTTGGTATTTTGCACGTTTATTAACAGCGCCAATCAGTGGTTTAACCAAAGAATTAGAGAAGATAAAAGATTTCGATTTTAGCCAGAGCATTAACAGCAAAACACCGATTAAAGAGATTGCAGACCTGATTGCTGTGACTAATAGCATGAAAGAAACCATTTCACATTTCCAGGACCTATCGGCGTCATTAGTAAGCAAACAAAGTTATCAGCAATTACTCACTAAAATCAGCTTGGAATGTAATAACATCCCTAATAGCCAAGGCACGATTATTCTCCTCAATGAGAGAAATAAGTGTGCCATAAAGCACTGTCATTTAATTGCACTCGATAACGCGGAAAATGAACAGTTACAATTACAACTGTCAAAATCAACCTTCTCATGCACTGAGTTAGAGAGAGGTATACATAACCAAATCTTGCCCGCTGAGCTTAATGAGATTATTAGTCACCACCCCAAAATGGCAGCAACACAGCACTGGAAATTAGTGCCAATGAAAAACCGTGATGGTCAAAATTTAGGGGTTATTGCCGTTTTAGAATCACAGCAAGCACCACTCAATGAAGGTAAATTACAATACGCACAAGCAATCGCAAGCTTCTCAGCTTTATCCATCCAAAGCCAACAATTATTATCTGAACAAAAACAGTTATTAGAAAGCTTCATTCTGCTAATTGCAGGCGCGATCGATAGTAAATCCCCTTACACTGGCGGGCATTGTGCGCGAGTGCCTGAACTGACTAAAATGCTCAGTAAAGCAGCTTGTGATGATCAGCAAGGTAACTATAAAAACTTTGAGTTGTCTGAAGATCAATGGGAAGAGTTACATATTGCAGCTTGGTTGCACGACTGTGGAAAAATTGTCACACCAGAATATGTCGTTGATAAAGCCACTAAACTTGAAACTATCTATGATCGTCTTAACGAAGTCAGAATGCGTTTCGAATTATTAAAAAATGAAGCACATAAAAATTACTGGCAAGGACTCGCAGAACAAGGTGATAAACAGCAACTGACATCGCAGCGAGATCAATTACTCAAACAGCTCGATGAAGAATTTGAGTTTGTCGCTGAATGTAATATCGGTGGTGAGTTTATGTCTGATGACAAGATTGAACGCCTACAAGAGATCGCAAAACGTACTTGGACTCGAACACTCAGTAATAAAATAGGCATTGCCCCTCATCAAACAGCTAAAATAGCTGAATGCACTTTACCAACACAGGAACACTTACTCGTAGACAAAGTAGAGCATTTAATAGAAAGGGAACATGCGGAGCTAACTGAAGCGGGTAATCAATGGAACTTTGATATGCAGACTCCTGAATATCGCTTTAACCGTGGTGAGCTTTATAACCTCTCTGTTAAGCGCGGTACGTTAACCGATGAAGACCGATTTATTATTAATGGCCACATGGTGCACACCATAGTGATGTTATCAAAACTACCCTTCCCTGATCACCTACAACAAGTGCCTATCATTGCTGGCGGACACCATGAAAAAATGGATGGCACAGGTTATCCACGTAAAGTTAATGCAGGGGAGTTGCCTACCACCGCCAGAATTATGGTTATTGCAGATATTTTTGAAGCACTGACCGCATCAGATAGACCCTATAAAGAACGAAAAACATTAAGCCAATCGATAAAAATAATGAGCTTTATGGTCAAAGACGATCATATTGATGGCGAACTGTTTAAGTTGTTTTTAACCTCGGGTGTATACATGCAATACGCAAAAGCTTATTTAATGGAAGATCAAATAGATGATCTGGATATTAATCAGTATTTATAGAAGATCATTAGATGCTTTGAGATAGGAGATTAACTGTTAGCTGTTAGCTGTTAGCTGATAGCTGTTACAGAAAGCAAAAAGGCGTGAATATTCACGCCTTTTGGTTAGTCATTCTTGAGTGCACTATTGTTAGCACTCAGAAAATACTGTTATTACGATTCTTCAGTAATTTCTTTTGCGGCTTTATCTTTTGGCGCTTCTTCTTCTGGTTTTGTTAACAGAATATCACGTAGTTTTTTATCTAACTCAGCAGCTTGTTCTGGATGCTCAGCAAAATATTTACATGAATTAGTTTTACCTTGACCGATTTTAGCACCGTTATAAGAATACCAAGAACCCGCTTTTTCAACTAATTCATGCTTAACGCCTAGGTCAATCATCTCACCATGTGAGTTGATTCCTTCACCGTATAGAATTTGGAATTCAGCTTGTTTGAAAGGAGGAGAAACTTTGTTTTTCACTACTTTTACGCGCGTTTCATTACCAACAATCTCATCACCATTTTTCACAGCACCGATACGACGAATATCTAAACGTACTGACGCGTAGAATTTAAGTGCATTACCACCGGTTGTTGTTTCTGGGTTACCAAACATAACACCAATTTTCATTCTGATTTGGTTGATAAAGATAACCATGGTATTAGTTTGTTTGATGTTACCAGTCAATTTACGTAGTGCTTGTGACATTAAACGTGCTTGTAGACCCATATGAGAATCCCCCATATCGCCTTCAATTTCCGCTTTTGGTGTTAATGCAGCAACAGAATCGATAATCACAACACCAACGGCGCCAGAGCGTACTAACATGTCACAAATCTCTAACGCTTGCTCACCCGTATCAGGCTGAGAGATAAGTAGATCATCAATATTTACACCAAGTTTTTTAGCATAGATAGGATCAAGAGCATGCTCAGCATCAATAAAGGCACAGGTTTTACCCTGTTTTTGTGCTTCTGCAATGACTTGTAATGTTAATGTTGTTTTACCTGAACTTTCTGGACCGTAGATCTCTACAACACGACCGTATGGTAAACCACCTATACCGAGAGCAACATCCAGACCCAATGAGCCAGTAGATACAGATTCAATCTCCATTGAAGCGGAGCCATCACCCAAACGCATAATAGAGCCTTTACCAAACTGTTTTTCAATTTGACCAAGTGCCGCTGCTAATGCTTTATCTTTATTCTTATCCTGACTCATATTATCTCCAGATAATTAATTATTTCATTTAACTGTGTATGCAAACAGTATACTGCTGATTTATACAGTATCAAGTTATATTTAATGTTATTTAAATTTATGTGTTGCTAAGACTAACTATAAAAATTATTTCAGTTTTTACTCAATGATCTCGATTAACCCAGTTAATGCCAAACGAATAGCCTGACAGCGTACTTCGCGACGATCACCGACAAAAATATAGGTTTCAGTTTTACTCTTACCGTGAGCGTTATACCAAGAAAAACAGACGGTACCTACAGGTTTCTCAGCACTGCCACCACCAGGTCCGGCAATACCACTGATTGCGACACTAATATCGGCTTCTGAATATTTAACCGCATGGCTCGCCATCTGCTCAACAACTTGCTCTGAGACCGCGCCAAATTTATCAATACGTGCCTTATCAACCGATAACATCTGCATTTTTGCATCATTACTATAAGTCACAAAACTACGATCGAACCACAAAGAACTGCCTGCAATTTCTGTGATCGCATAAGCAACACCACCACCCGTGCAAGACTCTGCAGTAGCAGCGATTAATCCTGCTTGAGTTAATTTATCACCTAATAATTGCGCTAATTCTTGTACTGTTTTTTCAGTAAACATAAGTTTCTCCACAAGCTCAACGATAATGATTTAAGTGTATAGCAACAAACAAAGTCAGCAAGGCAAATAGTGCGAGATGCTAGACATATACCCATACTACCTCAAGATGCTTTGTCAGGCACAAGCTCGATAACCAGAGCAAGGCACAACATGAGGTAACCTATCGAACGGTTAACTACGTAAACCTTCTAACGGTGGGATTAAAAAAAGACGTTAATCCCTTATTGTTATTCACTTTTCGCTTGTTGTAACACTGGGCTGGCATGGTTGAATAATAAGCGAGCTTGCGCCCCGTAGGGCAAGGTAACTTGCACCCATCTACGTCGTTATAAAATATCGACTTAGAATGACTAGGCTTCAATTTTATGCCTAGTATCTTGGCACAATTTTCCTTGCTGACTTTGCATCTTGAAGTAGCATGAGTATAAAGTTATAGTCTCGTTATTCTACATTGAGATTTTATGTGCATTGCTTAAAGACTTGTATTTAGGCCATGTAAAAAGCAGATTAGCAGCCTTACTCTGCTAATAAACAACCATCAAAAAATGATTCAGTTAGCGATTGCAAGCGTGCAAACTAACGTCAGACAAAACACCTAGAGATCACACAGGTATATTATGAAACCAACTGCAGAACAATTAAAACAACATACGCCAATGATGCAACAGTATCTGACCATCAAAAGCGAAATTCCCGACACTATAATGCTGTACCGCATGGGCGATTTTTATGAGCTGTTTTTTGATGACGCACGTAAGGCTTCACAATTACTGGGCATTTCCTTAACCCAACGTGGCAAAACAGGCGGCAACGCAATTCCAATGGCGGGTGTGCCTTATCATAGTATCGAAGGCTATTTAGCGAAGCTGATTGCACTGGGAGAGTCCGTTGCGATTGTTGAGCAAATTGGCGACCCAGCGACCAGTAAAGGCCCTGTTGAACGAAAGATTGTGCGTATTATTACCCCCGGCACAATTACTGATGAAGCATTACTTGATGATCGACACGATAACCTGTTATGTGCCGTTTACCAAGCGCAAGATAGCTTTGGCATCGCGTCACTGGATATTGGTAGTGGCCGTTTTATTATCAATCAGTTTCAACATGAAGAAACACTGCAAGCGGAATTACAACGCTTAAATCCGGCAGAGCTACTTTATCCTGATACCTTTGAGCATATAAACTTAATTGAGCACCTACAAACGATTCGCCGCCGTCCAGAGTGGGAATTTGAATTAAGCACGGCACGTAATACGCTTAATCAGCAATTTGGTACAAAAGATCTGGTTGGTTTTGGTGTCGAGCAAGCTGAAGTGGCACTCTGTGCTGCCGGTGCATTATTGCAATACATTAAAGATACCCAACGTACTAGCCTGCCACATCTGCAATCGATTCGTTTAGAGCAAAACATCGATAGCGTTATTTTGGATGCTGCCACACGTAAAAATTTAGAATTAACACAAAATCTATCGGGTGGTTTTGATAATACCCTCGCTGAAGTGTTAGATTTTACCGTCACACCAATGGGTAGCCGTTTATTAAAGCGCTGGATTCATCAGCCAATTCGTAACGTCAATATTCTTAATTACCGCCAAACCATGATCCAAACCTTAATTGATTTAGATCTTAATGGTCCACTGGCTGAGCCGCTTAAACAGATTGGCGATATTGAACGTGTGATTGCGCGATTAGCCCTACGTTCAGCGCGCCCTCGTGATTTAACGCGTTTACGCACTGCCTTTTCATTGTTACCTGAATTACAAAACCTGATTAGTGAATTACCTAATGAGCTAGTCAGCCAACTCAGTAAAGAGATGGGTAATTATCCTGAATTATTAGCGTTATTAGAAACCGCGGTGATTGATAACCCGCCAGTCATCATTCGTGATGGTGGCGTGATTAAAGCCGGTTATAACGCCGAGTTAGACCAATGGCGTAACCTTGCCAAAGGGGCGACCGATTACCTTGAAAAACTAGAGTTACGTGAACGTGAAGCAACGGGTATTGTCACGCTGAAAGTCGGTTACAACCGTGTGCATGGTTATTATATTGAAACTAGCCGTAGTGCAGCCGACCAAGTACCTGCGCATTATGTACGCCGCCAAACACTGAAAAATACAGAGCGTTACATTATTGCAGAGCTTAAAGAGCACGAAGATAAAGTACTTTCTAGCCAAGGAAAAGCACTGGCGCTTGAGAAAAAACTCTATGAAGCATTGATTGAACAGTTAATGCCTTATTTACAAAAACTACAATTTACAGCGCAATCTCTAGCGGAATTAGACGTACTTAATACACTAGCAGAGCGTGCATTAACGCTGAATTATGTGCGCCCTGTTTTACAGAGTGAACGTGGCATTATCATTGAAGAAGGCCGTCATCCTGTTGTTGAGCAAGTGAATAAAACACCTTTCATTGCGAACCCCGTCTCACTGAATGACCAGCGTAGAATGCTTATTATTACCGGCCCGAATATGGGTGGTAAATCCACCTATATGCGCCAAGTTGCCTTAATGGTATTGATGGCACATATCGGTAGTTTCATTCCTGCACAAAGTGCAAAAATAGGCCCTGTTGATCGTATCTTTACACGTATTGGTGCCTCGGATGATCTTGCCAGTGGGCGATCTACCTTTATGGTAGAAATGACTGAAACCGCGAATATTCTACATAATGCAACACAGAACAGTTTGGTATTAATGGATGAAATAGGCCGTGGTACCAGTACGTTTGATGGCTTGTCACTTGCTTGGGCCTGTGCCGAAGAACTGGCTAAAAAGATTCAGGCTTACACTCTTTTTGCCACCCATTATTTTGAATTAACGTCACTGCCAGAAACGATTCCAGAATTGGTTAATGTGCATCTTGATGCCGTAGAACATGGGGATAGTATTGCCTTTTTACACGCCGTACAGGAAGGCGCAGCCAATAAAAGTTATGGTTTGCAAGTGGCTTCATTAGCAGGTGTACCCAGTGAAGTGGTTAAAAATGCAAAACATAAATTACAGCAATTAGAGCGTGGTTCAGAACATAAAATGGCCAATCAAACGTTGCAACTTAACACGCCAATTGTTGAGCCAGAAATTAACCCTGCATTAACAATGCTCGAAGGCATTGACCCTGATGAGTTAAGCCCTAAACAAGCACTCGCAATGCTTTATCAACTCAAAGAAGCGAACATTTAACAGGTTATCAAATAGCGATAAGGGCTAGCAAACATACGATTGCTAGCCCTATCTCAGTTAGTTTATTAAAAAACCAGCCCCAGAATTTACAGCGCCCCTTTCGCATTAGCGAATTTAATTTCCCCCATAAAAGACCAAACCCTTCGACAAAGCGACCAATAAACAAGCATAAAGATCAACAATAAGGCACGCAACAATCAACATAAAGAAGAGATATAAAGACCGTGAGATCAGCGTCAATCTTTACTCAATGTGACTAGCTATAAATAATGAAAGGAATTATGGTTTAGCCCCACTTGAGAAGAATAGACAATAAAAAATATGCCTACACTCAGTATTTTTGATAGCACCGATTTTGAAGAGGTTGATGATATTACTGATATCAAAAGCTTCTATCGCCTGCTGTATAACCTCAATCAAGCTACCTTATTAATGTCTCAGGCAAGTTCTGTGGATGATCTTTATCGTGTTGCAGTAGAGAGTGCGATTGAGTTATTAGAAATTGATCGCATCGGTATTTTATTAATCGATGAAGAGCACAAAGAGATCCAAGGAACATGGGGGACTGATGAAAAAGGCAATGTACATGCGGAGCATCGTTTAAGATCACCGGTGGTCGAAGAGTTCCGTAATATCATTAATAATCAGGGCAAAGTGTGTATTTGGCAGGACCAAGATCTCTATGAGTTCGATGCAGATCAAAAAGGCGGCACTTCTATTGTTGGTTTTGGCTGGAATGGCGCCATCGCGTTATGGGAAAACGACCAGCTTATTGGTTGGGTGGCCTGTGACAACCTGATAAATCACCAACCTTTCAAACGCTATATCTCGCATATTTTACGCCTCTTTGGATCCGTTATTAGTGAATATCGATTACGTTTCCTTGCCCAAGAAAAAGTGGAAAACCTCAATAAAACACTGGAACTAAAAGTACAAAAACGTACTAGTGAATTGCTAGCAGCACAAAATGAACTGCAGATAGCCAATCAAAATTTAGAGTTAAAAGTAAAACAACGCACTATTAGTCTAAAGGCGAACAATACTGAATTAGCCAATACCATAGAGCAATTAAAAAGCACACAAACAGAACTTCACCATGCGCAAGCTTACGTGGCCATGAATGACTTAGTGATAGGTATTGCCCACGAGGTGAATACACCACTCGGCTGTGCCATTACTGCTTCCTCACATTTTCTCTATGTCATAGAGGAAATAGAAAAGACAATATCTGCTAACCAAAATAGTCTACTCACCAATTTAATTAATAATGCCAAAGACGCAGGTACATTATTACAGCGAAACTTAGACAATACCGCTTCTTTAATCTCTGAATTTAAACGTTTATCAACACTTGATGTGGAATCTATTCCCGACGAAAAAATTAACTTACAGAAGTGGCTTAATAATATTCTACTGTGTGTATCAACCTATGAAGTGAATACTAAGAACCTGAATATTTACACCAATATTGATACCGATATTAGCGAAGTGATTATTCAGTCAGATGTATTTGTGCAGATTTTCCAAGAGTTATTACTCAATAGTTATCTACACAGTAATTGCGCTGAAGATAACCGTGTTCGAGTGACCTTAAAAATAGACCAACAACAACTGCTTATTTACATTGAAGACAATGGACAAGGCGTGCAAGAGGATATTAAAAAACGCATCTTTAACCCCTTTATGACCACCCTACGTTCATCGGGTCGAAAAGGCTTAGGCTTAAATGTGGTGTTTAATTTAGTGCACTTTTTATTACGCGGTAACTTAAGCTATTTTGATTCACAACTAGGCGGGGCTGGCTTTTTAATTAGTTGCCCGATTACATTACCCGAGTAAGCATAAATTTAAGAGCAATTCACCACGAAGGCACGAAGAGAAAAGAAGGTTGAAAGTCTTTTTCTTCGTGTTCTCTGTGTAACGCAGTGGCTTCGTGGTCGTCTTGCTTTGTTGGGCCTTATACTAGAGGCGCTAAATCTGCAGGACGGTAATACACTGATTTTAATACTTTACCCTGACGTACGATTTTTCCTTCCATCTGTACATCTTTAGCACACTTAGCAATAACAAAGTCGCCTTTAATACTATCCACAAGCTCTACACCTTGTTTAGCGTAAAATGCTTGTGTCTCTTGGTATTCAGCTTGGTTACGACAAACCTTACTCATATTACTCGCGTGTACTTCATTCCAACACGGTAAAAAGTTAATGTCTCGCTGCTTCGCGACATTTAAAAAAAGATCCAGTAAATAACTAATCGCGATATTATCCGCAACTTTGTTATGCCCAAGGTGCACTAAACGGCCCATTAATACATAAACACTATCTACAATCGCATCAGCTTGTTCTATTTTACAATCCGCTTCAGCAAGTTCTGTCAGTTCTTCAATAATTAAAGAGCTATGTAATTGATCCGCTTTTTCATCTAATGAATCCGCATCATTACACGGTAAATCAAAGGTTTCACGAAACTGGCTAATGTCGTTATAAAGATGGTCAAAAAGTGTTTGCGTAAGAAGTGAAAGTTGCATGAAAAAGCCTTTAATAATCAAGAAAAAAAGAGGAACTAAGTTAACAAAATTTGCCTGCGCCCGCCAGTATTCTATAGGTAAAAAAACACTCGCTTTTATGCTGTCAAATCAACCGGTTAATTATATACTAAAGAAAAGGGGGATAAATTGCGTAAATTTAAAGTTAAACAGCAGGAAAAATTAGCAATAAAACTGACCCACCAAGTTAAGCGTGGTGAATCCAAGCGCCTGGATCTTTATTTTTCTCTGCCTAAAGAGATGGGTATTAATAAAAATACGCTACCTGAAACTGAATATTTCAACGCGGCGATTAAAGGCCGACGTGCTTATTTTACCGAAGGGTTACACCTTCCTTTATTACATACCCGCTTTGCAAGCCGTATGAAACGCTCCCCCGAAGAATACAAAAGTAACCTTAATCTTTTTGCTTACCAATATATTGTGGCACTGGATACCGATACCGAAGAAACACTGAATATTGATGATAGCGAAGGCATGCGTGATTTTTATCATGCAGCCACTGATGTTACGGATCAATGTTTAACAATCCTGAAAAAGCATCGCTCTCATATACCTAGCGATGCAAAGCTATTGGCTATCTTTGAAAATGTAGACAATTACCTGTCATGGTATACCGAGCAGTCTATTCTGCGCATGTTAGCTAAAAAACCACGCCACTCAGAGTTTTCCGAAACACGTTTAGCCTTACTGGCTATCTGCGAAGAGGAAAGCAGTTACCGCAAAAAGAAAGCTTACAATACCGGCGCAACGCTCAGTGACGCGAACCGAATATCGAATAAAATGCGCTTGTTACGTCGCCTTATTGAATATGGGGTGATCTTTAAAAGCGATACACACGCACTTGGTAACATCACCCGTAAAGTGGTCACCGGTGTGGCAACGGCGTTGATCATGAGCGTGGTACTGATTTTAATCATCAAAACACAGGGTGCCTTTAGTAAATTAAGTGCCTTAATGATTTTTATCTTGGCGGTTATTTATGGCGTGCGTGAAGTTTTTAAAGACGACTTTAAAAATATGCTTTGGCGCTGGATTCGCAAAGGTAAACCCAAGTGGTCTCGTACCTTAAAAGACTCCACAAGCAAAAATGAGATAGCTACCCAACGCGTGTGGCTTGATTATATTAAGTCGACCAAATTACCCCCTCAAGCTATCGAGTTACTCGCGCAACGTCATACGCAAAACAAACAAAGCGCAGAGGTTTTACACTACCGTATCGAGACCAAGGTAAACACACAGGGCTTTCAAGCCGGTTATGATAGTTTAGATGAGACCATTTTATTTAGCTTACGCCCTTTTGCACGTTACTTAGAGCGTGGTACCGGTAAGGTTTATGAACAAAATACGCCGGATTCAAATCGAGAGAAGATTCAAAGCACTTCGATTGAACGTCGTTATCAAATTAATATTGTGGTTGCACTTGATCAAGGGCAATACATTGAAGAGTTCGAACGCTATAAAATAACGCTTAATCGATCCGGTATTATTGATATTGAAAAATCAGGCGAGGCGTCTAAAAAAGACCGTAGCAAATATGATCGTTATTCGAAATTGAAGAGTATTTTACACTTTAAAAAATATAACTTTAAAAACACCAAAAAAAAGAACACCGAAAATGACAAATAAAAAAGCAACTTACGCATTCTCAATGAAACGTTATTTAATCAGCCTATTATATTTGCTGTTATTAACGGTCAGCATTTCAGTGTTTGTTGATGACATTTCTCAGCAAACACTAATACAACTATTTTTCTTTATGGCGATGCTGACCTTAGTCTTACAATCTGTTATTGGTTTAATTGCAAACAGCTATCAGCGTAATAAAGACAAACATTAAGTTGAGCCTAGATAGGCTCACTTAATGCTGATTGAATAGGATAGTGGTTATCCTATTCGCCAGCTAACGTTTCAATGCGATAAAAACCTTTATCATCTTTTGCTAAGCTTTTAGCAAGAAATGGCAGTGAAGCCTGCATATCTTTTCTTAATGTCCAAGGCGGATTAATAACAATCATACCGCTTGATGTCATGCCTCTTTCACCCGAATCCGCTTCGATACCTAATTCATATAATTGAATATTTTTAATACCTGAATCCATCAACGCACGTTCCATTTTTTTAATGGCGATACGGTTAACAACTGGGTACCAAAGTGCATAGGTACCCGTTGCGAAACGTTTTACAGAATCGATTAAAGTATCAATCACTTCAGTATATTCAGTTTTAATCTCATAAGATGGATCAATTAAAATATAACCACGACGTTCTTTCGGCGGTAGATTAGCAACCAAACCTTGTAAGCCATCACTCTTAGACATTTTAATCTGTCTATCACCCGCAAAGTTTTCACGCATGCTAGTAAATTCATTTGGGTGTAACTCAAACAAGAACATACGGTCATCTTCACGTAACATTTGACGCGCGATGCTTGGCGAACCTGGGTAATGTTTCAATTGAGATTGAGCGTTAAACTCAACAACCTGCTCAACATAGTTAGCCACAGGTAAAGGTAAGTCTTTACGACCCCATAAACGTGTAATGCCGTTGTTAAACTCTTTCGTTTTTAATGCCTGTTCAGAGCTAAGCGAATATGCGCCACAACCAGCATGGGTATCTAAATAACAAAAAGGTTTATCTTTTTTAAGCATGTGATTCAAAATAGAAACAGAAACCGTGTGTTTTAATACATCGGCAAAATTACCTGCGTGAAAAGAGTGGCGATAGCTAAGCATAGGTTGATCCCAAAACAAAAATAATAAGCGCAGTATAATGAATTTTTTGTAATAGTGTTAAATATACCCATGATACTTCAAGGTGCAAAGTCAGTAATACAAATTGTGCCGAAATACTAGGCATAAAATTGAAGTATAGTTAGCCTACATCGAAATTTTATAACGACGTAGATTGGTGCAAGTTGTCTTGCCCTTCGGGGCGCGAGCTCCTTATTCTGCAACCATGACAGTCCCGCGTTACAACACTCAAAAAGTGAATAACAATTACCTCATATTGTGCCTTGACCTGCTCTACGAGCTCGCGCCTGACAAAGCTCCTTGAGGTAACATGGGTATGTGTTACTATCTTCGCCCAAATTATTTTGCAGACCTGGAACATTTATGCACGTTGATTCCCTTAATCCACTGGAAAAACGCACCGCAATATCACTGTCATTAGTCTTTGCTTTACGCATGCTTGGTCTGTTTATGATCATGCCGGTATTTGCCATTTATGGGCAAGACTTGGTCGGCTACTCACCAATGTGGGTGGGCCTTGCGATTGGTGCATACGGCTTAACACAAGCACTATTACAGATTCCAGCCGGTATGCTCTCTGATAAATATGGTCGTCGTCCGATTATCTACATTGGCCTGTTTATTTTTGCGCTAGGTAGTTTAGTCGCAGCTTATTCAGAAAGTGTTTATGGCGTAACATTAGGCCGTGCATTACAAGGCGCAGGGGCAATAGCCAGTGCCGTACTTGCATTAGCTGCCGATGTTACCCGCGAAGAACAACGCCCTAAAGCAATGGGCATGATTGGTATTAGTATTGGCCTAGCCTTTGCGGTATCAATGGTCGCAGGCCCCGTTCTTGCGCCTATCATCGGCTTGAAGGGCTTGTTTTTAATCACCGCCCTTGGCGCCTTGACAGGCATCGCGATTGTGCACTTTATGGTGCCACATATTGTAACCAAAGCCCCACGAGGTGAAACCGTTGCCATACCCGCGCTACTTGGTCAGTTAGCAAAAAATCCACAGTTATTACGTTTGAACTTAGGCATCTTCATTTTACATATGGCATTAACAGCCATGTTTATCTCGTTGCCGTTACAGTTGCAATCCATGCACCTTGCACCACAAAACCATTGGCACCTTTATCTTCCTGCACTATTAATATCATTTATATTAATTATCCCGATGATCATCGTGGCAGCCAAAAAAGAAAAAAACAAACAGTTTTATCTGTTTGCGATTTTACTGATGGCAAGCAGCTTAGTGGCGATGGCGCTTACTGAACAATCACTTACCATGATGTTTTTCTGTGTATTATTATACTTTACTGCCTTTAACTTTTTAGAGGCGTCACTACCCGCATTTATTTCCATGCTTTCTCCTGCTGGCGCAAAAGGCAGTGCAATGGGGATCTATAGCACGTATCAATTTTTAGGCGCATTTTTTGGTGGTATCTTAGGGGGTGTTTCCTATAAACTACTCGGTAATAGTGGCCTATTTCTATTTTTAGCGAGCTTAATGTTAGTTTGGTTTTTTATCTCATGGGGTATGCAAAACCCAAGTAAAATTCGCACACATACATTAACCGCAACCATTAAAAATGAACGTCATGCAACGCAGTTAACTGAGCAGTTGATTGATTTGCATGGCGTGTTAGAAGTTGTAATAATTATTGAAGAGCAGACTGTTTATATTAAGGTAAATAATAAAATATTTGCCCTACAAGCAGCCAAACAAATTTTAGTTCAAGCGGAGAGAAAAGATGTTTAACCGTAGTGTAAACAAAGTTGTATTAGTGGGTAACCTAGGTAAAGATCCTGAGATGCGTTACATGCCAAATGGTAATGCGGTAGCAAATTTTTCAATCGCAACCACTGAGAGCTGGAAGAACAAGCAAACAGGCGAATACGAAAATCAAACTGAATGGCATAACCTAACGGTATATGGCAAGTTCGGCGAAATGTGTGGCCAATACCTTAAAAAAGGCGCAAAAGTTTACGCTGAAGGTAAATTGAAAACACGTAAATGGCAGGATAAAACCACTGGCCAAGATAAATACGCGACAGATATCATCGTTTCTGAATTACAAATGATGGATTCAAATAACAGCGGTCAAGGTGGACAACAGTTCCAAGGCGGACAAAACCAGCAGTTCCAAGGTGGCGGTCAGCAGCAACAACAAGCACCACAGCAACAAGCACAACAGTCTTGGGGTAATGCTCCGCAACAGCAAGCAGCACCACAAATGGCGCCACAGGCTCCAGCATACCAAGCAGCACCACAGCAAGCTCCTGCACCACAGCAAGCTCCTGCGCCACAACAAGCGCCTGCTCCACAGCAGCAACAGCAAGCTCCTCAAGCGCCAGCTCAATATAACGAGCCATCAATGGACTTTGATGACGATATCCCGTTTTAGATCGGAATATTTAAGCGTTAAAAAAACCAGCCTTGTGCTGGTTTTTTTGTTTCTGGGGATAAAAGAGCACTCAGCTGTTAGCTATCGGTTGTTAGCTATCAGCTGTCAGTAAAATCAAACACAAACCGTCATTCCCGAATTGTTTTATCGGGAATCTCAGTACAGATAGAACTGTCAACTGTCAGTAAAATCAAAACAAAAAACTGTCATTCCCGAGTTGTTTTATCGGGAACCTCAGCACAGATAGAATCGTCAACTGTCAGTAAAATCAAACACAAACCGTCATTCCCGAGTTGTTTTATCGGGAATCTCAGCACGGATAGAGTCGTCAACTGTCAGTAAAATCAAACACAAACCGTCATTCCCGAATTGTTTTATCGGGAATCTCAGCACGGATAGAATCTGTCACTGTCAGTAAAATCAAACACAAACCGTCATTCCCGAGTTGTTTTATCGGGAATCTCATCACAGATAGAGTCGTCAACCGTCAGTAAAATCAAAACACACACCGTCATTCCCGAATTGTTTTATCGGGAATCTCATTGTGGTTAGAACGGTATAATTAATAGCTCGTCTTCACTCATCCAGTCGGATAATTAAATTGGATTATGCAGTTTTCGCCTTTTGAGCGAGTAGTGGATGAACAACCGAAACGCAGTTTCGCAGTGTGAAGTAGCAAGATTCTTTGAACGGATAAAGAAAACAGAACCAAAAGAAATCCGCCCATGACGTTTTCTAATCTTGTCCAATCTATCACTTCTAAACGCATCGATTCAAACAGTAAACCCATGCACTGTTTTTAACCTACCAGCCAACAAGGACACGCATAAGTTCTGCTGTACTTTATTTGTGCGGTATTTACTATATGATGCAGAGTAGATTAGTGTATGTCCTCTAGTACAATATTTTATGATCATAAATAATAGGAATTAAGGGCAATGAGTGCAAGAAAATACTAGTAAAAAAAAATCTGATTTTAAACGAGTTATTGTGGGATTTATTGTTGTAGCAACAGCCCCTTTTTTATACGTCTATTACTTGTTTCTTTCTCACTTCAATGGTGCTGTTAGTAATGAACAAGGCGATTGGGGAGCGATTGGCAGTTTTGTAGGTGGCACACTGGGCCCTGTATATGCATTTTTAGCCTTACTTGCTTTGTTATATACAATCTACCTTCAACTTGAAGAGCTAAGATTAACTCGAGAAGAGTTACAAGCTACGAAAGAAGAGTTAAAACGTTCCGCAACAGCTCAAGAAGCTAGTCAAGAGAGCATGAAATTACAAAGCCAGTTAATGCAAAAACAGGGGGATATTGTTAAACAGCAACAGTTTGAAAGTACTTTTTTTAATTTGCTAAGTGTTAGCGAGCGCAGGTTGCAAAATCTAACAATAAGTCGCACAGACCAAAGAGATTCTGATATTGGAACTTTATGTACTTATTCATTCCACAACTCCCCAGATATATTGCACACATTAGACAATTTAGAACGCTTAAAGGCTAACGAGAGGTGTTATGAAGCATTAATTGAAAGTACCTCTATTGTATCGGAAGTATTAAACTTCATTAGAAATAGCCATTATAACGTTGAACATGACCTCCTATCGATAAATGAAGCTCGTTACGCAAGTATTTTAAAATCCACCTTCCCAGGAGGTTATTTAGAAATGCTTTATATCAGCACAGAATTAGAAGAAGATACTGAACTTAAAAATTTAATTAGCAGATATAGCTATTTTGACGACAATAGATTGAAAATTCCCGCATTATTAGATCCGTAACTAAAGGATCAGAGATTTTGCCTTTTCCTAGTAAACAACACAACAAATGGAATGAGCTAGCCGAACTGCAAATTTATAATTTAAATAAAATAAGATTCCCGATAAAACAACTCGGGAATGACGGGTGGCATAACTAGGAATCACGAGGGGACACTGCACAACATGGCTGCGCGGATCCCCTTCCATTTTTCTTGCTAAGGTATGGCAGATTTAGTAATGACTGACAGGACGTCAGTCGTAAGCTCAGTCAGCACAAGGACGTGCTGTTTGAGCTGGTGCGCTTAAATCTGCTAGACCGTGCGAGATTAAAAAATGGCAGGGGCGGCATTTCCTTTGGTTACTTTCCTTTCGCCGTTTAAAGGAAAGTAACTCGCTCAAAAGGCGAAAACTACAAAACCTAAGTTAAACCACTGACTGGATGAACGCAGACGAACAGCTTTCTGCGTGGCTACAAATTATGGCGCTTAGCCGATCTGAGATTCCCGATAAAACAACTCGGGAATGACGAGTGGCATAACTTGGGAATGACGAGGTGACACCGCATAACGTGGCTGCGCGGATCCCCTTCCATTTTTCTTGCTAAGGTATGGCAGATTTAGCAATGACTGACAGGACGTCAGTCGTAAGCTCAGTCAGCACAAGGATGTGCTGTTTGAGCTGGTGCGTGTAAATCTGCTAGACCGTGCGAGATTAAAAAATGGCAGGGGCGGCATTTCCTTTGGTTACTTTCCTTTCGCCGTTTAAAGGAAAGTAACTCGCTCAAAAGGCGAAAACTACAAAACCTAAGTTAAACCACTGACTGGATGAGCGCAGACGAACAACTTTCTGCGTGGCTACAAATTATGGCGCTTAGCCGAACTGAGATTCCCGATAAAACAACTCGAGAATGACGGGGGGCATAACTTGAGAGTGATGAGCGCAGACGAACAGCTTTCTGCGTGGCTACAAATAATGTCGCTTAACCAAACTAAGATTCCCGATAAAACAACTCGGGAATGACGGAGGGCATAACTTGGGAATGACTAAGAGGACAACAGGAAAGCTACAATCAGTTCAGCATGGCTGTTTTGGCACTTTTAGATTGGCTTTCCATCGGGGCTTTTCGGTGACTACCGCTCACACTAAGATCTATATTATCGAGGGCGAAACGGGCAACACTGTTATCAATATCATCAACATAAACAGCATTAATTAATAATTCATGCATATTTTGAAATTTCTCACCTAATTCAATACGTGTTAACGCTTCGGAAATAACAAACTGCTCCTCCTTAATCACCTCGCCTTCGCTGTTTAGCGCTAATAATGAAATACTAAACTCACCATCATGATCATAAATTTTCCGATATCAAAGGCGTGTAAATCGAAGTCCTGTTTTTCTTTATGTTTTATGGCAATACCCGGCAAACAACTATTACTGCCAAAGTCGATGGATAAGAAATTCTCATTATTATTGCTGTCGCCCAAATTAGCTGCGATTTTGAAATCGTAATAAAAGAGTGATCCTCCTTTAAAATAACGACTCGCTTTAAATTCAAATTCCTGTGATGAGTAAGGTTTATAATTAAATTCTTTGCCGACCACGAGATCTTCAAAATCAACCCACTCGGCACTCGCTAAAGAACAGAAGAATAACATTGAGGTTATTACAGCACCTTTAAATTTCATAACAGCCCTTTTACTTAGATTTAACAATAACATTGAGAATAATCAACAAGTCATCAACAACATCAAAATAAAAGCAACAATAACTATTGGTTCAGCAACTAAATTTAATCTACATGATCCCCTTACCACTTATCTACTCTGCTGATAGACATTTTAGAATGTCGCGATTACCCTCGGTTTTTGTTTGTAACATCAAAAGGAATTCCATGTTAAAACTTCAGCAAAAAATCACCTTCATGCCCCTGTTTATTAGCTTAGTATTGTCGCTATTTTGTAGCCAAGTTGTTAGCGCAACAAATAGTACCTTTGAGCGAATTAAAAAAGACGGCGTATTACTGGTAGGTATGTCAGGCGAGCAACCACCTTTTAACTTTGTTTCAAATCTTGAAACTGTTATTGGTTATGATGTTGATCTCACCACTGCCCTTGCAAAATCAGTGGGTGCAGAAGTACGTATTGAATTAATGCCTTTTTCTGAACTCATGGAAGCATTAGAAGATAGAAAAATAGATATCATCATTTCAGGTTTTGCTTTTACTGAAGAACGTAGCAAAGAGATCACCTTTGTTGGACCTTATGCGCTTTCTGGAAAGTCACTGTTAATCACTAAAAAACGATTAAAAGAGATAAAAGCATCAACCGGTTTTAATCATGAAAAAGTGCATTTAATGGCGCTTGAAAACTCAACCAGTAAAACCTTGGCGGAGAATCGTTTAGAAAAAGCGAAATTAACCACCATTAAACATTACGAAGATGCGTTAATGGCATTACGTTCGGGTGAAGCAGATGCGTTGGTTGCGGATTTAGCGATATGTGAACTTGCTGTTATTCGTGAGACTGCAAAGGAGCTAACAACATTACAAAAGCCTTTAGCAGTCGAAGAGATAGGTCTTGCGATAAAGAAAGATGAACCGCTTTTAGAGGCTCATTTATCTGCGCAACTACGCAAATTAAGTAAATCAGGCGCGCTCAAAGAGTTGCATAACAAATGGTTTAACAGCCCAGGCTGGTTAGAGTTGCTACCATAGATCAGTAGCAACATTATGGGGGGAGTTAGTTAGCCTAACTCTCCTCTTAAATCACGTTGAAATAACGTCACCAATTCTTTATACGGTAACGATTGGCTCAACAAATAATACAATTTTGCTATCACGGTTTCTGTGGTCATATCCGCACCACTAATCACACCCGCTTCACTCAATGCATGTCCTGTTGCATAACCCTGCATATTAACCGCCCCTTTTAAACATTGACTACAGTTAACAATGACAATGCCTCGTTCACTGGCACGTTTTAACGTATCCAATAATTGTTCGTCTTGCTGTGCGTTACCCACGCCATAGGTCAATATTACCAATGCCTGTAATGGGCTTTTTAATAGGTTATCTAATACCAGCCAATTCAACCCTGGAAACAAATGTAATATAGCGATCGATTGCACTTTAATTGAATGCACTTTTAGCGCTTCTTTAGGCATTACATTAGGTAATTTACTGAGTTTTTTAATCTCAATACCCGCTTCTAACAGTGGCGCAACATTAGGTGATACAAAGGCATCAAACCCATCGGCATATTGCTTAGTGGTGCGATTCCCTCTGAATAACTGATTATTAAAGAATAGGCAGACTTCGTTAATAGGATGATGCGCGGCAATATAAAGCGAATTGAGCAGATTAATACGTGCGTCTGTGCGTAATTGAGAAAGTGGAATCTGCGAGCCGGTAATAATAATCGGCTTAGTTAAATTTTCAAAAACAAAAGACAACGCAGAGGCGGTGTAAGACATAGTATCTGTGCCATGCAATACGATGAAACCATCAAAAGCGTCGTAGTTTTCCTCTATATCATGCGCGATAGTTTGCCAAACTTCAGGCGAAACATTAGCTGAATCAATCAAAGGTGAATATTCGTTAATCACAAACTCAGGCATATCATCATGATAAAAATCGGGCATATTAGCGATAGTTTCAGTTAAATAACCTTCAACAGGCACAAAGCCCGATGCCGAAGGTTTCATGCCGATAGTACCGCCCGTGTAAGCGATATAAATACGTTTTTTCATCATTTTTGCCTATTCAATTATTTTCGCTAAGAGTATGGACTAAATCTCACGATTACATTGCGCTAAATTAATATTTTTTCATCATTTAACACAGCGGAATTATCACTAACAAAGCAACTCAATATGCGAGCAAAAATCAGCCTCTTATTGTTTAGCTGACGCTTGTCCCGTTTTCTTGGACCCAATGTAATACCTCGCCAAAACGATACTTTTCTAACGTCGCAAAACCGGGTAATTGACGTACCTTTAAACGTGTAAATATTGGTGTGGTTAAGCCACATAAAAAACGCGCCAGTAGAGCATCACTTTTATGCTTACCTAGCTTGTCTGATATTTGCCCTGTTAATTGCACAAAATCATAATCAACTAATGGCATTAACCCTTCTCGCTCAGGGAAAGTGGTGATCGCGCCAGCACAAACACTGCAGTGACCGCAGGGTTGTTGTAAATTGGCATCAGAAAAATAATAAGCCAATTGCCAGTTAAGGCAGCTTTTGCTAGCAAAAAAGTCTAATAAAAAATGAATACGAGTAATCTCACTCTGCTCTTTATCACTAAAGCGTTGTGCTAATTTTCCCGCTAAATCTGGCGAAATGCGTTCCTGAAAGGTTTTATACACATTAGTCATCTGCTTGGTTTGAAGCTCCATTAACCCTTGTTGATCCAAGTAATCAAGGGCACTCACCACACGGCTACGATCACTCGGATAGAAGTTTTGTAATTTATCAAAGTTTACCGAGGCCCATGTCCGTGCTTTATCTGAACTTTGTAGAACTGCTTGTACAAAATGGTAACGCTCTTCTTTAAAGCGCCCTAACAGCTCAGTTTCAGGTACTAATAATTTGTATTTATACTCCGCGTAATAACTGTAAGCAGGCTTTAACACGTCTTCTAATTCTAAATATACCAACAAGGTTTTTAACGCCAGTAAACGAATGTTCGACAGGCTAGACAAACTATTCATCAAGACTTCCCAGTTCCCACCACTGTTGACCACTTCATTGATAATATAATCAATCGCACTTGGCTCTGGGGTATCACTGTAAACAAAGTTTTCTAAGACATTAAGGTTGTCTTTATTGGCCAATACTAAACATTCAGCTGATTGACCATCTCGCCCTGCGCGACCAATCTCCTGCGCGTAGTTCTCTATCGATTTAGGCAAATCGTAATGCACTACAAAACGAATATCACTTTTATCAATACCCATACCAAAGGCAATGGTGGCGACAATCAGTTGTAATTCACCAGACATAAAACGCTGTTGAATATCCGTACGTTGCTCACTAGGCATACCTGCATGATATGCCTGTGCGTAAATACCCGCACTTGTAAGCGCTTTTGCAACGCGCTCTGTCGTTTGTTGCAAGGTAACGTAAACAATGCCTGCAGACTGCTTTTTAGGCTCAAGCCAGGGCACTAAATGGCCCATCTTATTCGCTTCAGTCGTGCCAACCACCGAAAGGTTAAGATTACTACGATAAGAGCCTGTCACTGTAATGTTCTGTTTATCGATGGAAAATTTACTGGCCATATCCTCGATCACTTGAGTGGTCGCAGTTGCTGTTAATAATAAGACTTGTTGAATATTGAATTCTTGGCGATAAAAAGCGAGTTTGAGGTAATCGGGGCGGAAATTATGTCCCCATTCAGAAATACAATGCGCTTCATCCACCACTAGCAAAGAGATAGGGACTTGTTTTAAGAATTGACGGAAACGTTCGCTATTCAGTCGCTCAACGGAGATGAATAATATTTTAATCTCACCATCCGCAACGGCTTTATAAACAGCAGAAGACTCTGCCGCGCTTTGCATCGATTGAATGCTGGCAGCTGCTATGCCTTTTTTACGTAAAAAATCGAGTTGATCTTGAATCAAGGCAAGTAATGGGGAAACCACCAAAGTAAGGTGAGGCAACTGTAAAGCCGGTAATTGGTAACACAGTGATTTCCCTGAACCCGTGGGGAAGATAGCGGCGGCACTCTGCCCATTTAACAAAGCCGAAATAACAGGCTCTTGGCCCTTGCGAAACTCACTGAATCCAAAATATTGCTGTAATAAGTTTTTCATTACTTTACCCTGTATAACTAAATTTTAAAAAATGATAATACGATGCGAATCCATGCTCTACATAAACTTTACGATTTACGTTTAAGCCAATCAACACGCCCATTTTTAGCGCGAGGAGGCCGTATAACACGCTGTGTAAATTGCATGTTATTACCTTACCTTTGTATTTGCCCGCTTAAAAAAACGGCTCAAACTAACAGTGCGTTTTTACTGCTGATGTATGATGATGAAATTTTGAAGCCAAGTAATACAGGGCGATTAATTGCTGACTTAGTGCCAGATACCTTTGCTTATATTTGGTCTCGTACTGAGCCAAACAGCGACATGCTCGCCTTATTAAATGATCCTCAGTGGCAACCTATGGTGATATTTCCTGCTGAGTATAGCGAACCTGAACGTCTAATTAACAAAGACAATAATCCTATCTCAGGAAAAAAACCACTGTTTATCTTATTAGATGGTAGTTGGGCACAAGCAAAAAAAATGTTCCGTAAAAGTCCTTATTTGGACAGCCTACCGGTTCTTTCTTTTTCGCCTGAAAACATCTCACGCTATTTAGTGCGAAAAGCCGTAAAAGATAATCAACTTGCGACAGCAGAAGTAGCCGCACTGGCATTGGAATATATTGGGGAAACAAAAAACGCGGCGCAACTCGCGTTGCTTTTTGAAGTGTTCAAAGAGAATTACCTATTAGGTAAAGAACGTAAACAACTGCCTACAGATGCGAGTTATTATAAGCTGAAATCAAACGACTAAAGCTACGAGTAGCGAGCTAATAGCGACGAAAAGCTTGTTGTCGAAGCTCGAAGTTACTAAAGCTACGAGTAGCGAGCTAATAGCGACGAAAAGCTTGTTGTCGAAGCTCGAAGTTACTAAAGCTACGAGTAGCGAGCTAATAGCGACGAAAAGCTTGTTGTCGAAGCTCGAAGCTAATACTCTCGAAGCTTTTACTTTTCTATAGACCCAAAAAAGAGCGCCTAAGCGCTCTTTCTAATATTGTTCTAAATTAAAGAGTAATTATTACTCGATGATTTTAGGAACAACACCAGCACCTACCCTGTTTATGGCATAGCGCCACCTGCAACAGCTACGAGCAACGAGTTAATAGCTACGAAAACAAAGCTATCAATCCATAACCTGTTTTCGAAGCTCGAAGCTAATGTTCTCGAAGCTTTTACTTTTCTATAGACCAAAAAAAAGAGCGCCTAAGCGCTCTTTCTAATATTGTTCTAAACTAAAGAGTAATTATTACTCGATGATTTTAGAAACAACACCAGCACCTACAGTACGGCCACCTTCACGGATAGCAAAACGTAGACCTTCATCCATTGCGATTGGACCGATTAGGTCAACAACGAATTTAAGGTTATCACCAGGCATAACCATTTCTACGCCTTCAGGTAATTCAACAGCACCAGTAATATCCGTAGTACGGAAGTAGAACTGTGGACGGTAACCTTTAAAGAAAGGAGTGTGACGACCACCCTCATCTTTACTTAGGATGTACACTTCACCTTCAAACTTAGTATGAGGAGTGATTGAACCAGGCTTAGCTAGAACTTGACCACGTTCGATTTCTTCACGTTTAGTACCACGTAAAAGAACACCAACGTTTTCGCCAGCACGACCTTCGTCAAGAAGTTTACGGAACATTTCAACACCAGTACATGTAGTCTTAGTAGTGTCTTTAAGGCCGATGATTTCAACTTCTTCACCAACTTTAACGATACCACGTTCAACACGACCAGTTACAACAGTACCACGACCTGAAATTGAGAAAACATCTTCAATTGGTAGGATGAATGGTTTGTCGATATCACGTTCTGGAAGAGGAATGTAAGTATCTAGAGCTTCTGCAAGTTCAAGAATCTTAGCTTCCCATTCTGGTTCGCCTTCAAGTGCTTTAAGAGCAGAACCTTGAATTACAGGTAAGTCATCACCTGGGAAGTCATATTCAGAAAGAAGTTCACGAACTTCCATTTCTACTAGCTCAAGAAGCTCTTCATCATCAACCATGTCACATTTGTTCATGAAAACAACTAAATGTGGAACACCAACTTGACGTGAAAGCAGGATGTGCTCACGAGTTTGTGGCATAGGGCCGTCTGTTGCAGCAACAACAAGAATACCACCATCCATTTGTGCAGCACCAGTGATCATGTTTTTAACGTAATCGGCATGTCCTGGGCAATCTACGTGTGCGTAATGACGTGATTCAGTGTCATATTCAACGTGAGATGTAGAGATAGTGATACCACGTTCGCGCTCTTCAGGAGCGTTATCGATAGATGCAAAATCTTTAGCTTCGCCGCCGTTTGCTTTCGCAAGAACGTTAGTGATAGCAGCTGTTAGAGTTGTTTTACCGTGATCGACGTGGCCAATTGTACCAACGTTTACATGCGGTTTATTACGTTCAAATTTTTCTTTAGACACAGTGTGTACCTTCTTATTCAGTTAATACCTATCCACGTGCGATCACATGGAGAGGCGATAGTTTAGTTTATTTTTTATTTCGCTTCAATAATTGCGTTAGCTATTTTTTTAGGCGCATCACCATATTCCAGGAATTCCATAGAATAGGATGCTCGTCCTTGCGTTGCAGAGCGTAATGCAGTGGCATAACCAAACATTTCTGCAAGCGGTGCTTTAGCATGCACGATTTTAACGCCACCAGGGCCATCGTCCATACCTTCAATCATACCGCGACGACGATTAATGTCGCCCACAACATCACCCATCCAGTTATCTGGAGTGGTAATTTCAACTTTCATCATTGGCTCAAGTATTGTTGCATCAGCTTTTAATGCACCATCTCTGAAACCTAACATCGCTGCAACTTTAAATGACATTTCTTGCGAATCTGTTTCGTGGTATGAACCACCAATCAGCGTTGCACGAATATCAAGCATTGGATAACCGGCTAACACACCTTGGTTCATTTGCTCTTCACAGCCTTTGTTAATAGCAGGAAAGTATTCTTTTGGAATACATTTATCTGTTATCTCATTAACAAATTCAAAACCCGCACCCGCTTCAAGCGGTTCAAGTTTGAGAATGACGTGGCCATATTGGCTCGGTCCTTCGCCTTGACGAATAAATTTACCTTCGATCTCAACCGTTTTACGGATGGTCTCACGGTATGCAACTTGTGGTGTACCCACGTTACAGTTAACACTAAACTCACGGCGCATACGATCTACGATAATATCTAGGTGAAGCTCACCCATGCCAGAGAGTAGTATTTGTCCAGTATCTTCATTCGTTTCAACACGGAATGAAGGATCTTCTGCGGCTAATTTCTCAAGCGCGATACTCAGTTTGTCTTGGTCGACCTTCGTTCGAGGTTCAACCGCAATCTGAATGACCGGTTCAGGAAATTCCATACGCTCAAGGATCACTTTATGATCAGCATGGCATAACGTATCACCCGTAGTAACATCTTTAAGGCCGATTGCAGCAGCGATATCGCCGGCGCGCACCTCTTTGATCTCATTACGGTCATTGGCATGCATCTGTACGATACGGCCAAAACGTTCACGTTTCTGTTTTACTGAGTTATAAACATGATCACCTGAATTAACAACACCAGAATAAACGCGCATAAACGTCAACGTTCCCACGAATGGGTCAGTTGCAATTTTAAATGCAAGCGCTGCAAAAGGTGCGTTATCGTCAGCTGGACATTCGATCTCATTTTCACGTTCGTCGATGCCTTTAATAGCAGCGACTTCCGTAGGAGATGGCAAGAAATCAATCACTGCATCAAGGACTGCTTGTACGCCTTTATTTTTAAAAGCACTACCACATGTCGCTAATACAATTTCATTGTTTAACGTACGTTGACGTAAACCCTGTTTGATCTCTTCGATAGAAAGCTCACCTTCTTCAAGGTACTTTTCCATCAATTCATCGTTAGCTTCTGCAGCTGTTTCAACGAGCTCTTCATGTAACTCTTCAGCACGTTCCAAGTAATCAGCAGGAATATCGTGATATTCAAACGTCATACCTTGGTCGGCTTCAGACCAATTAATTAACTTCATCTTAATGAGGTCAATTACACCGCTAAACTCATCTTCTGCACCAACATTCAAATGAATGGGTACACAATTTGCGCCTAAGCGTTCACGAATTTGCTCAACAACTGCTTCAAAATCAGCGCCTGTTCTGTCCATCTTGTTTACAAATACAATGCGCGGAACGCCGTATTTGTTCGCTTGACGCCAAACAGTTTCTGATTGAGGCTCTACACCCGATGAACCACAAAATACAACAACAGCACCATCAAGTACACGTAACGAACGTTCAACTTCAATCGTGAAGTCTACATGTCCCGGTGTATCAATGATGTTGATGCGGTGTTTAGCAAACTGACCTTCCATACCAGACCAGAATGTAGTCGTCGCAGCAGACGTGATAGTGATACCACGCTCCTGTTCCTGTTCCATCCAGTCCATTGTTGCTGCACCGTCATGCACCTCACCAATTTTGTGAGATAGACCAGTGTAGAACAAAATACGTTCAGTCGTTGTTGTTTTTCCCGCATCGACATGAGCAACGATTCCGATATTTCGGTATTGCTCAATAGCTGTTGTACGTGCCAATCTGATGTCCTTTAAATACTAAAAGTAATTTTTTTAAAGCAAAAAACGCAAGCAAAAGCTTGCGCTAAGATTCTACCAACGGTAATGAGCGAATGCTTTGTTAGCATCAGCCATGCGGTGAACGTCTTCACGTTTCTTAACCGCTGAACCTTTGTTATCTGCTGCATCAACTAGCTCACCAGCTAGACGTAATGCCATTGATTTTTCACCACGCTTACGAGAAGCTTCAACTAACCAACGCATTGCAAGAGCATTACGACGAGAAGGGCGAACTTCTACAGGAACTTGGTATGTTGAACCACCAACGCGGCGAGATTTAACCTCTACGCTTGGGCGGATGTTTTCTAGAGCTACTTCAAAAAGGTCCAAAGCTGCTTTCTCAGATTTCTGAGAAGCTGATTCTAGAGCTCCGTATACAATTTTTTCTGCAATAGATTTTTTACCGTCAACCATTACAACGTTAACGAATTTTGTAAGAACTTCTGATCCGAACTTAGGATCTGGTAGTACTTTACGAGTAGCTATGACGCGTCTTCTTGGCATCTTATTATCTCCGTGCGCTTCAGGATATTACCCAAAACATATTAAATTAAAATAGTGTTTGTTTGGCCTTACTTACGGGATAACTTAAGACTTAGGTCTTTTAGTACCGTATTTAGAACGACCTTTACGACGATCCGCAACACCTGAAGTATCAAGTGCACCACGAACTGTATGGTAACGAACACCCGGTAAATCTTTTACACGACCGCCGCGGATCAAGATTACACTATGTTCTTGCAAGTTATGGCCTTCACCACCGATGTACGAAGTAACTTCGAAACCGTTAGTAAGACGAACACGAGCAACTTTACGCATTGCCGAGTTTGGTTTTTTTGGTGTAGTAGTATATACACGAGTACATACGCCACGTTTTTGTGGACACGCTTCTAGCGCAGGAACGTTAGTTTTTTGAACTTTGTCCTTACGCGGTTTGCGTACCAATTGTGAAATTGTTGCCATTTTTAAATAGCTCCTAGTTTGTGTTTGAAAAATCAATCCCCATAATTTGGGGTCGCAAGAGTTTACGCTGCTTAGAAATAGGAGTCAATAATTAAGCAATTGTGTTTGTGATCACAGAAAGAACAGCAAAGGGCAGGTGTCAGCTATTAGCTATCAGCACCAGATAATTTACTTTAATCAGATATAGTGACACTGTTATTTAGTGATAAATACAGGGCAAAGGGTAGGTGTCAGCTATCAGCTGTCAGCACAAGATAATTCACTTTAATCAGATATAGTGACAATGTTATTTAGCGATAAATACAGGGCAAAGGGCAGGTGTCAGCTATCAGCACAAGATAATTCACTTTAATCAGATATAGTGACAATGTTATTTAGCGATAAATACAGGGCTAAAACATTAAATAGCGTCAGGAAAAGAATACACGCGTTTCATAGGTTGGATACAACAATTAGGGATAGACTCTGTTTTGAACTGACTGAAAGCTGACAGCTAATGGCTAATGGCTGACAGCTCGACACTTACCAAGATATTTAGCGTCGAGCTACGAAAGGCAAAGTGTGTTTTCGTAGCTCACTTATTAGCAAACTAATTGCTAGAAAGCTAAATGAAATATAGAAAGCTGGAATGCTGGAATGCTGGAATGCTGGAACAGTATGTTGCCTTATGGCTTATAGCCTTCAAGTATTTAACTTCGAGTGACGAGCTACGAAAGGCAAAGTGTGTTTTCGTAGCTAGAAGCTAAATACTCGTAGCTCAATTATTACCAAGCCATTTGACTCGTATGCTCAGTGACTAAAGTGACAAAATCAGCATAAGCACATTGATTACCGATTCGATTCTCAATGCCACGTGCTTGAAGGTCTGAAGTGAGCACCTTTAATCTGCCTTGCTCTGCCAGCTCACTTAACTCTTTGAATAAGGGATGCTGCGCTTGAGCTGCAACTACTGCATCTTCAATTAATAACAGGCAATCCTCACTATTCAGTAAAGATAAACACTGCTGCAGTGCATGCGTTTGAAAAGGCGAGGTATTTACCGTATGTAATATCGACATATTAGAAGCTTAATAGTTGGTCTTGCAAAGCAAGCTTAGATTTTAATTGTGCGCGGTTTAACAAGGTAACATCAATTAATAATTGCTCTTGTTTAATAACACGTTGCAATAATGATTGTTCACAGACGTAGATATTCTCTACATCATAAAGATCCAGCATTTTAAATAGTGGTTGAAAATGCTTTTGTAATGACTCATCGGGTGTATGCCCTGCTAACAATTGATACACACCATCGCCGATAAAAAACAATGAGAGTGATTCATTAAATGCAGATAGGGCTAATGTGAGATCCAAAGATTCTCGCCCTTGCGCACTACCGTGTGGTAAACACGTATTAATAATACCTATTTTTTTTTCTGTCATTTGAACTGTACCAACCGATCTGCACCCGCGCTTAACTCCGCAAGTTGACCTAACCCACTTAATACGAAAGGGGATTTTAAATTAAATTGTGCAAGAGCCAGCTGTTCTGCTTCCACCTGATTAACAATGCCACGACGCAATGAGGCTGAAACACAAACCTCCAATGGAAATTGATGCGCTGTCGCAAGCTGCGCCCATAAACTAGGCAGATTTATTTCATCACTCGCAGGGCTAACAAGCAGACTTGCATTGAGCACCCCTTCTTGATAAAAAAACACACCCACTATTTTATGTCCCGCTTGCACGGCTGAAGCACAAAACTGGTAAGCACTGCTTGCCCCTTGCGTACCATAAGGTGCGCCAGAGACAACAACTGCAAATTTTAAAGACCCATTCAGCATGGTTATTCGTTTTCTTGTAATGCAGTCACAGCAATCGCTTCGACTTCAACTAATACATCTTTTGGCAAACGTGCGACTTCAACACATGAACGCGCAGGTGCAAAGTCAGGGAAATATTTTCCATAAACCGCATTAAAAGCAGCAAAGTCATTCATATCTTTAATGTAACAAGTGGTTTTTACAATCGTTGCTGCCGATGCTTTAGCTTTATGTAAAACAGCAAAAAGGTTTTTCATTACTTGCTCTGTTTGCTCAGTAATTCCGCCTTCAACTACTTCCATTGTTTCCGGGTTTAACGGAATCTGTCCTGAAGTAAAGACTAAATTACCGATTTGATTAGCTTGAGAATACGGTCCAATTGCTGATGGTGCATTAGGTGTTGAGATTGTTTTTTTATTGCTCATAGGAAAGGCCTCACAGGTGAATAGATAATATCTTTAGCAGATAGATTTTGATACATTACGCTTATAATTCAAAGGGAAAGTAGTCACTTTTTACTAAAATATAGACCGCGCTTACTTTTTTATAGGTAATAAAAAAGGTGCCGAAGCACCTTTTTAGTTAAACGTGTGTTTTGATTAAAGCTAGGAATCGTTACAAAATAACTTTTTCTAGATTGTTTTCAAAAAACCTTAAAGACTGGTTATTTTGAAAACAAAAGATCAAGTAACTTTGAAGCCGATCCTGAATCGTTACAAAATAACTTTCTCTAGATTGTTTTCAAAAAACCTTAAAGACTGGTTATTTTGAAAACAAAAGATCAAGTAACTTTGAAGCCGATCCTGAATCGTTACAAATTAACTTACTCTAAATTGATTTCAAAAGAGTAAGTAATTTTATAGCCGATTCTTATTCACCGAAATCAACTGCGTTTAATAAGTCTGCTAAGTTTTGCTCAGCAGCATCAATATCTACAACAGGTTCAGCTGGCTTAGGCTCAAGCGCTTTCGCTTTTTCTGCTGCACGTGCTCTATGATGTGCAAAACCAGTACCGGCAGGAATCAAGCGACCAACGATAACGTTCTCTTTAAGACCGTGTAGTTTGTCACATTTACCAGCAACAGCAGCTTCCGTAAGAACACGCGTAGTTTCTTGGAAAGAGGCTGCTGAGATAAACGATTCAGTTGCAAGCGATGCTTTAGTAATACCTAGAAGTTGGTAATCAAACTTCGCAGGTGCTTTACCTTCAGCTTCTAAGCGACGGTTATCAATGATAACGCGTACAACTTCAGCTTGCTCGCCAACTAAGAAGTTAGAATCACCAGCATCAGTGATCATACCTTTACGTAGCATTTGGTTAACGATAACTTCAATGTGTTTATCGTTAATTTTTACGCCTTGTAAGCGGTAAACTTCTTGTACTTCGTTTGTGATGTAGTTAGCAACTGGGCTAATACCACGTAAACGTAAGATATCATGCGGAGACTCAGGACCATCCGAGATAACCTCACCTTTCTCAATCTTCTCACCTTCGAAGATGTTCAGGTGACGCCATTTAGGAATCATCTCTTCGTATGCAGTACCATCTGGTTGTGTGATAACTAAACGAATCTTACCTTTAGTCTCTTTACCGAATGCTAATGTACCTGATACTTCAGCTAGAATTGCAGCATCTTTAGGAAGACGCGCTTCAAATAGATCCGCAACACGAGGTAGACCACCGGTAATATCACGTGTTTTCGAGCTTTCCTGTGGAATACGGGCAACCGCATCACCAACTTGTACTTGCGCGCCATCTTCTAGACTAACGATAGCGTTAGCAGGAAGCGTGTATTGTGCAGCAACAGTTGTACCAGGAATAAACAGGTCATTACCATCAGTATCAACAAGTTTAGCTGTTGGACGCATCTCTTTACCAGCAGTTGGACGCTGTGCAGGGTCGATGATAACAATACTTGATAAACCAGTTAGTTCATCAGTTTGTTTAGTAATTGTAATACCTACAACGAAATCTAGGAATTCAATCTTACCAGCTACTTCCGTGATGATTGGATGTGTATGCGGATCCCAGTTAGCGATAACTTCGCCAATTGCGATTGATGCACCATCTTGTTTCTCAAGAACAGAACCGTAAGGTAATTTATGGTTCTCTTTAGTACGACCAAGTTCATCGATAATTGTTAATTCAGTTGAACGAGAAGTAACAACAACTTTGTTGTCTGAGTTAATTACAAACTTAGCGTTATGTAATTTAATCTTACCGCTGTTCTTAACAGCAATATTATTCTCAGAAGCAGCACGCGATGCAGCACCACCGATATGGAACGTACGCATTGTTAACTGTGTACCAGGTTCACCGATTGACTGTGCAGCCATAACACCGATTGCTTCACCTTGACCAACAACATGTCCACGTGCCAAGTCACGACCGTAACAAGCAGCACAAGCACCAAAGTCAGTTTTACAAGTGATTACAGAACGAACCCAAATTTGATCCACTGAACATTCTTCGATCAGGTCACACAGTTTTTCATCTAATAATGTATTGCGAGCCAGCAATATTTCGTTCTTAGTGCCCGGCTTGATAACATCGTGTAATACAACACGACCAAGTACACGTTCACGTAACGGCTCAACAATATCACCACCTTGAATAAGTGGTTTAACTAATAGACCTTCTGTACTACCACAATCTTCTTCAGTGATAACTAAATCTTGTGCAATATCAACAAGACGACGAGTTAGGTAACCCGAGTTTGCTGTTTTAAGTGCTGTATCGGCTAGACCTTTACGTGCACCATGCGTTGAGATGAAGTACTGAAGTACGTTTAGACCTTCACGGAAGTTAGCTACGATTGGCGTTTCAATGATAGAACCATCTGGTTTTGCCATTAGACCACGCATACCAGCAAGCTGACGAATCTGCGCTGGGCTACCACGTGCGCCTGAATCGGCCATCATGTAAACACTGTTGAAAGATTTTTGCTCAACGAATTCGCCTTGCGCATTTTCAACTGTATCGCTAGATAAGTTATCCATCATCGCTTTAGCAACTTGATCATTGGTACTTGCCCAAATATCGATCACTTTGTTGTAGCGCTCACCCGCTGTTACAAGACCTGCTTGGAACTGCTCATAGATTTCAGAAACTTGCTCTTCAGCTTCTTCAACTAATTCTTTCTTCGCGTCTGGAATAACCATATCGTCGATACCTACAGAGGCACCTGACAATGTTGCATATTCAAAACCGGTATACATAAGTTGGTCAGCAAATACGACTGTATCTTTAATACCTAATAAACGGTAACAAGCGTTCAGTACGTTAGAGATTGCTTTTTTACCCATGTCTAAATCAACGTGCCTGAAAGGTAGACCTTCAGGCATGATAAGAGACAGGATTGCACGACCGACAGTCGTTTCAACAATTTCTGTAGTTGAAGTACGTGATTTGTCTTCAGCAACATGAACTTGCGTCATACGTACTTTAACAATTGCTTGCATGTCCACAACACGTGCGCGGTAAGCTTTTTCAGCTTCCTTAGCACTTTGGAACCACATGCCTTCACCCTTCGCGTTAATTTTTGAACGCGTCATGTAGTAAAGACCTAGTACAACATCTTGTGATGGTACGATAATCGGTTCACCATTTGCAGGCGAAAGGATGTTATTCGTAGACATCATCAATGTACGAGCTTCAAGCTGTGCTTCGATTGTTAACGGTACGTGTACCGCCATTTGGTCACCATCGAAATCGGCGTTGTAAGCCGCACATACTAAAGGATGAAGCTGAATCGCTTTACCTTCGATAAGTACAGGTTCAAATGCTTGGATACCCAATCTGTGAAGTGTTGGTGCACGGTTAAGTAGCACTGGATGTTCACGGATAACACCTTCTAAGATGTCCCAAACTTCCCCGCCTTCACGGTCAACTAATTTCTTAGCTGCTTTGATTGTTGTTGCAAGACCTAATGCTTCTAGTTTTCCGTAAACAAATGGCTTGAATAATTCAAGTGCCATTTTCTTAGGAAGACCACATTGGTGCAAGCGTAACGTCGGTCCAACTGTGATTACAGAACGGCCAGAGTAATCTACACGTTTACCTAGTAGATTTTGACGGAAACGACCTTGCTTACCTTTGATCATATCTGCAAGCGATTTAAGAGGACGCTTGTTTGATCCAGTAATTGCACGACCACGACGACCATTATCTAACAATGCATCAACAGACTCTTGTAACATACGTTTTTCGTTACGTACGATAATGTCTGGTGCAGCTAGATCTAAAAGACGTTTAAGACGGTTATTACGGTTAATAACACGACGGTATAAGTCATTTAGGTCAGAAGTAGCAAAACGTCCGCCGTCTAGTGGTACTAGAGGACGTAAATCAGGTGGAAGTACTGGAAGTACTGTTAAAATCATCCACTCTGGTTTGTTTGAAGATTGGTTAAATGAATCAACCAGTTTCAGACGTTTAGTTAATTTTTTACGTTTAGTTTCAGAGTTAGTTGTACCTAGCTCTTCACGCATTTCAGCAATCTCGTGATCAAGATCAAGCTGCTTAAGAAGTGCGAATACAGCTTCAGCACCCATGAGAGCTTCAAATTCATCGCCCCATTGCTCAAGCATGTCTAGGTATTCTTCTTCAAGAAGAATTTGACGACGCTCAAGGTCAGTCATTCCAGGTTCAACAACAACGAAAGATTCAAAGTAAAGAATACGTTCGATATCACGTAACGTCATATCAAGCATTAAGCCGATACGTGACGGAAGTGATTTAAGGAACCAAATGTGTGCAACTGGAGATGCTAATTCGATGTGGCCCATACGGTCACGACGAACTTTAGATTGTGTAACTTCAACGCCACACTTCTCACAGATAACACCACGGTGTTTCAGGCGCTTATATTTACCACAAAGACATTCGTAATCTTTGATTGGGCCAAATATACGAGCACAGAAAAGACCTTCACGTTCAGGTTTAAATGTACGGTAGTTGATAGTTTCTGGTTTCTTAACTTCACCAAAAGACCACGAGCGGATCTGTTCTGGTGACGCTAGGCCAATTTTAATACCATCAAATTCTTTGGTTTTGTTTTGCTGCTTTAAAAACTTAAGTAAGTCTTTCACGCTGTTCTCCCATAGGAGTTAAAACTAGGCGCCTTAATAACTAAGGCGCCACATATTTTTTAACTAAAATGAATCTTAGTTAGATTCATCTAGCTCGATGTTGATACTTAATGAACGGATTTCTTTCAACAATACGTTAAATGATTCAGGCATGCCTGGTTCCATTCTATGATCGCCATCTACGATGTTTTTATACATCTTAGTACGACCATTAACATCATCTGACTTAACAGTAAGCATTTCTTGAAGCGTGTACGCCGCGCCAAATGCTTGTAGTGCCCATACTTCCATCTCACCGAAACGCTGGCCACCGAACTGAGCTTTACCACCAAGTGGTTGCTGAGTTACTAGGCTGTACGAACCAGTAGAACGAGCATGCATTTTGTCATCAACCAAGTGATTCAGTTTTAACATGTACATGTAACCAACAGTTACTGGACGTTCAAATTCAAGACCAGTACGACCATCAGTTAGCTGTAATTGACCAGATTCTGGTAAATCAGCCATTCTTAGTAATTCACGAATCTCAGACTCGTAAGCACCATCGAATGCAGGCGTTGCAATTGGTAAACCTTTGTATAGGTTTTTAGCAAGGCGTAGTACTGCTTCATCATCGAAATCGTTAAGATCAACATGACAAGGCGCATCACCGAAAGAGTACATTTTCTGTACAAAATCGCGTACTTTTGGCATTTCAACTTCACGTTGGTTCTTAATCATGCGCTCAAGTTTTTCACCAACACCTTTACAAGCAAGGCCTAAGTGAGTCTCAAGAATCTGACCGATGTTCATACGTGATGGTACACCCAGTGGGTTAAGTACGATATCAACTGGAACACCAAACTCATCGTGAGGCATATCTTCCACAGGAACGATGTTAGAGATAACACCTTTGTTACCGTGACGACCAGCCATCTTATCACCAGGCTGTAGGCGACGACGTACTGCTAGATATACTTTAACAATTTTCTGAACACCAGGTGCTAAATCATCACCTTGTGTGATTTTACGACGTTTAACATCAAACTCTTTATCGTAATCAGCTTTAACTTGGTCGTATTGAGTAATGATTTGATCAAGATGCGATTGCTTCTCTTCATCATCAATTGCAACTTCTAACCACTGTGCACGAGGCATCTGTTGTAGACGTTGCTCATCTTGGCCTGCGCCAACTAAGATGCTTAATGCTTTCTCAAAGATAGCGTTTTCTAAGATTTTGAATTTCTCATTCAAATCTTTCTTCGCAGCTTTAAGTTGCATCTCTTCGATTTCAAGAGCACGTTTATCTTTCTCTACGCCGTCACGAGTAAAGACTTGAACGTCAATTACTGTTGCGTAAGTAGAGTTAGCTACACGTAGAGAGCTGTCTTTAACGTCAGACGCTTTCTCACCGAAGATAGCTCGTAATAGTTTTTCTTCTGGCGTAAGTTGTGTTTCACCTTTAGGTGTCACTTTACCTACTAAGATATCGCCAGGTTTAACTTCAGCACCAACGTAAACAATACCAGATTCATCTAGTTTGCTTAACGCAGCTTCACCAACGTTAGGGATATCGGCAGAAATTTCTTCGCTACCCAATTTAGTTTCACGTGCAACACATGAGAACTCTTGGATATGAATCGTAGTAAAACGATCTTCTTGCGAAACACGCTCAGAAATAAGGATTGAATCCTCGAAGTTGTAACCATTCCAAGGCATGAAGGCAATCTTCATGTTTTGACCAAGTGCTAAGTCACCCATATCAGTAGATGGACCATCTGCTAATACGTCACCACGAACGATTGGCTCGCCTGGCTTACACGTTGGTTTTTGGTTAATACAAGTATTCTGATTTGAACGTGTGTATTTAGTTAAGTTGTAGATGTCGATACCAGCTTCACCAGGAAGTAGTTCAGCATCATCAACTTTAACAACGATACGTGATGCATCAACATAGTCGATAACACCGCCACGTTTAGCGATAACTGTTACACCAGAATCGATTGCCAAACGACGTTCAATACCTGTACCTACTAATGGTTTATCAGCACGTAAAGTAGGAACCGCTTGACGTTGCATGTTCGCACCCATTAAGGCACGGTTAGCATCATCGTGTTCTAGGAATGGAATAAGTGACGCAGCAACAGAGATGATCTGTTGTGGTGACACATCCATGTAATCAATATCAGCAGGCGACATGAAGGTTGTTTCACCTTGATGACGACATGGAATTGATTCTTCATTTAGTGAACCGCTTTCATCAACACTTGCTGACGCCTGTGCGATAACAAATGAACCTTCTTCGATTGCAGAAAGGTAATCAATTTGTTCGCTTGGCTTGCCATCTACTACTTTACGGTAAGGTGTTTCTAAGAAACCGTAATCGTTAGTACGTGCAAATGTTGCCAATGAGTTAATTAGACCAATGTTTGGTCCCTCTGGCGTTTCGATTGGACATAGACGACCGTAATGCGTTGGATGTACGTCACGTACTTCAAAGCCCGCACGTTCACGTGTAAGACCACCGGGGCCTAACGCTGAGATACGACGTTTATGTGTTACTTCTGATAACGGATTATTTTGATCCATAAACTGAGACAGTTGTGAGGAACCAAAGAACTCTTTAACAGCAGCAGAAATAGGTTTAGCGTTGATAAGATCTTGAGGCATAGTTGCATCAAGGTCGCCTAGAGATAGACGTTCTTTAACAGCACGTTCAACACGTACTAGACCAACACGGAATTGGTTTTCAGCCATTTCACCAACACAACGAATACGACGGTTACCAAGATGATCGATATCATCTACGATGCCGTTACCGTTACGGATATTAATAAGTGTTTTCATTACACTTAAGATATCTTCGTTAGATAATGTACCTGAACCTAAATCACCTTCAAGGCCAACACGACGGTTGAACTTCATACGACCAACTTTAGAAAGGTCGTAACGCTCTTCAGCGAAGAATAAGTTTTGGAATAAACCTTCAGCTGCATCTTTAGTTGGTGGCTCACCAGGACGCATCATACGGTAAACTTCAACTAGTGCTTCCATCTTGTTAGTAGATGAATCAACACGTAATGTATCTGAGATAAATGATCCACAGTCTAGTTCATTCGTGTAAATAACTTCGAATGTTTTAATACCAGATTGTGCAAGTTCAGCAAGTAGCTCAAGTGTGAAGATATCATTTGCGTTAACAATGATTTCACCAGTTTCAGTGCTAATGTAATCTTTAGCTGAAACTTTACCTTCAAGGTAATCAAGTGATACTTCAAGACTCGTAATGCCGTCTTTTTGTAGTTGTTTGATATGACGAGCAGTAACACGCTTGCCAGCTTCAACATACACTTTTCCAGCGCTTGCGATATCAAAAGATAATTGCTCACCACGTAGGCGATCAGCAATAAGGTCCATTGAGATAACACCATCTTTGATTTCAAATTTAGTGGTATCAAAGAACATATCTAGGATTTGTTCAGTTGTGTACTCAAGTGCACGCAACATGATAGTCGCAGGTAATTTACGACGACGGTCAATACGAACAAAAAGGTTATCTTTCGGATCGAATTCAAAGTCTAACCAAGAACCACGGTAAGGAATTACACGTGCGTTATAAAGAACTTTACCTGAACTGTGTGTTTTGCCTTTATCGTGATCGAAGAATACACCAGGAGAACGGTGTAATTGAGAAACGATAACACGCTCAGTACCATTGATAACAAAAGTACCGTTTTCAGTCATGAGTGGCATTTCACCCATGTAAACTTCTTGTTCACGGATATCTTTTACTGTACCTGCAGGTGCATCACGATCGTAAATTACTAAACGTAATTTAACGCGTAAAGACGCAGAGTATGTAATACCACGGATTTGACATTCTTTAACATCAAATACCGGCTCACCAAGACGGTAGCTTACATATTGCAGTTCCGATGTACCAGAGTAACTAGCAATAGGGAAAATACTGTTAAAAGCAGCTTCTAAGCCTACTTCACCAGTTAAATCGACTTCAATGAATCGTTTAAATGAATCTAGTTGAATCTCCAACAAGTATGGTTTTTCCATAACTTGTGGGCGCTTCCCAAAATCCTTACGAATACGTTTTTTCTCAGTATAAGAGTAACCCATGTGGTTCCTTTGCTCGCTGATAAGTAATCATAGCTGTCTGACCTTGATCAAGGCCTTCTTTGTTCGACAACCGCGCACAATGTTTTGTATTAATGGCGTGTTATATAACACCATCTTTAATGTCCGATGACCGTAAAAAACAATGAAAAATTACGGTATCCTATAGCGCAAAAAGGCCGGTGATTAAAAAATCACCAGCCATTGCCATTTTCATGGCTAAACAATTTAGAAGACTAAATTATTTAATTTCAACAACAGCGCCGATTGCTTCTAGTTCAGCTTTAAGAGCTTCTGCTTCTTCTTTAGATGCAGCTTCTTTAACAACTGTTGGACAAGCTTCAACTGCAGCTTTAGCTTCTTTCAGGCCAAGACCTGTAGCGCCACGTACTGCTTTGATTGCTTTAACTTTGTTTTCGCCGAATGAAGTCATTACAACGTCAAATTCAGTTTGCTCTTCAGCAGATTCAGCAGGACCAGCAACGCCAGCTACAGCAGCTGCTGCAGATACGCCGAATTTCTCTTCCATTGCTTCGATTAATTCAACAACTTCCATTACTGATAATTCAGCAACTGCTTCAATGATTTGGTCTTTAGTAAGAGACATGAGTCAATTCCTATTAATAAATTAAGTAGTATTACAGCGATTAAGCTGCAGATTCTTCTTTCTGGTCGCGAATTGCAGCCAGAGTACGTACAAGTTTGCCAGCTGCAGCTTCTTTCATAGTAGCCATCAGTTTCGCAATTGCTTCGTCGTATGTTGGTAGTGTCGCTAGACGGTCAATATCAGATGGTTCAATGAACTCACCTTCAAATGCCAAGCCTTTCACTTCAAACGTTTCATTAGCTTTAGCAAAGTCTTTAATAAGACGTGCTGCTGCACCTGGATGTTCGTTTGAAAATGCAAGGATTGTAGGACCGCTAAACAACTCTGCTAAACATGCAAAGTCAGTACCTTCAAGTGCACGTCGAGCTAAAGTGTTACGTACTACACGTAAATACACACCATTTGCACGAGCTGCTGCACGAAGTTCATTCATTGCACCAACTGTTACGCCACGTGAATCGGCTACAACAGCAGACAGTGCAGCTGTAGCAGCTACATTAACTTCAGCGACAATAGCTTGCTTGTCTTCGAGTCTTAATGTCATTTGGTTTTTACTCCTGGATTCCACTGGTTATTACACCAGTAAACACCCCCATCATAAATAATGGGGCACTATTTCGGTTATCGGATCCAGTAGAATAATTCTTTCTGGGGTCCGGCACCATCTACGTAGGAAATTAAGTATCTATCTGACGAATCAAACATTTACACCTACGGTCTAAGAAGGGACCTAAGGCCCTCCAAAGTAAGGCGACAAATTATACAGATAATTTATCGTCTTGTATAGCAACAGTTTTACAATGAAATTGTGAGCTGCTGCTATAAAAAATTACGCTACTACAGTATTTAAAGATGCTTGGTCAACTTTAACGCCAGCACCCATAGTTGTAGATAGTGTAACTTTTTTCAAGAAAATACCTTTTGCGCCAGCTGGTTTTGCTCGTTTAAGCGCAACTAGAAGTGCTTCAAGATTTTCTTGGATTTGTTCAGCAGTGAACGATGCTTTACCGATTGTAGAATGGATAATACCATTCTTGTCGTTGCGGTAACGTACTTGACCAGCTTTAGCATTTTTAACTGCTGTTGCTACGTCAGGTGTTACAGTTCCAACTTTCGGGTTAGGCATTAGACCACGTGGGCCTAAGATTTGACCTAATTGACCAACAACACGCATAGCGTCTGGAGATGCAATTACAACGTCAAAATCCATTACGCCAGCTTTAACTTGCGCAGCAAGATCGTCCATACCAACGATATCCGCACCAGCTTCTTTTGCTTTTTCAGCATTAGCGCCTTGTGTAAATACAGCAACACGAACTTCACGACCAGTACCATGTGGTAAAACAGTCGCGCCACGTACGTTTTGATCACTACGACGAGAATCAACACCTAGGTTAACTGAAACATCAACACTTTCGTTGAATTTAGCAGTTGCTAGTTTTTGAAGAAGCGTAACCGCTTCATTGATTTCGTATTCTTTAGTAGCGTCTACAGTGTCACGTACCGCTTTCATGCGTTTAGATAATTTAGACATAGTATTAACCCTCTACTTCCAAGCCCATAGAACGAGCAGAACCCGCAATACAACGTACCATCGCTTCAAGATCGGCACCCGTTAGATCAACTTCTTTAGTTTTAGCGATCTCTTCAAGTTGAGCACGTGTAACTGTACCAACTTTGTCTTTATTAGGAACGCCAGAACCAGATTTGATACCAGCAGCTTTCTTAAGTAAGTAAGATGCAGGTGGAGTCTTAGTTTCGAAAGTAAAAGAACGGTCAGAATATACTGTAATTACTACAGGAACTGGCGCGCCTTTTTCAACAGAATCTGTTTTTGCATTGAATGCTTTACAAAATTCCATGATGTTAACACCGTGTTGACCTAGTGCAGGACCAACTGGTGGTGACGGGTTAGCCATACCAGCTGAAACTTGCAGCTTGATATACGCTTGTACTTTTTTAGCCATGATAATACTACCTATGTTTGGGTTTAACGCTGGTTTTTAAGGTCAGCTTCCCGTTTCGAATAAATGCTCTCTTTATTTCCTGTTAGACAGAAAATAAAAAGGCGGCAAATTATACCTATAATTCGCCCTCTTTCACAAGTTATTTTGTTGTTTTTTTGAACTATAGCAAGCAGTCGTTAGTTATCAGCTATCTCCTGTCAGTCATGGATAACCAGCAACCCTTTAAAAACAGGGGCTTCTGGCTATAATTCGAGACCAAAAAAAAGGGTGAAAGCGCTGTCCTCTTAAAAGAGAAGCAGATCTTTCACCCTACTAACACCCGCGAAGTTCGCGAAGTGCTGTTTTACTGATAACTAACAGCTAATAACTGAAAGCTATTTTTAATTAGTCTTTTTCTACTTGAGAGAACTCAAGATCAACTGGCGTTGCACGCCCGAAGATAGAAACAGATACTTTTAAGCGACTCTTATCGTAGTCAACTTCTTCAACCGTACCGCCGAAGTCAGCAAATGGTCCGTCAGTAACACGTACAATTTGGCCTGGTTCGAATAACGTACGAGGACGTGGAGAATCAACAGATGCTTTCAAGCGATCCATGATGTTATCCACTTCTTTTTGTGAAATAGGAGCAGGACGTTCTTTAGTACCGCCAATAAAGCCCATTACACGGTCTGTATTTTTAACTAAATGCCAACTTGCGTCGTTCATCGTCATTTCAACTAATACATAACCTGGGAAGAATTTACGTGAACTTGCACGCTTTTGACCCGCGCGCATTTCAACCACTTCTTCGGTTGGCACTAAAATCTCACCGAAATGTTCTTCCATTTCGTTTAATTTAATATGCTCGATTAACGTTTTTTGTACGCGACCTTCAAAACCAGAGAACGCTTGTACTACGTACCATCTTTTCTTTTGTACTTCTTCAGACATATTAAACCCTTAAACTTAAATAGACGTGGTAATGAAAGCAACAACACGAACAAATATACCATCAAGTCCCCACAGTACTAAACCAACGATGGTTGATACTGCAAGAATAATTAGTGTTGTTTGTATTGTTTCTTGGCGTGTAGGCCAAACCACTTTACGTACTTCTAAACGTGAATCTTGTGCAAAACCGACAAATGTTTTGCCTTTCTCTGTTAGCGCTGCTGATAACACTGCTAATGCAGCCATTACAAGTAGAATCAGAACACGTGCAACCACATGAACAGTTTCTCCAAACATGTAATTACCAACGATAATAGCGACTAATAAAACAATGGTAACAGCCCATTTTAGTCCGTCCATTGAACTACTGTTGCTTTCTGTATTTGTTGCGTTCATAACTCATCTATCCAGTGTTAAATATTAATAATACTTATCAACAAGCCAGCCAATAAGTACGGCAAAAAGCTAAAAAGCTTTGAGCCTAAAAATAAAGCACGTCAGTATAAGGATTTTTCCACCTTTTGTAACGTGATAATCATTAGTTTTATCAAAAATCCTGCTTTAAAGCTGTTAAACCTCCGTTTTAGCACAAAATTAATAAAAGCATCATATGCGATCTATGCGCACATTTAACAGTTATAGCAGTGTTTTTGTCAAAATATCTTCATAGTTTGTTAAAATAAACATTACAAATGCTAAATTTACATATAAAATACAGTGGAATCTATAATAACTTAATAATTAGGAATACAAATGTCCAAACTGCTCAACACAATCTTATTAATGGCCAGCGCTGCATTAGTCCCCTCTACGCAAGCGCGTCCTCTTGATAAAGAGCCAGGCTTTGGATTAACACTCGCTTTTTATGCAGGTTCTCGTAACGTCGAATCACAATTTACAACACACGAAGATAACGAAGTAACTAATAATCTAACTAACTCAGGGGAGTCTTTACAAACACCTATCATCTTCCCACTGGGTCGTATTCAATATACTTTTGATTCTTTACAAACTCAGGTGTATTTAGGTAACAGCCAAGACCAAGTTGCAACAGCGCGTTTTCAATATGAGCTAGGTTTCATCCACCAGTTCAAAAACCAAACTAAAATCACTGTCGCTTATTTCCCAGAACTTTCTATGTTTAACGATACGTGGGAAGACCCTTTTTTAACGGATCAAGCACGTGAAACAACAAAAGAATCAACGGGTGGTGGTCGTATTGCAATCGAGCAATTATTTGGTGGTCCGTTTGCATTTAAATACGCTTACGCAGCTAACGATGTAGAAAATGAAACAAGTGGTTCAAGCCGTACAGATCTTACACCTGGAGATATGCAAAGCTTAGAGCGTGACAGTGCGTTTCATCGTGCTGAAGTAGAAGTGGTGATACCGGTTACTGCTATGATATATATGCGCCCTTCACTAGAATATACAGTGCGAAATGCAGATGGCGAAGCGAATAGCTACGACGAATATACTGCGCAACTTTCTGTACTTGCAAGGCAAGGTAAACATACTATTGTTTCAACAATTAGCTTAGGTATGAAACAATTTGATATTATCAACCCTGTATTTAATGTAAAACAAGATTCAACTAGCCTACGCTTCTTCTCTATCTATAGCTATAAGCAGCCTTTTGATTGGGAATCGTTTAGCTTTAATATCATGGCAGGTTATAGCCAAGAAGATTCAGACATCGACTTTTATGATGAAAGCAGCTTCATCATTGCAACAGGTCTGACGTACAAATACTAAGGTACTCACCCTTAGTCATAGTTATACCCGTTAACGTATCTCGATAACGGGTATAACTTGTTTCTATTAACAAGCTTTACGCATTCCCCCCCGCTCTGTGACTCCCTGTATGATCTCTCAAAGAGATGCTATTATCTTTACCGTCCCTCAACAAGCGAATCACAGTAATGGAATGATGCATGACCGACTTTGATATGAACCTAATCAAACCTTTTGTAAAAGTTTATGAATTAAACTCTATTACTAAAACAGCTGAGTTATTAGAGGTGTCTCAACCAGCCATCAGTGGGTCTATTAAACGTCTTGAAAACTTCTTAGGTTATCCATTATTTATTCGTAGCGGGCGTAATTTAAGCCCAACCCCAAATGCACAAAGCTTTTATGATCAAGTCTCCTCCGTGCTAGATATTGTTGATAATGCGTTAGGCAATAAAGAGCGTTTCATTGTTTATGCACCAGAAAGTATTTTACTTAAACTCAGTGATATTCACGATATTCAGCTAATAGAATCGCCTGATAGTGAAGACGATACCTTTAACGATTTACGCATGCGTAAAATTGACATCGCGATTGATAACATCACCCAGCAAGATAATAGCTTCTGCTTTGAATTAGTACGTAAAGAGCACCTTAAATTAGTCTGCTGTAAAAACCATCCGAGTGTCGGTGATAGCATTACCATGGAGCAATATTTACAGCTAGGTCATGTAGCCATGAAGCTCGTACGTAACAAACTGCGTGCAGTTGAATATTTTGCTAAAACAGCATTAAAAAAGCGTGATATTAGAGTGCAGGTTTCAAGCCCAGCCAATATGATGCTCGCCGTACAAAACTCTGATTATATTGCGGCTATTCCAGAAGGACTTTGTCATATTGCCGATTCTTTAGGGCTAAAAGTACTTGAACCGCCTTTCACTATGAAATCAATCGACTTCCATTTGATTTACCACAAACGTTATCTAAAAGATAAAAACCACCAAGCCCTACGAACGCTAATCAAAAATAAACTCATTAATTTTTAACCCCTCTCCCTTCATAAGCACTGCTTATACTAAGCATAACTACTACCCCGTTCATTTATCTACCGTGACTGTTTATTATCTCTACATCGAAGCAAACCTCATAAGAGAATCTTATGAATTAAGACTTCCAATGATTTTAATAAACAATTATTTAACTGGTGATATTATGAAAAAAACTACATTAGCTCTCGTTATTTCGTCTATTTCATTTGCTGCTATAGCAGCCGATCATGACCACGCACACTTAAGCACAGTGGGAGAACAAGGTGGTAAAGACGCGACTAAAGCAACCATCGAATACAATACTGAATTTGCAAAAACACTGAACTTTAAAGATGTACGTTCATTTGATAATAATAACCGCGGTTTGATTGCAGAGTTTGACCAAGCAACCGGTGATATTATTCGCAATAGCTTTAATTTTATTGATGCTAATGTGGCAAACGCGGATAACGCACCAGATTCAGTTAACCCATCATTGTGGCGCCAAGCAGTATTAAACCAAGCAGCAACAGGCCTATACGAAGTGGTACCGGGTAAAATCTACCAAGTACGTGGCACCGACTTATCATCAATTTCATTTATCAGAAGTGATAGCGGCTGGATTGTTTACGATGTGTTATTAACCAAAGAGTCAGCGGCACAATCACTGAAATTCTTCCAAGAAAATGTACCAGAAGCCGGTAACTTACCGATTGTAGCGATGATCTACTCACACTCTCATGCAGATCATTTTGGTGGATCTCGCGCAATCCAAGAAGCATTTCCAGATGTAAAAGTGTACGGCTCAAAAAACATCACCAAAGAGATAGTTGATGAGAATGTATTAGCGGGTAATGCTATGTCTCGTCGTGCAGCTTATCAGTATGGTGCAACTTTGAATCGCCATGAACACGGTATTGTAGATGCAGCGCTCGCTAAAGGTTTATCAAAAGGTGAAATCACTTACGTATTACCCGATTACGAATTAAACCATAACGACGAAATTGAAACATTAGTGATCGACGGGTTAGAAATGAAATTTATGGATGCATCGGGCACAGAGGCGGCTTCAGAAATGGTCACCTTTATTCCCAGCATCAATACATTATGGACAGGTGAACTCACTTACCAAGGCATGCATAATATTTACACCTTACGTGGCGCTAAAGTACGTGACTCATTAAAATGGTCTAAAAAAATCAATGAAATGCTCGTCACATGGGGAGCACAAACAGATGTTTTATTTGCATCACACTCAGCGCCAATCTGGGGAAATACAGAAATTTCTGAGTACCTCAAAATGCAACGTGACGCTTATGGCTTTACCCATAACCAAACATTACGTTTAGCGAATGATGGTTATGTTATGCAAGACTTAGGTGACAAAATCTACGAAGTGATGCCTGAGAGTATTCAGCAAAGCTGGCACACTAATGGTTACCACGGTACTTATTCACACAATGCACGTGCGGTTTACAACATGTACTTGGGTTACTTTGATATGAACCCTGCAAACTTAAACCCGCTACCTATCAACGCAGAGTCTGTGAAGTTTGTTGAGTACATGGGTGGCAGTGAAATGATTGTTGAAAAAGCACAGGCTGATTTTGCTAAAGGTGAATACCGCTTTGTAGCAACCGCGTTAAATAAAGTGATGCAAGCAGAGCCAAACAATAAAGAGGCACGTAAATTATTGGCAGATACGTTTGAGCAATTAGGTTACCAATCTGAAGGTGCAGGCTGGAGAAATACTTACCTAACCGGCGCACAAGAGCTACGTGTAGGCACCATGCCAGGTAACCCTAAAACAGCTTCTGCAGATGTATTAGCAGAGATGAGCGTTGAAAACCTATTAGACTTCTTCGCAGTGAAAGTGGATTCTGTTAAAGCGCAGTACACACCCTTTACGCTAAATGTTGTCATCCCGGATAGCAAAGAAACCTACTTTGTTGAGATGTCTAACGGTAACTTAAACAACATCAAAGTAGACAAAGCATTAAAAGCAGATGCAACTTTATACATCAACGATGCAGATATTACTAAAATCATCTTAAAACAAACTAACTTAAAAGCATTATTTGAATCTAAAGAAGCTGGTTTAAAAGGTGACAAAGAAACATTAAATAAACTGCTTGCTTCATTAGTTGAATTTGATGAAACATTTGAAATTGTACCGCGCCCAGCAAAAGGCCAGGAAGTGGATGCGCAGTTATATGAAACCACTGAAAAACATGAAGGTCACAAACACTAATAACGATTTTTGAGTTAGCACCCACGACTCAAGCCAGCTTCTAGCTGGCTTTTTTGATCGCTCAAACTGCACCAAGAAAAGCCTGCTCAGATAAACACTCAATCATCGATGTAGAAGAGATAAACTTTCTTAGAGCGCTTTTAACATCCATACATCACAACCACTATGCTCTGTTTCCGCTAAGGGTTGTGTTAAATGCTTAAAACCTAATCCTTCATACAAACGAATAGCCGGTTGCATATTCGATAACGTATCAAGATAACATTGCAAATAACCCTGCGATTTAGCATACGTCAAACAAGACTCTGTTAATGTTTTTCCAAGGCCTAAACCGCGGCTCTCTGGTAACAAAAATAACTTACGTAATTCACAGACCTTTTCATCATCTGCAAATTGAGCAATGCCACAGCCCCCTACGACTTTTCCATCAATAAGCGCCACCAAATACAAGCTATTATCGCAATCGTGGTAATGCTCGCTCATGCAAGTCACTTCCAGATCAGAAGGACCAAACCCCTCACCAATCGCACCATGTTCAGCACCTACCGCTTTAATAATGTCACCAACGATGGCATCGTACTGTTTGCCTATTGGGGTGATTTGAAAATCCATGTGCCCTTCCTTATTAACGGAGATAAAAACTTATTTTCTGCAGGCATCAATCTAAAGGTTAAATTAATACGTGCGTTCATAGGACGTTTTGTTTTTGGGATTGCGTGTTGCCAAAAATGTTGCAAACAACCATCCATCAATAACAACGAATTATTCGTTAAATCCACTTTCAAACTATTGTATGTTTGCTGATTGTGTTTAACCAAAAAGCGCCTTGTTTCACCTAAACTGTAGGAAGCAATAACAGGGTTAATACCTAAGATCGGCTCATCATCAGCATGATAACCAACACTGTCATTTTCATCGCGATATAAATTAGCCAAAATGCAGTTGAACCGATAACCCGTTTCTTGCTCAATTTTATCTTTCAAAAACTGCAAACTAGCAGTCAAAGGCATTGCCTTTGCGATCGCCTGATAGCCACCGTCGGCCAATACGCCATATTCACCGTACCAACAAGTCAATCGAGGCTGTTGATAACGTTTGCCATAAACAGAAATCATCTCTTCTTTCCATTCACTGTCGGTTAATAACTGGTTAAATAAGTTTATTGCTTCATTTTCAGTGAGAAAATTATCCCAATAAGTTATTTTCCCATCGTTATCCAGCACCGTAATAGGGATATTTTCAAAATCAAAGAGTTGCACAATAATGACCTTCATAAGTAAAAAGTAGCGATAAACAGATAAAAAATATTACCAGGCTATTATCTAATCAAAATAACCAACAACAGGCAATCTTTCTATTTCGCCTCCACTAAGAGGCGCACTGAAAACACTTTGACTGCGCTGTTATTCACTTCTAACATTAAAATAATCGAATTTTATCTTAATCAAAATTGCCAGCTTGCTGATAAAAAGCCTCGTTAATTTGTAGTCGATGCGCTTACAGCAATCTCAGTACACAAGATGAGGAAGCGCGATGAAAAAAACTTTTTTATACCTACTCATTACCGCTATTTTCCTCTCGACCTACTTTTCTGAAAAAGTGGAAGCACAAGTCATCACCTTACAGATTCCTATTCTTGAAGAAAATCCTCATCAACATAAATTCTTTCATGAGCTACTCGAAACGGCCATTAAAGAAGCGGGCCATACGCCAAACTTAATCGTGCAACACCTGCCTCAACTTAGAGTTAAAAGCTACCTCGGCAAAGGAATACTTAGCTTATATTGGATGATTGAATCAGAACAAAGAGATAAAGACTATATTGCGATTGAAGTAGGCATCACTAATAAATTAATAGGTAAAAGGTTGTTATTAATTAACCCCGCAGACCAGCACCTTTATAACCATGTGACCGACCTTGATAGTTTTAGAAAATTAAACCTAGAGGCAAATTTAGGGAAAAAATGGTTTGATGCCACCGTGTGGGCGGCCAACGATCTTCGTTATAGTGAGCATGCAAAGTGGAAACAAATCTTTGCCATGATTGCACAGGGGTCTCGGCATCATTATTTTCCGAGAGGCATCAACGAAATTATTGGCGAATTAGAGCAACACCCTAATTTAGCGATCGAAAAAAATCTGATGCTTATTTATGATCGAGATTTCCGATTTTATCTCAGTAAAACAGGCCCTAATGCAGGTAAACAACACCAGGAAATATTAACCATCGCATTAGAAAATGCACAGAAAAATGGTCTCATTGAGCGTTTAATCATGAAGCATTGGTCAAAAAGCTTAAACCAGCTGAACTACGATGGCAGAATAAAAATACGCTTAAAAACACCAAACAATGCTTCCGATGGCCAATGAAATACAGTGATATTACCTAAGACTCATTAACAAAAAATCCCCCTCGCTGAAAGTTCAACGAGGGGGATTTTGCTTTTACCATTCAAATTAGAGTTTATTGGTACTTATCAGAAGATAAATGAATACAAGTAACCTGCGCTGATTGCCATAAACAGAATGACAAACAAGAAAGCGGCAATCATTTGATTTTTAAAGATAGATTTAAGTAAAATCACTTCCGTTAAACTTGCTCCTGCACTACCAATAATCAGTGCCATTACCGCCCCAAGTCCCATACCTTTTGCCGCTAATGCCGCACTTAATGGGATAACCGCTTCAGCACGAATGTACAATGGAATACCAATCACAGCAGCAACCGGAATAGCAAAAAGGTTATCTTCGCTAGAAATACTTGCTACAAACTCCGTTGGCATAAAGCCATAGATAAGCGAACCCACTGCAATACCACCGATTAAATAAGGAAGCACTTTTTTAAAATCAGTCCACGTTGTGTCCCATATTCTTTTCCATTTGCTGACTGGCGCTTTATTGCCACCACAACTTGAAGCACAACCCTTTGCTTGTGGCGCGATATAAGCTTCTTCTCTGACATATTTTTCAAAACCTAATTTTTCTAATGTAATGCCGGCGATAATTGAAATGCCCATTGCTATTACAAAATAAAATAGCGTTACTTTCCAACCAAAGGTCACTGCAAAGAGTCCAATAATAATCGGGTTTAATAACGGACTAGCAAACAAGAAAACCATCATCGTACCAAAACCAGCCCTCGCTCTTAATAACCCCTTTAAGAATGGGATAGTAGAACAAGAACAAAAAGGGGTTATCGCCCCTAAAAATCCGGCAATTAAATAACCTTTACCATGCTTACCACTGAGAATACTTTGAATTTTTTCTGGTGGGATATACTCCTGAAGTACACCAACCAAATAACTAATTAATAAAAATAGTAACGTTAACTCTACTGCTAAAAACAGGAACATATTCACTGTTTCTTTCACCATATTCATATCAAACATAACTTACCTCTCAATTTTATTTTTAATTCTAAATTTCTGGATTGATCGAAATGTACTCCTTAAAACTAGCTTGATCAACATATTTCGAGTATTATCGATATATCATTTTTTAGGGAGAGTTATATGGAAATCGAAATCATCGCTAAAGCATTAAAAGAATTAGGCCATCCAACACGATTAGTTATTTATAAGTCGGTTATCAAAGCAGGATTTCAAGGTATTGCCGTAGGTAGCTTGCAAAGCAAACTTGAGATTCCAGGGTCTACACTTTCTCACCATATCTCAAGTTTGATATCTGCCGGTTTAATTTCACAGCGTCGTGAAAGTAGAACACTTTACTGTGTGGCAGAATATGGAAAATTAGCCTCGGTGATCAGTTTTTTACAAGATGAATGTTGTATAGACGAAGAAAAAGAAACAATAAAGTAACCTAAATCAAAGAGTTCACTTGCACTTATCTCTATCCTTTTTTAACAAATAAAGGCACAGATAGGCCGATATCATGAGGTATTTATGCAACTGCTCTCGAACAAAAATGCACAAGAATTTTTAATCATTCATGAACAACAGGGTGATCAAATTGTTGCACAATTTGTGGACTCTTTAGGTAATACACAGGGTAAGTCTTTCACTGAAAAACTATCTAATTTATTAGATGTTGGATGGAATCACTGCAATGCAGCCATTGCGATTGGATTAGAAAAATTTAGAGCCGGTGAAACAAACAGTGCAGACGTGAGTTATGCACTGCATCAAATTTTTCCGCTTGGGCGAAAAATAGGCTTACCCAATGGTCAAGTAGGCAGTATTGCCAGTTACGCAAATACTCATGCCGATGGTTATTATATGTACCTAGAAATTGATGGGGTTTTACAACGATTAAAAATGAATGCTCGGTGGAGATTATTACCCAGCGATAAATTATTAGCGTTACCCTACTATCCCGCGCCGTTCACAAAAGAAGAAAAAGCGACAATTCTCGAATTCGATCAATGGGCCGGAGGTTATTAAACAGAGCCAGTATTCAACAGACTCTGTCTTAAACACAGTTTTTAAATAAAACGAGTGCTAACAAAGTGGGAAACAGGATTAATGAATTTCCATCATCTCATAACTCATCTGTTTACCCGCAATATTCACATTCACTTCTTGCCCAACTTCGGCTTGATTAATCGCCTTGCCTAAAGGTGAACTCACAGTAACCACAACAATGGTTTTGTCATTAAAGACAATTTTCAGCCCACCGGCTGCAGGACCAAAAAACAGCCATTTTTCCTGGTCGTTTTCATCTAATAACAACACTAATGCACCGCTTTTCACTTTCTCAGAGGCGAGATGATTAAGCTTTTTGAAACATTGAATATCAGCCGTGCACTGCTCAACACGTTTCGATTGCCCTTGCGCTAAATAACCCGCTTCAAGCGCTAATGTATCGTATTTATTTTCGGGGATATTCGCCTTATCAGAAGCAGTCGCATGTGCACGTTTGACGGCATCAACAGCAATTTGCTGCACTCGGTTGAGTTCAATTAATAATGTGTCTAATAACAACTGTTTATTCATGCTCAGCTTAATATTGAAGGTGAAAACCTGATGATAACAAATAATAACTAAACAACGCCAAACAGATGTTCTTTAGTCATTATTTGTTAACACGAGCGCTTAACAATGAGCGATAAACGACAATACAGATCAGGGATTTGTTAAGTATTTGATTTTTATTTGCATCAAACCCTTGTCGGTCATATTATGTCATTGGAGATAAAAAGAAAGAAAAAAACTAAGGAGAGGGAAAATGCCAACATTTCATTTTTTTGAAAAAGACGACGTTATTTTACATTTGAATATTACCAGTCACACTTTTGAAGTTGAAAAAGAACAACTGTCAGCACAAGGATTCAAGCAACTAGGTGATGCAGTAGAAGCCGCAAATAGTCAGCTAGCATACGATCAATTTAATAATATTCAATCTGGTAAAAAAGCAATATTTCACTTTTTCGAAAAAGATGAGCTGATATTACATTTGAATATAGATAGCCCCTCTTTCTTAACAGAAAAAGAGCAACTTGTTGAACAAGGGTTTGAACGCATAGGTGATCCTGTGCACGCCCAAACTAATCAACAAGCACATCAAAAATTTAAACAGATGCAATTAGATGAAATGAATACATCAACGACCTTTCTTGGCGCGGCAACTTCAGGCGGAGCGGGTAACTTCCTTCATTTTGTCAGCAAAGTTAAAGAAAAAAGTGAAGCGAATAAAAAATAGAATAATGAGTGTGAGTAATCCTCAAACCGATAAATACTTTATTAAAAAAGCGTTTATCGGTTGTCTCAAACACAAGCAATAAACGAAGTGCCGCATTTCGTTTATTTGCTCAAGCCAAAGTACAATCTATCTTCTAAGCCCTGCTCGGTCTTGTAATAATGTTTAGACAGCCCTTCTTGTGCATAACCACTTTTTAATAACACACGATAAGAGCCTTCATTAGAGGCGTAACAGTCAGCGGTAATTTTATGTGCTCCTAATGTTTCAAAAGCAAGTTGGCTAACTAATTGACAGGCATGTGTTGTGATACCTTTTCCCCAACTTTTTTGCGGTGCTTGATAACCAATTTCATAATTCCCTGCCAACATAGCCACCTGCGTTAAACCAACCATGCCGGCAAATTGGTTTTCTTTATCCAACACAATGAAGACCAAATTATCAGCCCACACACCTGCTTTAATCGCCGTACTTATTTCATCGATCATCGGATTAAAATAACCTTCATAGACCTCTGCTGGCGCAGGTGCAAAAAAGAGATATTCGGTCACTTTAGGATCATCAAGCATCAGTTTGATAGCGTCTAAATCTTGCGCTTGGATCAAACGTATCTGATAATCTGAAAATAATGGGATGGTCTGGCCAGCTTTAAGTTGTTTAATATTATGCATCTGTTTTCCTTATAAATAACCAATCGGTTATGCAGTAAAAACAGTATAGATAACTAAAAAACAGATTTATTGAACATTTGCGACAACTTTTGTTTTATAGCAAACGAAACTCACCACGAAGCGCGGCACTACACAGAGAACACGAAGAAAATCTAAAGGTGGCTCCATTTATTTTTATTTCTTGGTGAACTTCATGCCTTCGTAGTTAAGTGCTTTTGATGTTAGTCTTTGACCTTACTTAAAGCTGACCGCTTGCTTCTAATCCTCAAAATCACCATATACATCAATGGTTAAATCACGTTGATTAAGGTAGTTGTTCGGGGATAAACCAATTTGCTGTTTTAGATAACGAATCAAATGTGGTTGGTCGCTAAAACCAAATTGCGCTGCAATCTCTGCCCAATTTTGTTTCTGTTGCCCTTGCTGATAAAGGTAAGTGACTAACAACTCTAAACGTTGCATGGTTTGATATTGCTTGAGGGTTAAGCCGGTTACTTTTAGAAAGTTTCGCTCAAGCGTACGCTTTGAACAAAACAGCTGCTCAGCAAGCTGCTTAATCGTTTTGTTCTTTGCTAATAATTGTAAGCAGTGTTGATTTTGTTGATAGTGTTTATTGATGCTCACCTGTTGACAAAAAGGAAGCAGGCTTTCATCTAACAGTCTGACAACTTCCTGTTGCTCCACATCACCTTTAAATAGGTATGCCTGCAAAAGTAGACACATCTGTTTATTGTTAAAATCTTCCACTTTATTGACAACCACTTGTGGCAATAAACCGGCCAAGGCAAAAGCAGCGCCGGGTAAAAATTTCACACCAATAATCGAGAAAGCATGACTATGATGCAGCTGTGTACTTTTACTCGCGGGGTGTAAAAGGTGGCAACCTAACCCCGCACTTTGACTTACATCTTGGCTATATAAATAAGGCTGTTCCTGCCCTGCAATAATCAAATGCATCGCGGGGTTAGCAATCAGCTTAGGGTGTAATTCAACCACGTCTTCAGATGATTTTTCTAAATACCAATAACAATCAATAAATTGCTTTAGCACTGGGTTATTAGATTACACCTTCCATGTTTTCATCAGTGCTAATCGCCTATTTTTTCAATTTTCCAGCCATCACATCATCTAATTTGAATCCTGTTAAATCACTAATAGTGCGCCATAAATAATAAAAAATGCCTAACATCATGATCATCGATGGCAATGCAATCATCGGATAGCTATATAACGTCAGTTTACCTAATTGCGCATTAAACTCAGGCGTACCAGCAGGGCTAGTAACCAGCCACTTAGCGAGGATGTAATTCATGGTTGCTGAAAAGGCAAAAGAACAGGCCACCAAATAAGTGGCTTTCATCAGGCGTTTTTCAAAAAATGCAGTGCTATTACGCTCTTGTAGTTTTTGCTTTATTTTTTCCACATCCATAATCTCAGGATTAAACAACAAGGCTTTGACCAAGGGATAAGGCGTAAAAGTAGAAATTAACACACCAATACCTATGGTAGCAGGAATCGCAGCCTCTTTAATCGCAAGCCATTTTGTATCTAACTCAAATAAACCGATACCACCGGTTAGCAACACACTGACTAAACCTAACAACGCGATAAAGTTAAACTTACGGTACTTAATTAATTCGAATAATCCCCAAGCCAGTGGAAAGGCCAGCGCAGCAATGAGTCCGCCACTAGGCCCAAGATCAGAGTCACCGCTAAATTTCATTAGGATAACTGACGGAATAATAATGCTCACCAGCATGTCAATCAGTGGACGAGGTCTATGTGCTACTTTGTTAGTCATGATAAGTACTTTTTAGTTAAAAGGTAAAAGATAAAAGTTAAATAGAGGGTGATTTAACGAATGAATAACACTAACACAAAATAACGTTCGCTTACGATAACTATGCCAAGCGCTTGGTTATCAGCTCGCAACGCTTTAAACTTAACAGATTACTAATCTGTTGTTTATTAAGGACCATCCATGAAAGCTTTCCTTTTTTACATCATGAGCACTTTTAGGTGGCTCATTGTTACTTCCTCAAATATCGTCTGTGCGTTGATGATTTTTGCGTTGATTTTTTCATTCACCAATAACACATCAAACCAGATAGGTAATCTAGTCATCACCTTTATTGTGGCACTGTTGTTTGCTCTCTTTTCATGGCACTACGACAAACTGCTTAACCGAGTCGCGCCAAAAGATAATGAAAACGAGCAAGCAGATAACAGTGAATAAAACAACTAATCACACCAATTTAATAAAAGATACAAGGTCAGACTTACCATGAAAACTATCTACCAATTTTCCGAGCCGCAGATAAAACAAGTTCATCAGTTATACAAAACGGTTTGGTGGGCAAAAGACCGTTCCTTAGAAGAAGTAACCGCTTGTATCAAAGGGTCGCAAATTTGTATTGGCCTGCTTGATGAGAACCATGAGCTTATCGCTTTTACGCGCATCATCAGTGACTTTATCTACAAAGCGATTATCTTTGATGTCATTGTTTGTGAAAGCCAGCGTGGCAATGGTGTGGGGAAAAAAATAATGGGCCTGATTAAAAACCATGAACAGCTAACAAAAGTAAAACACTTCGAGTTATATTGCCTGCCTGAAATGGAAGCTTTCTATTCAAGCTTTGGTTTTTCAACAGATGTCGGTGGCATTAAATTAATGCGCAGTGTGAACACGTAATAATATAACCACCGTAAGGGATCTTTTATGTTAAGCAAAGAAAATACCGGGCTTATCGTTGTTGATATACAAGGTAAATTAGCGCGTTTGGTACATGAGAGTCAGAGCATGATTACGCATTGTGAAAAACTAATTAAAGGTGCACAGGCATTAGGGTTACCGATCATTCTCCTTGAGCAAAACCCAGATAAACTGGGCGCTACCGTTGATCAGCTAAGCCCTTTATTAACTGACAATACGGCCATCAGTAAATTTAGCTTTAATGCTTGTGATGAAGCTAAATTCATCGAGGTCATCAGTGCAAAGAAAATAAATACCTGGTTGCTTTGTGGCATTGAAACCCATATTTGTGTTTATCAGACCGCACTCGGTTTGTTGCAGCGTGGTTATCAAATACAATTAGTGAGCGATTGCACCTCTTCTCGTACTTTAGAAAACAAACAACTCGCTATCAACGCATTAGTAAATAAAGGCATTGATATTACCGGAGTAGAAATGTGTTTGTTTGAACTGCTAAAAGATTGTCGTTCTGATAGTTTTAAAGAAATTCTTAATCTTATTAAGTAGTTAACAGGTGCATATTACATTGTCGCCTGATCATCCCTCTTTTTAGCTGTTTTTTATGTTTATAAAAACGTGACAAGACAAACAAATCCTTCTATTTTTTTACCTTTATTAAATGCAATTACGCCCATAACCCATTAAAAATCAGAATCTTATTTAACTAAGTATTTGCCAACATAGCCTCTGGTGCTGGGTTTCTTTGCCCATACTTGTTAGAATTTAACTAAATCAAAATTTGATAACTAATGTCACAGAGAACTCAATGGAATTATCCACTTTATTACAACAAATACGGACAGAGTTAAGCCTGACTCAAGCAGACATGGTCGAACAGCTTTCTTTATTTGATGTGAACTTTGAACACCTTGATTTAATCACTTATAGCCGTTGGGAACGTGGTGTTTCTATGCCATCAACACTGCGTATCGTGCACCTTTTAGGCTTTGCTCACTATGATAAAATAAGTTATTTACTGAAGCTAAACCTGAAGCTCTCGGAAACAAAAATAAATAACTTTCAAAAGTTAGCCGATGCGCATTCCCAAGAAGAAGAAGTTTTATTACGATCTTTTTACCCTGTTGATAACCCCGTTTATATTCGTTATAACGCAGAGAATCCACTCGAGGATGTTAAGCAACTGAAAAAAATCAATGCTGCCACTGCGCGTATCTTTGACCTACCAGAAGTAAATTTAACCGATAGAATAGCGGCAGCCATCGCGTTACAAAAAAGCAACAACCTATTTGTTGTTACCTGCGAAGATGAAGATCAACGATTATGTGCTCATTCCTTGCATTCAGTCCATGATAGCAATGATAAAGCGCTGTTAGTTTCTGATATAAAAGGTTTTTATAAGGTGCCTCGCAGTCAATCCGTTAGCAAGGATAAGTTCCTCTTTGCACATACTTTTAGTCGTTTTAATTTCGATTGGTGGTTATATAACTGTTATTGCATGTTAGATATCATTTGTAATGATATGGATATTAAAGAAATTATTTCTATTGTTCTGAATAAACACATGGCTAAAATTCATAAAAACATTGGTTTTAAACTCATTAAAAAAATACCCACAGAAAAAGAACATATTAATGGCCAACCTAAAATAATGTCCATTCAGCGTGAGGAATTTTTATCAAACCATGGCGTAATTAGCTGGCTGAAAAAGCACCCTGAATTAGTTAATAGCAAAAAAAATTAGTCGCTCACCAGTATTACGACCGCTTAACCAGCCTGATTTAGATAGGCATTGTTGCCCCTCGTATTTTCAACAACGCCCTGTCGTTCAAAAAAATAAAACTTACACTAGCCTCTTAATTTTTATTTCTATCTAATAACATGAGAGGCAAGTTATGAAACTCAAATTAGCTGTTTTTATCACCTTAATGAACCTCAGTGGTATTGCATTAGCAGCCCCTAATAGTGCAACTAATACATTACACTGGAAAGGGATCACCCCTTCTATTTTACCCAGTGATTCAGTGATTATTACCGGCCCTAATGGCGTTATCCCTTATGCTGATTCAGCAGGTTTAGTGATAAAAGATAGTAGCGGTGTATTTAGCTCGGATAATATTGCCTTAGAACTGCATTACCGTAAGTGCCAAAACGGCGATAGTGGGGGTGATTGTGAAGCACAGCAGACCATTCTGACTGATGATATAAATGCCGTTGGTGATATTATTAATGATGCCAGCTGGACCATGAACTCTGTTGAAACCGTCATAGGCACACAGCAAACTGCATATCCTTTTACCTGGACTGAAGTGAAAATGAATGGGGTCACTATGGATAAATCCACGCCGATTACTGCCACTTCTGGCACGGTTATTTTTAATACTGAAAATGCTGTTGCAATGGGCTCTGCGTTAGCGGTAGGTCAGAATATCGAAGTGCATACCGTGATTAGCTCTTCAAAAGCGATTTAGGGTTATGACTAGAATAGATAACTAGGCATAGTTAAACTTTGCTTTAAAATCTCGCCCTGTTGATAATTATTGACTCAGTTACTATCTGTAAATTGCAACTCTTTGAGTTGGTTTATTGATATGACTGAGGTAGATAATGACAAAATTATTAAAGCACTTTACAGTATTAATTTTCCTGGCTGCGCTATTCGGTTGTAACAGCGAATCAGGCTCAAGCACACAGCCCGTCCCTGAGCCAACACAACCACCAACTCCCGTCATTGTTAAGAACCCTGTTTATGCAGTCGATTTTGTAAAAAATGCCCGTGCCAATAAAGCCGGTCAAATACTCAATTTTAACTTCTCTAATTTTGTCGGCTCTAGCGCGCATAAAAACCTCACTCTCAGCCACATTGAAGTATTAACAGACTCTGAATTATGTGTGCTAGAAAATCAGCAAGCAGCGCAATTAAGTTTTGCTATCAAACCCATGCGCTCAGGCAGTTGCGATTTAGCCTATACGGTCTCCGATGGAAATAACCAAGCAACGGCGTTTGCAACAATCAGTTTTTCAGTGCCACAAGGTTCGTCAGACAATCAAGATGATCAAACAGACGACAGCCCCAAAAATGCCACCAGCAAAAAGTCTTCAAGCAAAGCCGGTCAGTTTACTGACATCAGCAAAAGCGTCACGGTAGATACCAATCTCCTTTTTAATATTCAAGATGAAATCAGCAGTGAATTATTAAGCCTCACTAATCCGGAATTTATCTCTTCCACCATTGTGCAAGGCAGTGGTGTGGCTAATTTAGATGACATGGGTAATTTTATTTATGACCCAACAGAAATTGGTTTAACCGTAGTCAGTTATGCGGTAGTTGATGAATTAGACATTGTAAAAACCGGCCGTATTAATATCGATGTGTCAGGTGATAGTAATAATGCGCCGATCACCAGCGATGATACCTACGCGCGCTTAGTACCCGTGGGTGAAACGATCACAGTGGATATTATGAATTTTTCTGGCTCGCCATTAGTGAGTGATGCAGAAGGTGATGCGATTCAATTAGTCTCAGTACAAGCGATGGGCGCAAATGTGCAACTTAGCGATAGTAATGATGTGACGAATACCTCTTTTGAATTTAGCCCCATCGACGACGGCGAATTTGTGGTGAATTACAGTGTTTACGATCATCAATTAAATGGGGTGAGCACAGGTCAAATAACCTTTCATACCGGCGAAGTACGACAAGGCCAAATTGAGTTTTCTTATAATGGCTTTATCAAACTTTTTAGTGATGGTGGATTAGGCGCTGTGGGCCGTAATACCCTTATGAAACCCTTTAAAGAAGATCTGCTACCGTATATGCAAAATAATGGTTTATATGCCACCGCGCTAGATAATATTGGCTTTGGTAATTACCGCATTGATATGAGCAGTGAAGACGGCAGTGAGAATCGTATTATTTTATTTAGTGCGCTGAATGCACTGCAACCCACCGACACCTTAATTGATTTACCGGCAACCGACCGTGTTTATTACGGATTGACCTATAACGATCGTAGCTTGGGTTATGGTGGCGTTATTTATATCGTCAACCAAGCAAATGAAGCACGCGCGGTTAATCAAATCTATGGCACGAAGAACCTCTGTTATGCCGATTTTACGGATCTATTTAATAACCAGCATTTATCCGGTGTTGAGTCTGTGGAAAGCTTTGGTATCACTTCTGCTGTGGTGCATTTTGATAATGGTAAGTCTACCTACTATGGTATTGATTGTGCTGTAAAGGATACTCCAGCTACGCTGATTAAAACCGACTTCTCGCCCTTTAAAGAACTAGCATTGCAATGCTGGAATGCGGGCACACATGGCTCTTTTTATTGCCTAAAAGCCAACACGGGTTCGTGGGGGCAACAAAAACCTTTTTACCGATTTAAATCTAAAAAAGACACAAGCACTAACTTCTATTTAAACTTTGTTGATAAGATGAATGACAAAAAAGAAACGGTCATTAAATCTACGCAAACCACCACCGGCATCGCGGCCCTCACCAAACAAGGTGTCTTATACGCTTTGTTTAACGGCAGTAGAAAAAATGGTGAACGCTATCAGTTTAAAGAGGTTGCACAGAAGGTAAACGACTACCAGCAAGGGCCTAATTTTATTAGTTATATGTTTGGTGACAAAGCCAATTTAAAATTAGCCGGTTATGCACAATACCATATTGAGAAAAAACCCAATGGTGATCCGGTCGATTTAACCCTCAATTTTGGCAATATTAGTGATAGAGACAAAGGCAAGGTCCTGTTTTATGAAAACACCTCTAATGCGGTAATGGTATTACTTGAGAACCATCGATTATACAGCCTAACCAGTGCTGGTTTTCACGAAGAAGAAAGAGCGCATAGCACCAATATTATCGGTGATGCAGCCAACTCTTATGCCAGCCTGACTGCCACTTCTGGCCAAGGTAAAAGCACCTATTTTAGCCGTGATGACAAAACGGATAACAGCAACCACTGGCGCTTTATTAACCCGCTCAAACGGGTTGATAAAGTCTTTGAGTGCAACATTGATACAAAAAACATTACCTACCCTTATATTATATCGGGTTGTACTTACATCGACTTTAAAATGAATGGCGCGGTTGTGCCTCAATCGGACTCAGGGGTGAGTGTTTATCCTCCTGATAGGTTCGATGATAAACCGGGGTTAATCGATTTAACGGACTTAGATAATGATGGTTTCTCAACACAACAAGAGGTAGCTGAATGTTTAAAATATCCAGAGAGTTACCAAGCAGACAGAGTTGAATATTGCTCACAACCGGTACTTTCTGACAGTGACGGCGATAGTGTTGGTGATGAGTTAGAGTTTTTATATAAGGATACCTATAACGGTAACCACTACAGCCCTTACAGTCATATTATCGGTAACTATAAAAATAATCATGCGGATCGCATTGATGCCGAGAAAGATATTAATAACAACGGTATTTTTGATAAATACGATATTTAAACGATTTTATACCGTGCGCTTAATTGAAATTAGACCAAGTAAAAAGACCAAGCACATTAAATTTACTTGGTATTAGTCAGTTGTTATCTGCCTTAATACGTTAAGGCGACTAAATAGTTAAGCGTATCGGTATTACCCACAATTTATTTTGTGGTTTTTTTATTACTTAAAAGGATTTTTCATCATCATCAAAGACCTACCATCAAGCTAGATACACACTACCTGCCAGCACAATAGACTTATTAACAAATGGTTAACAGGTAGGCATTTCTATTTTTTGAATTTCAAACGTGACCTGTCTCACAAAACATCACACCTTTATCATAGTTATCAAGCTTAGCTAACGCAGTTTTATGCAGGTTAAGCGGCTTAATTAACTCTAACTGATAAAGGTTCACTATGAAAAACAAACTACTATTACCAATCATTTTATTAACAGCCTCTGCTTCTGTATTAGCGGCATCAACTGATGCAACAACAACATTACATTGGAAAGGCATTGTGCCATCAGTCGCACCGGGTGAGTCAGTGATTATTACAGGCCCAGGTGGCGCATTACCTTACGCAGACTCTGCAGGCTTAGTAGTAACAGATACATCAGGTCAATTCACTTCAGATAAAATTTCCTTAGAACTACATTACCGCGCTTGTGATGATGGCGTTACTGTTGGTAAATGTGCAGAAGGTAGTGCCTTTGTTACAGGCGAGTCTGCAGATGCTGTTGGTGACCTAATCAGTGATGCTTCTTGGACAATGAGCATGTTAGATACTGTGATTGGTACCACTGACACATCAGCGCTAGGCACTGTTGTCAATATGGACGGCGTGGCAATGACACAAGCAGTACCTATTGAAGCAACAGCAGGCACAGTGACTTTCACCACAGAAAACGAAACAGTTGCAGATGCGCCTTTAGCGGTTGGTCAAAACATCGAAGTTCACTCTGTTATCAACTCATCTAAAGCGATCTAATTTAGAGGTGAATATGAAGCGTTCTCAAGCCCTTTTTTTGCATCCTTTGCTCATCTTTACTCGCTTACTTTTAGTGAGTACCAATGTGCATGCGCTTGCAGACGCTTCATCATTACAGCAACAATTTCGTGTTGATACCAACATCGAGTTAGCCCAGTTTTTTGACCGCAATATCATTAAGTTTGAATTTGTGAAACAAAACTGGGAGCTCGAATTCGATGCAGCAAATTACCAATTCAAGACTATTTCAGATCAATTACAACTAGCAACCTCCATCAGCGAATCTGATCCTGTGGATAGCTTTGCTTTGACACTCGTTGAAAACCAATCGCAGTGTTACGACAGCACTGGCGCAGAAACCGCTACTAAAGACTTCTCTACTGTCTGGGTAGACGGAAAACAGATGCTAATGGGCGATACCTTCATTAACGAAGACTTAGATGAATTAGATATGCAGGGGAAAACGCGCAGTTTAGACGTTGACCTTTCTTTCGACCCGCTTAACTACGGTGACGATAACTGTAGTGGGTCTATCCAAATGAGTGTGGAGTTAGAGATATGAAAATTAAATGTCTAATCATCGCTTCATTACTTTTCAACATCAGCCTAAGCATTGCCTCTATACAAAGTGAAGGCATTATTATTCCCGATGAATTTGCTTCGTTATACGAAGGCAGCCAAGAACAGTTCACTTTTGAAATGGCCAGTGCGCCAGAGATGTTAACTATCAGCGTGATGTCAACGCCAACATCAGCCACTTTAAATGCCACCAGCATTAATAAAGTAGAAAATTACCTGCTACAAAATAATATTAAAAAACAGCAAGTCAGCGCCATTATTAATGCCATGCAAAACAATATGACCAATGACAGCGCCTGCCACGGTAAAGTCGCAGAGTGCAGCATGATCCCGGAAACCTTTGCGTTTTCATTTGATTATGAACTCAAACACATCACTTTTTTTGCGAATAATAAGCTATTAGACAAAAACAAAACGAGCCATGTTTTCCATGATTCAGATAACAACCTATACGGTTTTATTAACAATATGGACTTTAATTATCACTACTTTAGCGACAGTGGCTCATCACTTATTCTGCGTGATAAAAGTTTATTAGGCCTTAAATACGGCAATATGAGAAGCAGCCTTTACCTTGATAGCGCCTCTAATGATTTAGACGTTGAACAGTTATCTTACGATTATGAATTTCAAAACCGTCGCCTTCAAGTGGGTCATTTCAAATACGGTTATGAGCAAAACAGCACCTCTTTTTTAGACTTAACGGGTAGCTATTCACAAGAAGTGGTGAGTTACGCTTCCTCTAACAACTTAATCAGCGGCGGCAAACAAAATAGCCGTAGCTTGTATTACTTATTACCCAATCAAGGTCGTATCGAGGTTTACCGTGAAGGTAATCTTATTTACAGCAAAAATGTCGATTCAGGCCAACAAAGCCTCTCTTTTCGTGAACTACCTTATGGCTCCTACATGGCCACTATTGTTGTTATCTCAGGTGGCCGTGAGTTATTAACAGAAAGACAGCAAATATTTAATAACAATGCCTTTTCACTCAACCAAGGTGAGTATGACTTTAGTTTTGCAGCGGGTTTATTAAATGATCGTTACGAAAAAGAGAATAAAAGAAACAATGATTCAAGCGCATCATTCGACATCAACAAACCACGTTATGACCTGTGGTTAGACAACAATAGTTTTGCCGAAGCAAAAGGCACGTACCAGTTATTCGACAGTGCCTTAATAGGCGCGCGTTTATTGTCTAATGTCGATAATACCATGGCAGAAATAGGCATTAAAAAATCCTTTGCTACGCAGATAAGCAGCGATGTGAAATACGCTCTTTTTGATAACGGCAGCCAGTTTTTATCAGCCGACACCAATATTTATAACGTTGGTGTGGGTTACGAGCAATACCGCTCTGCAGACTCAGAATACAGCTTAGATAATTACATGTTATCCAATATTGGTTACCGCCGTTTAAGCGTCAATGTATCTGCCAATATTTATAGCGGTCAAGGTTACCTGTTATTAGTTAATAACAACATTGATCTCGCCAATAGCCAACATCAATACGTCGACCAAAGCGATTACTGGTCGGTGAGCGCTGGTTATTCTCATGCTTTTATCGCCAACTCAACATTAAACTTTTCAGCGACTTACCAAAATGAAGAATACCGCTGGAGCAAAAACGATTGGTACGCAGGAATTCTTTGGTCTGTGCCTTTATCAACAGATTGGAGCGCTAACTCATCAATGAGTTTAGGTCACCAAGGGGTAGAAGAGTTCCGTAATAGCCTGACTAATAGCCAGCAAGTAACTGATAACTTATCGGTGAATACTGAAGTGGGCGTGACTTATACCGGTAGCGATGCAGAACGTTATGCCAGTACCGATATCAGTAGCTCAGCAAACTACCAGCACCGTGCATTCACGGCCGACAGTTATGCTTATTTAAGCTCTGATGGCACTAAATCGCTCAATGCGAACTTATCCACAACACAAGTTATCTCTAATACGGGCAAGGTTTATATCACCGCACAGAAAAGTGATGCCTACGTGGTCGTTGATGCCAACAACCAGCAAGAAGACGATAGTCATCGTGGTTTGTTATCTGTTTATCACGAGCAAGAGCTGGGTTATAACGAAAACATTAACCAAGAAGACACGGTGATCGCGATTGATAAATACCAAGATTTTAACGTATTTTTAGATACTGAGTCTTCTAACTACATCAGTGATGATGAACACCAAACCAGTGGTTATGCCCTACCCGGCACAGTGATTAGTTTAGACATGGACTTAGTGAAAATTAAAACCTTCATTAGCTCCTTTGATGATCTTAATAACAACGCAATCTCAGAAGTTAAATGTGCAGGTGAAGGTTGTGTCGATATCGAGAAAATTGAGCAAGGTGTTTTTAAAGTCTCAGTGATTGCAGGCAGTGATTATGGATTGTATTCACAACAACAAATTTGTGTCACACCCAGCTTAGACAGAAATTCAAGCACCATTAGTAACTTGGGTAATAACTATTGCCTACCAGGATTACAACAAGGAGGCGCTTGGTCATTGGCTAATAACGATAACCCAGCGATACAGCTCAATGGTAAAAAATATTACTTTTTAGGCTCCTTTGATAACGCAGCCGATGAAAACACGGATGGTGATGCGGATTATCCACAAACCGTTAAAAAATTAACAGCCGCAGGTATTGAAACACTGTCTCGTGAAGTGGGTAACCGCCAATACCTGTATGTCAGCAATACAGAAATGCTAACGGCACAACAGCAAACATTATTAAATGAATTAAGCCTGTACGCCTTAAGCACTATCGAGAAAAACAACTTTACACAGAATTGGGATTAAATAATGAAAATAATGAAACAGCTTTTAATGATGTGCTTAATCATCAACATAACACCGGTATCAGCAATGGCGATTAGTAGCTTAATGCTTGCGAATGCGGACGATCAAGCGGGTATTTTAACCCTTGATAATACCGATAATATTACTTATTTCTTAAAGACCTCGGTGTCTAAAGTAGAAATTAAAAATAACCAAATTATTAAAACACCGTACACACGAAAAAATTTAGATCGCTGGCAGATAGCCACTAAACCTTCAAAATTAGTGATTGAGCCAAACATGGTGAAAGACATTCAAATTGAAAGTATCTGTGGCAACAAATGTGACAGAACGGTGGACCAAGTGTTTCAAATCCATATTCAACCGGTTTCTTATAGCAATGAAGGCGAAGAGCAATCAAACATCAGCATGTTATTTGGTTTTGCGCCCTACTACATTATTCCAGCTAAAGAGAGCAAGGTTGAGTATCAAGCAAGTTATGACGGCAAAAATATCACCGCTAAAAACAGTGGTAATACCATGCTCACATTACTCATTGATCAGTGTAAAAATAATGTTCAAGAAGAGAGTAATAAAAAACCAGCCTTGTGTAAAACCACGTTCACCTTACTCGCGGGTAGAACACGCATTTTACACCTGCCTAAAGAACTACAACGTGACAACCTTGATGTGATCATGCTTAACCACGATGAAACATTCAAAGAAGAGATCACACTAACGCAAGGGGAATAATATGCGCTACCTATTACTGCTATGTTTATTAAGCCTTAATGCACATGCATTTACTATTAACGGCAAGCTGACCGGCGAAAAACTAGATTGGTTTAATGCCAGCAGTGATGGTCAATACCTCACACCGAATTATTGGTTCAAACCGGGTAATCTACCTAAAACAACAGCTTGGGTTCCGGGGACTTTTACCTCAATGACAGATCTTTATATTGAGCTCAGTAGCGGTAATGAACATGTTTCTGTGCCACTGACCTTAAGTGGCGTGAATTATCAGACTAACCCAATATGGGAAAGCAGCTGGTATTCAGATATTTATCCAAGCTGTAATGAAACAAAATTATCTTCCATTGCGACAGTTAAACGCACGGCGGGTCATGGTTATTGTATTGCAGATAGTCGTCTTAATTACCAACAACCCGAAACACCTTTTACTGCCTTACAGCCCATTATTAAATTGGATAAAGCCGTGTTAATTGCCCAGCTTAAAGGCAAAAGCAAAGGTGTTTATTCTGGCACTGTGAGTGCAATTGCAAGTTATGGCTTCTTTGTGGATGCGTCACAAACGGTGAAAACCTACCGTAATATTCCCATTACATTTTCCGTGCAAATTGAATATAACCCCAGTGTTATCAAACGCATTAACGTATTAGGCACAGGTCATATCGTGCCTAAATACGATACCAAGGCACATACAGTGAGTGGACAAACGGGTTTTAAAGTATCGGCATTAGGTTATTTTGAAAATGGCCTGACCTTTCGCTTAATCAATAAAAAGACCAATGATTACACCTTAAAACCAGTGAACAGTGGATCAACCTCTATCCCGTATAGCATCACTTGCAAAGGCTGTAGCTCAGGTAGTCAATTAGTGAGTAAGGGTAAACTGGTGGATGATGGAAAAGCCGAAATCACTTCACCGGATTCAACACTTATCCCGTTTACCCTCGGTGTCAATTACGACAATATCTCAGTCAAAGATGTTGAAGAAAGCAGTTATGCCGACCATTTCACGGTGATGTTTGAGGTGACCCTATGAAGCGTTTATATCTATTAACCCTGTTATTACTCTATTCAGGTTTTACCAGCGCAGAGTCGTTATATAACGATCACGGCTTTTATCTGGGCGGAAAATTAGGGGCAACACTCATTGATATAGAGAACAAAGCTTCTGATGATAATAATCAGCCCGATAAAGACCCATCAACGGCAAGCATGGGTGTACTACTAGGTTACAATATTAATCATTTTTTCGCCGTAGAATCAGATGTAAATTACCTAGGAAAATTACAACGAGGCCCTGACAGTGGCAACTTAATGGTTTTTTCAACGTATTTAGTAGGCCGTTATTACCTTTCAGACAGAGCAGCTGTTTACGCAAAAATTGGTAATAGTTTTATGGATAACGATTTAAATCTCAGTGGCGGTATTGGTTTAAAATACCAAATTTCGAGCAAATGGGAATTAGACACCGGTTACCGTCTGATTGGTGATGTGCCTAATGTGGAAGATGATTTATATGAGTTTAGCGTCGGTTTAAATTACAAATTTGGCGTCACACAAAAATCCGATAAAGTAGTAGCACCACCTGCATCGGTCATTGTGCCTATCACCATCAATAGCAGCACACTGTTTAAATTTGATAGTGCAGAAATTCGCGATCCCAGTGCATTAGCTAAATTAGCGAAAAAAATGCGTATGAGTCAAGAAGCAATCAGTGTGGATATCGTCGCTTATACCGATAACAGTGGCCCAGCAGCTTACAATTTAAAACTTTCTAAAAAACGCGCGCTGGCCGTTCGAGATTATTTTATTAGCCAAGGGGTGCATGAAGAAGCTATCAATACCGGTTGGAAAGGTGAAGATAATCCGATTGCTTCTAATAAATCCCGTGCGGGGCGCATTAAAAACCGTCGTGTTGAAGTGATTTATATTAACAACGATGTGGTCTATCAATAATCGTAGCGCAATAAGTTAAGCATATAGGTAGCAGGTAGCAGAGGTAGACAGAGAGTTGCTAAGAGGGTGAAAGGTAAGACAGAAAGCCGTAACAACCGGCTTTCTCATATTAACCGCTGTTTATTGGTTTTCTTGTAATTTTGCTTTTGCTTCTTCAACTTTTGCAAAGTCTAAACCTAACTCTTCAACCGCTTGTTTAATCAAATCAGGGTTAGTCATTACCATCATCATTAACGCTTGTAATTTCTCTTGTGGGATACCTAATGTCGTAATGATAGCCATTGCGCCAAGCGGATTTTCCGTTAATGCTTGAAAAACTTCTACAATTTTCTGATCACTAACATCGTGATCTTTTAACGTTTGGATAATTGGATTCATGGGTCATATTCCTTATTAATAGTGCGCACAATCTACGCTATTCACGGCAAATGTAAAATATCATCATAATTTGTGTGCCTTAGGTTAAAAAATTAGCTCTATTTTTCATGGTTTGCAGAATTAGCAACAGAGGCAAGCCTAAAGGCTCACTTCCAAAATCATATTGGTAACGCGTTATTGGGAAGTGGGACTTTAGTCCTGCAGGGTCAGTTTTGCCTGACTCAATATAATCAATCAGTTCTAATCCTAAATGCGTCTGCAAAACGATTTAAAGGTTCGAGTTTATGGCAATTGCCCTCTGTGGCGACTTACACATATTTAAAAAATCCTCTCTCACTTTTTAATGAGAAAGGATTTTTATTAACAACGCAGATTCAACATTTACTGTGCATTATAAATTTAAGCAGCTAATAGTCAGCCCTATTGGTCATGAATATCTCACCCTAATGCATCATTATTTAATAAACCTAACTCTTGACGAAGATAAACACTCGCTCCCAATAACCCAGGGTTATTATGGGTAATTAAAAAAGTGGGAATAGATGATAGATACGCTTTAAAACGCCCTTTATCTTCAAAGAAATGCCTGAACTCGCTAGATTGAAATAACTCAACAAAGCGCGGTACAATACCGCCCGCGATGTAAACACCTCCTGTACAAGCTAGGTTTAATGCAAGGTTACCAGCAAAACTGCCCATAACTTGACAAAAAACATCCAGACTTCTCCGTGCCATATCACAACTGCCGTCTAATGCAGCTTTAGAGACCTCTTTCGGATGCTCAAATTTAACTTCACGTTTAGATAAAGCACAAAGACTCTGGTACAAATTAACTAAACCCTGCCCGGACAAAATACGCTCTGCAGAAACGTGACCAAATTGCGCTTGTAGTAAACATAAAATATCAGCCTGTTCTGGTGTATTAGCAGCGAAACTTACGTGTCCACCCTCACCCTCTAAACTGATCCATTTATCCGCCGATTTAATAATGTGTGAAACACCGAGCCCTGTCCCAGGACCAAAGATAGCCGTAACAGCATTCTCTTTACATTCACCACCACCGACTTGTATTTTTTCTACTGAAGAAAGAAAGGGTACCGCGAATGAAATTGCAGTGTAGTCATTGATGACATATAACGACGCTAATTTTAATTTTTCTTTAAGTGCTTGCTTAGAAAAATCCCAACTTAAATTGGTCATCACAACATGATCATTTTCAACGGGACAAGCAATACCAATACAAAGGTGTTTCACTTCACCTTGTAATATTTCAAAGTATTGAGTCAGTGCAACTTCAAGTGTTATAAATTCGGCACAAGCAAATTCATTTAATTGACTCAACTCCCCCGTTTTAACATCACAAACAGCAAGTCGGATATTTGTACCACCAACGTCAGCAACAACAGATAACATTTTTTCTCCTTGAATAATTTATAGTTATAGCAAATATGATTCATAAACATGCGATGAGTTCTAAAATAAACAAACCTATTATTAATTTCATGGATACACTCTTTGCAAAGCAATCAATGAGTTAATAAAAACTAAGCAACTTCCACTTCAACCAACACCCCAAAGTGATCCGACACAATCGGATAAAAATCGTTATTAAAAATCGTCTGATGCTGCTTTACCACAACCAATTGATTACTAAGAATCAAATCAATCCGTAAAGCCTGGCTATTGTGTTGCCAACCATCAATATTTTTAATCACAGTGGTACCAGCATCTTTTTTTTCTGCCATCTCATAACAATCAATTAAACCGCGCTGTAATACATAATCATAACCTTCATTGCGTATATGACTCGGGTTATTGAAATCACCTAATAGAAAGCTCAACCCTGTTGATAATGTCGCCGTGATACGCTTGATATGATCCTCAAATGGGCTCTCTGAGTCATTCCACCAGCCGCAATGACAATTATAAAAATCGAATTCACCTTGTTGAGAAGCCACTTTAATACGCACTGCTCGTCGATGTTTCCAAAAACTCACATCATAGTTATCATTTAAATCAATGACCTCATGTTCAAGAATGGGCAGTCGCGTCAAAAATGCTAACCCCTCTTGATATACTTCATAACTTTGGTGAACAAAATCCCATGTAAGTTGGTAGTGATGACCATGCTCCGCCAATTTTTGCTGTAATAAATAACCATAGTTATTAGCTAGCACGGGATGATTACTTAATATACTGGCATCAACGACCGAGCTATCTTGGCATTGATTAACCTCTTGTAATGCAATCACATCACACCCTTGTTCAATAATGGCTTGCGCGACTATATCCAACTTTTCTAACTGTTTATCTTCTTGCCAACTGTGGGTATTTAGCGTCAATAACTTCATTTATTATTCGCTTATTTAAATGTACGGAGATAAAAACGCAGCATCAATACTGCGTTTATCGATATTGTTCACTTGTTATTTACAGCTAATATATACCCGTTATCATTCAAGTTGCTAAATTCAGCAAGCTGTGAGGTGAGCAGGTTCTAGGCAGAAAGCTGAAGGTCTAACTAGTTCAATCGAAGCTTTCTAACAACGAAGATGTTTGCCTCACGGCTTGCCCTACGGGTCGCTAGCTTGCAAACCAATTCAGCGTTGCAACACTCGATAAGGACTAGCCATTGTCATCATGTTGCGCCTTGCCTTGGTGTACAAGCTAGCGACTGAACAAAGCACTTTGAATGATAACGGGTATAAAGAACGAATTACGCAGGTTGTGCTGAAAACTTATCAAGTAACCTAGATTTAATCACATCCACTCCCGGACCATAAATAGCTTGTACCCCCTGCTCTTTAACCACTAATCCAAGTGCTCCCGTAGATTTCCATAACGAATATTCAGCAACCAATAGCGGATCATTAACCGTTATACGCAAGCGGGTCATACAAGCATCAATCTCAGCAATATTGTCACGCCCGCCTAAATTTTGAATAATAATGTCAAGCTTATCCTCTTGCAACATGGCTTCTGAATTTTCATCCAGATAGTTACCCATACGCCCCGGTGTTGGTAAATGAAACTTCACAATTAGCAAACGAAACAGTCCGTAGTTAACGACAAAGAAAACAATACACACCAACGCGAAACGAATTAAATCACCGCCTATGCCCGCTGAAATCATCATGGGTATACGAGTGAGTAATTCAATCAAACCAAAGGCATGTACACGTAGATCCATAACATCCACCAATGCAAATGCAATACCTGTTAACACCGCGTGTGCAACATACAACACGGGAGCAATGAACATAAACATGAATTCAATGGGTTCAGTCACGCCCGTTAATAACACGGCAAGACAGGCGGATAAAAACATCGGTTTATATTGCTTACGTTTATCATTATCAACACAGTGATACATCGCAAGCCCAATCCCAATCAATGATGACGCGGCTATAATGACTTGGCCCGCTTTAAAACGTGCTGGATGCACAGTATCCAATAAATGCTGGTAAGTTGCCGGATCGGATAATTTAAGATTATTTAAATCACTTATCCAAGCAAGCCATAATGGATCTTGACCATAAACGCTTGAACCCGCACTAGCCCCAGTCAAAAGCTCATAAGAACCACCCAACTCGGTGTAATTCATTGGAATTGTTAAGGTGTGATGTAAACCAAACGGCAGTAATAAACGCTCTAACGTGCCATACAAGAAAGGAGCTGTGATGGGTGCAGTATCTTTAGAGGTTGCAATCCATTGACCAAAATCATTGAGTGCACCTTGAATTAAAGGCCATACTATCGATAAACCAAATGCAATGATCACCGAATAGAAAATAACCACAAAAGGCACAAAACGCTTACCGTTAAAAAAGGCTAATGCCTCAGGTAACCGAGAGAAATCATAGTAACGGTTATATAAGTTGGCACCTAAATAGCCGGACATAATACCGATAAAAACACCCATATTTAGTGCAGGTGCGCCTAAAATATCAGTGAAAAATTGAGAGACAGGCAGCGCAGTTCCAAATAAACTCATCACAGTCGCCTGAGGGTCAATCAGCATCTCGCTATTTACGCCTAATATAACCCCAGTGGTACGGTTAATTAATATGAAAGCAATGAGCGCTGCAAATGCACCGCCTGCACGCTCTTTTGCCCACGAGCCACCAATAGCGACAGCAAATAACAGGTGAAGGTTAACAATAATCCCCCAACCTATATTTTCCATAATATAGCCTATTGTTTCAATAGCACTGATGCCACCAGCATACATTGCGACAACTTTACCTAGTGATATCATGATACCGGCTGCTGGCATCACCGCGATAACAACGATAAGTGATTTTCCAAATCGTTGCCAAAAATCAAATGATAGTAATTTACTCATAACTAATTCCTTGGTTGAAATGCAGGTTAACGTCATCAACGCCCTGCCATAAATATAATTTAATGTTTTCTTACAAATATATACGCGGCATAAGCGGGGGCTATTTGCGTAGTTATAAAATCTGACCGACTGTGTTCATTATTGAGAGTTTGGTTATCAAGCATTAACGCCCCTAACTGTGCACTGTCGATATTAACGATGCTCTCTTGTGCATTTAAATTGGTAATAATGGTCCATGTCATATCTTGAGCAATGCGTTGATAAGCATAGATATTAGGATCGTCAGGCAGGATCAATTGATAACGACCAACCACCAAACTTTCATTTGATTTACGTAGAGCAATCAACTGCTTATAAAAATTCAAAATCGAGTTTGGATCTTGCTGTTGTTGTTCAACATTGATATCGGTGTAATTGGGATTCACAGCAAACCAAGGCGACACCTCAGAAAAACCAGCAAAATCCTGGTCATTCCATTGCATTGGTAAACGACTATGATCACGGGATACTTGATTTAACAACGCCAAGATATTTTCGTCGCTTTGTCCTTGTTGCTGTAACTTTTGAATTAAATTTCTAGCAGAGACATCATTAAAGTCGTTAAGAGAAGTAAACTGACGATTTACCATGCCGATCTCTTGGCCCTGATAAATAAAAGGGGTGCCTTTCATCAAAAAATAACAACTTGCTAAAGCGGTAGCACTGCCATACCAATAATCAGGATGAGCAAAGGTATCAATACTACGGGCTTGATCGTGATTCTCTAAATAAAGTGCGTTCCAGCCTTTGCCTTCTAATGCATCTTGCCAACGCGATAAAATTTGTTTAAATCCCACTAAATCAAAACGCTCGCGACTTTGTTCTTCCGACCATAATTTCATGTGTTCAAACTGAAAAATCATATTAAAAACACCGCCTTGCTCATGTTCGTTGGCTTCGGCAACCCAAGTTAATGCGTTTTCTGCTTCGACCCCATTTGCCTCACCAACGGTAACAATATCAAAGGGTGCAAACGCTTGATCTCTTAGCTCATAGAGAGGCTTATCAATACCTTCAACATTCATGTGATAGTCAAATGAAGAAACATAATTTTCACCCTTTGGATTGGGTAAAGAAGGTAAACCTGCTTGTTTCTGAATATGGCTAATAGCATCCACACGGAAACCATCAATACCACGAGCCAACCACCAATGAATCATGTTAAACAATGCTTGTTTAACTTCAGGGTTTTCCCAATTAAGATCGGGCTGCTTTTTAGAAAATAGGTGCAGGTAATATTGCGCAGTTTTGGCATCATATTCCCATGCACTACCATGAAAAATACTTTCCCAGTTGTTTGGATCGCGAGTCGGCTTTTCAGCTGTAGGCTCACAACCATCACGCCAAATATACCAATCACGTTTAGGACTATCTTTACTTTGACGAGACTCAATGAACCATGGATGCTCATCGCTAGTGTGGTTGATCACTAAATCCATAATAATACGAATGCCACGATCATGAGCGGCACTGATTAATCGGTCGACATCCTCAAGGGTGCCAAAGTCAGGATGAATTGCTTGATAGTCACTAATATCGTAACCGTTATCATCATTCGGTGATTCATAAAATGGACAAATCCATAATAAATCAATACCCAAATCAGCAAAGTAATCCAGCTTGGCAATGATCCCCTCAATATCACCAATACCATCTTGGTTTGTATCATAAAAACTACGGGGATAAATTTGGTAGGCAGTCGCTTTTTTCCACCACGCAAGTGGCTTTAAGTGCATATTATTGGCGTGTTCCATCTCTTCAATCTCACCATGCGTTATCGTTAACACATATAGTGAGATTGAATTAAATTAGATGCAATACGTTTTCAAATAAACTGTGAGCTTTCTCTGATTTTTATATCGAATTGGCCTTCAGCTGAACTGAAATCACGCTTAATCAATTTTTTAACGGCCTGGTAGCCCACTTGATAATAATTAAAAGCAACGGTACTAAGACTTGGTACTAATAAATCACTGTAGTCATAATCCCCTATGCCTACAATCCATAGGTTATGACCAATTTTTAATTGCTGTTCTTTGGCGCGGCGATATAGACGAATGGCAATATTATCGGTGGCACAAAAATAGACATTATTGGGCTGTAATTGAATTTCTTGGTAGCCGATTTTTTGCTCCGAATCAGCCAATGCTTGCAACGAAAAATTCAGCTCTGGTATCGTGTCAGTAATGGTTTCTTGCATCAATTTAGTACGGCTTGATAGCATGCGTTCATCATAAATATAATGTATGGCTTCGAGCGGTGCCTGCTGCTGTTTTAACTGAGTGATGGTTTGTGAGACTAACGCTTTAATCGCGGCTTGTTCAGGGTAATATAAACAGCAATGATGGGGGGTGTTTTTACCAATAAATAGCACATTATCTAAGGTTTGATAAAAAGGCTCTTCGACACTGTGCTTTGAAGCAATAATGATAGTGCCCAATGCATTTAAGCCATTAAACTCCCTCACGGCTTGGCATTCTGACTCATGGCTAAACCCTGTAGCATGAAACAGCATTCGGACTTGTGATTCATTAGCGGCAGCCAGTGCCCCTTTAATCACTAAACTCGTTGTATAGGATTCAATCCGAGGGGCAACGAAACCAATAATATTAGATTGGCTACGAATTGAGCGAGCAAATATATTGGGGGTATAATGACTTTCTTTGACGATAGCATCAATGTTAAGGCGGTTCTCAGCCGAGACATAACCATCATTAAAGTAACGTGACACGGTCATTGTTGATATCCCAAGTCGTTTTGAAATCTCCGCCATGGTCATTTTTTTACCCATCACATTTTCTCCATCAATAATATATTATTGCCATATTATCCAATATTTTTCCTGACAACACAGCAAATAAAAATACTATCTGATCATATACCCACGTTACTTAGACTTAAAAAACAAGTGCATAACTCGGATAGGTAGAAAACGCGATTAACTGAACATATGAGAGCTATTTATATAAATGAAGAAAAACAGGCTAATGTTCCTCGGAAGTGGAACTTCAGTCCTGCAGGGTTTGTCGATGCTGCAACAGAGGCAAGCCTAAAGGCTCACTTCCAAGGCCACGTTGGTAACGCGTTATTGGGAAGTGGGACTTCAGTCCTGCAGGGTTTATGGTGTTAGCAACAGATGCATAAATAAATCAAAACAAAAAAAGCCAATCATTGCTGATTGGCTTTTTTATTCATCTAACAAACTGATACAAGTTAATTATTAATAAGCTGCATTAAGTAACTTCTCAACAGGGTAAGCGGCACGAACGACTAGCTCGTCTTGGAATTGTTGTGCGGCAAAGATAATCTGTTTTGCTTGTTTTACTTTAGCTGCTGGGTAAGTTTTGCCTGACTCAATATAATCAATCAGTTCTAAGCCTAATTTAGCTATTTTATCTGTTGATTCAACGACAGGTTTTATCTCAGTTAACAGGTAGTTCGCATCAACCAGTTTGAGCGCTGCAGGGGTATTATCTACCCACAGTTTAAACATCGTTTGCATCTCTACTTTTGCTTCGGTATTCGACTTATCTTCCGTCCACGTATCAACTAAAAGTTTTAATCTGCGTGCTTGGTTACTTTCCACAGGTAATGCATCTGCAAAACGATTTAAAGGTTCGAATTTATGGTAATTACCGGCTGCTGATTTTTCATGATGACGATGATAATACTGTGCTTGTTCAACCGCTTGCGCTAATACCTGTAACGGGCGAACATCTTGGCCATTACTTAAACGTAAGAAACCTTTATGCTCTTGCCATTGTTGTTGCAAGCCAACAGATACCGTTGACCAGTTATCCATCGCGTCTAAACGTTTATACATACTGGTTTCATCGGTGAGGCTGACATCAGACCATAAACGTTCAGCAATCGCATACGAGCGAGGCCATAAACGTAAATCGACTAAATCATCTTTAATGTTCTCTGCCCATAATGTTATTTCACCGCCTAAAATACGATCCGCTTGCTCGCTCGGCACACTATTAGGTTTGCGATTATCAGGAATTGCAGTGCCTTTTTGTGCCGATGAAGCAATCTTTTCACCCGTCATCACATACTGGCCATTACCGGCACGTGTATAACCTGTTAATTTATTGCCTTGGGTTTCAAAGCGAGGGCTGGTATGACCCATCCAAGTATCTAACCAAAAACTAGTGACCCCTTTCTCAAGCTGAATATCTTGAACACCACGGCGTGCTTTACCTTTAAAGTCGATAAAACCACGTTGCACACCTTTTACATCAGTGATTAGCGTAAAACTACCTTGCACGTTGCTACCACGTTTTCTTGGCATATCGAACGACCATGTTTCAAAGGTCTCGCCTTTATGCAGTTGATCATCAACCGTTAAAGGTTGTGGCAAAATTTCATTACGGTAATGGAAGCTCGTATCCATGGGTTGATCAACGTAAAAACCCGTTGATAAAATACCTTGGAAACCATCTTTAACGGCATCACCTAAAGCGTCTTGTCCCTGCCATGATTGAATAACAATACTCTTGGGTAAATCAGGGTGATAAACCTCATCCCAACCGATCATTTTACGGTCATGTTTCGCTAAAATAGTTTCTACTTTTTGATTAAAGAAAGCATGTAACGCTTTATCATCCGCTAAGCTATTTTTCTCCATGTACTGTTTTATTTTTTTACTTTCATTCCATTGTGTTGGGTCAACCTCATCGCCGCCAATATGTAAGTATTCATCGGGGAATAAAGCGGCCATCTCTGCCACCACTTTATCCACAAAGGTATAAACATCTGCATTGCTTGGGTCTAATAAAGGTTTATGCACTCCCCAATTAATCTCTTCTTGATACGGTCCCGGTGCAGACATTAACTCAGGGTAAGCTACTGCAATCGCTGAGGCATGACCTGGTACATCGATTTCTGGAATAACACGAATACCTAAATTAGTAGCGTAAGCGACCACCTCTTTAATCTCTTCTTGGCTATAAAACTTTCCATCACTCGCCACATCCGTAAGTTTCGGGTAGCTTTTGACTTCCACACGCCATGCTTGGTCATCGGTTAAATGCCAATGGAACACATTTAATTTAGCCGAAGCAATACCATCTAACTGGCGTTTAATGGTGTCGATTTCGACCCAGTGACGCGCCGTATCTAACAACACTCCACGCCATTTAAAACGGGGTTCATCTTTAATGGTCAGTGCAGGAATGCTGGCGCCCTGATTATCATTCGTCACTAATTGTAATAACGTTTCGATAGCATGAATCGCGCCGTAAGGAGAGTTAGCGGTAATCATTGCTTGCTGATTTTTGACAATTAACGAATAAGATTCGTCTTCTTTGACTTGTGGATAAGTACTTGCAGGCCCCTCTTTGACATTAATAATCAGTGATGCTGTTTTGCTATCGCGCGTCATCGGTTGTTTCAGGAATAATCCCGTTTGTAATTCGATACGTTCCGCTAATCGCTGCGCCGTTGCTTGTAAACGTGGCGATTGGAATCCCGTTAATGCGATGGAAAAGTTTGCATCAACCTTTAGCACTCCTTGGTTTAATACCACCTCTTGTGGATAAGGCATTAAATTTAAATCGGTATTCGGTGCTGCCGCAAAAGCGCCTAGCGAAGCGAAACCCGACAGGCTAAGAGTAAGTAGAGCTAAAGGTTTGATTTTCATGTTTATACCTTAATAAAGTAAAAAGAAAAAATGCCTTCCTTGGCAAGCCTTACAAAGTAAGACCATCACGCATGTTGTGGGTGAAAACAACCCGCTAGAAATAAGTTTGTAAAATATCTGTGACTTGGTAGTTATCATCGAGTACGGCGATGTTTTTCCATTTATCGAAGGTTAAACAAGGGTGAGAAGTAGAAAAGGCAATCATGTCACCGACTTTGATATCGGCATTTTCTGGATAGGATAAATAAGCGTGCTGATCCATGATATCCGTCACCAGCCAACTTTTATCCACAGCCGTTGGAGCAGATTGCCCCGGGCGGAAAAATAACGCAGGAGTTGGCAGACCCGCATCAAAAGCGGCATCACGTTTACCCATGCCGATAATGGCTTTTCCCGATTCTGGAATTGATTGCACATAAGCCCACACTTCTAGTGCCGACTGTAAGTCACCCGTTGATTCACAGGCCACTTGGTTACGTTCATTAACCGCATTTTGTGCCTCTAAATAAATACCCGTATCGTGGATTAAATAACAACCCGGACGAATAACAGGAATAATTGAGGACGCTAATTTTGCTTCGTTAAAGGTTTCTGCCACCACATCGTACCAAGCACTGCCCGCGCCCGTTAAAATTACCGGCTCATCTGCAAATGCGTTGACCGCTAATAAAGCATCTAGGGTATTAATAACACCAGTTAAAAAATCACGAATCAGTTGTTCTGCATTATCGCCATGAATAACCCCTTCATAAACTTCAATACCGCTTAATTGAATACAGTTATGTAATGCAATTTCATTAACCACGGCATCTATCTGCTGTTGATCGCGACAACCACAACGACCGCCAGGTACGCCAATTTCTAATAATACGTTGAGCGTAATGCCTGTTGTCGCAAAGAAACGGGCCAACTGTTGCACATTTTCAACACTGTCTACTAAACAATAAAAGGTAAAATCGCCTTTTAATAACAAAGCAGCAATCGCACGCATATTTTGTTTACCAACCAATTGGTTAGCCATCATGATACGTCTTAAGCCTTGGTCATAAGCAGCCACAACTTGTGGTGCACTGGCTAACGTAATCGCCCATGCTCCTGCTTCTTGTTGACGCTTAAATAATTCTGGCGCCATGGTGGTTTTACCGTGAGGTGCAAGCTTGACCTGATAATGGTCAGCAAATTTTTGCATCCACTGTAAATTATTATCAATCCGAGATTGGTAAACGACAGCAACCGGTAGGCTGACGTCCTCATTAAGCAAATTCCATTGCGTTAACTGCGGATCAACACCGCCTTTGCAAAATCCAGTTTCGTGATATTTAGTAACAGACATATTTCCACCATTAAGAGGTTAAGACTCGCTTGCATCCAATAATGCATAAGCATTTAAGCAATATCTAGCATCACGAATCAAAATGTAGATTACAATCACACAAAGAAATAGAAGTGTGATAGTTTCAAACATTAAAATAATAACTGTGATCCATATCGAGGATTATTTATAGTGATTACTATAATTTGTACCCGTCATCATTCAAGACGCAAAAATCAGCAAGCCGTGAGGTGAATAGTTTCTAGGCAGGAAGTTGAAGGTCTAACTTGTTCAATCGAAGCTTACTAACAACGAAGATATTTATCTCACGGCTTGCCCTGCGGGTCGCTAGCTTGAACATCATTACTGCGTTGCAACATTTGATAAGGGCTAGCCATTGTCATCATGTTGCGCCTTGTCCTGATACCCAAGCTAGTGACTGATAAATGCATTTTGAGTGATAACGGGTACTTTACCAAATTTAGGGAGCTTAGCGTGGATAACGATTTAGACATTGTGGCAGTGATTAATGAAGGTTTTAGCCAATTAAGAGATGCCGAAAAAAAAGTCGCACAGCTTATATTAAGTGATCTTAACTTTGCAGCGAATGCCAGCATTAGTGAACTATCTCAAGCAGCAGAGGTGAGTGAAGCGAGCATTACGCGCTTTGCAAAAGCTGTGTTATGTAAAAATGTACGTGAACTTAAATTACGTATTGCACAATCTTTAGTGATTGGAAAACGTTTTTCTCAGGATGTTAATACCGAGCCTACGGGCATTTCAGGTATTTATGACGGCATAAAATCCGCACTCGAACATAACTGCCATTTAATTACTCAAAAAATAGTAGATAGCGCGATTGAGAAACTCAGTGGCGCGCGCCAAATTTTAGTATTTGGTGTGGGTGGTGGGTCAACGATGTTAGCGCAAGAGATGCAATATCGTTTATTCCGTTTAGGTTATGCAACGACCGCTTATAGCGACCCGATGTTAATGCGCATGGCAGCGGCAACGATGGACAGCAACGATGCATTAATTTGTTTATCAATGGGCGGTTATTCTCCCGATGTATTAGAAGCGGCTGAAATTGCAGGTTTGCACCACTCAAACACAGTGGTCATTACTAAAGCAGGTACACCGCTGGCGAACATTGCCGATGTATTAATTCCGATGGAACCGATTGAAACGGATTACATTTTCAAACCAACGGCCTCACGTTACGTGATGATGGCAGCCATTGATGTGTTAGCGACAGAGTTAGCGATTAAACATAAACGTAAATCACGTGAAAAATTAAGACGTTTAAAAATAGATTTAGAAAAACACCGTGGCGGTGTGGATAGACAGCCTTTAGGCGACTGATTTAAAGCAGTAATTATTACCGATAGCCGCAAACATCAATATAAATAAGCAGAGAAACTATGAGCGAACAAAGTTACGATCTAATAATAAAAAATGCGCAACTCATTGATGGTTCAGGCCAAGCCGCTTATAGCGCAGATATCGCGGTTATTGAAGACAAGATTGTGGCGATTAATAACCTCACAACAGCACAAACAAGCCAAGCAACACAGATCATTGATGCAACCGATTTAGTGCTCTCACCCGGTTTTATTGATGTGCATACCCATGATGATACCAATGTCATTCGCACACCAGACATGCTGTGCAAAATCAGCCAAGGTGTTACTAGCGTGATTGTAGGTAACTGTGGCATTAGTGCGAGCCCAGTAACACTCGCCGGCGCGCCACCTGATCCAATGAATTTATTAGGCGCACAAAAAGATTTTATCTACCCAACTTTTGAAGATTATATTAACGCCGTCAAGCAAGCCGAACCGCGCGTTAATGTAGCAGCCTTAATTGGTCATACTGCGCTACGTAACAATCATATGGATGATTTGTTTCGCACAGCCACTGATATTGAAATAGAAAAAATGGCAACGCAGTTAAAAGAAGCGATGTCTCAAGGCGCATTAGGCTTAAGTTCAGGACTTGCCTACGCAAGCGCTAAACAAGCGAACATTGATGAAGTAAAAGCCTTAGTCAAACAGTTAGCCGCATTCCAAGGTATTTATACCACGCATATGCGCACTGAGTTTGATGAAATTTTAGAGGCAATGAACGAAGCCTTTGAAACAGCAGAACATGGCAAAGTGCCACTGATTATTTCCCATTTAAAATGTGCAGGTGCTGGAAATTGGGGCCGTACAACGGAAACATTAGCGTTATTAGAAGAGAAATCTAAAACACAAAAAGTCGCCTGTGATTGTTATCCGTATAGCGCAAGCTCTTCAACTTTAGACTTAAAACAAGTCACTGATGATTTCGATATTTTTATCACTTGGTCTGAAAGCGAGCCACAACAAGCGGGTAAGTTATTAGCTGTTATTGCCAAAGATTGGGGCATTAGTTTACACGATGCAGCCAAACGTCTACAGCCAGCGGGCGCGGTTTACCATGGCTTGCATGCTGATGATGTGAAACGTGTTTTAAAATATAAACGCACGATGGTTGGCTCTGATGGATTACCCAATGACCCTCATCCGCATCCACGTTTATGGGGTACTTTCCCACGTGTATTAGGTTATTACAGCCGTGATGAACAACTTTTTGAGCTACCAGAAGCGGTGCATAAAATGACAGGTTTATCAGCGGGTGAATATCATCTTGCGGGTCGTGGCGAGATAAAAATTGGAAACTTTGCCGATTTAGTGCTTTTCGACCCAAAAACAATTTGTGATAAAGCGACCTTTGAAGACCCAATTAGAAAATCTCACGGCATTGAAAAAGTCTGGGTAAATGGACAACTAAGTTATCAAAAAGGCAACTTAATTGGACAACGACATGGCCGATTCATGCGTAGAGAAGAAGCTACGAGCTAGAGGCTAGAAGCTACAAGCTAGAAGCTAGAAGCTAGAAGCTAGAAGCTAGAAGCTAGAAGCTAGAAGCTAGAAGCTACAAGCTACAAGCTACAAGCTACAAGCTACAAGCTACAAGCTACAAGCTACAAGCTACAAGCTACAAGCTAGAAGCTAGAAGCTAGAAGCTAGAAGCTAGAAGCTAGAAGCTACGAGCTAGAAGCTACGAGCTAGAAGCTACGAGCTAGAAGCTACGAGCTAGAAGCTAGAAGCTAGAAGCTACAAGCTAGAAGCTAGAAGCTACAAGCTAGAAGCTAGAAGCTAGAAGCTAGAAGCTAGAAGCTAGAAGCTACGAGCTAGAAGCTACGAGCTAGAAGCTACGAGCTAGAAGCTACGAGCTAGAAGCTACAAGCTACAAGCTAGAAGCTAGAAGCTAGAAGCTAGAAGCTAATTACTATTAACTATTTATTAAATAAAGTGGAGATAAAAAATGACAATTAAACGTTTTGGCGCAGAAGGCGGTACAGGTACTGGCGGTCAACATTTACCTTTTTCAAGCGCAGTAGAAGCCGGTGGTTTCTTATACGTTTCAGGACAAACACCGATGACAGATGGTGAAGTAGTTGAAGGTGGCATTATTGAGCAGTCACGTTTAGCGATTCAAAACTGTATCGACATCATGACTAATGCAGGTTACGAAGCTAAAGATGTTATCCATGTAAAAGTGGTATTAACCGACTCGCGTTACTTTCAATCGTTTAACAAAGTCTTCAAAGAAGTCTTTGGCGATCATCCACCAGCCCGTATTTGTATGGTTTGTGACTTGGTTGTTGACGTAAAAGTTGAAGTAGACGTTACGTGCTACAAAGCACCATAAGCAGTAACTACTCTGGTCGTTGCCATTCAAACTAATTTCGGCGTTAAAAAGTGCTCATTTAAAATATTAAACTGCGCTTTTTCGCCTTGAACTTAGCCTAAATGGCTTAGCCCAGAGCAGTTACCAAATTATTTAGAAAAACAGGTAATAGATTGATCACCTATTACCTACAAGCTGGCTCCACCCAGCTACCACCAACTAACTATTACTTAAAAGCACAAAGAGGCTTAAAAAAGTAATGACTTGTTGGTTAAGCAGTGAAAACAGGATACGCAAAGTAGGACGGGTAATTAACCGCCACAGGCAGTTAATTTTATAGTGAAGAAATCGCTATAAGTACCTTGCGCAACGGAACTCGCGCACCGATTGTACTGATAAACAGATATTTACAGTACGCATTTAATACCCTAAGAAATCACGGGTAAAAACTTTACGAGAATGGGATCTGCTATGAACAGCACACTCTTTTTAAGCGCCTTTGTTATATACGTTATCTTCCTAATTTGGATAGGTTGGAGAGTCTCACGCAACCAAAAAAGTGGAGAAGATTTTCTACTGGGTGGTCGTGGATTACCCTTATTTTTAACCCTTGGTACCACTGTCGCCACTATGGTAGGCACAGGCTCGTCAATGGGCGCAGTTGGTTTTGGTTATTCTAATGGTTGGGCGGGTGCGTTATACGGCATTGGTGGTGCAATCGGCATCCTATTAACCGCATGGTGGTTTGCACCGATGCGTAAACTTCGTTTCATGACAATGAGTGAAGAACTCTCTTATTATGTTGGCGCTAACCGTTACGTGAAAAACGTCGTGGGTGTGTTAATTTTTGTCGCTAGTATTGGTTGGTTAGGCGCGCACATTCTGGGTGGTGGTATGTACCTCGCTTGGATTGCAGACATCGACCAAAGTACTGCAAAAGTCTTGATCGCACTCGCCTTTGCTATCTATGTTGTTATTGGTGGTTATACCGCTGTTGTATGGACAGATACCATTCAAGCTGTGATTTTATTCTTTGGTTTCATCTTAATGGCTTATTTAGCGGTCGACCAAGTGGGTGGCTTCGCAGCACTTTCTGAAGCGGTTGATGCAAGCAATGGTGGTTTCTTAGGGGTGAATCATTTAGGGGTTATTCCTGCTATCTCATTAGCAACCGTTGTTGGGGTTGGTGTATTGGCTACACCTTCTTTCCGCCAACGTATTTATTCGGGTAAAGATGTCAGCACAGTACGTAAATCATTTGTTATCTCTGGTGGTTTGTATCTGTTCTTCTCATTTATTCCGGCGATTATTGGTATGGCAGCGTTTGCTTTAAACCCTGACTTAGCGAATCAAAACTATGCATTCCCATACTTAGCTATCTCAGTATTACCGCCCGCTTTTGGTATGATTATCTTAATTGCAGGTTTATCAGCAACTATGTCGAGCGCAAGTTCAGACGCGATTGCCGGTGTGACTATCTTATTACGTGATGTGTACATCATGGTCATGGGCACTGTGCCACCAAAAGACCAAATGATTAATTATTCTCGTGCGGCTTTAGTGGTAGTTATTGCACTAGCGTTACTCTTTGCACTAACGTCAAACGATGTTATCAGCTACATCACTAAAATGATCAGTACGGTTATGTCTGGTATGTTTGTATGTGGTGTATTAGGTCGCTTCTGGGGTCGTTATAATTGGCAAGGTGCGATTGCTACATTAATCGGCGCATCGGCTGCTTCATTCTCATTAATCTTCAACGATAGCTGGATGACATATTGGGGTAACCCAGTATTACCATCAGTAGCAACAGCCTTTGCGGTGGGTATGTTCGTGAGTATCATCACACCAAGAAATACAGTCACGCATGAACAAGCGTTATTGATTTTAGATGAAGAACGTTCGGTAATGGAAGGTGGAGATAATTCTCAACCGGTAGCAGAACCAGAAACGGAACAGTTAGCACGATAAATTAACTGTCTGATTCACTTAATCGCTGTTGGCATTGATTACCTCAATCTCAACAGCGATTGTCATAAAGAGAGAAACGAACATGAAAATTGCCTTTTTTGGTGAGTGCATGATTGAATTAAGTGGCTCACCGCTACAACGTGGTTTTGGTGGAGACACACTGAATAGCGCTTTATATTTAGCGCGTTTGAGTCAGCATAATGACTTACAAGTCAGCTACGCAACAGCGATGGGCACTGACGCCTTAAGCCAAACAATAATCAACGCTTGGCAAGATGAACAAATAGATACCGCATTGGTTAGCCAGTTTGAAAATAAACAGCCCGGCTTATATTTGGTTGAAACCGACGCTACAGGCGAGCGTTCATTTTTATATTGGCGCAGTGATAGCGCAGTAAAAGAATACTTTTCACGTGGCATTAGCCCACTGCAAAAGCACTTAGCTGAATTAGATTACATTTATCTTAGTGGTATTAGTTTGGCGGTTTTATCTGAGCAGAGCCAAGCACAGTTATTCGAGTTATTAACCACCTTTAAACAGTCTGGTGGCAAGGTTATTTTTGATAACAACTTCCGCCCACAGTTATGGTCAGCCGAACAAGCAAAACAATGTTATCTAAAAATATTAACCTTAACTGATATCGCGTTATTAACCGAAGACGATGAAATAGCCGTTTTTGCAGATACCCATTATCAAGATATTTTAACCCGTTGTGCTCAACTAGGGGTTAATGAAGTGGTCATTAAACGTGGTTTATTACCCTGTATTATCGCCACTAACGGGTCACAAATAGCAGAAGTCGCCGCCACTAAAGTCAACAACGTCGTTGATACTTGTGCCGCCGGTGACAGTTTTGCAGCGGGTTATTTAAGTAAACGTTTATTAGGCGCTACCGTAGAGCAATCAGCCACAGCAGGCCATTTGTTAGCAAGTACAGTGATTCAATATCCAGGTGCGATTATTGCCCCTGAAAATATGCCAAATTTATAAAAATTCAAAAAAATTAAGGAAAAAACAATGTCTTCACTCTCATTAATTCAACGATTAGCAGAAATTAAAATTATTCCGGTTATTCAAATCGACGATGCAAAATTGGCCGTGCCACTGGCAAAAGCATTAGCAGAAAACGGATTACCAGCAGCCGAAGTGACGTTTAGAACAGCGGCAGCAGCGGAGTCAATTGCACGCATTAAAGATGCTTGTCCTGATATGTTATTAGGCGCGGGCACTATTTTGAACCCACGACAGGTTGATCAAGCTTTTGCAGCCGGCGCAAGCTTTATGGTTTCTCCTGGGTTAAATCCAAATACCGTAAAATACTGCCAAGATAAAGGTATTCCCATTGTGCCGGGTATTAATAACCCAAGCCAAGTGGAGCAAGGTTTAGAGCTAGGTTTAGACTTCTTAAAGTTTTTCCCTGCTGAAGCGTCAGGCGGTATTGCGATGCTGAAATCTTTATTAGCCCCTTATGTCGATTTAAAGCTCATGCCAACCGGTGGCATTAACAGCAATAACGCCCGTGATTATTTAGCACTGGATAGAGTTGTTTGTTGTGGTGGTACCTGGATGGTGGCGCCAAAATTAATTAATGGCCAAAACTGGGATGAGATTGCGCGTCTAACACGTGAAGCGGCTGAATTGGCTAGATAGCTGATACATTACCCCTGAAAATCACCATTAATGGTCATTAACGAAAAAAAATAATAGCGATTAATTCTGTTAATAACAGCGTTAATCGCTTTTTTTTAGTGTTATGGTTAATATTAAAGGCACTATTTAATCAACTTTTTACGCTCACAAAATCCTTATCAAAAAAAAGAAAACCTCATTGAATCCCCCGCACTAGAACCTGTTTAATAACAATTAAAAATCAGATGCTTAGTGTATTTTAATAAAAGTATTTAGCGATTTTTGTTACCTCAATATCCTGCCCTATTGAGGCGGTTTAATTGATAAAAAATCATAATTCCTCCTTTTTTATCTGTAATATCAACACAAATAGACCTTCGAAATAAACCAAAAACACCAAAAAGCTCGAATTAACTCACTTTGCGCTCGAACGCACACTTTAGTCCTTAGCTTGTTGCGCGTTTGTTAATAAAGAGTAAATTCTTTCAACACCAACACATCCAACCAACCTAATCTGAAAAGGAAAATAAGATGGCTCAACAAAAACAACACTCTTTACTCGGGCAATGTATTGCTGAATTTATAGGCACAGGTTTACTCATATTTTTTGGGGTTGGCTGTGTGGCCGCATTGGTTTTAACCGGCGCAGAGTTTGGTCAGTGGGAAATTAGTATTATGTGGGGTATGGGTGTCGCTATCGCGATTTATTGTACCGCGGGTGTCTCCGGTGCACATATCAATCCAGCCGTTACTATCGCACTAGCTGCCTTTCATGGTTTTGAAAAACGTAAAGTATTGCCTTATATCATCTCGCAGTTATTAGGTGCTTTTTGTTCAGCGGCCTTAATTTACGCTTTATATAGCAACCTGTTTACTGACTATGAAATTGCCAACGGTTTCCTACGAAGCAGTGAAGCAGCTCTATCTACAGCCGGGATCTTCTCTACTTATCCACACCCATCATTATCGATGCTTGGTGCTTTCTCTGTTGAGTTTGTTATCACAGCCGTATTAATGTTCGCTATTTTAGCCTTAGGTGATGAAAACAACGGCGCACCACGTGGTGCAATGAACCCTATTTTAATCGGTATTTTAATTGCCGTTATCGGTGGCTCTTTAGGTCCATTGACTGGCTTTGCAATGAATCCAGCTCGTGACTTTGGACCAAAACTATTCGCTTATTTAGCGGGTTGGGACTTTGCACTTAGTGGCGCAAAAGAAATCCCTTACTTTATCGTACCTATTTTAGCTCCTATCTTTGGCGCGTGCTTTGGTGGCTGGGCTTACCCGAAATTAATCGCACCTTATTTACCAAATGCAGGCCACGGTTGCACTATTCCTAACCAGTGTGACGATGGAACAGAAGCAGAAGCACCAGCGCTACAAACAGCGAACTCATAAACACATTAATTAAAAACACATAATATTTACTAATAACGAACTTATTGAAATAAAGGACAACGTAATGACAGATAAAAAATATATTGTTGCACTCGATCAAGGTACAACCAGCTCACGTGCAGTTATTCTTGACCACGATGCAAATATCGTCAGCGTTTCTCAACGTGAGTTCACACAAATTTATCCACAGCCGGGTTGGGTAGAGCATGATCCACTAGAAATTTATGCAACACAAAGTTCTGTATTAACTGAAACGTTAGCAAAAGAAAGCATCGAAAGTGATCAAATCGCAGCCATTGGTATTACCAATCAACGTGAAACCACGATTGTTTGGAACAGAGAAACAGGCAAGCCGGTTTACAACGCAATCGTATGGCAGTGTCGTCGTACAGCGACTATTTGTGAACAGTTAAAACAACAGGAAGGCCTAGAAGAATATATCCGTGAAAATACCGGTCTAGTACTTGACCCTTATTTCTCGGGTACCAAAATCAAGTGGATTTTAGACAACGTTGAAGGCGCACGTGAAGACGCTGAAGCCGGTAAACTAATGTTTGGTACGGTTGATACATGGCTTGTTTGGAAAATGACTCAAGGGCGTGTTCATGTCACTGATTACACCAATGCATCACGTACCATGCTGTTTAATATCAATACATTACAGTGGGATGAGAAACTACTTAACGCCTTTGGTATTCCTCGCTCTATGATGGCTGATGTGAAAAGCTCTTCGGAAGTTTATGGCCAAACGAACATTGGTGGACATGGCGGTACACGTATCCCTATTGCTGGTATTGCGGGTGACCAACAAGCGGCTTTATACGGTCAAATGTGTGTGCATCAAGGACAAGCAAAAAATACCTACGGCACGGGCTGTTTCTTATTAATGAATACTGGCCAAGAGAAAGTAACCTCTAAAAGCGGTTTGTTAACGACGTTAGCTTGTGGACCAAAAGGTGAACCGAGTTATGCATTAGAAGGTGCCGTATTCATGGGTGGTGCTTCTATCCAATGGTTACGTGATGAAATGAAACTACTCGCAGATGCTAAAGATTCTGAATACTTTGCAACAAAAGTAGACTCTTCAAATGGCGTTTACGTTGTGCCTGCATTTACTGGTTTAGGCGCACCTTATTGGGACCCTTATGCACGTGGTACGATTGTTGGTTTAACACGTGGTGTTAATTCAAATCATATTATCCGTGCAACATTAGAGAGTATTGCTTATCAAACACGTGATGTACTTGATGCAATGCAAGTCGACTCTGGCATTAAGCTTTCTGCATTACGTGTAGATGGTGGCGCCGTGGCAAATAACTTCTTAATGCAGTTCCAGTCTGATGTATTAGACACAACAGTTCATCGTCCTGAAGTAACGGAAGTGACAGCGCTAGGTGCGGCTTACCTTGCGGGTATTGCGGTTGGTTTCTGGGATGGCTTAGAAGAGTTATCAGGTAAAGCGACAATTGAGCGTTCATTCGAGCCTAAAGCAGACCCGATTAAACGTAAAAAACGTTATAACGGCTGGAAACGTGCGGTTCACTGTACTCAGGAATGGGCAAAACTTCACAGCGAAGATGATGAATAACACTTAAAGATTAATAGCCTATTAAAATAGGTTATTAACACTTAGCTTCACATACAAAGAGCATCGCCAGATGCTCTTTTTTTTCGTTCAAAACAAACCAACCTATCACCCTGCTTTAAGCCTCAATTTGTTGCAATGCGAAACCAATATAGATCATAACACTCATAAGATGGCTTATTTCATTGCTATTAACGCCCGTCACGGTAAACTTATTTCATTCAATTTAGCCGTAATACAAAGGAGCAGTGTTTCGTGAAGCAAACTACCAGGCACCAAAAGATCATCGATATCGTACAAAAAAATGGTTATGTCAGTACTGAGGACCTTGTTGAACAGTTTCAAGTCAGTCCACAAACCATCCGTCGCGATTTAAATGAACTCGCTAATGAGAACAAAATACGTCGTCATCACGGTGGTGCAACGACTCCTCAAAGCTCTGTAAATACCTCTTATAACACCCGTAAAGTGATGCAATTACACGAGAAAGACAGCATTGCAAAAGCGATAGTGAAATATATTCCTAACGGTGCAACCCTGTTTATTGATATTGGCACCACGCCAGAATCTATTGCCAGAGAGTTAGTCAAAGGTCATAAAGATCTACGTGTTGTGACTAATAATATTAATGCAGCCACTATCTTAATGGGTAATGAAGACTTTAAAGTGATTCTTGCTGGCGGCGAAGTACGCAATAAAGATGGCGGCATTGTTGGCGAAGCGACACTCGACTTTATTAAGCAGTTTCGTTTAGATTTTGGCATTTTAGGTATTAGTGGCATTGATTACGATGGGTCATTACTTGATTTTGATTATCATGAAGTACGCGTTAAAAAAGCGATTATAGAGAATAGTCGTAGTGTTTATCTTGCGGTTGACCATACTAAATTTGGTCGGAATGCGATGGTTAAACTGGGTAATATTGCAGAATTAGATATGTTAATTACTGACCTGCCACCACCTGAAGAGATTGTTGTTTTATTAAAAGAGCACAATATTCCTTTTGAAGTAGCCCCTTCTACAAGCTAAAAATAGTTATCCCATACGCATAAATTTAAACAAGTGTGGGATCGTTACTACTTAGTAAGTAAGCCGTCATCAGTAATAAAATGACCACAAGCAACAACGTAAAAAACATCAAAGCGATTAATACCAATTCCACTAAGTAACTGCTCAATCTTGCTGGTTAAAAGCAACGATTTCCGCGTTGTAAGTTTTGTAAAGGGAACAACCATTTACAGCAACTTCCGCCTTGAACTCGCTACTTTTTCCTGCGCAATATTAAACCATTAAATTAATGGAACTGGTATAACAAAGTTAGTTAGCGCTATGATGTTTTTTTATTTTTATGACTAATGCTTAATGATTATTCTGGCGCTTTAAAAAATCAACGGCGCGATCAGGAAAGTCAGTAAACACACCATCAACATTTGCTTGGTTATAGAAAATATCTAATAAGTTATCAAAGTCCTGTGCGTAAGCAGGAATCTGCCCTTCATCTAATCTAAAGGTATAAGGATGAACTTTCATGCCCGCCTGATGTGCGTCTTTAACCATCGAAGTAAATACTAGCTTATCTTTAGTTGATTCAGGCGCAACCACCATCGGATGCCAAGGACCCACACCATCTGCATACTTAGAAATTATTTTCATTGCACCGGGTTTGAACATCCAGTCATAATTATAAGCTTCAGGTTTGCCATCGATATATTGCATAGTTTCCCCCCAGCTTGTTTCTGCTATCAACTGCACCAATTTAACATCCATATTAAATTTTGGTAATAACTCAAATTTAACGCGTTTTAACTCTTCCGCATCAAAAGACTGGAAATAAGCTAAATCTTCTTTCTCTGTATAACCGTATTTCTTGAAAACTTTTAACACAGCAGTACTAATGTCTTTACCTTCATGGCGATGAAACCAAGGGGCTTTCACTTCCGTGTAGATACCAATGTTTTTACCGGTACTGATATTGAGACCTTGAATCATCTCTATCTCTTCTTCTAACGTATGTACTTTAAAATCAGAGGCCCAAATTGGAAAACGGCGCGCGTAAACAGCTTTTGCTTTTCCATCTTTCATTTTAAAGGCTTCAGTCATTTCCAGCGTTTTTATTTCTGCTAGCGTGAAGTCTATTGCGTAATATCGGCCATCTTTACGTTGGCGACCTGGGTAGCGATCGGCGACATTAGTCACACCATCTAAATAATGATCATGTAATACCACTAAGGCATTATCTTTAGTCATCACTACATCTTGTTCAATGTAATCAACATCCATCGCATAGGCCATCGACTTAGCCGCCATGCTATGTTCAGGTAAGTAACCACTCGCACCTCGGTGGGCAACAACTATCTTTTCAGCATACGCAAAACTACTTAGTGTCGAACCGATCAGTAAACTCAGTAGTAATTTTTTAGGATTATATAATGGTTTAAACATGGTTTATTCCTTGCAATAAAGTGTGTAGCTCTGATGAAACAGATCAGCTTTTCATCCTCTAGACTAAACATCTAGCATGAATCTTTTATTAAATTGGAAAGTAAAATGCCCTAAAACAGGGCATTTGTAGTGCTCATTAACTTAGTCGTGCAAACTTATATAGCAGCAGGCACGAGCTCATCATTTTCTTTATCAAGCTTACGCTGTGCATGGATTTTATTTTCACCAAACATAGCCAAGATAAAGAACAAGATAGACAGACCACATGAAACGATTAGCAAGAAGAAACCACCATCCCAACCAAAGTGATCCACGGTATAACCGAGCAGTGCATTTGCTGCTACAGCGCCACCCAAATAACCAAACAGTCCGGTTAGACCCGCCGCAGTACCAGCCGCTTTTTTCGGTGCTAGTTCAAGTGCGTATAGGCCAATTAACATAACTGGACCGTAAATTAAAAACCCGATAGCCACTAAAGCCAACATATCTACCATCGGGTTACCGGCAGGATTAAACCAGTAAACGAGTACCGCAATTGTCACTAATACCATGAATAAAATTCCGGCAGGTGCACGACGGCCTTTAAATACTTTATCTGACATCCAACCACATAATAATGTGCCGGGAATACCCGCCCACTCATATAAGAAATATGCCCAAGATGATTTATCAACTGAAAACTCTTTTACTTCACTTAAATAAACAGGTGCCCAATCCAATACGCCGTAACGAATCATGTAAACAAATGCGTTAGCAATGGCGATGTACCATAATAATTTGTTCTTAAATACGTACTTAAAGAAGATCTCTTTAGCGCTTAATTCAGTCTCAAAAGATTTAGTATAATTTTCCGGGTAATCATCTTTATATTCTTCAATGGCGGGTAAACCACAAGACTGTGGGGTATCGCGCATGGTCAGAAAGGTAAACACAGCAATAAATAACGCAAACATAGCCGGTACATAAAAGGCTGCACGCCAATCATCATTAAATGCCCATAAACCTAATAAAAACAGCGGACCAATTAAACCTCCACCGACGTTATGCGCCACATTCCAAACCGATACTGTGCCACCACGTTCTTTATGAGACCACCAATGAACCATGGTTCGTCCACAGGCAGGCCAGCCCATTCCTTGAAACCAACCGTTTAAAAACAAAAGAATAAACATTGCGCTAATACTACTGGTCGCCCAAGGCATAAAACCAAAGCAGAGCATAACCAAAGCAGACATCACCAAACCTGCGCCCATAAAATAACGAGGGTTAGAACGGTCTGAAACATTACCCATTAAAAATTTAGATAAACCATAAGCGATAGAGACAGCAGCCAACACAACACCTAGATCACCACGGCTATAGCCATATTCTTCAATCAAAAAAGGCATCGCTAAACTAAAGTTTTTACGCACCAGATAATAGCCGGCATAACCAACAAAAATACTTAAAAATAGTTGCCAACGTAAGCGTTTGTATACCGGATCAATCTGCCCTTCCGGCAGAAGTCCAATATGTGCAGCAGGCTTAAATAAACCAAACATGGGTTGTTCCTTAGTGTGATTAGTACATACACTTTGAGTAAACGAACCCCAAAGAGAATAAAAACAGGCAATTCGCTCACGAATACGCAGTCAGTTCAATTTCACGATAGTTTTGTTACACAATCATTACGTAAACGAACAACAAAAACCACGCAATTGATTAAAAACGAACATTTAAAGTATAAAAACAAGATGTAGTTAACATAAATAAGGGTAATCAATACTTTTACGCTTAAAAATAAAGCGCGATTACCCATCACATCGAGAAAATAACAGTAACAACCTGCATCACCTTGTTAAAAAGCATAACAAACGTACAAAAAACACCAATACAAGCCGAAAAAACAAACAATAAGTTCGATGTCGAAATATAAATCAATTTGTGATTGGTGACGTTCAAGCTCATAAATTACTAATTAAAAGTCCACAACACCTCCAGACGCCCTATATTTAAAGGACATTGCAAATTAACTTCATTTTCAAAGACCATGTTCAGCGTAGAAAACAGTGACCTTTGGCTGAATAGACTTTCGATTTATGTCAATAACTTGTTAAAAAACATTTTAATTAGAGCGACAATATGCTCAAATACGAACATACGAATGTAAACCGAACATTTTCGAACGCGAAAGCGCATTTAAACAAGGATTAGAACATGAGCCTCCATAGAGCAAACAATATTAAAAAACTGGCTGAAGAAGAGCTAGATGTCCTTATTTTAGGTGCAGGCATTAATGGTGCTGTAGCCGCCGCCTCTTTAGCAGCCCGTGGAGTAAAAGTTGGCCTTATTGATAAAGGCGATTTTGCAGGAGAAACAAGCTCTAATTCATCAAACCTTGCTTGGGGTGGTATTAAGTATTTAGAAAGCCACGAATATGCATTGGTCAACAAGTTATGTAAAAGCCGCAATAACCTGATGCAACATTACCCATCATCAGTGACAGAGGTGCGCTTCTTAACCACCATTCAAAAAGGCTTCCGCTTTCCGGTATGGTTTGTCTTTATGGGCACCTTGGTTTATTGGTTATTCGGCCGATTTTTCACCCTAGCACCTAAATACCTAACACCTAACGCGATAAAGAAACGTGAACCGACTATTAAAGTGGCAGGTGCTCAAGCCGGTTTTGAATATTCAGATGCTTTCTTAAAAGATAATGACTCACGTTTTGTATTTAACTTTATCAGCGCAGCTGCAAAAAAATCAGCCATTGTTGCTAACTACGTTGAATCAGTAAAAGCGGTTCGAGAAAATGACCGTTGGGAAATCCAAGCAAAAGACACCACCAACAATCAACATTTCACCATCAAAGCAAAAGTGCTTATTAATGCCTGTGGTCCGCAAGTGGATCTCGTTAATAAAGGCACCGGACAAAAAACATCGCACCATCATCTGTTTTCTAAAGGAGTGCATTTAATTGTTGATCGTATTTCCAAAGAACAGCGTGTATTAACCTTTTTTGCCAGTGACGGACGTTTATTTTTTGTCTTACCGATGGGCTCAAAAACCTGTATTGGCACTACCGATGACCAAGTACAAAATCACAATACATCAGTGACTGATGCGGATCGCCAATTTATTCTCGACAACGCAAATACCTTATTAGAATTAAAAAAACCATTAACCACAGCAGATATTATTTCAGAACGATGTGGTGTACGCCCTCTTGCGATTGAAGCAGAAGATGGTGTGGCAGATTGGGTTGCCTTATCACGTAAACACGCGGTTGATGTTAATAAAGCAGATAAACACATTAGTATTTTTGGCGGGAAACTAACTGATTGTATTAACGTCGGTGAAGAAATTGCAGGCATCGTTGCAGACCTGAATATATCAATGAAAACAGAAGATTCACTTTGGTATGGCGAGCCAGCAGATCCGGTTAAAGCGCGATTCATGGCCAGTATCAAAGCATTCAACATTGATAACTTAACCCCTAAAGGCGCACTTGAACCTTTATCTAGTCGCTTTTGGCGCCGTTACGGTGAAGATGCATTCACACTCTTAGAGGCTATTAAACAAGATCCTAAAAAGGCGAAGCTTGCACTGGAGCATACAGAATTTACTTGGGCTGAAATTGATTGGGTAGCCGATAACGAGATGATCGTTAATCTGGAAGATCTGCTACGTAGACGCTCAAAAGCCAGTTTAGTGATCCGCAAAGAAGACTTACATTCAGCTCAAGGGTTACAAGCGGTTAGTGAAAGATTGTTTGGCGAGCAGGCGCAACAGAAAATGGATGAATTTTGTGGAAAAGTCCATATCCAGCCAGATGTCGCGCTAAAAAATTCAGCTTAAACCCTGTTTAAATTGAAAATTTAGCGAACAAAGCGCGTGACCGACAAAGGATAAAATAGGCCCATTTAATATGTATAGTGAAACACAAAAAAACAACACCATTTTAGATCTTATTGTTGTCGGTGGGGGTATCAATGGCAGCGCGATTGCTGCCGATGCGGCTGGCAGAGGTCTGATGGTGGGTTTATACGACGCAGCGGACTTTGCCTCGGAAACCTCTTCTGCAAGTTCAACATTAATGCATGGCGGTTTACATCACTTAGAGCATTATGAATTTCGCTTATTGGCTGAAGCGCTTTCTGAACGCGAAACATTATTAAAAAATTCGCCTCATATTGTTAAACCGATGCGCTTTCGTTTACCTCATAGTGAATTTTTACGCCCTGCTTGGTTAATTCGTAGTGGTTTATTTTTATATGACCACTTAGGTAAACACACAACCTTATCGTCAAGCCAGCAAGTTAATTTAACTAGCTCTGGTTTGTTAAAAAAAGAGATCACCAAAGGTTTTGAATATTCAGACTGCTGGGTTGATGAAGAACGATTGGTTTTGCTTAATGCTATCTCTGCAAAAACCAACGGCGCTGAAGTTAAAAATTACAGCAGAGTCGTAAAAGCACAAAGACAGAATGGTTTATGGGTCGTGACTATTCTTAATACCCAAACTAATCTGCGTTTTCAGCGTAAAGCACGTGCCTTAGTTAATGCAACCGCACCTTGGACCAAACCCTTTTTTGAAGATAACCAACCCGATGAAGTCGAAAACACTGAAGATTGGTTATACATAAAACAATTTTTTAATCATAGCCAAGCCGACAACAGTGCTAATAATATCCGTTTAGTGAAAGGGTCGCATATTGTTGTGCCACGCCTGCACAATAAAGAACAAGCCTACCTGTTACAGAATAAAGATAATCGCGTTGTGTTTGTTATCCCCTATATGAATGACTTTTCTATTGTGGGCACCACCGATAGTGAATATGTCGGCGACCCGCATCAAGCCACTATCTCTAATAATGAAATCGATTACTTGCTTAGCGTGGTAAACCAACACTTTATAAAGCAGCTCAAAAAAGAAGATGTGGTCAGCATATTCGCAGGGGTACGCCCGTTATGCGACGAGAAATCCGAGCCACCTCATGCAGTAACACGCGATTACACGCTCACCTTGGAACAACAAGGTCATCAAGCTCCCCTACTTTGTGTTTTTGGTGGAAAATTAACAACTTATCGAAAACGTTCAGACTCAGCGATGGCATTAATTAAACCTTATTTTGAAGGCTTGAGTGATACTTGGACAGCCAATACTGCGCTACCTGGAGGTAACTTTAATTACTCGCCTCAACAGTTAGCAAAAAATTTAGTTGCGCAGAATGGTTGGTTAGCGATTAAAACCGCGCACCGTTATGTCAGCCAATTTGGCACATTAGCTTGGCGCTTATTTGAAGGATATGAGTCAGAATTTTCCTTTGGCACGCATTTTGGCAGTGGTTTATATAGCCGTGAAATCGATTATTTTATTGATCATGAATTTGCTAAAAATGCACAAGATATCCTTTGGCGCAGAACAAAATTAGGGCTCTATTTAAACCAAGAGCAACAGGCAAGTGTGGATCTTTATGTTAAAAATTACAGAAATATCAGCATCGCCCAAGTCAGTTAAAAAAGCCAAACAAGCACATTGAATCGACAACATGAACGCATAAGTATTTTTGGGGCACCTTAAATTGATAGGGTGCAATAACTTAACCACAGCAGGCGCCTTGGTTGCCCTGCTTTTATACAGGCACATCAATGATCACTCTAGGCGAATACATTATTGCAAAGCAACACGACTTTCCTGAAGCATCCGGTGAGTTAACTCTTTTACTCGGGGCGATTCGTTTAGCCGCCAAGGTCGTTAATCGAGAAATCAATAAAGCGGGCATTGCCGATATTATTGGCACCACAGGTCTTGAAAATATCCAAGGTGAAAGCCAACAAAAAATGGATTTGTACGCCAACGATGTTTTCAAAGCCGCATTAGAAGCACGTGGTGAAGTGTGTGGTATTGCATCGGAAGAGGAAGAAAATTTTATAACCTTTGATGACAAACGTAGTCTGAACAGTAAATATATTGTTTTAATGGACCCGCTTGATGGCTCATCAAATATCGATGTAAATGTTTCTATTGGTACTATTTTCTCAATTTACAAACGTATTAGCCCTGTTGGCGAACCTGTTGTTTTAGAAGATTTCTTACAACCCGGTGTTACCCAAGTTGCTGCCGGTTATATTATTTATGGTTCTTCTACCATGCTCGTTTATACCACAGGTAATGGTGTGCATGGCTTTACCTGTGACCCGTCACTTGGTGTGTTTTATCTTTCCCATGAAAATATTAAAATCCCTACTGATGGCCAAATTTATTCTATCAATGAAGGTAATTATTTAACCTTTCCTGAAGGTGTTAAAAAATATTTAAAATATTGCCAAGCGATAGACAATGATACTAACCGTCCTTATACCTCACGTTATATCGGCTCTTTAGTTTCTGATTTTCACCGTAATTTATTAAAAGGCGGTATTTATATCTACCCGTCTACCGCCTCAGCACCACAGGGGAAACTACGACTACTGTACGAATGTAATCCGATGGCATTTATAATGGAACAAGCAGGCGGCACCGCGAGTGATGGCTTCCAACGTATTATGGCGCTCAAACCCAACACATTACATCAACGCATACCGTTTTTTTGTGGCAGTAAAAACATGGTTTCTACCGTACAAGATATGATGCAGGAACATTCACCTCGCTCAGAAAACTAAATGTAATACGCTAATTTTAGCGGTAGCCTTATCGACAAAAATAGTTACTTTCAAGCAGTGTGCTCTGCTTGAAAGTAATTCTAACCATTAATAAAAACCATATTAAGCAATACTGCCATTTTTCACCTATCTGCGTTAAATTAGTCCAGAATAGCCTACTATTCACTCATTTTTTATTCATCCTAACTCTGCTTACTTAGGGGTTACATAGGAATCGTCCATGTTTTGGCAATCTCTTTTATTCTCATTTTCTGTGACAGGTCCTATCTGTATCTTGCTATTTTTAGGCTGGTTTTTAAAACGTATCAAACTGATTAATGATGCCTTTGTAGATAATGCATCAAAGCTGGTTTTTCAAGTAACCCTACCTGCGCTGTTATTTTTAAGCATTGTAAATGCCGATCAATCCGTTGAAATAAACCCGCTTTATATCGCGTATGGGTTAATGGCTAATTTATCCTTCTTTCTACTGACCACCTTCTCATGCAAACTATTTATTAAAGAAAAACAAGATCATGGCGTGATTATTCAAGGGGGATTCCGCGCGAATACGGCCATTATCGGCCTTGCTTATGTGGCTAATGTTTATGGTGATGCTGGTGTTGCCCTAGCCGCAGTTTATGTGGCAAGCACGACCATTCTTTATAATATATTAGCGGTGATCTGTTTAACCTCCACACAGTCAAAATTAGGCTTGCAGGGCTTAAAAGACGTCACTAGGTCCATTGCTAAAAATCCATTAATTATCGGCATTACGCTCGGTGTTTTACTTTTAATTCTAGATATAAAAGTACCCACTGTACTCTTAGATAGCGGCCAATATTTTGCCAATATGACCTTACCTTTAGCGCTACTGTGTACAGGTGCGACATTGAATTTAAGAGAGTTAGGTCATAAAGGGTTAGACGCATGGTTTGCGAGCTTTTTTAAATTATTACTCGCACCAACATTGATCACTGGCGGCGCTTATTTATGGGGATTTAGCCGATTGGAATTAGGCTTGTTATTCTTTATGACAGCAGCACCTACGGCAGCAGCAAGCTATGTAATGGCCCGTTCAATGGGTGGTAATGCTAATTTGGCCGCAAACATTATTGCCATCACCACCGCTGGCTCGTTGATTACCTATAGCTTAGGCATTTCCATTTTGTATAGCTTAAATTTCTTTTCGTAAAGCTTGTAAGTCACTAAACCTAACCTCCATTACGCTACTTATAAGCTTGATTGTAATGTAAACATTGCCTGTGAGCTGACTCTTTTAATCGCATTGTTACCGTGCTTTTTAAGCGCTAAATGTAACATCGTTTGCGCAACAAGCTCTGCTTCGATTGGTTTATAATTTAATAACCGACCTTTCATAATCGGACTAAGCAATAACATCATGCCTTGTAATAAGCGTTCATCAAGGCGTTGTAATTCACGCTTTCCTGCAAGGGGACCGGGTTGTATAAATACAATCTGCTCAAAACCAATGGCTTCTACTAACCTTTCCATCTCACCTTTGCACTGCAAATAATGAGACAAAGCGGTCTCTGAAGCGCCAATACATGACACAACATAAATCGATTTAATGCCCGCTTGTTTCATCGCGTGTGCAACGTTCACCACTAAGGTGACATCAACCGCTTTTAACGCACTGTTACTGCCCGCTTTTTTCTTCGTTGAGCCTAAGGTAATAAAGCCAATAGTCGGTCTACCTGATGTTAATCGTTTTTCATCTATATGTAAGTCTGGACTGATAATTTGAACCAGCTTATTGCTTGAGTCGGTTAGGTTTTGCTTAAGCGCATGGCGACTTAAACTCACTACACTGCCTATCTGATCATGCTTTAATGCTTCATCAACCAGCAAAGCACCAATTAACCCAGTTGATCCTGCGATAATAATATTGTGTTGTGTGTGCATGATTTTTACCTTCGATAGAATGACTAGGTTAATGATATGTATTTATTAATTAAATTCTTTGCTCAGTCGAATGACCTCACTGAACAATAAAATAGATGTACCTAGCATGCATTATTTAAGAGAAGAAAAACCCTGTTCATGCGTAATTTTAGTGATGTTTCATATAAGTAGCTAATATGTTAAAAACAGCATGACCATTTTACTTTATAATGCTTATTTAATGGGATTAGAATAGCAATAAAGCATTGGTTACCACTTGCACAGTTTCAATATTGACTTCATTAATAGGGTCGTAAAAGGCAAACTAAAATAGCTGTTTTGTCATGGTCGCTATATATCTTAAAGATAAGCTTTATTAATACTAATTTCAGCTAAATGGTTTTTCTTCATCAGTAGTTAAGCCCAATGAATACGCTAATTCAAGCGGGAAATTACCCTATCTAGATAAGGTTTTTTTTGTACATAATAAAAATAAAGCTAAGTCTGCGATCTAAGTTTTATGGTGGCAAACGGCTTGATTCAAAGTGTAAGTTGTCGCTGTTGAGCGATTAATTTATTTAACCCTCTCGCGCTAATCGTGCCCATAAATATCCCCAGCTTAAAAATCATCTTCAAAAATACCCAATAAATATTTTTGAGCTATAGTAAAACAGTAAGTAGCCACTTTTTTTTAATGGTTTTTATTGATATAAATCAATTTCTAAAAAACAATCTTATTCAGTAAAAATTATTCCTTGAAAAAACAGTTTATTAGCATGGTTAGAGCAAACCGTCGTTTTCATTTTAAAAATGATAAATGCACAAAAAGACATTATCAAAACCTTTAAAAATTTGTTTTGCTTTGCCGTTATCTTTATTTTGTAAAAAAGGAGATATCTCATGTTTGAAACAACACACAAAAAGTTATTTATCGCCTCGGTTATTTTGCTCGGAAGTTCTCTTAATGGAAATTTACAAGCAGCCGAAAACACTCTTAGCAGCATCAAAATAGACAGTACCGTTATATTAGATGGAGTCGCAGAACCTCTTTGGCAGAAAGCCTCCGCGTTACAAGTCAAAGTAGATAAACTTCCCTACCAAGCAAATAACTATTCAGGCATAAAAGAAACACAAGTGAGCTTGAAATCGTTATACGATAATGAACATATCTACTTCCTCGTACAGTATTCAGACCCCACCAAAAGCCTACAACGCTTTCCTTGGCAAAAACAATCCGACGGTCAATGGAAACAGTTAAAAGATAAAGATCAAACTGGCCATTCAAATAACTATTACGAAGACAAGTTTGCCTTCTTCTGGGACATAAAAGCACCGGGCTTTGCTAAAAAGGGCTGTGCGGTTGCTTGTCACTTAGTGAATGATGACGGAAAAATTAACGGAATCGATCAAAAAGGGAAAACGGCTGGCCGAAAATATACACGCAGAGCGGGGGAAACACTCGATATGTGGCACTGGAAAAGTGTGCGCATGAATCCACTGGGTATCATTGATGATCAATTTGTTGATCATGTTAAAGACCCCGCGGTTAATAAAAACTGGGGCCGTCATGGTGACAGTAAAACCGGCGGTGGATACGTCAATAATACTAATAAAGATAAATCAGGCCCGGCATTTATGAACCGCACACAAGATGGCCTGAATGACTTTACTATTGTGCCTTCTCAAAAAACACCTTTTGTGGATACCTTTAAAAGCGGTGATTTAATCCCAGGCATTATGTCTGAGGTTTTTACTGGCTCAAGGGGAGATATTTGGGCAAAAGGTAACTGGGAAAATGGCGTATGGACCATTGAGATAAAACGTAAACTAGTGACCACTGGGGATAAAGCTAATAGCCAAGATGTGCAGTTTACAGACTTATCTAAAATCTATCCTTTCGCGATTTCTGTTTTTGATAACTCCCAAATAAATCATGTTTATCATGATGGATCTCTCGCGTTAAGCTTCAAATAAAACCATCGACCCGCTGTCATTGCGGGTCATTTTTCCGATTTAGTGTGGAGGTGAACGATGCGTTTAAATGGACTTAGTTTTCATAGCAAGTTAGGGCTTTCTGGGTTTTTAATGACCATTATGCTTGGCTTACTCAGTGCCGCCACCTTAATCGGATTACTGTATTCGAGTAGTAATAGTGGTTTTAATATTCCTGAAATCGATAAGGTAAAAGCAAAATACAGTGAATCATTATTAGTGGGTGCAATGAAAAGTTCAATGTATCAACATGTTACTGTAGATGAAGATATCGGCGTAGTTGAAAAATGGGTAAAAGATGGCGCTCCCGATAATGATTATTTCAACGATGAAGTGATGTATATTATTGAAGCCGATTGCCAAAAATGCCACAGCAGAACCTCAACCATGACCGGTGCAATTCCTTCCATGCCACTTAATAATTATGACGATTTACTCACTTATACCGAAAAAGGTTACTCATGGGTACATATGGCTAAAAGTGCACATATTCACCTACTTGGCATCGCTGTAGTGATGGTATTAGTCACAGGTATATTCAGCCTGAGTAGCTTCCCTTCAATGCCTAAGACAGTGTTAATCTGCACCGCTTGGTCAATGTTATGGTTAGATATCAGTGCTTGGTGGATGGCAAAATTTTCATCTGTATTTGCTTATGTTATTGCAGGATCTGGCGCCTTGGAGATAACGGCACTGGTACTAATGTGTTTATTGTCACTCTATGATTTATGGTGGAAAAAAGATAAAAAACTACCAGAATAGCGGGCGTTCATTTTTCGAAACAGTGCATACGCGGATCAATAAACAGAGAATAATCATATGTGATGGCCCCGAAATATAATATGTATTTCGGGGTCCATCAAAGTTTGGTCAGTTATTATTTATTGAGCTGATGCGCATTTATTTTAAATTTATAGTCGCCCTGCGCGTCAGGCTGAATTTTTTCAAAGGGCAATGCATCCCAATTTTTAGTCACTAAACAGCGGTAAAAATCAGTATTGGGCTCAATTAACTGAAAGAGTGGATCTAATGATGTTTGTGGCAATGTTTGCCCTTTATTATGGCTATTGATCATGACTAACGCCCACCCCGCAGACGTAAAATGCCCGCACCTAATACACTAATTTCTTTGGGTTTTTTTAGCGCGAGCTCTTTTAATGCCTCTATACTACCAAATGCCATCAGGTCATTTGCAGTCCAAATATATTTCAGATTCTTTGAGCGACCAATCAGTACATGTGATTTTTGGTAACTAAGTGCTTGGTTCCAGTCTGCATAAAGTTCATATTTAAGGTTTATGTGAACTTTAGAATTAAAATAATCTGTCGCACCCGCTTGTCGTTGTTTCGATGCAGGAGTAGTTTTATCCCCAGAGATCATCATCACGTCACCCGCTTGATGATTACCTGCTTCGAGTAGCGCCTTGGCGGTTTGCTGTCCTACCCAATAGTTATCGGGAATCAGGCTACTTAATAGGTATTTTTTCCAATGCTTGCTCTTTAATCGCTGTGCTTTTTGCTCTGCATTCAAGTCGTTTAAAATAACTAAAAGATAAACCTTATGGCCTTCTAATAAAGTCAGTAGCTTAGGTAATATTTTTTTTCATTTACGACTAATAGATAATCAGGTAACTCTTCATCTTCAATTAATCGCTCAACTTCTTTTATTATTAAATAATTGTTACGTTCAGCATGGAAAACATTAAAATCTAAATTAAGACGTGTCGCCGCCGCATTAGCGAAGGTATCAACATCTTTCCAAAAACTTTCATTCGTTTTACCGGGACTAAGCAAGAGTACAGAAGCCTTAGCGAACCCGAGAGCGGGCTGAAAAAGAAAAGCTAAGATTAATATATTTAAAATTTTATGCATATTTCAACCTCATTATGTATTTATAAGCTCTTGTATCGGCGGCTAACCACAAGACCTTAATAAAAAAGGTGATAAATATAATACTACTTTTAGCATAGTTACTTTTCATGGAGGATGAGACATCAAATTGCTTTGTTCTCGAATATTCTCAGCGATGGTTTTGGGGAAGGCAGATTAAAAATCATTTTGCTGAGAAAACAGATCAATAATGACCCATATAAGCGCTTATACCCATTACGAACATTACAACGTAAAAGTAAGTTATTTTAACTAGCCAAATAGATCAGCTATTTATTGTAATTGGTATTAGTATAATCTATTCATTATAAATCAGCGTTTGCCCTCTATTTTTAGCCCTAAGGAAAACCATGTTTCGCACATTAATTTTTACTGTATTAGTCGCAATTAGCCAAATGACCCACGCATTAGAATATGTACAAGAGATAACAGAACAAGAGATACAAGCAGAAGTCTCCGCGTTTATGCCTATTGAAAGAACAAAGTATTTTGTCACCATCAGCATATCAAATCCCATCATTGATTTATTAAAAGAGACCGATGAAATTAGTTTACTGGCAAATATTAAAGCTGACGCGCCAGGCATAATGGAAGGTAAGGGAAAAATAATGATTAATGGCACCTTAGATTATGATGCCACTGAAGGTGAATTTAATTTAAGAAACCCAAGGATTGTGAGTTTAACCATTGATGATGTAGCAGAAGAGTTTATGCCTGAAATTAAAAAAATTGCGCAAATGACACTTTCAAAAGCGATGACGGCTTATCCCGTATATCGATTTAAAGATGATAATTTAAAAGAGCAATTAGCTAAATCTGTTTTAAAGTCGGTAAAAGTGAAGAACGAAACCTTGTTTATCACACTTGAAATGTAATTTTTAATGACTTAAAAAGTACAGGGTCGAGAAAAATTTAGCAAAATTTAAACCCTGCATGCTCATTTAAAATTCAAATAACCAATAATAACCATAACCAACAATTAAAGCCGGCACCGCGGAATAAAACGTCGCGACAAGTGCCGCTTGTGGCGCCAACGCAATAGCAGGGAAGAGCGCATCGCCATCATTAGAGATAGCATTCGCTAATTGAGTCGACATAGGCACCGCGCCTGAAATAAACAAACTCGTGATCAAAATTTGTGGCCCACAGCCCGGTAATAAACCCACGCTTAACCCCACCAACGGCATCCAAACTCCCCAGCCTGAAAATAGATCCGCCAGATTAATACCCGCTAATGCGGTGCTCAATTCAAACACTAAAAAAGCAACAATAACCCAAGCAGTGACAAAATTAGTATCTTGAGCGGCTTTTTGTAACGGATGTGATTCGATGCATTTTTCATCTTCTGATACCGTCGATTTATAATCATCAATCTCTTTGGTCAGTGCCCATAACATCATGCAGATAATAATTAATATCGTACCTATCCATTCAATACTTAAGTTCGGTAAGTTAAATAACGCATTAATATCGATTTGAAATGAGCCTAACGAAGCAATAATAATAGCAGGGACGATCAGTAGCTTCCAAAAATAACCCTGTAAATTAATCGCGGATTTTTCGAAGGAAGTGAGGATTTTGTTACTTTCTAACTCGGTTATTTTTTCTTTTACAGCTGGACGTAAAAAATCATCTTTGTGAATAGTATTAACAACTAGCCCTGATAATGTTCCCACCACAATCCCCATCGCCACAAGACTAAACCCCACTTCTGGCATGCTCGCCAGTAATAAGAAAGCGGCATCACCCATTGTTGAAGTTAATACCGCGACAATAGCGCCGAATCCAACCCTGCCACTAATGAATTGAGTGGTAACAATAATCGCACCACCACAACCAGGCAGTGCACCTAACAAAGCAGCAAAAAACACTTGGTAATTGCGCGAGCTATTGTACAGGCGAACCACTTTACTCTCTTTATTCATCCATAAAGACAGGTAGTGGTAAATCGCCAATGTAAATGCAACATAGGCAGACACCGCCCAAAAAGCATCCGCTAAGGTATTAATAGCAATTTCACGTGTTGGCTCCGCAATGAGCAAAGCAACTAGTATAATCGGGAGCAGTGCCCTTTTATATTTAAGGGTAAATTGCGAATTTGTTCTTCCACGCCACTGCCCAACTGCTTTAAAAAAGTATGTACTAGCCATAACACCACTTGCAAATGATAATAGATATCATTAGCATATACATATACTAACTAATCGCAATAAATATTTATTTTTGTTGCCTATTAAAAGCGGTTTATTTAAAAAATAAACAGGTACTTTTAAAACAAGTCATATTTAAGGGGTAACAATGTACTTGGAAAAATTTGAAACAATGGAAGTTATGATGTTGATGAGCATTATTAATATGAAATTACGTAATGACTTTAGTGGGGATCTCGATGATCTAACCAAAACGCATGCCATTGATCGACGCTTATTAGAAACAAAACTCGCCACCGCAGATTTAAAATTTGATCCGACCTTAGGCAGGTTTTTGTAAGGGAGACTTCGCGATAGCGCACATTATCCAACAAAGGGGAAAGCAGCTGCTGTTTCGTTATTCCCAGCAGCCAAATTAACAACGCATTAGCGGTTAAAAATGTGTTATTGAGTGTTCAGTCAATTCACCACGAATATCTAATACTTTGCGTTTATAGTGAAATTTAACCAGTTGATACTCAATCTCAGGCGCAAACCATGCGACAAATTTACGATCACTTTTCTTCACTTGTTCAACACGAAAAGCTTCAAATTCACCAAACTTAGTTTTAATGACATCTTTGCCTGTGACTTTAAAAAAGTAATGGGCAATATCATCAGAAGTTTGCATAAAAAATTCAAAATCGACTTTTCCTAATTTTAATCCTTCACTAATTTGCAGTGTGATCGCATTAAAATCAACAATGGGACCTTTAGCATTATTAAACGTAGTGGTTTCACCATTATTAACGATGCTAGAGCGATGACCTTTTTCTGAAAACTCTGCTTGCATTTTAACATCACTAAAACCTTTGCTTTCTCGTGTAAAACGCTGAGTAATAAATCGCTGTGACGCTTCATCCCAATAAATATCGGAAGATTGACTGCCACCAAAACCAATGGCTAAAAATGATAAATCAACAAACATATTCACTTGGGTTTGTTGATTTTTTTGTTGTAACTCTCGGACCATCTTGCCAATTGAGATTTTTTATAATACACACTATATACATAGCGTTGCTCATGATCATTGGATTCAACAAGCGCTTCAGTCGCATTCGCCCAAGTCGCGCTCATCATGCCGATAAGGGTCAATAATATTATTACTAATTTATTTTTAATAAAAAAATTGGCTCTCTTAATTTCATAAAATGACAAATATAATATTTGCTCAAATTATATTGGGTAAGTTATTTTAGGTAAGTTGATTATGCAGGTTTTTCTGCCCTCTATTATCGCATAATCCATTGGAGGATTGTGAATTAGAAGAGGCAACACCCGAAGCATTTAAAGAATTAGGAATACTCATCAATAGAATAATACGCAGAATATGCAAAGCAAAGCATGAGCCACTAATTCGGGTGAAGCGCTTTTTAGTGAAAAACAATTAACATCATTAAGCGCTCAGTTAACTTCTATCAATCAGCTTTAATAGGGCTTCACAGAGGCTCTAGTCGCTGTGTTTTTCACTCATACTTGCCAATTAACATCCGGCTTCCAGTGCTCAATCCATGCGGGAATTTCACTGGCTACCATCGGCTTAGCAATACCATAACCTTGTGCTAATTCACAACCTAGCTGTAATAATGCAGTGCCATGTTCTATTGTTTCAACACCTTCAGCAATTACCTCTCTTTTGAATGATTTTGCTAATGCTATCACCCCTTCCACGATGGCTAAGTCATCAGGATCATCAAGCATATCGCGCACAAAGCTCTGATCAATTTTAATTAAATTAGCCGGTAAGCGTCGTAAATAAGTCAAAGATGAGTAACCCGTACCAAAATCATCTAACGCAAAGTTTATACCCAATGCGATGCAAGCGTCCATGGTTTTTGAGACATTATTTACATCATCCAATGCACTTGTTTCTAGCACTTCTAACTCTAAATAGTGTGGTTCAATATCAGGGTGAGCATCTAATAATGCAATTAATCGAGGCGTAAAATCAGGTTGCTGTAATTGAATAGCGGCAATGTTCACACTGATGCTTACCGACAAATTAATACCCATTTTTTTCCATTGGCCAATTTGTGTCAACGCGCTGTCAATCACCCATTCCCCCAACTCTATACTCATGGGATTATTTTCAATAATAGGTAAAAATTCGATTGGGCTTAATAACCCCTCTATTGGATGTTGCCAGCGAATCAGTGCTTCGACCCCCACCACAACGCCTGTGCGCATATTCACTTTGGGCTGATAATAAAGCACAAATTGATGATTATCTAATGCATAGCGAATAGCAGCGAGAGAGGCACGCTGTACTTTCACAGCATCATCTTGAGCCTTATTAAATAATTGGTAGCGATTTTTACCTAATTCTTTTGCTCTATACATCGCTTGATCTGCATGGCGCATGAGCATATCTGCATCCACATTGTCTTGCGGATAAAGGGTAACACCAATACTAGCTGTCACATTCAATATCACATCACCCACTTTAACCGCTTGAGAGGAGGCTAATAACAATCGGTCTAACACCGCTTTGCACTCTTCAATACTGCCTAAATCAACTAATACAGCAACAAACTCATCACCCCCAATACGCGCTAAGCTATCCCCTTCACGCAATGCTTCTTTCATACGAGTAGAAAATGCAATGAGCAATTCATCCCCGACACTATGCCCATAAGTATCATTGATGTTTTTAAAGCTATCTAAATCAAGGAAAACCACTGCCAGTGATTGTTGACGACGTTGGCATTGCATCATCGCTTGAGAGAGTCGATCGGCAAGCAATGAGCGATTAGGTAAGTTAGTGAGTATGTCGTAATGGGCAATGCGCTCTAACTCTTCTTGGTGTTCTTTCATGGCGGTAATATCACGACCTAAAGCAATATAATGCGTAATGGTGCCGTGTTCATCATAGATTGCACTGATGGTTTTCATCATCGCATATACTTCGCCATTTTTACGCCGATTCCAGACTTCACCACACCAATAACCATTTTTGAGCAGGCCTTTCCACATCGCTTGATAAAATCCGGCAGATTGTCGCCCAGATTGTTGGAAACTAGGATTCTGCCCAATCGCTTCAGATCGGCTAAAGCCCGTAATACGAGTAAAGGCATCATTCACATCAACAATCGTGGCACTCGCATCTGTGATAGAAATCGCCTCTCGAGAATGAGAAAATACACCTGCTGCTAATTTAAGTTTTTCTTCGGTGCGCTTACGTTCGCTAATATCATGAATAACGCCAACCAGGAAATAGTTACCCTTGGGGTCGACGAATCGATTTTTTTTGGTAAGAATTGTTTTAGTTTGCTCGCCAGCAATGGTCAGTGTTTCTTCGCATAACACCTCCTTCCCCTCTTTAAGCACTTGCCTATCGACAGATAAAAAATGATCTCTTTCATTGAGAGGCACTTTCTCCGCAAGTGTTTTACCAATGATTTCATCTCTGGGTAAGCCAAAAATATGACAGAAGGCATCGTTAACAAGGAGCAACCTGCACTCTTCATCTTTTACGAATATAGGGTCTCCTGTATTATTAAAAACAGTATCAAGATATATTTCCAAATCATGTAACTTCTCATCAAATGGAGTTAATAAAGCGGAGTCTTCTTTTTGTTCAGCCACCATTCACTCAGTTCCTTGTTGAATAATTGAAGCACAGGCGTACAACCACACGATTAACCTTTACGACTCAAAGAACACCTTCTATCTAATTGAATCATTTAGATTTAGCCTTTCCGTCCCTGCATAATTTTTAGCGTTAAAAGCACTTTCTAAATATAGGAGTAACCCGAAGGAGTTTCAAGCAACTCAAACACACAGAATGATTAAAGGATCGGAAGATGAGAAAAATAAAGCTGCTGGAAAATGATAAGTATTGAATTTATTTCTGTAGCAGATAACTCGAACTGATAACCAACAGCGATTATTATCCTCTTTCTATCAGTAACTAACCCACTGTAATTAATACGATGGTAACAATAGATCACGACAATCTGCGTAGAGGTTAGGGCTATTAATTTTCTGGTTAGCGTATAATTTATAGTGGATAGACTAAGTTAAAAGTAGCGTTGTAAATACTATCAACAACACTCCTTTTGAGTATTAGTGACTAGTAATGATTGAATATCATCACTGGCACTTAGATACCATTATTTTTTCTGGCAAACCAACATCAGAAAATTGCAGACTCCAAACATACTTACCCACCTCGGGTAACATGGCTGCCGTATCGGTTCCATAACCACCAGCTATTAATGCATTTTCGACACCTAGTTTTAGCGAAAAACCATCAGCAGTAAATTGCGATGACCAATCTTTACTTGCGTATTGCATCCGATAACTACCTGCTTTCTCGTCAACAACAACTTGGTAAACGTTATCTCCTTTGTATTCAAAAGATCGATTGTCTTTATGCTTCCAGCTTGCGTTTGCAAAATCACCCACAACATATAGCGTATTATTAATCGGACCACTTTCATCCAGAGTAGGGTTACTACAGCTGGCCATAAATCCGCTACCAGTGGCAGCCAATACCACTTTTTTTACTGTGGCACCACTTGTCGATGGCGATTGAACGGCTAAGAATCGAGCTTCAAAACCGTTTAATGGAATTTGATATTTTCCAGCGTTGATTGAGAAAGATTCACCACTGACTAAATCGATCAAATCTCCTTCTGAACCGGCATCTGAAGCATTTATTTCGATGTTGTTGGATTGTGATTGTGTGCTTACCAGATACAACAAAATATCACTGCCAGACTGCTTGTGATCAACATAGACCGCGCTGTTAGCTAACACATTAATTCGCTTACCTTGTGATAAGGCAGGATGCTCTGCACGCAATTTCATCAACTTGCTCACGTACATTTTAAGATCATCTTGGTTCGCAGTTAGCGTCCCAGTAGTAACGCCGTCTATTTTGGCACTTGAGCGAGCAACGTGATCATCACAAAGCCCTTCAACGGCACAGTTTGAATTGGCCTCTTTATCAGAAAAACCCTCGACCTGATCACCAATTTCATCTCCGTAATATAGGGTAATAGGGCCCGTGTAAGCGGCTTGAAAAGATAACGCAGCCTTATGGCGTTGCCAATATTCGTCGTCTTCAATATCTGCAATCTTGCCACGCTGTAGCAAATCACCAAAACGTACCAAATCATGATTACCTAACATTAAATTAGGCTTTGCATGCGCGGGATAAAGGCTATGTAACGACATACCTTCATCGAGCCATTCACCGCCTTTTCCGCCATTACTATTTTCGTTAACAGCAAACGTTTCAACAATTCTGTAACGAACAGGAAAATCAAAAGCAGAACATAATGCTGGATTTTCAGCTGAACCATAACCCGTTTCATTGATATAGTTTTCGTTATTCCATATTTCCGCCACCATATAACCCAGTGGGTTAACCGTTTGCCCATCAGCATTTATATAGGTCACGGCTTTAGAAGCTTGGTCTACGCTTTTCCGTAATTCTGCCCATGCATCGGTAGGAACTTGGTATGCTTGATCTAAACGCCAACCATCAATTTTTAATTCGGTTATCCAATATGTTGCGACTTCTTTATAGAATGCCATGCTCTCCGGATAGCTAACCGGATTGCTTTTCCCCTGCGGTGAGTTTCCTTGAGGAGAATTGCTGACATTATCTTTATGATGCCCAAATACGCCATCAAAAAACACATACAAACCCCGTTTATGCGCTTCTTCAACTAACTCTTTCGCCTTTTCCATTGAACCAAAACGAGGATCAATAGCAAAATAATTACTTGCATAATACCCCGTTGCATCGAGCCTATCTGCCCAATGGTCTTGCCCTTCAACGGGAGTAGAATCAAATATTGGCGTTAGCCAAATCGCATTAACTCCCAGTGATTGAATATACTCCAGCGAATCAATGATGCCTTGTATATCACCGTTGTGATGGCTCGTTCCATAACCGGTACCGTGGCCAATACTGTCATCCCCATTTACAAAACTTTCGACCATCACTTGATACATACGTAAATCATTAATGCCTGATGAAGTTGTTGTATCACACGCATAAGCAAGGGTGCTTTTAGCGGGTGAGGATGAGTCTGAGCTGACACAAGCTGATAAAGAGACGGCTATTGCAAGCGCAATACACGTTTTTACATTTCGTTTTAACTCTGTATTCCATTTAACCACGATTTTCTCCTGAAGATTTATTAATAGGTAGAGTGAGCTGTTGGTATGAATATCTATTTTAAATGCTCAGGATTCAGCCACTTATGCTTATAAAAATGCGAAAAAAATGCAGTTTAGTAACGAAAATGGCGACGGCCTGAGTCGTTATATTTATTTTTTGCTATTTTCTAGGGCTTTAATAAAGGCACTTTCGGCATCTTTTATTCCTAGTCCTTTGGCTTCCTCTAGCAAACTTAATGCTTTCTGAATATCACTGTTATTAATGGCTGTGGTAATCGCCGTTTTATAAAAATTTTGCGTTTCTGGTTGCACCGGTTTTGTTACTACTTGAACTGACTTTTCTGATATTTTACTTGCCTGTAATGACAGTGTTTTTAATGCTAGCGTTAATCGTCCAAAACGTTCATAGGTGTAAATAGGATCGGTGACGATTGGCATGACTTCGCCAAATTCTTCTGCTCTGACTCTTGCTGGATGTTTTACTTTGATAGATTGCCCTAAATAAGAATCTGAAGAATAGATAACAAAGTAAGGCGTTTTAGTCGCGTCTAATTCAACATTCAACTGAAATTGAGTACGAGAGAAAGCACTCGATGTTTTAACTGTAAACTGTTCTAAATCGCTACTGCTAACAATCTCAAATTCTTTATTAAGGGTAATAAGCTTAGGTGCGACAACCGAACTGTTAATCATTAAACTAGAAAGGCTTAATTGTACTTTTTGTGATCGACCCGATAATTTAAAGGCATTAAAATAACTGTTACCATCGGAGAAGTGACCGATAGGTGAATCAGAATCTAATAGGAAATCGATGTCTTCTGTTGTGCTAAGTGGTATCCATCTAAATTGAGAAAAATCATCACAGCAGACTTTCGCAGAAGAGATTGGCTCGACGGGTTGGTTAATCGTTTCTGTCGAAGTACATGCGCTTAAGAAAATGCTTATAAATAAGCTGATAAATACCGTCTTAGTGCTCATCGTTACTCTCCAATTTAATCAAAAAAGTAAAAGGTAGCTTAATTGCTACCTTTATTCATGTTGGTAATTAAAACTAAACCTCAGCCATTAGAACCAAATTTCAGTGTGTACACCAATGACAGTTTCAGACGTTCCATCTTTAATGCCAAGTTGACGTGCGCTTGCTTCATCATCGGCAGAAATATAGCTTACGTATGGCTTAATTTGTGGACGTCCAAAGTAATCTGCATTAACAGTAAATGCAGCCGCTAATTCTGCATTAAAAATATTACTTTCAATGTCATCACCAGTACGACCCCAATAACCCTCTGCGCCTTCTTCATGACCATAAGATGCTGTCATCTCAAGACGTAGGTTTTCGTTAGCTTTGTATGAAGGGCGAACTGCGACGATGTAACGTACTAGATCTTTAGCGGTAAATAATTCATTTAACGCAGCAAAATAAGTGAATTCAGAACCCATTTGCCATCTTTCAGAAATATTAAGTACACCATAAGAAGTGAAGAAAATAGATTCCGCGTTATCATCACCACCAGACCAACTACCAAAGTTTACACCTCGGTTTTGAGCGGTTCCTTTACCATAAGCAATGGCAGTTTGAGTCCAACCATCTAAGCCGTAATAACTAGAGTTCAATGTAACCGATGCACCAAAACCACTATCTTCGTCGACATTCGCTTGTTGCATAAATTTCAAATCAAAATCTAAACTACCAATACCCGCATCCACACCGTAATAATAAAGATCATACGAGGTCAATGTGGTTCGCTCTCCTGTGTTTACACCGTTATTAATATCACCATCTGTATCGGCAGTAACAATGGCAAATCCAGCCGTATTACCCGCGATTTTAGATTGAATACCAGCACCTAGCCCAGATGATTGCTTCCAAAACTCACCGGAAAGAATACCCGCAGAACGGTTAAAATAACGCTGACCAGCCCAAATTGACGTATCCTCACCTAAGTACGATAACCCACCAATTTCAACAAAGGTTTCTTTGACTTCAAGTTGCGCATCAGTATTGTCTTTTTGGCTACCAGGTGATGAGTAAGCATAAGAGTTGCCATTACCGTATTCCGTTCTGACAATAAAGTCTGACCAAACACCATTGACATGTTCAGTGTGTTTTTTAAGAACAAATTCAACCTGATTAGTACTTTTCCCGTGAGTACCCGCCGTTTTGTAGTCACGTTTTCCATATTCTGTGTCGATAGATTCACCATCAACCATACGGAAGTTCATAGAAGCGTAACCATGTACTTCCCAGCCATCTTTTAAAACATCAGTTCCATTCGTTTTTTCTACTTTAGGTGCAGCTTCGCCACCGGTAATCACATCCAAAGCAACGTCTGTTTCTGCTAAGGCAGCACCAGAAAATAAAGCAGTAGAAACGGCCATCGCTAATAAGTTATATTTATTCATTTTCATGTTTCATTCCTTTTCTTTTTTAAATTATTATTTTTGATTTAAAAATACTTTTGGACGAAGACAACGAAGCAAGCATTAGTTATGGGCCCACCTTAATTGAAACAAGCCTATTCAAAATAGTATTTTGAATAGGCTGTTTTGAAAGATAAAACTACGTTGTCATCAAATATCCATATACCATTTTTATTAAATTTGTCGTCAATATTTCTGCTCTGCTGAATCTAAAAATATGCTGACTGAACTTAACTGGTCGCTATGATATGCAGTGCACGAGGAAGCCGGAAATGCAATTTACCCGCAATGCCCATAGATAAAAGGCATGCCAGATAGGTAAAGCGTGAAGTCCGACAGCGATTTTGATATCACTGCCCGTATTGAGAAAAACAAGTACATTAAAATATCGTGACAAAGTTCTCTTTATTTAATAAACGTTGCATTTTTAATCAGTGGATAATAAAAACATCAGTAACAATCTCATTGCGTCATCAAAAATATGGAGTGATGCACCACGCTTAAAAACAATGACATCAAATGAAAAATATACAGGTATCGAGGAAAATATTAGAAAACAGCAAACGGATTAACCCTTTTTAAGTTCATTTATCGCCTGTTGTTTGTTTTGTCCGATTACTTTGTAAGATCGTTTTGTAGGGGGTATTTGGTAACCCGTTTTACAGAGAATTTTGCAAAACGTTTTCTTTCATAAAGAATAATCACAAAGTCACTTCGCTTAAACAGTGCTTTTAAAAAAGCAGGTTGCCTGTTTAGCCCTCTTTCTCTTCAACTCTCTAGTAGCTAATTGCTTTTTAAGAGAATTTATAATGGTTTGGAGGTATTACGATACTTTTAAATTACACAGCAGGTTTACAATAAGCGATCTGAAAAGGAGAGCTTAGCGAATAATTTCATAGCGCTAATAGAATACCCCCTCCCTATTGTGAGAAAAATAATAAATGATAAGCATTGTTTTTTTCAATCTATTCTCCTCCTTAAAATAACCGATAAGCACCGTGTGCCTTAACGTCAAGCTATGGGTTAGGTGATCAAAGTAGGTTTGTTTTTTAGCAATAAGAACAGAGATCTCACGTTCACTATTTTTTTCTCATTAACATCACATTTTTTAATCCGATTGAGGTGAGTGATATAGAAAAATCATTGATGCAGTTAACACTTTATCGTAGTGAAATGCATTTTATCTATGGCCATTCACAGTAAATCGTATTTCAACCGCCCTTATCTCTCGCATATCATGATGACCAATTAATCTCAGTCAAACAATCATCAACAATAGTTACGAGAAATTTTTAAGCGCACAGCGTTTATGGTTAATAAGCCTCATCACATTTGATGTAAATGATGGCAGGGAACTGTTTCCACAAACGTATTTTTACTATTTTAAACACTTTATCCCTATCAGGAGTTCAAATGATTAAGAAAATAACGATGGCCGTTTCTGCAGCACTTTTTTTGGCAAACAATGCAATGGCAGCAGACAATGTGATGGTCGGTGTAGAAAAAGCCTATGTTCCCTACTTCACTGAATTAGCGGCAAAATTCAATCAAGGTAAAGATTTCAAAGTTGAAGTAACGACAGCAAAAATGTTTGACTTGTTAGATGCATTACCAACGCAAAAAGGAAATATAGCGGATCTATTTATGGTGCCTAATGACCGTATTGGTGATTTAGCAAATCAACATTTAGTTGACTCAATTAATTTTGAAATAAAAGGATATACAAATACATCAACTAAATCGGCAAGTTACGATGGTAAGAATTACATGTTGCCGATGTCGACTGACACAACATTATTCCTTTATAACAAAGACAAACTGAAAACAGTGCCAAAAACATTAAAAGAACTTGCACCTGCAGACTGGGCCGCAAAATTCACTGATTTCTATTTCACTGGTGGTCTATTTATGGCTAACCAAGGTTATATCTTTAAAGATAATAACCCTACAGATATTGGCTTAGCGAATGATGGCTCTATCAAAGCAGGTTTTGCAGCAAAAAGTCTTTACCACAGTGGCGTAACACATTGGACCTTGATGCAAGACGATACCGTTGCTTACGACATTATGATGAAAAACTTCACTGAAGGTAAAATCAGCGCTGTTATCAATGGTCCATGGGCAATTGCAGATATTGAAAAAGCAGGTATCAATGTAGGTGCGGCTCCTATTCCAAGCTGGGATGGCAGTACTCCATACCAAGCATTAACGGGTACAAAAGGTATCGCGATTAATGGTTACAGTAGCAATAAAGAAGGCGCTCGTGCTTTCCTTAAATTTGCAGCAACACCTGAATATGCAAATAAATGGTATGCAATGACACGTGAAATTTCACCGAATCTTGCGGTTCATTATAAAGACGGATCAATTCATAAAGCTATTTTTGATGCGACGAATGCGGGGTTACCTATGCCAAACATCCCTCAATTCGGTAAAGTTTGGGGCCCAATGAAAACAGCCCTTGCTCAGATTGCACAGGGCCAAGATGTGAAAGGCGCATTAGAAGCTGCCGTTGACAATATCAAAATGGATATTGATGAAATGTAGCCTGAAATAAGCGCTGCCATTACTGCGCTTAGGAATCGTTACAAAATAACTTGCACTAAATTATTTTCAAAAAACCTTAACTGACTGGTTATTTTGAAAACAAAAGATCAAGTAATTTTGAAGCCAATCCTTATTCTTTTTATGTTAATTACACGATGTCCAAATAATCAGGCCATCGTGTAAAAAATAAAACAAAATCCCTTCTTAAACAAAAATTTATAATAATTCATTAAAAGTAGGTTACAAATGAGTCAACGTTTTATTTTCTGGCTTTCTATGGTGATACCCGGCAGTGGCCATATGCTACTGCGTCGTGTGCGAGAAACCCTCTTTGGGTTCTCATTACTCGCTTTAGAGATTCTAGTTTACTTCCAATTTATACTGCCCAATTTCCGATTATTAGCAGTCGAACAAGCGAATGGAAAAATTACTATTGGCTTGGAGCGCTTTGTTGATGACTCCTTTCTTATCATGGTGGGTTCAACCCTCGGTGCCATAATGCTATTAGTATTTGTCGCATTACACTATGGCTTTGCACGTGATGCCAAAGATGTAAAACGTCAAATAGATATTAATGGTTTTGCGATTACCTTTACCGAAAAAGTCCGTGGGTTATCTCACGAAATAGTGCCTAATATTATTACCGCACCAAAATTTATTTTACTCTTCGCCTTCTCTTTCTTGCCCGCGATTGTGTCAATAGCGGTTGCGTTTACCAACTACAAACGTCCAATACTACCACCCGCATTTTTACTTGAGTGGAAAGGCTTCTCTAACTTTGAACGCCTATTTACTAATGAACGATTAGCCTCTGGATTCTGGGATACTTTAACCTGGACGATGACATGGACTTTCTGTGCTTCAGTCCTAACAATTGTATTAGGTACCGTGCTAGCTGTTGTTGCAAACAATAAAAATATCAGAGGGAAAAAGTTTTTCCGCACTGTTTATATTTTACCTTGGGCGGTGCCTGCATTTTTAACCATCTTAGTATTCCAACTCTTTTTCTCAAAAGTAGGTGGAATGAATACCATGGTTATCCCTTTCTTTACGGGCAATGAATATGATGTATCAACAGCAATAGGTTTCTTCCTTAATGCCGACTATGCCAAGATAACCATCATCCTCATCCAAGCATGGCTCGGTTTCCCTTATGTGTTTATTTTAGTGACAGGTGTATTACAAACAATTCCTGATGATCTCTATGAAGCGAGCAGTATTGATGGTGGCAATGCGTGGACTAATTTCTTTGATATTACCTTGCCATTGATACTAATCAGTGTCGCCCCTGTGTTTATCACCCAGTTTACCTTTAACTTTAACAACGTCACCATTGTTTATATGTTAGGTGAAGCCACGGTACAAACGGTGGGTGCAGTGTATAAACCACTGGATACTATCTCTTCACTGGGTTTCCGTTTGATGATGGATGCCAAGTATAACGAAGCCGCTGTTTATACCTTAATCGCGAGTACCTTCGTAGGTGCAATAGTGCTTTATACGTGGCTTAAAGCAGGTGCGTTTAAAAATGAGGAGGTCATGTAATGAGTAAAACAAAATCCTTAAATCGTAATTTTATTGCCCGTAACATGGGCACCATTATGAGTTACGTATTTCTTATTGCGATGGCGATCGTGATTATTTATCCGATATTAATCACCATCATGAGTGCCTTTAATGTCAGTAATTCACTCTATTCAACTTCATTCTTCCCGGAGAATTTTAGTTGGACAGATAATTTCAAACAATTATTTGCTAACACAGCGTACGGCAGTTGGTACTTTAATACCTTCCTTCTTTCGATCGTCACTATGATACTTTCAACGATTATTGTGGTGATATCGGGCTTTGTTTACTCGCGTTACCGTTATCAGTCACGTAAAACGGCGTTAATGTCATTATTGCTGATTCAAATTGTACCATCAGGCAGTGGCTTGATTGCGCTTTATGCGATGGCTAGTTCGATCGGCATATACAGCTCAGAGAATGCAACGCTATACACCTACATCTTTATGATGCTTATCTACACCGCGGGTGGCACCACCATGAATACCCTGTTAATGAAGGGCTATTATGACTCGATTCCACGTGATTTGGATGAATCGGCGAAGATTGATGGTGCAACTCAACTGCAAATCTTTACAGAGATACTATTGCCACTTGTGAAACCGATGATTGTGGTTATTGCCATCTTCTGTTTCTTAGGCCCTATCGGCGACATCATCATGCCAAAATTCCTTATCGCAAGCATGAGTAGTGATTCAAAAACCCTGGCAGTGGGTTTAATGGGGTTAATTAACGATATCAAAGATTCAAATTATAACGTATTTGCAGCGGGTGCAGTGTTAGCAGCAATCCCCCCTGTTTTAGTTTTCTATAAATTTCAAGATTATATTGTTGGCGGCTTAACGTCAGGCGGAGTAAAAGGCTAATGAGTAAAATTTCTTTAAGAAACATTAATAAAAAATACCCTAATGCAGACCACTGTTCTGTACAAGATTTCAATCTCGACATTGAAGAAGGCGAATTTATCGTACTTGTTGGGCCATCTGGCTGTGGCAAGTCAACGACGCTTCGTATGATCGCAGGATTAGAAGATATTACCGAGGGTGAATTCATTCTAGACGGAGAAGTGGTTAACAATGTCAGTTCAAAAGATCGAGACATTGCCATGGTTTTCCAAAGCTATGCGCTTTACCCACATATGTCGGTACGTGAAAATATTGGTTATGGTTTAAAACTGCGTAATTATCCGGCCCAGACAACCAAGAAACAGGTTGATGCAATATCTAAAGATCTGTTTCTAACTCAATACCTTGAACGCAAACCTAAAGAACTTTCTGGTGGTCAACGTCAACGTGTTGCATTAGGCCGTGCAATGGTACGTACACCTAAATTGTACTTAATGGATGAACCATTAAGTAACTTAGACGCAAAACTACGTACTACAACACGAACCGAAATATCGCGCATGCATCGTGCAAAGGGCGCTATCACTGTTTATGTAACCCATGACCAAGTTGAAGCGATGACCATGGCTGACCGTATCGTTTTGATGTCCATGGGGGAAGTACAGCAAATTGGTAGCCCCAAAGAACTTTTTACTAACCCTAAAAACTGTTTTGTTGCCACTTTTATTGGTATGCCATCTATGAACCTGATTGAAGGAACATATAAAGATGGTCAATTTAGTTGCCCAGCATTCACTATCTTGGTATGTGATTCTGACCGTATCATTCTCGATGGTGCTGGCTACGACGGGAAATTAATTTTCTTAGGCGCACGTTCTAGTTCGATCCGCTCAGGTAAAAAATATGAACAAGCGTTCCCTGATTCTTGTTTTGAAACCACGGCTAAGAACGTCGAGTACCTTGGTGATAGCGTCAATGTATTTTTTGATGCTGCACCAATGAACATGTTCGTCGGCACCTTAGGCACCGGTGAACGTGAAGTCGAGATTGATGAGAAAATCACATTAGTCATCGACAATACTAAGCTTCACTTTTTTGATTCTGAAACAGAAGAATCGATAAAGTTTAATGTGAAAGCAGCGAAGTAAGTTTCATTCATTACTTCTGGTGATTGGGAAAAGAGTTCACCCTAATCACCAGGTTTATTCTAAGAACGCTTTCAAAGATTGACTTGCAATAATCTATAACAGCTCTAGCACTAGCCCAACTTTTTTATCAAAAGGAATACCAGTTTGATTTTTCGCGGACAACTCCAACGTATTCACGACTACATGTTTCATATCGCCGTGGCTGTGATCATATTTATTGTCGGATTTATTATTGTTTCTGGCAATCTACCAAAGCCACAATTTGAACACGCTGCATTTATTGATCAGCAGCTGGCATTCAAGCAGTGTGTTAATAATGATTCTCTTTTTCTAAGCGCAGATGTTTTTGAGAAAGATTATCGACAACTACCATTAGAAGATATTTCAGCACAATATAAATTGCTACGTGAGCAGATCCCGACTAACTGTGGCACATTTCATGTTGAGAGTAGCTATGAACAACTTCAAGAAATGGCACTGCCAGTTTTAGCCCAAGCTCAAAAATTTTATAACAGCGAAGACGTTAAAGCAGTCAATGCCGTTTACACCCCCTCTTCTCTTTACAGCGCATTACTTGGCACACCTCAACCCTACCTATTTTTTATCTCCGATAAAAATCAAGATCGAATTGTCGCCATTAAGGTCTCACCACTAAAAGACTCTGTGCTTGTTGAACCTCTATGGGGATACGAAGAGAGTAAAAACCTTGATTTTACTCAGGGTGAAGTACAAAAATTATTACTCGTTTATAACGAAATTAAACGTTAGAACAAGATCCTCCTGCCTATTTTGAAATTCCTGATTTTTATCTTTGATAGAAAGAATCAGGAATAACTGGATAACATTTAACAAAATATAAGGTTTATATGAAAATTTCTCTTTCCAAAGCAAATTTCCGCGACATGAATCGCCTTGAAGAATCTAACTATCTCTTAACCAACGGACTCGGCGGTTACTCTTCATTGACCCTTGCGGGCTCTTGTAGCCGAAATGATCATGCACTTTTTATGGGTAGTCTTGTTGCGCCCAATAACCGTTTTTGTTTCGTCCGTCATTTGGACGACCGTATTATTTTATCCGATGGGCAATGTTATGCACTTTCTTCACAAGCGAACGTAAATCCTTTTGATAGTATCGATGCAACACTGTTATTTGACAACTTTAGCCAAACTTACTTACCTAAATTTACCTATAGAATACAAGGTATTGAGATAACTAAAACACTAGTCATGGTGCAGGGTTTGAACCGTATGGCCGTAGAGTACCGAATATTTAACCCCTTAAAACAGTCCTTCACGCTTGATGTTACTCCGAAATATCACTTCTGCGCTAAAGGTGAAAGCCTTTCAAAAGAGCAAGGCTTTAATCATAAAGAAGGTTTAATTAACAGTAATGGGCAATCTCTCGCCTATCGCCATAATGGTGTAGACCATGCCTTTGAAACCAAGCGTTACGAACCTGGGCTGTACTTCGCTTATGATGCCCGCGATGATCGCACGGCCACCGATGCACAAATGGCATTACACACGGTTAAGTTTGATGGCCAGCAAGCAGAAGAACATTTTTATATTATCTTTGAAGCAGAAGAGGCGCGAGGCAAACAGTTACCTGCACAGAATATTGAATCAATGATCGATGAAGAGGTCCAGCGTCAACAGCAGTATATTCTGCAAGCAGGTTTAAAAAGTCCATTTGCTCAACAGTTGGTACGCGCTAGCGAACAATTTGTTGTTACACGCGACTCGACCGAGTCTAAATCAATTATTGCGGGTTACCCCTTCTTTGCAGATTGGGGACGCGACACCATGATCGCACTTTGGGGATGTAATTTATCCACCAATCAGTTTGCCGATGCCAAACAAATATTCCGTACTTTTATCCGTTATGAGCGTCGTGGCATTATTCCTAACCTATTTCCCGAAGCCGGCGTAGCCCCTCTTTATAATACGATAGATGCAGCACTTCTTTTAGTTGTCAGTCTTTACGAATATTACCAAGTAAGTGGCGATCTCGATTTTATTCGTGATGAAGCTTACGACTGTATGGTGAGTATTTATCAACATTATCGAAATGGCACTGATTTCGATATTAAGATGCTAGAAAGTGGCTTAATTAGTGGTGGCAGTGGCTTTGATCAGCTGACATGGATGGATGTTCGGTACGCTGATACTTTACCTACACCAAGACATGGCTGTGCGGTAGAAATCAATGCGCTTTGGTATAACACTCTATCTATTTTAGACCACTTTAATTACGCACTTGGTAAGTCGATGCCCGAATTACCGGCCTTGGCAGAGCGCGTAAAAAACAGTTTTAACGATCAATTTTATAACCCCGCCGGTTACCTCAATGACTGGTTTAAAGACGGTGAAGTGAATCAACAAATACGTCCGAACCAAGCCTACGCAGTTGGCCTTCCTTTTCCTATTTTAAGCCCACAAAGAGCGCGTTCGGTAATTCTTAATATCTATCAGCATCTTTATACACCATTGGGTTTACGTTCGCTTGCCATGAGTGATACAGAGTTTAAAGGCACACATACAGGTTCGCATTTTGAGCGTGATATGGCCTACCACCAAGGTACGGTGTGGGGCTTTATGATAGGACAATTTTTAATGGGAATTTTACGTCACTTTTCAAACGATAAAACACTCATGCATATTGTCGAACAATTTATTGAGCATAACCAAGGGGCACTTTATGAAGGTTGTATTGGGCAACTGGCGGAAATCCATGATGGTTACAATCCGAATCAGTCTCGTGGATGTTTTGCTCAAGCTTGGAGTGTTAGTGAAGTCTTACGCGTGCTGAAGTATTACGAAGAAAATATTACACAATAATATGTGCCACCAATAATTGAAATAATTAACAAAGTATTAAGGTATTACAAATGATTACAAAAGCAGCTATCTACCACAGGTCCCATTCTAGTTACTCTTACGCATACGATAAGGAAACGCTTCACCTGCGTATTCGCAGTGCAAAAGGAGAGGTAGATAATGTCACACTTCGTATTGGAGACCCCTTCGATTGGTCGAAAGGAGGCGGTGGCGGAAATCTAAATGCAGGAAACGCCGACGGTTGGATAGGGGCTGAAAATATGGTGATGGAAAAAGAGTGTGAAACTGAACTATTTGATTATTGGTTCTGCGAAGCTCGTCCGCAATTCTATCGCGCTCGTTATGCCTTTATTCTTGAAAGTGAAGATAACGAACTATTACTCGCGGGTGAAAAACAGATCATAGCGATTGATAACCGCGATAATGATCCTCTGCTATCGCAGTTATCTAATTTTTACGGCTTCCCATATATTAACCCCGCGGATGTATTTAATGCGCCATCTTGGGTTAAAGATACGACCTGGTATCAAATATTTCCTGAACGCTTTGCTAATGGTAACCCTGCTATTTCCCCTAAAAATGCTTTGCCTTGGGGATCTAAAGATCCAACAGTAAACAGTTTTTTTGGTGGCGATATACAAGGTGTGATTGACCACCTAGATTACATTCAAGATCTCGGTATTACCGGTATCTATTTCACCCCGATTACTGAAGGTGAGAGTAATCATAAATATGATACGACAGATTACCTAAAAGTAGACCCTGCTTTTGGAGATGAAGAAACAGTAAAAACATTAATTACCGAAGCGCATAAACGAGGCATAAAAGTCATGTTTGATGCTGTTTTTAATCATATTGGCGCCAGCTCAATACAGTGGCAAGATGTGCTGAAAAATGGAAAAAACTCAAAGTATGTAGATTGGTTTTATATTGAGCAGTTCCCACTGATTAATGAATCAAAACGAGATAGTCATAGTAAAGAAATGCTTAACTATCGTGCTTTTGCTTTCGCGAAAAACATGCCCAAACTCAATACTGAAAACCCTGAAGTGATGGAATATCTACTCGAGGCAGGACGCTATTGGGTGCGTAATTTTGATATTGATGCTTGGCGTTTAGATGTCGCTAACGAGGTAGATCAACGTTTCTGGCGACGCTTCCGCGATGAGTTAAAGGCGATTAAACCTGAACTCTATATTTTAGGTGAAGTGTGGCACGACTCAATGAACTGGTTAGGTGGAGATCAGTTTGATGCGGTAATGAACTATCCACTCACCGATGCCATTCTCGGTTTTTTTGCCACTGATACCTTAAATGCAGAGCAATTTAAATCAGCGGTGAACGAGATAAATGTTAGTTATCCAATTAATGTAAGCGAAGCCTCATTTTTATTATTAGATAGCCATGATACATCACGTATTCTTGACCAATGTGGAGCAAACAAAGATAAAGCAAAATTGGCATACTTATTCCAATTTACTCAAACAGGCTCTCCCTGTATTTATTACGGTGGTGAGATTGGTTTAGAGGGCGGAGAAGATCCTCTTAATCGAAAATGTATGATTTGGGATGAAAGTAAACACGACCTTAATATGAAACAACACATTAAAAAGATTATTACGTTACGTAAAACCTATAGTGCATTACGAGCTCATAAAATTGAATGGTTAGTAACGGATAACACCCAGAAGAGTGTTATTTATCAAAAACAGAATAATGCAGATAACATTTTTATCGCGATCAATAACAATGATAAGCCTTCTATCATGAAGCTTCCGGTTGCACTTTCTGGTCGTACGGTAATCGATATTTACAATGAAAAAACCTGTCAATTAGCAGAAACATTAACCCTTCCTGCATTCGGGTTTGCACTCTATAACCTTCCGTAACTTATAGAAGTTGTGTAGTCTTAATAAAAAATAGAAGCTTGCTTTCACGCAAGCATTGCCATTAATTTTCCCAAGGAAGTATCTAACTGTTTGTTTAAGCGTTAATCAAAAATGTTGGTGACAGTGTTTTTTTCAATAAATAAAGCACTGGTATTCACACGGCATCTTTTATACAAGATCACTAAATTATTAAGAATGATGAGAAAGAAAAATGAATGATCACTTCGACTCATGATTCTTAATCTTGCAGTAGGCCCGTATAGAAATAAAAGCTTAAGCAACATAAAATAGAACTTTCCCTGCACAAATAAGATCAATTATGTTCAAGTTAATGCTTCAATTTACACAGGTGGCCAAGACACAAAATATTACTCAAGCAGCCAACCTGCTGTGTTTAAGCCAACCGACCTTAAGCCATAATATGCAAAAATTAGAGGAGAAGCTTGGGAGTAAATTGTTTAATCGTAACTCCAAAGGCATTACGCTTACCTCCAGTGGAGAGCTGCTCTATGAACAAGCTAAGTTATTGCAACATTTATACGATAATACCCTTATCAAGCTTAAGAAAAACAAGCTAAGACACCAGGCGGAGCTTAAAATAGGTTGTGGTGATGCATGGTGGCATCTATTTCTTCGTGACTGCGTACAGGACTTTAGAACGGCTTATCCGCACACTAATATCACCATTGATGTTGGGGACAATCTACAGCTGATGAATCTATTACTCAGTAATGAGATCAGTATTTTTGTTGGACATGAAATAGTCGGATTAGCACAGTACGAAGATATTCTTTTTTATCCTCTTTTCAGTAGCCACGAAGAAGTTTATGTTAGGAAAGGCCACCCTTTGCTGGAGTTAGTATGTAGTAATGAAGATATCGCACGCTTCCCTTCTGTTGACTTAGGTGTCTCCAAAAAACGCTATGCGCATTTGCAACAACCAAGCCCTGAGCTTAGCTCTTTTCAGAAACGCCATTACTTGCAAGAAAAAGTAACTTACACGACAAATTCATTTTTAACCGCAATTGATTTATTACAAAATAGTGATGCTATTTTACCTTACCCGGTTGATATGCAAGCATACTTTGAAAATTTTGATATCGTCCCACTGCAGATGCAAGAATGCTTTAACAAAGCGACCATCGGCGCTTACCTGCATAAAGATGGCCGACAAGATAAGCAAAGTATCGCGTTATTGGAGCAGTTTAAATCATTGATAAAAGAGAACCCTCATATTAAGGGAGAAGGATAATATTGATATGAAACTAATAGCGCAGGAAAATAGATAAAACGCTAAAAAATAATTGCCTGTTAGTGAATTTTTATTGTACGTAACCGATACTGAATTTTTATTTAAAAAAAACACACTGATTATTAATATAATCAGTGTATTACGCAGGAATAACTAGATGCGATTAAGCTTTACCAAGACGATAAATTCTCGTCTCAAAAGGTTGAAGTAGGAAATCATTATCAAGCCCCTTGGTATAATTACTAAGTATCATATTTTTTTCCCTTAATGCCTTATTATCGTAATAATATTGCACGCTTTCTTTACTTAGATTACAAATAATCAGCAGTTGTTGCTCATCCAAACTACGCGTATAAGCATAAATTTTCTCATCCGCTTCAAGTACTAAATCATATTCGCCATAAACTAATACGGGCTCCGCTTTACGAAGGGCAATCAGACGGCGGTAGAAATTAAGCACCGATCCTGAATCTTGTAGCTGCTCCGCCACATTAATACTTTGATAGTTAGGGTTAACTTTAAGCCAAGGAGCATGACAACTAAAACCTGCATGCTCTGTTGCATCCCATTGCATAGGAGTACGTGAATTATCTCGACCAATTTTGCTTAGAAGATGTAAAATTTCCTGTTCAGGCATACCCTGCTCACGTAACTCGGCATAATGGTTTTTAGCGCCCACACAATCAAAATCATCAATACCGTCAAACTGGGTATTAGTCATACCTATCTCTTGTCCTTGGTAGATAAAGGGCGTTCCTTGCATTAGAAAATACATAACGGCCAATGCAGTGGCACTTTCAAACCAATATTTTTCCGTGTTACCCCATTTAGAAACAATGCGTGGGATATCATGATTTTCTAGAAAGAGAGCATTCCAGCCAGAATTTTGTAGTCCTTTTTGCCACTTACTAAAAATTCTTTTCAATTCAATAAGATCTAATTGAGACTCTGAATCTTCGTTCCAAAGCTGTAGATGATCAAACTGGAAAATCATGCTTAAACGTTGCTTCTGCTCTCCTACCCACTCTTCTGCTTGATCTACCGAAACACCATTCGCCTCACCCACCGTCATAATGTCATAGTGGTTAAACGTCTTACGGCACATATCATCAATATAATTAAGCACGCCGTCGACATTCATCATTTTGTCCCAGCAAGGCACATTTTTTAAGCTATTAGGGTTAGCCATATCACTTAAACCAGGCTCTTTTTTCATATGTGTAATTGCATCGAGGCGGAAACCGTCTATTCCTTTATCTAACCACCAGTTGATCATTTTGTAGATCGCATCACGAACCGCTTGATTTTCCCAATTGAGATCCGGCTGCTTAGTCGAGAAAAGGTGCATATAGCTCTGTTGTGTAGTGGCATCATGTTGCCAAGCAGGCCCCTTGAATATACTCTCCCAGTTGTTTGGTGCTTTATCTTCTTGGCTATCACGCCAGATATACCAATCGCGCTTCGGGTTATCTTTCGACGAGCTCGATTCAACAAACCAAGGGTGCTCATCGGAAGTATGATTAACCACTAAATCCAAAATCAGACGCATGCCACGCTCATGTATCGCAGCCAGTAGCTGATCAAAGTCAGCCATGTTGCCAAACTGCTCCATGATCTCCTGATAATCACTGATATCGTAGCCATTATCATCATTAGGTGATTTAAACATAGGGCAAATCCAGACTACATCAATGCCAAGATCTTGGAGGTAATCAAGTTTCTCTGTGATACCACGAAGATCGCCAATACCATCACCATTAGAGTCCATAAAACTACGCGGATAAATTTGGTAAACCACCGCCTCTTTCCACCAATTTCGTTTAATGTTACTGATTGTTGCTGTATTTTTTTTTGTTTCACTTTTCATAATTATGGTCTTATTATCTTAATTTTATGAAACCGCTGAAACGAGAATAGAAGTAGTGGTGCGAGCACTGGATCTCTTCGTTTCTTTTAAGCAGTAAGTTGGATTAGTCAATGCGTTGCTATTACAAACGAATCCCTAAGGACTGACGTAAATAAGCGCCTGCACCTAAAAGTCCCGGCTGAGGATGGGTAATTACGTAAACAGGAATTGGCGCTAGGTAATTTTTGAAACGCCCTTTGTCCTCAAAAGCGATGCGGAAATCAGAAGCTTTAAAAAACTCAAGAAAGCGAGTGACAACGCCACCAGCAATATAAACCCCCCCATAGGTACCAAGATTTAATGCAAGATTGCCAGCAAAACGTCCCATCAATACACAAAAGAGACTTAGTGCTTGATGGCAATCATCACACTCACCAGAAACACCTCGTTCGCTGACCTGCTGAGGGGTTAATATTTCTGGCACACGATCTTCAGACTTAATCAAAGCAGCGTAAATATTAACTAATCCCGGTCCTGAGAGCAGCCTTTCTGCCGAAACATGGCCAAACTCTTGACGTAATTGTTGTATCAGCTGTGCTTCTTGCTTGTTATTACTGGCCATATCTATATGGCCTCCCTCACCCGCAATGCTTAACCAACGATCACCAGTGGGTATCAAATGCGCGACACCTAAGCCAGTGCCCGCACCATAAACAGCAATCGGTTTATCAGACTGTGCTGAGCCACCGCCCAACTGTACTTTGTCAGCATCGGCAAGCATCGGGATTGCCATTGATGCAGCAGTAAAATCATTAATAATGATTAACTTTTTAAGACCCAGGTTTTCTTGCATTTCAGTAATAGAAAATGCCCAAGTATGATTTGTCATTACCACCTTATCCCCTTGGATAGGGCATGCTATTGCGATACAGGCTTGCTCAACACTCAATGGCTGCTCTTTTAAATAAGCTTTTACGACTTGTTCTAGCGAAGGGTAATCTAAACCGGAATAGGTTAAAGAATGAGAAATATTGCCCGTTTCTATATCACATAACGCCAGACGAGCATTAGTACCGCCGACATCACCAACCAAACTATAATTTTTCATTTTATTATTCCTGTTCATTGCATTTCAATAACAGAGCAAAAGACTCATAGGGAGCAAGATCTAAGGCATCAGTTAATTCAGTACGTTGCTCATAGTTACTACTCAGACATTGCCCCTTCAGCCCTTGTAACGATTCAGGCAGTGCTAACTGTACTGACTCATTGCTAAAGTTATTAATCACCAATACCTGTGTATTACCAAGACCACGCTGGTAAGCAAAAACCTGCGTATGCAATTCAAATAACGGAGAGTAATCACCGTAAACCATTACTTCATGGTCTTTACGCAGTTGAATTAGTTTTTGGTAGTGATAGAAAATAGAATCAGGATCATTTAATGCAGATTCGACATTAATCTCGGCGTAGTTAGGGTTGAGTTTTAGCCAAGGTTTAGTTTTGCTAAAACCGGCATTAGCAGTGTTGTTCCAATGCATCGGTGTACGCGCATTATCACGACCATTTTCATGAATACCTGCCATCATTTCCTCGTGTGAGGAGCCTTCTGCAATACGTTCTTTATAGAGGTTCAGTGTTTCAATATCTTGATAATCTTCAATGGCATCAAATTGCACATTGGTCATGCCAATTTCCTCTCCCTGATAAATATAAGGAGAGCCTTTAAGAAAATGTAATGCTGTCGCCAGCATTTTAGCCGATTGCACTCGGTAACGGCCCGGATCACCATACTTTGAAACTGCGCGAGGTAGGTCATGATTGTTCCAAAATAAAGAGTTCCAACCACAGTCAGCTAACCCGATTTGCCATTTACTAATCACTTGCTTAAATTCAACCAGATCAAACGCGCGAGGCTTCCACTTTCCTTCAACTGGGTCGAAGGTAATAGTAATATGCTCAAACTGAAAAACCATGGATAGCTCTTCACGGGCAGGATCTGAATACAGTTTGGCAATCTCAGGCGTCGCGCTCCAAGACTCGCCGACGGTTAATACATCACGATCACCAAAAGTTGCTTTGTTCATCTCCTGTAACAGAGGATGCAAGCGCGGACCATTGCTCATAACCTGGTTATCGATCTCTTTACCAATCAAGTCGATAACATCCATGCGGAAGCCACCAATGCCTCTATCTAACCACCAGTTCATCATCTCGTGCACGACTTTCTGCACTTCAGGGTTATCCCAATTTAAATCTGGTTGTTTCTTAGAAAATTGATGGAAATAATATTCGCCCGTATTCGCATCGAACTCCCAGCCACTGCCACCAAAGTATGAATGAAAATCATTTGGTGCAGAACCATCGGCTTGTGGCTTACGCCAAATGTAATAATCACGATAAGGGTTATCGATTGATTTTTTAGACTCTGTAAACCAATAGTGTTCATCACTCGTATGATTAACGACTAAGTCCATAATAATACTAATATTGTGCTTTGCAGCTTCAGCGATTAACTTATCCATCTCTTCTAACGTGCCAAACTCAGAGGAAATCGCTTGATAATCAGATATATCATAACCGTTATCATCCATCGGAGATTTAAACACTGGCGATAACCAAATTACATTTATCCCCAGCTTTTTAAGGTAATCTAATTTACTGATGATCCCAGCGAGATCCCCCATGCCATCATTATTTTCATCCATAAAACTACGTGGGTATATCTGATAGACCACCGCATCATGCCACCATTTTTTATCTTGCTGCTGAGGCGTTATAGAGTGTGTTTTCATTGAGAATATCCTCCCTAATAATAATTTAATTAAACTTAATAAATTAATATTAGGGAGATAATGAAATAGAAGGAAATGCTATTTAGGCGCAATAACCATAGCAACAATAAATACCTAGCAATTAAATTGTGACGTAGGTTGGAGATTTTCAAGATTAAGTCATATTAAGTGAATTAATCTATGTGACAGACTTCACGCCAGACTTATGCATTAAATCGAATTTAATGAACCGTTTATTTAATTCAAGGCTTTGAAAAATAGTTTAAATATTAATTTTTATGGAGAAAAATAGTTTAAATATTAATTTTTCTCCATAAAAATCATCTACTACAATCAAAAAATTTTATGGATCTTTTTTATCTGTAAAAAACACTAAAATCCCCCTACTCTATCCAATAAACATCGGCGATTATGTAATTGATATTATAAAGTGACAGATATAAAAAAGCCGGGATAACCCGGCTGAGATTGGCTTAGTTGTCGTTATCTATCTACTGAGCGCATTCCTGGATTAACAACGTACCAGTTGTTAAATCATCGTCTAACGTAAGTCCGAAACTCCAGCGGCCATCAGGTAATGTCACTTTATTATTAGCGGCGCCATCAACACCTAGCATGACAGGGTATTCAACATCAGCAGACAGGGTCGCACCATCCGCGACGATAAAATTATTAGCCCAATCATCGCCAGCAAGTTTAAACTCTACATCCCCACCAAAATCGAAGTTAGCTTGGTAAGTCTTACCACCTTTGTAAGTGAGTTGATACTCAGGTGAAATTCCCCATTCTGATTGATTACCTTTAACATAAATATCAAAAGTAAGTGGTGCAGTTTCGCACTGTCATCAAATACACTACAACTGGTAACTTTCAATTGCAGTAACGGTTAACATTGCTAAATCTTTATCATTCGCATCAAAACTAAAGGTAACGACTGATTTAGCATCTAATGTTAGTGAAATATTATCACTACCATTTAATGCTAACGCTTCACCTAGTACTAATGCTCCTGCAGTGCCGTAGTTAATTGCATTCCAAGTTGGATCGGCGACTTTAAAGCCATAAGTACCCGCTTCCAATGTCATCGTCATGCTGTAAATACCCGCGCTAACAAAATCCATTGCATCGGCATCACCCCAGCTATTCATATCACCACGAACATGAGGAATATCATTACCAAATGGCGGAATCGATGATAAATCTTTCTTACTATTATCAACTGATAAACCAACACCTTGTGCACCAGATTGTACTTTAACAAACACTGCTGTCGTTAATGCAGGGACAGTAAATTCATTCCCAGAAAAAGAAGCCGTACCTGCTATTAGTTCGCCATGTAATATAAAATCAGTTGCTCCTACGACTGGAATAACTTGCTGTTCATTCGTTGCGTTAATGACAGTAACAATTGCATCAACTGTCTCATCTAAATCAACAAGGCCTACACCGTCATCAATGCTCATTACAATGACACCGGCAACAGAATCAATACCTGTATTGCGAAAATCAACACGTGCTTTAATATCTGCTTCCGTTTCAAGACTAAATAGCGGTGAGCTGGTACGAATTTTTAGTAGCTCTTTAAAGCGTGCATTCGTCCATTCAATATCTGCGACCATAGGCTCTGCATTTGTATCTGCAATAATAGTTGAGATTAAGGGCCAGTTACTGCCATCTTTATCTTCACGTGGTAAACCGACATTCCAATTATTGCTACTCATATCGTAGTTAACGATATTATACCAATCACCTGAGTCGTAACTATCACGCTGCATTGATTTAGATCGTAACAGTTCTGATCCCATATGGAAGAAAGGGATACCTTGGCCAAGCATGTTGGTACTTAATGCTATGATCTGCATTTGAGCGCGTTGATCAGAGGTTACATCCGATGCGATCTTATACATATTATTATCCCAAAGTGTCTGGTTATCATGTTTAGACACATAGGCGATATTCTCAGCCGGATCAATGGTATAACCTGCTTTTTGACCATTATAATCAATATCTTGGCCACGCTTAGTATTGCCTTGTTGATCAAGTAGCACGAAGTTGGCTAAGTTACCTGCCATTCCTAAACGGATGATATCGCCGTCTTTTCTTAGCTTAACTAGCGATGCATCTGAGTCTGTTTGCATTTCATTCCAAACTCCAGCATTAGCAAAACCTTGGTTTTCACGTAATGTATCGCCATCATCAAATGGACTACCACCACGCACCGCATCACGCAGTCTGTCTGAGAAGGTACCTATTTCAGTCCCGCCCATATTCGCCTGTGTTGCTTGCTCAAAAAGCGCATCATCTGCGACTTCACCAAAGTTCCAGCCTTCTCCATAAAAATAAGTATCCGCATCTACAACTTTGACAGCTGCAAGTGAGTCGACCATAAGTTGCTTAGGTTGATGACCCATTAAATCAAAACGGAAACCATCAATCTTGTATTCTTGTGCCCAAGTAACCAGAGAGTCAGTCATTAACTTACCCATCATGATGTTTTCTGTCGCTGTATTTGAACAACAAGTTGATGTTTCAATATAACCCGATGCATTTAAACGCTGGTAATATCCAGGGACAATTTTATCCAATACTGACTTATCATCAGTGCCAGCAGAATTAGTGTGGTTATAAACCACATCCATCACTACGCGGTAACCCATTGCATGCAGTTCCATGATGAGAGTGCGGTACTCTTCAATACGTGCAGTACCTTTTGCATCAGTTGCGTAACTACCTTCTGGTGCCGTGTAATGGAATGGGTCATAGCCCCAGTTGAAGCTATCGTACATACGTAAATCATTCATTAACGCTTGTGCGTCACTTGAAGTTGGATCATAACCTTCGAGCACTTCACGTATCGTTGAAGCATTAACACCATCATTACAAACAGCTGCGCTTTTATTTAATTCGCAAAGCTTGCCAACCGTATCACTTAATTCAACACGTTTTTCAGGATTTTCATCAACGGTTGCAATATCAAATAGATTCATTAAGTGAATAGTATTTAAACCATTCTCAGCCAGAGAAGCTAACTGTTTAACACTTTCACGATCCGTTTCAGTGATTGCTATATATTTACCATCCAGTGCATCTGTTCCACCATCATTCGGAGCGGAGCTTAAATCACGAAGATGTGTTTCATAGATAACCTGAGCTTCAGGGTTAGTCACTGTTGGTATAGTGTGCGTATCCCAGCCTGTAGGTTTAGCATCAACTTTTAAATCAACGACTTGAGAATACATACTATTAACAGATAAACTTAGAGAGTAAGGGTCGGTTACTTGCAGTGTTTCAACGTTATCTAGCGCTGCGTGATAGACCTCAACTTCATAGCGATAGTATTTACCTAGCGCATTCGAAACATCTGCAACTTCCCACGTCCCATTATCTTTACGCACCATAGTGATTGCATCACCAACCATCGCTAAATTGTCATCATAAAGATAAAGTGCGACATTTTTTGCCGTTGGCGCCCACAATTTAAATGTTGCATCAGTGCCAGAAACGATTGCACCTAGAGCTTCATGTTGTGCTCCTGCCTCACCTGTTGCATATACTACATCTAAAGCAGGGGCTAATTGGACCCCTGTTGCATCATAAATACGACCTTCTGCATTTTTAGCAACAAGTACTAATTGCCCACTCATTAATCTAGTTTCGTTAAGGTTTTCAGGTAGTTCAAAACCAAAAAATTGATAACTTTCATAACGTTTAGCAACGCCATCAGGCTTAGTTTTACTCGTAAGCATTAATAATTGAGTTTCAGAAATAACTTCGCCAGTAGCATCATTTACTTCAAAACCTCCATTGGCTGAGTAATGAACTTCAAAGGTATCAGCACTACTTGCATCCCAAGCAACGGTAGACGCATCAATTAAAATGCCTTTTGAGCCATCATAAATAGACAATGGAATAGGCGAATCAGAAAGATCTACTTTTCCTTGAACTAGGTATACTTTTTTACCAATAGTACTAATGTCCCATTGGCGATCACCTCCGGGTTCTTTTTCCCCTCCCTTGTGCATTAGATAAGTCACACAGGTTGCACCAGGCTTCAATGGAATATCATAAACCCCACCGTTTTCACCAACGCTAGTCGCTAATAACGGATGATCCCAATCTGTCACTGCACTATCAGCCGCACCGTCACAATCAGGATTATCATTCCATATATGTAACCCCCAGCCATCATAGCTCGCATCTTTCCGTAAATAGTTAAGCTCGCCATTACTATCATCACCGGGTGTAGGCTCTTGATTGTTGCTATCACCACATGCAACTAAGGTTGCTACAACAAATAGTGGCATGGTCAAACGAGCTAATGTCTTGATTTTAAATTCCATTTTTTTTCCTGTTTTACTAATGACTGAATATAATTTCTCATGTCCCGTTAAACATTATGATTTCAATAAAATAAAACACATAAACATCAACGGTCAGAGTCGTCACACTTAAATTGTTATAAGTCGATAGTAGGTAGTTAATGATATGGAATGAAATGCTATTTTGGTGCAAGACTCATAGATAAACTGTATTTACCCAAGATAAAAAGAGATCTAAAGCAAGTATTTACAGAGTCCCTGCCTTACAAAATAGAGCGAGGCAGCTTTCTACAAGAATTATTACTCTAATATTGATCAAGGAATTTTTAAATAAAACGATTAAACAGGTATTTGACGAGAGAATAACAAGAGTAGAACTTGAGTCGATTGATACACTATGTAGCGTATCTTAAATTGCTCATAGAGGAATTATACAAAGTAGGTGGCAGAGAATCATTTGCAGAAAATTTATTTTAAAAATAGAGAGATGTTTTTATTGGAACGAGTTAATGGAAGTGTGACGAAGCATTACTAATAAATGAAAATAGTGTGTGCTATAAGTTACTAGAAAATTTAATTTTACAAGAGAGCAGAAACGAAAAAATCAACCATAATGTTGATTTAGTGTAGATAAAACTTGGAGCGGGCAGCGGGAATCGAACCCGCATTATCAGCTTGGAAGGCTTAAACACAAAATTAGCACAAGTTACTAAAAAACAACAAAACACATTAAAAACAAACAGTTAAAACACAATAAACCACACCATTTAAGCCCTTTTTTGATCGGATTAAACGGTCAAATTAAATTATTGGCCACCATTTGGCCACAACAATAACGACAATTTAAATTCTTAAGCTACAAAATTACTGAGCTTTACTATTGAAAAAATTCAACATATGAAACTTAATTTATAACTTTTTAAGCTGTTTTAGCATCCCTGAAAATATACTTTCTGATATATTTTCAGGAAAATTTACTGGCAACCTAGCTTGAATATCAATAATTACTTGCTCAGTGCTAGCTTTAATCTCACTTAGTATAGTATCCATTTTGGCTGTTTCAAAGCCAACTTGCTTCGCTGTTTCAATAAAATGTCGAGGGTAGATTTTATTAATATGATACTTTTTCCCTTTCGTCGCTTTTAAGCCCATCGCCAGTTTTACCTGACGAATATTCAGCCCTTTCTTATTCACGACAGGGAAAACAGATAACACATCATAGAATGGTGTTAATTGAAATTGTCCGTCAGGTAAAATGAAAATAGAAAAGTTTTTAGCGTGACCATCTGATGCTCCCATCAGCCAAAACAGCACTTGTGCTTTCATAAAATCAGCTCTATCTTTTACTGCATTCTTTGAGCCTAATAGATGATTCATGATTTGCTCAATGCCTGGACCACCTTGATTTTCATACTTCAAGGCTGAAGGTACATTAAATACTTGGCAGTAATCTTCTTGAGGTCTTCTCATTAACCATTTTTTATCACTTGAATATTGGCGATCAAAACGTTCAACAGAAAGTACATTCATCTCCTCTAATGTTAATATTTCACAGCCAGCAGCAGATAAGCCGTAAGCTTGTAGTAATTGCATACATAAGAATTCATTCTCTACGCTATCAGACATATCTAGTGAGTAAGAGTGACTTTGAATCTGCCCAATAGGCAGTTTGATAATGTGCGAAGTAGGTGTGGAGTTTAAGGGTAAACACCAAGTTTGATCGATATTCAATAGCGCTGTTTTTTCTTGTGCTCCCGCAACGGATATGCGGAAATCTTGCAGATCTTCAATCATACCAAGTGGCATATCGGCACGATATCCCATTATTATTTTATCTAACTCTTCATTACCTAATGCTCTATATTCTAGATTTTTAACGTTAAGAGGGGCTTCTCCTTTTGGTAATAGCTGTAAAGCACCTACACAGTCCCTACCGATCATAGATAACAAATCAAAGGGTAAAGAAGAGCCTGCTTGATAACGCGCAACAATGCGTTGTCTGACCTCTGAGTTGTCAGGCAATAAATTATCAAAGTAGTTATACACAACATCACCACGATATTCAGACTTAGCGAGTGGCATTGATAATGATATTGGTCGGCTTCCATTCAATGCCAGCCAGCTCGTTGAGTAGCTAAAAGAGTGGGCACCATTGCTCGATTTTTTAAACTCACCAACAAGATAACCATTGAGGTAGACATCTAAGGTAGCCATTACCACTCCTCTTTCCAACCTGAACCATCATCGCTATTTTTTCCATTACGAGGTGTAATTTCAAAATCTAACTCAAGCGCAGAAAGTAGCTTAAAAAAAGTATCCATCTTGGTCGTTCCAGCTCTTAACTCAAAATTTGAAACCGTATCTTGGCGAACCCCAACCTTTTTAGCGACATCCGCTTGAGATAGTTCATTATCTAAACGAACATCCTTTAAATATGCACTGAGTTGTTTTGTTGTGGATATTTTCATGTTTCACCTTACACGCTATAACAAGTAAACAAAGTATTACACGGCTGAGCAGGTAAATCAAACTTTACACGCTACAAGAGGTAAGGGTTACCCTTAATAACCTAACAATAAGAATTTTTATTATCATCATGTGTATTTGCTCGAATTTCATACTAAAATACCACTATAACTTTATTAAAACTGGAGCATAAATGAATTATTTTGAAGGAGACCCTTTCTAGGTACTGTAAACCTGGAGGGTAAATGAAAAAATTAAAACAGCATTATCGTAATTGCGTTAAGCGTAGCCACTGCAATTATTCATGGGAAATATATCCAAGCATACGCAGTGGAACCCATAAGTCTTTTAGCACAAAGCAAGAAAAGAGCTTCTACTTCATACATTTGATTGAAACTAGAGGTTATCCCATTAAATTAAGAGCGGCTAGAGGGCGAGTATTACCAGACCCTTGGGATGATTATCCATCTATTGTTAGTGAGTTGTCTCGTTCTTGGAAACACAATTCGAAAAGATGTAAACAATATTACAAGTAATATAGCGAGTCTTCTGCCAGTAATTAGGTAGAAGACTTTCTTGCCTCACACATCCAACAACTCACCATATCCAACCAAATCAAGCTGCTCATGACTTACTTTTACTTTTTTCTTCTGAGCTATTAACTGCTTTTTCAGTTGAGCGTGTAGATCTTTAATTTCGCTCATATGACTTGGTGCGGCTATACAAGGAACAGAGAAAAACGCATTACGTGGATCAGAACTACTATAAAATGAGAAGCAATACTCTCCATCATGCGACTTTGTTATTGATGCCTTTAGTTTATGATGCTCTGTTGTATCTTTAACTTTAAAATCTTTAAATAAATGTAGATTAACCATTAACAACAAGTCATCCTCACTAGACCTTACATCAATGAGATCTAATATATCAGCACAATCCTGATCTTCTGATTTAGCACAAACAACCAACTTTCCTTTGTGAAACAGCAAGTAACTTTGCTCTTGTTGTTTAATGTCATGCATTTTTACATAACCACCCAGCTCATCTTTTAATTTATAGCCATTTAATATAAAGCTAATGACGGTGTCTTTTTTGGATTCGATCTTTGACAAAAAATCACTATGGTCTGGTATAGATACCGAGGTAACACGATCCTTTAATTTGAATATAATTTCTCCTTGCCCTACATGAATTCCGATCTCTTTTTCAGTACTACTTTCACACACGTCATCGATTATGCTAATTGTTTTTTTGTCTAAACAAAGCTCAATACCTAAATGGGTATTCGTATCTAGCTTTTCAGAGAATACTTCGCCATCTCTTTGCACTTTGACACTGTCCCCACCTTCTTCTGAGTTCAATAATACAAACTCAAAAGGCCGGCATTGTTCATCCACTAACTGCACTAATCCAAGTAGCGTATCTTTGTCATACTTCTTGACACTAGCATCATCAATTGCGTTCAGATATTGAAGGTGTACATCTTCTATGCCTTTACAATACCCTTTACGTAACTTGGGTAGGCTAGGAAAAGTCATCTCTATTCGTCCAGTCTTATCTGAGTTCAACGTTATATTTAACGAAGTGGCAGGACTAGATAAAACGTTAAGCAATAAATCTGCATTATGAGAAAAATACTCTTTGTCATTCATAGTTTGGTCAAGACTACCTTCTCCAACTATTAAGCGACTCATCACCTGTGAGCTGCCGACAACAAATGTAATTTCACCAGATTTTTTATCTAGCTCAAGCAAAAACTTTCTATATTCAGGAGACTTTTTATCAGCTGTTTCCAATAAAATAATCAGTTCTTTTGTTTTATCCGCACATAAAGAAATTGTTGTTTCCATACTACACCTCAGTTATAAAAATAATTGTCGATAAATATTGATTAGCCACTGCTCTGAAATACCAGATAACTCCAGCCTAACAACAAGCTTTGTTTTTCCTAAATGAATGGGCTCTACCATAAGTTTTTCGTTAGCGATAAAGATTTCATGCGCAATGAACAACTCTTGCTTGTCACTTAAAGTCCCTCGGTTCTTAAACAAAGTGAAATGACGATTAAAAACAGCAAACTCAGGTAGCTTAAATATTTTTTCATACCTAACAGCAGCCCTTTTTGTCATTTCCATTTCGAAAGAGCACTCTTTAATATCTAGCTTGCAAAGTAGCTGTTTAATTAGCTTGTAAGTCGTTTTTTTGTATTGAGTGGATAGCTTGTTTCTGTAGAGTAATTGCTTGATCTTACTTAATTCTTCCCAAGTCACAGAGCTATTTATTGCTTTGGTATTTAAAGAGTTTTGTATCAATAAATCTAAAGAGCAATCAGAAGTTCTAGCTAGCTTTTCTATCCAAAAAGCAGTCCAATTAGGATCTACTAAATTTGTATCACATGTAGCTAGCCAAGATAGTTTACTGGCCTTGTTAACCGCCATCTCATGAACCCTTCGAGGGAGTAAGTTAGTACTACTATGGGAAATAGATTGTAAATTTTCTATGTCGTTACTTATGAGGATATTTACTTGTCTGGATATGTCATTTGAACCAACATTTAACCCCAAAATATAGCGAAGGAGGAGTTTAGAATATTGCTGTACCTGAGGCGTAAAGTAGCCCCCAATCCATTCATGCCCATGCAGATAACTTTTACGTGTGGTCTCAAACAAGCTATGACCAATCATATCTGCAATAACATCCAATGCGACGACTGAATTTACCTGTTCAATTCCCCGCCCTTCAAGCCAGTAAGAAAATCGATTCTTAACAAACGGTTCCTGTAATAGCGCTGACAAATATACGCAGTTCACCGAAGAGACGTTTTTTGTGAAGAGAACAAATACCTGGCTCGCCAGGACAAATGCGCCACCATGACGTAAATGATGAAAACGAGCCGATGGCCCACAAACACTTTTAATGGCACGTGTTATAGGTAAAATGTATTGCCTTTCTCTAGAAGAGATAAGTTCTCCAGAAAAGCCAATCAATGGATCTAAATAGTGCGCCTCTTCTTTTATTTTAAGTAATAACCTTAATAACTTAGCCTGCTCAATTGGTAATTCAATGTGCGCAACTCTCGACTTACCATTTTTAGTACGCCCTTCTGCAGTATTAGTAATAGTTAGCCGAAATAGCGTTCCTTTAGGTTCACTTATCTCAACATCTTGCATGCGTAATCTAAGGATTTCTCCACGCCTTAAACAACCATGAAAACTTAAGATCACTGCAACCAAGCAGAACAGTTGTTGAAATTTATTTTCAGCCTCACTTTCTGATAGCAGATGCATGATCTCATTTAACTCTTTGGCAGAGACTAAATTAGCATCGACAGTTTTGGGTAAATTGACTGGCTGAAAGGCATCGATATCAAGTGCATCGGTAAGCTCTTGCTCAGCCATAAACCGCAAGAAGTAAAACAGATGTAATCGGACTGATTCTGATTGAGCATTTTTATAAAAACCTTCAGCCCAATTGTTCAAAGCTTCCTCAGATATTGCATCATCAAAACTGAGTGGGTGTAGATTAAGGTACTCATCGCCATTGGTATAAGTTTCGATCGTAGACACCCTAAGAGTATCTTTTTTAACCCCACCAAACTCAATTAACTCTGCAACATAAAAGTAATATAATTGAGGCAGAATATTGTCTTGTGGCCAGACTACTGAAGGTTCACTTTTAAGCAGCTTTAACACTGCTTTCTTACCTAGTTTTTTATATTCCTTTAATAGTTTTTTATGTGGCCACTTTTGCTTACCACTCGGATTAATATCTAAGGTGGTATGAGTATGAAATAGTGTTTTATTTTGAGTTAGCCTTGAATTATCTGAACAATTAGCTGCAATCAAATAGCGGGCTGGGTGTAGTGCAAATTGATTGGATGGATTAATAAAATCTTTTACGAAAAAGTTCGGTAGTCGTTTTTGCCAATAGCAGGTGATCATTTTCAGTAATTGACTATCAGAAACATTTTCCAGATAAAATGGCGCTGAACCAAGGTACTCTCGAATATTAAGACGTAATGCCTTTATGTTTTTAAGAGGGCCACCAGCTCTAAAATATTCTTTCAATAAACGATATGAAAGTGCTGACAACTTGTAACGAGCATATTGCCTCTGTTCACCTTCATCATCGAGCGAAACTGGATAACAAACCGTAGCAATACCTCCCACCTCTTCTAGCACAGCAGGATGGGTAAGTAGGTAAAAAATAGCAGGTAGTGATATCGGTGCAGTTTCTAATAAGAGTGTAATACTCAGCATGGCAGCATTAACTTTAATAGGCTGCTTTACTGCATCCTCTATGAGCTTTTGATGGCTATTAACTAAACACTCCGAATTTGCAGACTGAGCAGTGACCTCTTCAAACCACTTATTATTGGCATCTTGAAGTTTTACTTTTTCTTTTTCAGGAATCGACCACTGTAAGTACTCTGATAAATATACGGTAATCACTGAAAGTGCTTTTTGATATCCTCTCCTCTTCCCTGTTGAGATTTTTCTTATTTTAGAGTTAATAGCAACCAACATTGATCGACTTAAGACAGGCTGCATTGCACTGTGTACCTCAGACCAATGATTCAGCACCCAACGGAGCTCGTCACTCATAGGCGGGACTTCTAGTTGTGTATTTAACCAGTCGGTTACACTTTTAAAACTAATCATCAAATAGCTTAATTTTGAAGATATCAGGCAATTGATTTAGAGCATTAAGCATTACTTTTTCCTCATGTGGGAAGACAGTCATTGCACCATCGTGCTCCCCAAGTCGAGAGTGCCCCATTGCACGATCAAGTAAATGATTAGGCAGTTTTAATTCCATCAATGTTTGGGAAAACATTTTTCTTAACTGATAAGGAACATGACCAGGCCAGTGCTTATTCGTAAATATGCGCAGCTTTTTAGCTGATAATTGCGCAGGCTTAAAATCATCATCAATCAGGAAAAGCAAAAATGGAGAGTTCTCTGAACAAGGCATTATATTTTGTAGCTTACGCTGGATACTTTGATAACGAATAACCTGCTCTTGTAAGAAAGTACTTAATAGAATATTTCTACTCTGACCTTTATCTTTAACACTAAAGCGGTCTGCAGATAATGCAGCCAATGACGGGCTAATTTGATGAGTAGGCCGTAGGCTGGTGAGCAGTATAAGTTGCAAGGAAAATATATAGGTACACTGATTATAATAATAAATGAATGCAGAACGACTACTTGCTTTGCGCTTACTGACAGACAATAAATCGTTAAGCTCTTTAAACAAATGAGTAACAGCAAACTTATCAACACCACTCTTTGTACCAATACGCGAACTTCTTACCTTAGTGACTTCTCGGTGATGCTCCTTATAATCAATGTTGATCTCGCTGATCAAGCCGGGCGTTTCTATAAGATATTGAGCTAACTTTTCATATCGATTTGGGATAACGTGATGTTCTTTAACAGAGCGCTCAAAATCCGGTAATATCCCCCATTTTTCAGCCTCTAAAATTAAACGGTTAATACTATTATTGATAGATTTAAATAACTGATAACGATCGGACTCAATGGTCTCTGTTTGATAAGCATCTGCTGAAGAATGATGTAGGTTGGAGAAGTATAGAGCCTTCGAATTACTAGAAAGTACGGTATCAGCCTGACAGTAATTATTAATATAATTGGCCCAGGCTGTTTTATTGGCCATCTTAATCCCACGGTCTGCTCTAGGCCTTGCCATTTTGCTTATCCAAAAATCATAAAGAACCCTACTTTCCCTCTTATTTAATAGTGGTTTTTCATAAGAGTTCTCTTGTAACACCCTCCAAAAAAAACCTCTTAATACAATAGGAATAGGCATCCAAATAAATTCTTCATTACCAATCTCAATTGAGTATTCCACCCATGAAACATTATTGCCCCCACGAAGAATTCGCAGACAATTACTTTCGGCTTGATTAGAATAATTAGAATTAGAGCGATAAAACAGAGGGAAGGTTTGTTGTTCTGTGACTGCTTTAAAATCTTGTTTTAACCAGGTCAGTAATAATACCAACAACTGTGTATTAGTCAGTTTACTCTGATACCAATAACGAAGCTTCTGCATATGCTCATGCACAAGAGGAAAAGGTGTACCCCCTGCATTAGAGCGATTAGACTTTTCAATATGCTTATTACTCATACTCTTAACCTCTCAATGTAGATGGGCATTTGTTAGCCAATTTAGCTAAAAATGTGAGAGGCGTTGGTTTGTAGCCCATTTTATTTAGTTGAAGATAACGAGCATTAATAGTTTTAGATTTGTTAGCAGATTCTAATAAAGATAAGGCTGGCTGAACTAAATTCAGAGTATCAATTAACGCGAGAAGCTCTTGCTCGCTTTCAGGAGAGTGAATCAATACATTTACAACTTCATTTTTTGCTGCAGGGTGCTGGATAAGCTGGTTATATATTAGATTGGGTGATAATAATAAATATTTCCCATCACCTGACTGCATTACATTTAACATGATATTTTTGCACAATATGCTCAACTGCTTTGTTGATAATATTGATATATCAGGACCAGACTTCAATGAAATAGGATCATTCTCCATTAATCTATCAAGCATTGGATGAAAGCCTAGTATCAAATTATTCCCAATAGATATTTTTTTCATACACCATCCAATAAAACCACCTAAAACACAACATATAGTACGAGTAGTCAAGCCCTACCACTATATGTAGTTATATATATATACAATGCACAGGTAAAAAAACAGCTTCAAGTTCAATTTATTTTAAATAACAAAAAAGTAATCTAAGTCACATTAAACTGTGGAAAATGGATGGTTTAAGTGATCTTGATATTCAAAATAAAAAGCATATAGCAATCTAAAAAAGGAATAAACGATCAAGAGATGCTGTAGTGGTACGGTGATTTTGGCTACTGATTTAGAGTAAATCAGCACAAATTCCTATCTCAGTTTGTGCCCCAGGCACCTCAGAAAGACAGCTCGAAAATGTGCTGATTGTAACTAATAGGATAGCCAATTACCCTTAATTATGCACAATTATGTAACCCTACATAATTCCTCACTTACGCACACTGAGTGTACTAGAAACCTAAGTCGGTATGTGCCCCGATCGAGCCAAAGAACCAACTCACTTACGCCCATCATTAGACTTAGAAACTACAAATCTGTAGCCAATTTAACTAAGCCACAACACTCTCAAATATA